>OMXS01000023.1 GCA_900315095.1 uncultured Prevotellaceae bacterium | reverse complement strand
GGATGAGGAGATGCTGGAGCTCGTTGAGATGGAGGTTCAGGAGATTCTCGCTCAGTATGAGTTCGAGGACGATACTCCTATCATCCGTGGTTCTGCCCTTGGTGCACTGAACGGTGTTGAGAAGTGGGAGCAGAAGGTAATGGAGCTGATGGATACCTGTGATACTTGGATTCAGGAGCCTCCTCGTGCTACCGACAAGCCTTTCTTGATGCCTGTTGAGGACGTATTCTCAATTACTGGTCGTGGTACTGTTGCTACTGGTCGTATCGAGACTGGTGTTATCCACGTAGGTGATGAAGTTGAGCTCCTCGGTCTGGGTGAAGACAAGAAGTCTGTTGTTACTGGCGTTGAGATGTTCCGTAAGATTCTTGATGAGGGTCAGGCTGGTGACAACGTTGGTCTGCTTCTTCGTGGTATCGACAAGAACGAAATCAAGCGTGGTATGGTACTCTGCCATCCTGGACAGATTAAGCCATTCAAGCGTTTCAAGGCTTCTATCTATGTGCTGAAGAAGGAAGAGGGTGGCCGTCATACTCCATTCGGAAACAAGTATCGTCCACAGTTCTACCTCCGTACAATGGACTGTACAGGTGAGATCACTCTGCCTGCAGGCGTTGAGATGGTAATGCCAGGTGATAACGTTGAGATCACCGTAGAGCTTATCTACGCTGTTGCTTTGAACCAGGGTCTCCGCTTCGCTATCCGTGAGGGTGGTCGTACAGTTGGTTCTGGTCAGATCACAGAGGTATTTGAGGACTAATATAATAGGAAAACCTAGGAACTCTTAGGTGTACCGAAATTAATAAGTCTTAACTCCCGTCCACCGGGCGGGAGTTTCTTACGGGAATAGCTCAGTTGGTAGAGCATCGGTCTCCAAAA
This sequence comes from uncultured Prevotellaceae bacterium, assembly GCA_900315095.1. Classification (GTDB taxonomy): domain Bacteria; phylum Bacteroidota; class Bacteroidia; order Bacteroidales; family Bacteroidaceae; genus Prevotella. Next base: position 29,225 of record OMXS01000023.1, on the reverse strand, counting down.
CCGAGGGTCGTGGGTTCGAGTCCTCCTTCCCGTGCTAAGAAAAGAAATACAATATGTTTAAGAAGATTGTAAATTATTGCAAGACTTGTTACGACGAACTTGCGCATAAGACTACTTGGCCAACTCGTGCCGAACTTACTCACACTGCAATGGTTGTATTATCTGCTTCCCTTGTCATTGCATTGGTGGTGTTCGCCATGGACTCGTTGTTCAAATGGGTTATGAGTATGGTTTATCCAGGTTAAATCGTTAAAGGAAAATGGCTCAGACAGGTAAGAAATGGTATGTGCTTCGCGCTGTAAGTGGCAAGGAGGCTAAGGTGAAAGAATACATCGAGGCTGAATTGAAACACAACGAGTTGCTTTCTAAGTATGTTTCTCAGGTGGTTATACCTATGGAGAAGCATGCTGCCCTGCGTGGACAGAAGCGTGTTGTCAAGGAGAAAATAGCTCTTCCTGGCTACGTTCTTGTTGAGGCGGAGTTGAAAGGAGATGTTGCACATACTCTGCGTTTCATGCCGAATGTTTTGGGATTTCTTGGCGGACTGGATAATCCTTCACCTGTACGTGAGGCTGAAGTGCATCGTATGCTTGGCATTGCAGAAGATACTGAGATTCAGGAAGAGATTGTTGTTCCTTACTTGGTAGGTGATGCAGTTAAGGTTACAGATGGTCCTTTCAGCGGCTTCAGCGGTAACATCGAAGAGGTGGATGCTGAGAAGCACAAACTTAAGGTGATGGTCAAGATCTTCGGACGAAACACTCCGTTGGAACTTGGTTTTATGCAAGTTGAAAAAGAATAAGTACGCTGTTACGGGCGCGCATGTTCTTTTTATATTAAAATCAATTTTTAATTAACAAAAGAAATGGCTAAAGAAGTTGCTGGATTAATCAAATTACAGATTAAAGGTGGCGCTGCGAATCCTTCTCCCCCAGTAGGACCAGCTCTTGGTTCTAAGGGTATTAACATTATGGGATTCTGCAAAGAGTTCAACGCCAGAACCCAGGATAAAGCAGGTAAGATTCTTCCTGTTGTTATCACTTACTACACCGACAAGTCATTTAGCTTCATCATCAAGACCCCGCCAGCAGCAGTTCAGCTCATGGAGGCTGCAAAGGTAAAGGGTGGCTCTTCTGAACCCAACCGTAAGAAGGTGGCTTCTGTAACTTGGGATCAGATAAGAACTATCGCCGAGGACAAGATGAGTGACCTCAACTGTTTTACAGTGGAGTCTGCAATGAAGCTTATTGCCGGCACAGCTCGCAGTATGGGTATCACTGTAAAAGGGGACTTCCCTGGATAATTTTTAATAACTTCAATTTTAAAGAAAATGAGTAAACTGACAAAAAATCAGAAAGCAGTTGCCGATAAGGTTGAAGCAGGGAAAGCATACTCTTTGATGGAGGCCGCTCAGTTGGTTAAGGAAATCACCACAACCAAGTTTGAGGCTTCTCTTGATATCGACGTACGCTTGGGTGTTGACCCGCGCAAGGCTAACCAGATGGTTCGTGGCGTTGTATCGCTGCCGAACGGTACTGGTAAGGTTACACGCGTGCTCTGCCTCTGTACACCAGACGCTGAGGCTGCTGCCAAGGAGGCAGGCGCTGATTACGTTGGTCTTGACGAGTATATCGAAAAGATAAAAGGTGGCTGGACAGATGTAGATGTTATCATTACAATGCCCTCTTGCATGGGTAAGGTTGGACCTCTTGGACGTGTCCTTGGTCCTCGTGGCTTGATGCCAAACCCTAAGAGCGGCACTGTTACTATGGACGTTGCTAAGGCAGTGAAGGAAGTTAAGCAAGGTAAGATTGACTTCAAGGTTGACAAGGCTGGTATTATCCACTCGTCAATCGGTAAGGTGACAATGACACCGGAGCAGATCTACGGAAACGCTAAGGAGTTTATCAATACCATTATCAAACTGAAACCTGCTGCTGCTAAAGGTACATATATCAAGAGTATCTTCCTTTCAAGCACTATGAGTGCAGGTGTCAAGGTTGATCCAAAGACAGTTGAATAACGCTTAAAGTACTGAAAACAATGAAAAAGGAAGTAAAAGATACTATTATTGTTGAACTTGGTGAGCAGTTGAAGAAATATCCTCACTTCTATCTGGTAGACGTTACCGGTCTGAATGCAGAGGATACAAGCAACTTGCGTCGCAAGTGCTTCAAGAATGAAATCAAGATGGTTGTTGTGAAGAACAAGCTTCTTCACAAGGCTTTCGAGGCTTCAGAGATTGATTTTGAACCTTTATACGGTACATTGAAAGGTAATACGGCTGTTATGTTCACTAACGTGGCTAACAAGCCTGCTAAGATGCTGAAAGAGTACACCAAGGCTGGCATACCTGCGCTCAAGGCTGCATATGCCGAGGAAGGCATCTATGTTGGTGCTGATAAACTTGAGGAACTCTCTGCAATCAAGAGCAAGACCGAACTCATCGCAGACGTTGTGGCTCTTCTGCAGTCTCCAATCAAGAACGTTGTTTCTGGATTGAACGCTGGTGGCAAGATTCACGGACTGCTTGACGCTATCGCTGAGCGTAACAAATAAGCGACCCATAAACATAACATTAAAAAACAATTAAAATCTTTAAATAAAAATGGCAGATATTAAAGCTATTGCTGAAGAGTTGGTAAACCTTACAGTAAAAGAAGTAAACGAGTTGGCAACAGTCCTGAAGGACGAGTACGGAATTGAGCCTGCTGCTGCAGCCGTTGCTGTAGCTGCTGGTCCTGCTGCTGGTGCAGCTGATGCAGCTGAGGAGAAGACATCATTTGATGTTGTCCTCGCTGAAGTTGGTGGCGCTAAGCTCCAGGTTGTAAAGGCTGTTAAGGAGGCTTGCGGTCTTGGTCTGAAAGAGGCTAAGGATCTCGTAGATGGTGCTCCTTCTACACTGAAGGAAGGTCTCTCTAAGGACGAGGCTGAGAACCTGAAGAAGGCTATCGAAGAGGCTGGTGCTAAGGTAGAGCTGAAGTAATTCACTCTTACATTTTAACAAATATCGGTTAAGATCTCCTAAGTAGGGGGGTCTTAACCTTTTCTTGTCTTTATGGCAATTTGATTGCTTAAAATCACGAACAATCCGGTATTTCCGGAACAATCAAAACCAAACATTATTCATATTATAATAGATGGCTTCAAAAATCGTTGACAAAAGAGTAAATTTTGCAAGCGTGAAGAATCCGATGCCTTATCCGGATTTTCTCGACGTGCAATTAAAGTCTTTCAGAGACTTCTTACAGTTGGACACACCGCCTGAGGAACGTAAGAATGACGGACTGTACAAGGTATTCGCAGAGAATTTCCCTATTGCAGACACCCGTAACAATTTCGTACTCGAGTTCCTTGACTATTTCATTGACCCTCCACGCTACACCATAGACGAGTGTCTAGAGCGTGGACTGACCTATAGTGTGCCATTGAAGGCAAAGATGAAACTTTATTGCACTGACCCGGAACATGAGGATTTCCCGACGTTTGTGCAAGACGTTTACCTTGGCAACATTCCGTACATGACAAGCAACGGTACGTTCGTTATCAATGGTGCCGAGCGTGTTGTGGTTTCACAGCTGCATCGCTCGCCTGGCGTGTTCTTCGGCCAGGGCGTTCATGCTAATGGAACCGTGCTCTACAGTGCCCGCATCATACCGTTCAAAGGTTCATGGATAGAGTTCGCCACTGACATCAACAACGTGATGTACGCTTACATTGACCGTAAGAAGAAGTTGCCTGTAACAACTCTTCTGCGTGCCATCGGTTACGAGAATGATAAGGATATCATCGAGATATTCGGTCTCGCCGAGGAAGTGAAGGTGAACAAGAAAAACATGAAGGAAGCCATCGGTCGCAAACTTGCAGCTCGTGTTTTGAAGAGCTGGAATGAAGACTTTGTTGACGAAGACACCGGTGAGGTGGTGTCTATCGAGCGTCACGAGGTGATTATGGATCGCGAGACCGAAATTACCAAAGAGAATGTCGATGATATCCTCGAGAGCGGTGCTTCAACAATTCTTCTTCACAAGGATGAGGAAGCTGCTTCGAAGTTTGCGATTATCTTCAACACGCTTGCCAAGGACCCAAGCAACTCTGAAAAGGAGGCCATCAATTACATCTATCGTCAGCTTCGTAATGCGGACCCTGCCGATGATGCAAGTGCGCGTGAGGTAATCCTCAACCTCTTCTTCTCGGATAAGCGCTACGATCTTGGCGACGTGGGCCGTTACAGAATTAACAAGAAACTTGGTCTGGATACAGACATGGATGTTCGTATCCTTACCAAGGAAGACATCATAGAGATTATCAAGTATCTCATACAGTTGGTTAACTCTAACGCTACAGTTGACGATATCGACCACCTTTCTAACCGCCGCGTGCGTACAGTAGGTGAGCAGTTGTCTAACCAATTCTCCATAGGTCTAGCTCGTATGAGTCGCACCATCCGTGAGCGTATGAACGTTCGTGACAATGAGGTGTTCCAGCCGACAGACCTTATCAATGCCAAGACTATTTCGAGCGTTATCAACTCGTTCTTTGGAACTAACCCGCTCTCTCAGTTCATGGACCAGACCAACCCGCTTGCAGAGGTTACCCACAAGCGTCGTCTCTCTGCTCTTGGTCCTGGCGGTTTGAGCCGTGAACGTGCCGGATTTGAGGTGCGTGACGTTCACTATACACACTATGGTCGTCTGTGCCCTATTGAGTCTCCTGAAGGACCTAACATCGGTCTTATCTCGTCACTCTGTGTTTATGCAAAGATTAACGAGCTTGGATTCATTGAGACTCCATACCGAAAGGTAAAGGACGGTGTTGTTGACCTGAAGAACGAGGATGTGGTTTATCTCACCGCAGAGGAAGAGGAAGACCATATCATAGGTCAGGGCAATGCTCCGCTGAATGATGACGGTACGTTCATCCGTAGTTATGTTAAGTGTCGTCAGGATGCTGACTTCCCTGTTGTTGATCCTAATGAGGTCGACCTCATGGACGTTTCTCCACAGCAGATAGCATCTATTGCAGCAGGTTTGATTCCATTCCTTGAGCACGATGACGCTCACCGTGCGCTGATGGGATCTAACATGATGCGCCAGGCAGTTCCACTTCTCCATAACGAGGCTCCTATCGTTGGAACTGGTATAGAGAAGCAGGTGTGTGAGGATTCACGCACAATGATTACTGCAGAGGGCGATGGTGTTATCGAGTATGTCGATGCTACTACTATCCGCATCCTTTACGACCGTACTGAGGACGAGGAGTTCGTTAGTTTCGAGCCGGCACTCAAGGAATATCGTATTCCGAAGTTCCGTCGTACTAACCAGAACATGACCATCGACCTCCGTCCTATATGCGATAAGGGACAGCGTGTCAAGAAAGGCGACATCCTCACAGAGGGATATGCTACAGAGAACGGAGAACTCGCTCTTGGACGCAACCTCCTCGTGGCATACATGCCATGGAAGGGTTACAACTATGAGGATGCTATTGTACTTAATGAGCGTGTGGTTCGTGACGACTTGCTGACATCTGTTCACGTTGACGAGTATTCACTCGACGTTCGTGAGACAAAGCGCGGTATGGAAGAATTCACCGCAGATATCCCTAATGTTAGCGAGGAAGCAACAAAAGACCTCGACGATAACGGTATCATCCGCGTCGGCGCTCGTGTTGAACCAGGTGATATTCTTATAGGTAAGATTTCTCCAAAGGGAGAAAGCGATCCTTCGCCAGAGGAGAAACTGCTTCGTGCAATCTTCGGTGACAAGGCTGGTGACGTGAAGGATTCTTCACTCAAGGCCAATCCATCGTTGAGCGGTGTTATTATCGACAAGAAACTCTTCTCACGTGCCATTAAGACACGCCAGTCGAAGCAGCAGGATAAGATTATCCTCGCTAAGATAGATGAAGAATATGAAGCAAAGATTGATGACTTGAAGGACATCCTCGTAGACAAACTTATGTCTCTCACCGAGGACAAGGTATCTCAGGGAATCACAGACTATACAGGTGCCGAGATAATCACAAAGGGCAGCAAGTTTACAGTTGCCGTACTGAAGAATCTCGAGTACGACGGAATCCAGAGCAACAACTGGACCGACGACGAGCATACCAACCAGCTCATCCAGGCTCTTATCATGAACTACATCAAGAAGTACAAGCTGCTTGATGCAGAGAACAAACGCCGTAAGTTCGCTATCTCTATTGGCGACGAGCTGCCTTCAGGTATTCTCCAGATGGCAAAGGTTTATGTTGCCAAGAAGCGTAAAATCGGCGTGGGTGATAAACTCGCTGGTCGTCATGGTAACAAGGGTATCGTCTCTAAGGTGGTACGTCAGGAAGACATGCCGTTCCTTGAGGACGGTCGTCCTGTTGACTTGGTACTCAACCCGCTGGGTGTGCCTTCACGTATGAACCTCGGTCAGATCTTTGAGGCTATCCTCGGTGCTGCTGGTAAGCGTCTTGGAGTGAAGTTCGCTACTCCTATCTTCGACGGTGCTAAGCTTGAGGATCTTCAGGAATGGACTGACAAGGCAGGCCTGCCACGTCTCTGCTCAACACATCTTTATGATGGTGAGACAGGTGAACGCTTCGACCAGCCTGCGACAGTGGGTATCACCTACTTCCTCAAACTCGGACATATGGTTGAAGACAAGATGCACGCACGCTCCATCGGCCCGTACTCTCTCATCACTCAGCAGCCACTTGGTGGTAAAGCACAATTTGGTGGACAACGTTTTGGAGAGATGGAGGTTTGGGCGCTTGAGGCATTCGGTGCCAGCCATGTGCTTCAGGAAATTCTGACCATCAAGTCTGATGATGTAGTGGGCCGCTCAAAGGCTTATGAGGCAATCGTTAAGGGCGAGGCAATGCCTACTCCGGGTATCCCAGAGTCGCTCAACGTGCTTCTCCACGAGCTCCGCGGTCTTGGTCTCAGTGTAACCCTCGACTAATGTTAATTGATAGTTGATAATTGATAATTGACAATTCAGAAATATGGCTTTCAAGAAAGATTCAAAGATAAAGAATAATTTTACGAAGATTACCATCGGTCTTGCTTCGCCGGAGGAAATCCTCGAAAGCAGTTATGGCGAGGTTACCAAGCCAGAGACTATAAATTACCGTACATATAAACCAGAACGCGACGGTCTTTTCTGCGAGCGTATCTTCGGTCCTACTAAGGATTACGAGTGCGGTTGCGGCAAGTATAAGCGCATCCGTTATAAGGGTATCGTCTGCGACCGATGCGGTGTAGAGGTGACTGAGAAGAAGGTGCGTCGCGAACGTACCGGTCACATCGAGCTGGTAGTTCCTGTAGCACACATTTGGTATTTCCGCAGTTTGCCTAATAAGATTGGCTATCTGCTCGGAGTTCCTACCAAAAAACTCGACGCTGTAATCTATTACGAAAAGTATATCGTGATACAGCCAGGTGTAATGGCAGATAAGAAAGATGCAGAGGGTATTGAGGTTAACGGATCTCATAAGTTCGATCTCCTTTCAGAAGATGAGTACATTAACATCATGGACAATCTTCCAAAGGACAATGAGTATCTTGAGGACGGTGATCCTGACAAGTTTGTCGCCAAGATGGGTGCCGAGGCTATTTATGATCTCCTGCAAGGTATCGATCTCGATTCTCTCTCTTATGAACTGCGCAATCTCGCAAACACCGACTCTTCGCAGCAACGTAAGACTGAGGCTTTGAAGCGTCTGCAGGTGGTTGAGGCTTTCCGCCAGAGCAAGGAGATAAACAAACCGGAGTGGATGATAATGAAGATTATCCCTGTCACTCCTCCAGAGTTGCGTCCGCTCGTTCCGCTGGATGGTGGTCGCTTCGCAACTTCCGACCTCAATGACCTTTATCGTCGTGTCATCATACGTAACAACCGCCTAAAGCGTCTTGTTGAGATTAAGGCTCCAGAGGTTATTCTCCGTAACGAGAAGCGTATGCTGCAGGAGGCTGTCGATTCTCTCTTCGACAACTCACGCAAGTCATCTGCAGTGAAGAGCGACAGCAACCGTCCGCTCAAGTCATTGTCTGACTCGCTGAAGGGTAAGCAGGGACGTTTCCGTCAGAACCTTCTCGGTAAGCGTGTTGACTATTCTGCACGTTCGGTTATCGTTGTAGGTCCTGAACTGAAGATGGGCGAGTGCGGTCTGCCAAAACTCATGGCAGCAGAGCTCTACAAACCATTTATCATTCGCAAGCTCATTGAGCGTGGCATCGTGAAGACTGTGAAGTCGGCAAAGAAGATTGTTGATCGTCGCGAACCAGTTATCTGGGACATCCTTGAGAACGTAATGAAGGGACACCCGGTACTCCTCAACCGTGCTCCTACACTTCACCGTCTGGGTATTCAGGCATTCCAGCCTAAACTCATCGAGGGTAAGGCAATCCAGTTGCATCCGTTGGCATGTACTGCGTTCAACGCCGACTTCGATGGTGACCAGATGGCTGTTCACCTCCCGTTGAGCAACGAGGCAATCCTCGAGGCACAGTTGCTGATGCTTCAGAGCCACAACATCCTTAACCCTGCAAACGGCGCACCTATTACCGTGCCGTCTCAGGATATGGTGCTCGGACTCTATTACATCACCAAGATACGTCCAGGAGCAAAGGGAGAAGGACTCTCTTTCTACGGTCCTGAAGAGGCAATCATTGCTCACAATGAAGGCAAGTGTGACCTTCACTCACAGGTAAAGGTGGTTGTTAAGGACGTTGACGAGAACGGCAACTACTATAACCACACCGTTGAGACTTCTGTTGGTCGTGTCATCGTTAACGGCATCATCCCTGATGAGGTTGGCTTCGTGAATAAGGTGATTTCTAAGAAGTCGCTCCGCGATATTATCGCTGACGTTATTAATAAGGTAGGTTTTGCTGAGGCATGTGAGTTCCTCGACGGTATCAAGAACCTTGGTTACCGCATGGCTTATCTTGCAGGTCTTTCGTTCAACCTCGACGACATCATCATTCCGAAAGAGAAGGAAGAACTGGTGCAGAAGGGTAATGAGGAAGTGCAGGCCATCAAGGACAACTATAACATGGGATTCATCACCGACAATGAACGTTATAACCAGGTAATCGACACTTGGACACACGTTAACAACCGTCTTGGTGATATCCTGCTTAAGCAGATGACCGAGGCCGACCAGGGTTTCAATGCTGTATATATGATGCTCGACTCTGGTGCCCGTGGTTCTAAGGACCAGATTAAGCAGCTCGCAGGTATGCGCGGTCTGATGGCTAAACCGCAGAAAGCAGGTGCTGAGGGACGTGGTACTATTGAGAACCCTATCCTCTCTAACTTCAAAGAGGGTATGTCGGTGCTCGAGTACTTCATCTCTACTCACGGTGCCCGTAAGGGTCTTGCCGACACCGCCATGAAGACTGCCGATGCTGGTTATCTGACACGTCGTCTTGTTGACGTTAGTCATGATGTGATAATCACCGAAGAAGACTGTGGCACATTGCGCGGTCTGGAGTGTACAGCACTCAAGAACGGTGAGGAGGTAATCTCTACTCTCTACGAACGCATCCTCGGTCGTGTGTCTGTTCATGACATCACCAACCCGTCAACAGGCGAACTGCTTGTAGGTGCAGGCGAGGAAATCACCGAGCCTATAGCACGCGCCATTGAGGAGTCTCCTATCGAGATGGTTGAGATTCGCTCGGTGCTCACTTGCGAGAGCAAGAAGGGCGTCTGCATGAAGTGTTACGGACGTAACCTCGCTACACAGCGTATGGTTCAGAAGGGTGAAGCTGTTGGCGTCATCGCAGCACAGGCTATCGGTGAGCCAGGTACTCAGCTTACACTTCGTACCTTCCACGCCGGTGGTGTGGCTGGTAACGCTGCAGCCAACGCAAGCATCGTGGCAAAGAGCGACAGCCGTGTTGAGTTCGAAGAAATCCGTACCGTACCGTTTGTTGAGCAAGGAGAGAATGGCGAGGTTGAGTGCCAGATGGTAGTAAGCCGTCTTGCTGAGGCTCGTTTCGTTGATGTCAACACAGGTATTGTACTTTCTACAGTACCAGTGCCATATGGTTCTTCACTTTATTTCACTAACAAGTCAGAGGTGAAGAAGGGCGATCTCATCGCTAAGTGGGACCCGTTCAATGCTGTCATCGTTACTGAATATGCAGGAACACTGCGTTTCCAGAATGTTATCGAGGGTACTACATTCAAGGCCGAGACCGACGAGACAACAGGTCTTACCGAGAAGATCATCATTGAGTCAAGAGACCATACCCGCGTTCCTACTTGCGACATCATCGATGCCAATGGTGAGGTAATCGGAACTTACAGTTTCCCTGTGGGTGGTCACGTTATAGTAGAAGACGGACAGACCGTGAGCACAGGTGTGACACTCGTTAAGATTCCGCGTACAGTGAACATGGGTGGTGATATCACCGGAGGTCTTCCACGTGTAACCGAGCTCTTCGAGGCTCGTAACCCAAGCAACCCTGCTGTTGTTTCTGAAATCGACGGTGAGGTCACAATGGGTAAGGTGAAGCGTGGTAACCGTGAGATTATCATTACTTCGAAGACTGGCGAGCAGCGCAAGTATCTTGTGTCGCTTTCAAAGCAGATTCTTGTTCAGGAGCACGATGCTGTGCGTGCTGGCACACCACTTTCTGACGGTGTGACAACACCAAGCGATATCCTTGCTATCAAGGGTCCTACCGCTGTTCAGGAGTACATCGTTAACGAGGTTCAGGACGTTTATCGTCTGCAGGGTGTGAAGATCAATGACAAGCACTTTGAAATTATCGTGCGCCAGATGATGCGTAAGGTTCAGATTAATGATCCAGGCGACACCACATTCCTCGAGCAGGAGATTGTTGACAAACTCGACTTCGCAGAAGAGAACGACCGCATCTGGGGAAAGAAGTACGTTGAAGACCCAGGTGACAGCGAGACTCTCCATGCAGGACAGATAATCTCTGCACGCAAACTGCGCGACGAGAACTCAATGCTCAAGCGCCGCGACCTCCGCTTGGTTCAGGTGCGCGATGCCGTGCCAGCAACATCAACTCAGATACTTCAGGGTATCACCCGTGCTGCACTCCAGACAAAGAGCTTCATGTCAGCAGCTTCGTTCCAGGAGACAACAAAGGTGCTTAACGAAGCAGCAATCCGCGGTAAGATTGACTATCTTGACGGAATGAAGGAGAACGTTATCTGCGGTCACCTCATCCCTGCCGGTACAGGTCTCCGCGAGTTTGACAAGCTTGTTGTTGGTTCTCGTGAAGACTACGAACGCATGCAGGCTAACAAGAAGAACGTTCTCGACTTCGCTGCAAAGGAAGAAGAGGAATAGTTCACTTCTAAAACTATAACTAAAAAATAATCCCAGGCATCACAAGTGCTTGGGATTATTTTTGTATTCAGATATATTCTGGACCTTATCCGATAAGTTTTGATGCGTAAAAAAGATGTCGAAATATGCTATTTTGTAACTTCCTGATGTTCAACACAATACAAATAACCGAACAAAGTTAATAACTTTGTTGAACAATCTTATTAACTTTGTTCGGTCATTAGGCATCTCTTGCATCCTCATTAGGCATCTCTTGCCCTATGATTGATATGCTTTTGTATTGCTAAATCATATATCTATGTCTTCGTTCTCACATCTCTTTTATGACGATGTCTGGCGGGCACTCATACATTACTTTAGCATGGTTGGTACGTATCAGTTGACTTTCAACACATTTCCCTGTTTTACGGTCGATGACGTCGCGATATACCTGTCCGTTGCGGAATATAACGCCGTTCTCACGTGAGAAGAATTCGTTCTCAGCATGAATGTGGAAGGTGTGAGGCTGAGTCCTCTCTGATCGGAGTTCCCCACACAGATACTCGTCATCTACCCACAACCTGAGTTGATAGGTGTTGTCGGTATTGTTCTTTACCCGATAGTCAATGTAGTTGTACGAGATGCTTGTGCCAGTTCCGAAAGGAATCTGTCTGCCGTAGTCGGGAAAGAGGTCGAGTCCGTCGTGATGATGATGCTCTGTTATGGTGAGGTCGCTGTGCAGCACCATCCAATGAATCAGGTTAGACAACTGACACATGCCGCCGCCTATTCCTTGTGCAGGTTTCCCTTTTTCTATGGTAAGTCCCTCTTTATAACCTTTCCGCTTGGAGGTTCTCCCAATCATTTTCCATACGGAGAATGTCTCGCCAGGATGAATTATTAACCCGTTGATATGAGTCACGGCCAGCGCAAGATTCTTTGCCTTGTTCTCCTGCAGCTGCATGTTTACATTGCCTAGGCGGCGACGTATCAACGAGTTGTGGTTATAAACGAGTACAGGTAACGGAGCATCTTTCCGTTCCTTGGCGAAACGGGTTTTGTTTATGAAGTCGTTAAGATGGCGCCTGATGATTTCTTTCTCCATCGAAAGACGATAGGTGAAAGGCGAAATCTCGCAAAACAGTTTCCTTGCCATTCTTCTACTTAAATGTGTTTTTTGAATGTTTTAATCCTAAACGCATTCTAATGCTCCGTTATCCAACAGTAATGTTGAATTGGCCTGACATGTATATACCAAGTTTGAGCGAATAGTCGATTTCGCCTATTTGGTTCCACGGAGCATTGAAGTAGTTGATTTCTTTCAAGACAGAATCGTTCTTGTCATAGTATTTCTTGCAAACGATGCGGTAGGTGAGGCAAGGTTCGTCAAACTCATAGAGCACCTCTGCTCTCACAGGCTTGCCGCTAACGCCGTCGCGCTTAGCGTCTTTCTTGCATAATTTATTGCTTTTGTAGTCATAACGCACCCATATAAGGTAGTTGTTGCCTACTCGGTCGATGCAGTCGCTTGCATTCACCGTCATTGTCTCGTCTTCTGTCACGGTTTGGAAAGTTTTCACTTGTGCAGATGCTGTGGTGCATAACATAAACATCACAAACAAAGAAATAAGAATTTGTTTCATAAACTGTTATTAAATAAGTTAAACGAATATCTAAATTTAAACTATGTTGGTATTACCTGATGCAAAGATAATATAAATAATAATGCCGTGCAACAATAATGATGATTTTTATTTACGGAATTTGGATTCTTGCAGATATTTGAGTTTTTGCTCGATTAATTGTAACTATATAATGCTTTTGCGTTGAGATGTTATGTTACATAATAGGAAATTATAAGATAATTCTTTTTGTATTTCGCTCGATTTGCACTATCTTTGCACCTTGAATATTTTATATACAGTTATGGGAAAGATTATTCTTACTGGCGACCGTCCCACAGGTCGCTTGCATTTAGGTCACTATGTTGGTTCTTTGCGCCGCCGTGTGGAGTTGCAGAACGAGGGTGACTATGACAGAATGTTTGTCTTCGTTGCCGATGTTCAGGCTCTTACAGATAATGCTGACAATCCTGAGAAGGTGCGTCAGAACATCATTGAGGTGGCTCTCGACTATCTCTCAGTGGGTCTCGACCCAGAGAAAGTGACCTTGTTCATACAGTCGATGATTCCAGAGCTTGCCGAGCTTACGGTATATTTCATGAACCTCGTGAACGTGGGACGATTACAACGCAATCCTACTGTCAAGAGCGAGTTGCAGATGAGAAACTTCGGCGAGGGCGTGCCTGTAGGATTCTTTACATATCCTATATCACAGGCTGCCGACATCACTTTCTGCAAGGCAACTACGGTGCCAGCAGGTGAAGACCAAGAGCCAATGTTGGAGCAATGCCGTGAAATCGTGCGCCGTTTCAACCAGACATATGCTCCCGTCCTCGTGGAACCACAAATCATGCTGCCTACTAATCAGGTGTGTCTCCGACTCCCAGGAACCGATGGCAATGCCAAGATGTCTAAGAGCCTGGGCAACTGCATCTATCTGAGCGATACAGCTAAGGAGGTAGAGAAGAAAGTGAAGTCGGCATATACCGATCCTGCCCACTTGCAGGTAGAAGACCCAGGTCATGTTGAGGGCAATGTGGTGTTTACTTACCTTGACGCTTTCGCAACCGATGAGGATTTTGTAAAGTTCTGGCCAGAATACAAGAACCTTGACGAGGTAAAAGACCATTATCGTCGTGGCGGACTTGGTGATATGAAATGCAAGAAGTTCTTAACAAAGGTTCTCAACGACCGTCTTGAGCCTATACGTCAGCGTCGACATGAGTTCGAGCAGGACATTCCCGAGGTGTATAACATACTTAAGAAGGGTTCGGAAGCAGCACGCGAGGTGGCAGCTCAAACACTTTCGGAGGTGAAAGCAGCTATGCGCATCAACTATTTTGATGACAAAGAACTGATACAAGCACAGGCAGAAAAGTATAAGATATAACATTTTCGTGATTCTATAATCATTACTGCCTGTCAACAAATCGTGACTCGTAATTTCTAAATTGTAATCAAAAATATGGCCGACAACAATCAAAACAATAACCAGCAGGGACTCCAGATGGAGTTGCCACAGGAGGTAGCACAGGGACAGTATGCTAATTTTGCGGTAATAACTCATTCGAGCAGCGATTTCGTTCTCGACTTTGCGCGCATCCTCCCTGGTGTGCCAAAAGCACAAGTGAAAAGTCGTGTAATTCTTGCCCCAGAGCATGCGAAACGTCTTCTTATTGCTCTGCAAGACAATATAATGCGCTATGAGGCTCAGTTCGGAAAGATTCAGATTCCTAACCAGCAGCCCCGTACTATCGCTCCTTTTGGAAACGGGAAACCAGAAGCGTAGATACTGCAAATTGCGAATTTTGAATTACGAATGTAGGAGTGTCCAACTCAACGATTAGAAGTTATACTTTATTAATATATAATCGCTGAGAGTTTATGACAATTGTCATTAAACATTGCTTTAGACAAGACTTCGTAATTCAAAATTTGCAATTCATAATTACATCAATCGTTATTTATTGTTAAATAATGTTTTCTCTATAAAATTACCTTTCTTTTGTATTAGGTAATTAAGAATATTCTTTGTACCTTTGCACCCCAAAACGGATAAATTCCATACATGTATCCGTAACCCGCTGAAAATAACGAAAATAAATATATAATTCAAAAAAAGTAAAACAATGCCTACAATTTCACAATTGGTAAGAAAAGGCAGAAAGGCGCTCGTAGACAAGAGCAAGTCGCCAGCTTTGGATTCATGTCCTCAGCGTCGTGGCGTTTGCGTTCGCGTTTATACTACGACTCCTAAGAAGCCTAATTCTGCAATGCGCAAGGTTGCGCGTGTGCGTTTAACAAATCAGAAAGAGGTTAACTCTTACATTCCAGGAGAAGGCCACAACTTGCAGGAGCACTCAATCGTGCTCGTTCGTGGTGGCCGTGTTAAGGACCTTCCAGGTGTGCGCTATCACATCGTTCGCGGTACTCTTGATACTGCAGGTGTAGCAAACCGCACACAGCGCCGTTCAAAGTATGGTGCTAAGCGTCCAAAGCAGAAGAAGTAAAAAGACCGGTGGCCAGGCTAAAGCCGGAGATGGCTTGGGGCTGGCCCCGTTTTAAAGAAACGTCGAGGCGGACGTTACCGTCCACAAAATACTTAAGAATATAATTAGTTTTGCTGGAGAATTGTTGAACAGGTTGAGTAAATGTCTTGGTGAAGACGTTGAAGAACAGAAAGAACAGCCCCATGCAGAATGATAAATATTAATAAATAAAATGAGAAAAGCAAAACCAAAGAAGCGTGTGATCCTGCCGGATCCAAAATTCAACGACACAAAGGTGTCAAAGTTCGTTAACCATCTGATGTACGACGGAAAGAAGAACACGTCGTATGAGATTTTCTACGGTGCACTCGATATCGTTGCTGCCAAGATGCAGAACGAGGAGAAGCCCGCTCTGGAGATTTGGAAGCAGGCTCTCGACAACATTACCCCACAGGTGGAGGTAAAGAGCCGTCGTATCGGTGGTGCTACATTCCAGGTGCCTACTGAGATTCGTCCTGACCGCAAGGAGAGTGTGTCAATGAAGAACCTTATCCTTTTCGCTCGTAAGCGTGGTGGTAAGAGCATGTCTGAGAAGCTCGCTGCCGAGATTATGGATGCCTACAACAATCAGGGTGGCGCATTCAAGCGTAAAGAGGACATGCACCGCATGGCCGAGGCTAACCGTGCATTCGCTCACTTCCGTTTTTAATATATAATAAGGTAAAAAGGTAACAAAGAATTCGCTGCAACCTTTAAAGGCGAAGCGACAAAAAGAATAGGGTAAGATATAAACAATGGCAAAACAAGATTTACATTTGACTCGTAACATCGGTATCATGGCTCACATCGATGCCGGTAAGACGACAACATCTGAGCGAATCCTCTACTACACAGGTAAGACTCATAAACTGGGCGAGGTTCATGATGGCGCTGCCACTATGGACTGGATGGCACAGGAGCAGGAGCGTGGTATCACCATCACTTCTGCCGCTACCACTTGCTACTGGCAATACAACGACAAACAATACAAGATTAACTTGATTGACACTCCGGGACACGTTGACTTCACCGCTGAGGTGGAGCGCTCTTTGCGTGTGCTCGATGGTGCTGTCGCTACATACTGCGCCGTTGGTGGCGTGCAGCCTCAAAGTGAGACTGTATGGCGCCAGGCTGACAAGTACAATGTTCCTCGTCTGGGCTACGTTAACAAGATGGACCGTTCAGGTGCCAACTACTATGACGTACTGCAGCAGATGAAGGATGTACTCGGTGCAAATCCTGTTTCACTGGTTATCCCTATCGGACAGGAGGAGACTTTCAAGGGTATCGTTGACCTGCTGAAGATGAAGGCTATCATCTGGCACGACGAGACTCAGGGTGCAGAGTTTGAGGTTGATGAGATTCCAGATGACCTGAAGGATGAGGCACAGGAATGGCGTGACAAGCTCGTTGAGTCTGCTGCTGAGTTCGACGAGGCTCTGATGGAGAAGTTCTTCGACGATCCTAACTCAATCACCGAGGAGGAGCTTATCGCTGCTATCCGCAAGGGTACTCTTGCAATGGAGTGTACTCCAATGCTGTGTGGTTCTTCTTTCAAGAACAAGGGCGTTCAGACTCTTCTCGACTACGTTTGCGCATTCCTTCCTGCACCTGTGGACACACCGGCTATCGTTGGTGAGAATCCTAACACTGGTGAAGAGGAAGACCGTAAGCCATCTGAGGATGATCCTACATCAGCACTTGCATTCAAGATCGCAACCGACCCATACGTTGGTCGTCTGGTATTCTTCCGTGTTTACTCTGGTAAGGTAGAGGCTGGTTCTTATGTATATAATACACGTTCTGGCAAGAAGGAGCGCGTGAGTCGTCTGTTCCAGATGAACTCTAACAAGCAGCAGCCAATGGACAGCATCGACGCTGGTGATATCGGTGCAGGTGTAGGTTTCAAGGATATCCGTACTGGTGACACCCTCTGCGACGAGGAGCACCCAATTATCCTCGAGAGCATCACATTCCCTGACACCGTGATTTCTATTGCTGTTGAGCCAAAGAGCCAGGCTGACATCGCGAAGCTCGATAATGGTCTCGCTAAGTTGGCTGAGGAAGACCCAACATTCACCGTACATACAGACGAGCAGAGCGGCCAGACCGTAATCTCTGGTATGGGTGAGCTTCACCTCGACATCATTATCGACCGTCTGAAGCGTGAGTTCAAGGTTGAGTGTAACCAGGGTAAGCCACAGGTTAACTACAAAGAGGCTATCACTAAGGAGGTTAACCTCCGTGAGGTTTACAAGAAGCAGTCAGGTGGTCGCGGTAAGTTCGCTGACATCATCGTTAACGTTGGTCCTGTTGATGCCGACTGGGATATCAAGGAGAACGGTGGCCTGCAGTTTGTTAACGAGGTAAAGGGCGGTAACGTTCCTAAGGAGTTCATCCCATCAGTACAGAAGGGCTTTGAGGACGCAATGAAGAACGGTGTTCTCGGCGGTTATCCTGTTGACTCTCTGAAGGTGACCCTTATCGATGGTTCTTTCCACCCGGTTGACTCTGACCAGTTGTCATTCGAGCTTGCAGCACGCAACGCTTACAAGAACGCATGCGTAAAAGCAGGTCCTGTGCTCATGGAGCCAGTGATGAAGCTTGAGGTTGTTACTCCTGAGGAGAACATGGGTGACGTTATCGGCGACTTGAACAAGCGTCGTGGTCAGGTAGAGGGTATGGAAGAGGCACGTAGCGGTGCTCGCATCGTTAAGGCTATGGTTCCTCTAGCAGAAATGTTCGGTTATGTAACAGCTCTGCGTACCATCACTTCTGGTCGTGCTACAAGCTCTATGGAGTATGATCACCACTCACCTGTTTCTTCAAGCATTGCTAAGGCTGTGCTCGAGGAAGTTAAGGGTCGCGTGGACCTCGTATAATTGACAAGTTTACTATTTCACAATTGGGTGATTCTTCGATTATCTGGTTGTGAGATAGTGAATAAAATAAACGCTGTTGAGCAAATGACTCTTTAGCAGCGCAAAATAGTAAAATTAAATAATTATTAAAGTAAAATTAAACCATGAGTCAGAAAATTAGAATCAAGCTGAAGAGCTACGACCACAAATTGGTTGACAAGTCAGCAGAGAAAATCGTGAAGGCAGTGAAAGCTACTGGCGCTATCGTTAGCGGTCCTATTCCACTCCCAACTCACAAGCGTATCTACACCGTGAACCGCAGTACCTTCGTAAACAAGAAGGCTCGTGAGCAGTTCCAGTTGAGCGACTACAAGCGTCTTATCGACATCTATAGCGCTACTTCAAAGACTGTTGATTCGCTGATGAAACTTGACCTCCCAAGTGGTGTTGAGGTTGAAATCAAGGTATAATACCCATTAATACCATTTTATAGAGAGGATGCGCCAAAGGCGTGTCCTCTTTTTTTGTCGTTTTTTCCCATAAACACTTTTTGTGTGATTTATAAAAAGCAATTATATACTTTTATACCCATCTGCCAATAAGCGCTCCTGCGGGTCGAACGTACGTTATTTGCAGAGAATTTAGAAAAAGACCTCACCACCTCACTTTTTTGTCTAAAAAGCCTTTGTTTACTGAGGGTTCAGAGAGTGAGGTGTTTGCCAAACACCTCACTCAACACCTCACTCAACAGGTCACTTTTCTCCTCAGGCTCCCGCCTTTATCAGATTTTTGGAAGTAGTGTGTTAAGGAAAAGAGTAGATGCAGAATAAAATGAGGGAGGTGTTAGGTGAGGTGTTGAGTGACCTCTTTACTAAACACCTCCCTCGCGAAAAGCCCTGTAAACAATAGGGCTTCGGAAGGAAAAGTGAGGTGGGGAGGTGTTTTTTCGATTTTCTTTTTTATACGTTATCGTGTTCCTACTAGTATATGAATGAGTCGCGAAAGATATATCATTGAGGTATACAAGAACACGCCTATGAGAAGCCAGTTATATATCATTTGCCCTGTCACCATTGGTTAGTGAGCGACGCTAATGACACTTCTTTACCGTCAACTATACTTCATTTAAATGCGGGTATAATTGTATATAACTTCCTTAAAATTATCCTATTTGCGACAATTTTTAAGGCCGTTTCCCTGTTATGTCGCAAATGGTGCCTTCTGTCGCAACAATAAAATCAAATATAAGTGTTTTTTCTAGGAGGCAGTCGAAACTGTTCCTATCTTTGCATCAGAGAATTAAAAAACAAATGTATAATTTTAAAAACATAAGAATTATGAAAACTTTCAAATCATTATTTGCAGCGTTTGTATGTATGATGGTGTCAAATGTAGCACTTGCAGATGACAGACCAATACCAGTAGAGCAACTTCCAGCTTCGGCTAAGACGTTTGTAACGAATAATTTCCAGGGTAAGAAAATCCTCTATGCTGAGAAGGACTGGAATTCTTACGAGTGCCGTCTGGATGATGGAACAAAGATAGAGTTTACTGCCAAGGGCGATTGGAAACAGGTGGACCGCCATAGGATGAGCGCAGTACCAATCGAACTCGTGCCAGCTGCCATCAAGCAGTATGTTAATTCAAACTATGGCAACTGTATGATCACCAAGATTGACAAAGAGCGCTATGGATATGACATTGAATTGTCGAACGACCTTGAACTGAAATTCAACCGTCAAGGTGCTCTGATTGGAATGGACGACTAAGTTCTAGGGTTGTTAAATTAGGAAGGGAGACGAAACGTGTCTCCCTTTTTTATGCTTTCATATCTACACTGTGAACCGTTCAACATTTTTGCGAGCAAGTAGGGTTTGTTTTTTTTTACAATTTTATGTTTACATTTTTCAATTATTATCGTATCTTTGCAAAATAATGAATAACATTGGCATAGGTTCTTGTATCTATGATTACAGAACCTTTTATGATGCTTGTTACCGCTCGCTAATGATATCTATTCCACTATAATTAGATGGTGGTGATATAATTGACAATTTTAAATTTATAATTGACTATGAAAAAGTTCTTCCTTTTAATAGCTTTAATGTGCCTGTCGTGTTCTGTGCTGATGGCTGAGCCTGTGAGTAAGCAGCAGGCGTTGCAGGTAGCGTTGCAGGTGATGGGCGCCAAGAGTGGAATGAGGATGGCTCCTGCCATGAACACGTTGAAGGCGGCGGCGGTATTCGACAAAGTGGACGCTAAAGGTAATCCGTATATGTATGTTGTTCATAGAAAAGGATCAAATGGTTATGCGCTGGTTAGCGGTGACGACCGCTATGCTGAAGTGCTGGGATATAGCGACGAAGGTCAGTTTGATGCTGACAACATGCCAGATGCACAGAGAGCTTGGATCCTTGGTTATATCGAGACGATGCAGGAACTGAATGCTAAAGGGTATGCGCCAACTAAGATAATGCGCGGAACATCAAATTGGCCTGCAATCAGTCCAATGACCACCACAAAATGGTATCAGCTGACACCGTATAATAATAACCTGCCAGAGATTAATGGCTTTACCGCTGCGACGGGCTGCGTCTCAACTGCCGTAGCACAGTTGATAAACTATTGGGGGAGGAAGACGGGGCAACCAGTTGGGACAACAGCGGTTATTCCTGCATATCAGACAAATTTAGGAATACAGATGCCAGAATTGCCAATCACAACCTTCAATTGGTCAAGCCTCATTGACGATTATAACAATGGTGCCACTACCGAGCAAGAGGCTGAAGCAGCCAAACTGTTCCAATATGTAGTTACAGGCTTGAAGATTGAACTCGGAACGTCGCTTACCGGTGGTTCGAGTGGTGAAGATAAGAACGTAATTCCTTTACTGAATGGCTATTTCGGATTTGACCAGACGGCCACTTCGGAAAAACGAGATTTTTATACGCTGGCCGACTGGACAGAAATGATATACAACGAGTTGAGCCATCAACGGCCCGTACTATGTGGAGCGGGGAATGGCATAGGTGGAGGGCATGCTTTCCTATTGGATGGTTATGATGGCGACGGGATGTTTCACGTGAATTGGGGATGGTCGGGCAGAAATAACGGGTATTTCCGTATGTCTGTACTAGATCCCAACAGTGCTGACGATAAGGATGCTCCTGTTACAAGTTCGAGTTTATTGCAGGGGCTCACTGCCTATATCGGTGTGCAGATTGGTATGGAGCAGCCAGCAGAGATGGTGTCGCCTTCGCTTCTGTGGGGAGACATGACGATTGAAGGTACCACGCTTTCAAGTATTGCTGTCAACTTGAATGATGAGACGCTGACCTTTGATTATGGTTTTGCTTGGCTCGATGATTCCGGTTCGCTGGAGATTGTCACCACCCAGACGGCTGATATTCCACCATTTGACATCTCTAATCTTGATTTTAGTAACATGACGACTGCCAGTTGCACGCTTCAGCCTACCGATAAGCCCGCAGGAACCTATAAGCTTGTGGCTGTCAGCAGAGTCAGTGGTACTGAAAAGTGGAAGGCGGAAAAGACGAGATATGCTTTAGCAACGTACGACGGCAACTCCGTAGCGCTTAGCTTGTCAGCACCGTTGTTGAGTGTGTCTTTTACTTTCAACGGCTCCAAGAAAGCCACCTATACGCAGGCTGTGGACATCTCCCTCCAGAACGAAGGGTCGGAATTTCTAGGTGAGTTATATCTCTTTGCCAGTACGACAGAGGAAAAAGGCAAGTCACAGTCTCATAGCGTAACACCAATAGAGGAGGGTGGCAGCCAACATCTCAAGCTGTCCTTTATGCCACAGACGGCCGGTACCTACAACGTATGGTTGGCTACTGACATGCTTGGAAAAAATGTCATTGACTCGACACATGTGGAGATTGCAGAGGCGAGCGACCCCGTCATCACCTTTGAAAGCGTCAATAAACCGGCAGGTGTGGAAGAAATGATCGTGAAGATGGGAGAAACTGTAGTGGAGAATGGAGGTACTGTGCCGCGTGGAACCCTTTTGGAAGTTAAAGCGACCGACCCCATCGGCTATCATATCGATTGGTATGTGAATGGTGCTAAAATGGCGCTGGTGAATGGAGGCATGCTAACATTCGTTGCTCAGGACGATAGTCACATTGAGGCCCGCTACGTGGAGAACTATAAGTTCATTTTCAAGGGTACACCGTATGTGAAATATGCGAATGCTGATGGAACCATCTACATGGGAGCGAACTTCTACAACCATAAGTTCGAGAAACTGCGTGCCTTTGGTTATACCGTCGCTTCCTATACGGGCAGCAATGGCAAGACTTATCTGGTGGATAATAGTCCAGATGCCGTGCATATAGTGAAAGATACGCTGACAGCCGATGTGGTGATGACACCTAATTATGTGCTGAACGAGTCAGACTTAGGCGATGCCACAGTAACGCCGGTTTGGGATTTCGACAAGCCTGACAGTGTGGCTTTCTTCAAGAACTTCCAGGAGAAGTGTTGTTTCGTGAAACCTACTTGGTTTGACTCCAACTATATCGATATGAATATGTCATGCGACGCTTCCAATGGATGGATAGATAATGAGCATGCAAAGACATTGGGATACGCCGAGGTGGGTGCTGGTACGAAGTTTACGTTGCCGGCCAGATACGGCACCGTCTATCGTATGGTGACGAAGGAAGTTCTTTCTGCCACGACGATAGCTGACAGCACGAGTACAAGTTTCAGAAAGTCGGTAGACAGCATGGGTAACCAAGTTGCTACCTTGTTCTATAATGAATCTGATAATGACTCCATCCATATTGTGGTGGGAGAGGACATCAAACTGATTTCCATCTCCGCCTCCTATCCCGGCGGCGACAACGTGCTGACGTGGTTGCCCGATACAACGGCAAACAACGCCAACAAGACCGATCTTGTGACTGTTGAGAAGACGGGAGAGGCTGGTGGACTGCTCTATGATATGTCCGACTTGACGCTAAATGGACTTAATGTTGTGGCCAGCGAACATCGCGATAGTTGCTCCGTGCAGATAGAAGTGCCTGATGAACTGGATGAGGAAAAGTATCTCTCTGCTTCTATTCAGATAGGCGAAGGCTTCTCTTTCACCCTTAAGAAGATGTTTGTGCAGATGCGACTGGAAGGAACAGACAAGTCGGCAAGGGTAAAGTTGATTCTCGCTGATGATAGGGGCAACAAACTAGAGTCCAAGCTCTATGAATACAACAACGCCGACTCTGTGCTTATCGACACGCTGGCCAATGTGGGCAAGCCGAACGATGTTCATTTGGAAGGTAAGGTAACGATGAAATTATACGTCTATGGTGCTGCAGACTGCTATCGTCTGATTATGCCGATTGAGGCTTCAGGTGAGATTTGTGAGGTGCTGCGCTTCCCAGAGGGTTATAACTTCACTCCATATAAGGCAAAGAGTGAGATTGACCTGGATGGAATGGGTCTGTTGACCGTGGATTCCTACGAGGTGATAGGTGTAGACGATGAGAAAGATCATGTCATACTGAATGCCATCGAGGAGGTACCGATGGGTGATGTTCTGATTATCCATTCCGATGAGGCTGGGGCCGTTCATCATATTCCGTTGACCAGAGCGGATGATGCCTATGTGCGTGGAAATAACAAACTTTGGGTGTCCGACGGTACTGTCAAGGGCGGCAGGGATATCTACCGCTTTGGTAAAGAGGGCGACTTGTATGTGTTCAGAAACTCCTCATCTGATGTGACATTACCTCGTGGTGAAATATATTTGAAATACCACAGCGGCACGAAGAAGGATGTTTACTACCTCAGTGAGGCAGATGTGCCAAATCAGATATCTCTTCTTACTTTCTATGAAAAAGAAGATAACCGCGAACTCATAGAGCAGTATAGAGGCAGGACTATCAAGAAAGTTGTATTTGAGGGTCATACGTTCTTTAAGAATCACATGTGGAATACGTTGTGTCTGCCGTTTGACATCATCGGTGATGCTATCGAAGACACTCCATTGAACGGAGCAGAGCTGTGGGAGCTTGATGTGACTGACAACCATGACTATGGTGATCCTACAGGATATGATGAGGAGAGCGGAGTGGTAACGCTCAACTTCAAACCTGTGCGCAGCATAGAGCCGGGCAAGCCATATTTCTTGGAGTGGAAGACAACAACGGCGAGCCAGATTGACAACCCGGTATTCGAAAACGTTACACTGAAGACCTCTGAGGCAGCAGAAATGGCTCTGACAAGTAGCGACGGGAAGGTACAGATTGTGGGAACCTATGCTCCTGAGATGCTGATGGGCAATAATCCTGCGAATCTCTATGTGGATAACAACGACAGGATTCGTATTCCAACAGAACACTATGAGGTGGGTGCATTTAATGCTTACTTCCTCGTCGATTTAGGCAATGGTCTTGGGAAACCAGGAACGTCGTCTTTGCAGAGAATTGTGATGAACATTTCCGATATGGACAACACGCTGCGTGTGATTGATATCACAATCCCAACGTCTCTGAAAGATGGCGTGTGGTATGACCTGCAGGGCAGGAAGTATGTTGAGAAGCCTACACAACATGGTATCTATATTCTTAATGGAAAGAAAATCATGATTAAGTAAACGTATGGGGGAGAGTACACTGTGCCGAGATGAAATCAAGGTGTAATAACACATTCTCATAGAGGATGCTCCTGCATGTCAGGAGCTTCCTTTTTAACTTTCCCTATATTATTTTGTGACAGCATCTTGTGCATCTTAACGACATCAAATTAAAGCTCAAACACCGATTAGTAATTATTGATATTGAAGGCAAAGGCACAGGTATTTACGACACAATTCATAGTCTTCTCGTTGTTTTGTCGCAAATAAGAACAACTGTCGCAATATTATTTGAACATTTCCAGAAAAGATATTGCATAATTGGGAAAAAAGTTTGATATTTGCAACAGAGAACAAATAACATAAGTTTAATTTTTAAAGATCACAACTATGAAAAGGATGAGATTATTTTTTATCGCGCTTTTAAGCATGATGGTAACTAGTGTTGCGTTTGCAGATGATAAACCTATACCAGTTGAGAAACTTCCCGCCGCTGCTAGGACTTTTGTGGATACTAATTTCCCTGGAAAGAAAATCCTCTACGCTGAGAAAGACTGGAATTCTTACGAGTGCCGTCTTGATGATGGAACAAAGATAGATTTCACTTCCAAGGGCGAATGGAAACAGGTTGACTGTCATGGGATGAGCGCAGTGCCTGCAGTACTCGTACCAGAAGCCATCAAGCAGTATGTGGAGACAAACTTCAGCAACTGTATGATTACCAAGATTGACAAGGAACGCCATGGTTATGACATTGAACTGTCTAATGACCTCGAACTGAGATTCAACCATCAGGGTGCGTTGATAGGCATGGATGACTAGTGCTTCTCCTCGCGGATAATTTGTCAAATGTGTACTGAAAGCATTTAAATAAACAATAAAAAGCTTAAATTATGAAAGCTATAAAATTAATTGTAATATCTCTTGTATGCATGTTTGCATTTGCATCATGTGACCAAGATAAAATCATCACCGCAGATCAATTGCCTGTCGCAGCGCAGTCCTACGTTCAAAAGACTTATCCTGGTGTTGGCATCACCTACGCAAAGCAGGATAAAGAACTATTCAGCACAAAATATAATGTGCGTCTCGATAACGGTCTGGAGATAGAGTTCGACGGCGATGGAGTGCCGGTTGATATTGACACAGACAATTAATAAGTTAGTCTTTTCTTAGCTGTTCACTAAAGATTTTTAGTGAACAGTTTTTTTTGTGATCTAAAATAGCATTCATAAATGGTTAATAATATGGTATTTGCGACAATTATAGAGACATCGTCTTCCTTTTGTCGCAAATACTTCCTTTTGTCGCAATAAAATCATCAAAAAGTCCCTGTTTTATTATGATATGGTTAGTAATACCGCTATATTTGCATCAGTAAACAATAATATAAACAACTAAAAATATAAGATTATGAAAAAGTTTAAGTTTTTCCTCATGGCAGTTATTTGCCTCGTTGTGTCAAATGTAGCAAAGGCTGATGATGACACTCCAATTCCAGTAGAACAGCTCCCTGCTGCTGCGAAGAGTTTCGTGCATAGTAATTTTGAAGGAAGGAAAATTATCTATGCAGAGATGGACTGGGACTCTTATGAGTGCCGCCTGGACAATGGAACAAAAGTTAAGTTCGACAGGAGAGGTACATGGAAAAAGGTTGATTGCGAAGGAATGACCGTAGTACCTGCAGCTCTTGTGCCTGCAGCTATACTGCAGTATGTCAATGTAAACTTCGCTGGCTGCAGAGTTACCAAGATTGATAAGGAACACCATGGTTATGACATAGAACTGTCGAATGACCTTGAACTGAAATTCAACCATCAGGGTATGTTGATAGGCATAGATGACTAATGTTAGTCCTTTCGGATAATTTGTCAAGTATACGCTTAAAGTATTAAAACAAACAGATAAAAGCATAAGAGTCATGAAAGCGATAAAATTATTAGTAATATGCCTTGTATGCATGATTGGACTTGCGTCATGTGACCAGAATAAAATCATAACAGCTGACCAACTGCCTGCTCCAGCGCAGACCTATATACAAAAGAACTATCCTGGTGTTGGTGTTACATATGCTAAACAGGATAAGGAACTCTTCAGTACAAAGTACGATGTACGTCTTGACAATGGCATGGAGATAGAGTTCGACGGCGATGGAATGCCAAAGGACATCGACATGGATATGGATTGAGATAAATGTGAGATACTCACAATATAAGTCAAATCATTAAAAGTGTACAATTATGATAATGCTTAAATATGTGTTCATGGAAGTAATGATCCTTTGTGGTTTTTAAGAGGTCAATATAAGTGAATAAACATTGCTAATAAACGAAGGGGAGGCGTCATAGCCTCCCCATTTTTGTCTCTTGCATATATGTGGGACCTCCTTTTTTTATGCTTAAAGTATAAAAAATCTTAAATATTTGGTTTCTAGAGACGGTGATGTTGCCAGTGTCATTAATAATGTGTACCTTTGCACCCGCTATTGTGCGTATTGCGCTGGTTTGAAGCCATCAATACACTGATTTAGAACAACTTAACCTTCAAGCGGGAAGAAGTGAGAGGTTCTTTTTTAAGTGTCTTTGGATTGAAAAACATGGCGCAAGAACACTTAAAAAAAGAAAAATCATTTATTAATCAATTTTATTTTAAACTGAAATGCCAGGATTATTAGGAAAGAAAATCGGAATGACTTCCGTTTTCAGTGCCGACGGCAAGAACGTGCCGTGCACTGTTATCGAAGCTGGCCCTTGTGTTGTTACTCAAGTGAAGACCGTTGAAAAGGACGGTTACAAGGCTGTTCAGTTAGGTTTCGGCGAGGCTAAGGAGAAGAACACTACCAAGCCTATGCTGGGAATCTTCAAGAAAGCCGGCACAACACCAAAGGCTCACTTGGCCGAGTTCAAGTTTGACGAGGAGTTGAACCTCGGAGACACAATCACAGTGGAAATCTTCAATGACGCCACTTTCGTTGACGTTGTTGGAACCTCTAAAGGTAAGGGTTTCCAGGGCGTTATGAAGCGCCACGGATTCGGCGGTGTTGGTCAGAGTACACACGGTCAGGACGACCGCGCCCGCAAGCCGGGATCTATCGGTGCTTGTTCTTACCCTGCAAAGGTGTTCAAGGGCATGCGCATGGGCGGCCAAATGGGAGGTGACAGAGTGACTACTCAGAACCTCAGAGTGTTAAAGGTAATACCAGAGAGCAACCTTCTCGTAGTGAAAGGTAGCGTAGCTGGCTGCAATGGTTCAACCGTAATAATCAACATGTAATGGAAATTAACGTATTAAACATCAAAGGTCAGGAGACCGGAAGAAAGGTTACGTTAAACGAATCTATCTTCGGAATTGAACCGAACGACCACGTCATCTATCTCGACGTGAAGCAGTTCCTCGCTAACCAGCGCCAGGGCACAGCAAAGGCTAAGGAGCGTAGCGAGCATGCAGGTTCTACACGCAAGCTTATCCGTCAGAAGGGTAGTGGCGGTGCACGTCGCGGTGACATCAACTCTCCAGTACTGAAGGGTGGTGGTCGCGTATTTGGACCGAAGCCACGTGATTATGGTTTCAAACTTAACAAAAAGGTTAAGGTTCTCGCTCGTAAGAGCGCTCTCGCATACAAGGCTCAGGAAGAGGCGATTGTCGTTGTTGAAGACTTCTCTATGGAGGCTCCAAAGACTAAAGATTTCATAAACATTGCTAAAAATCTTAAAGTTGACGACAAGAAGGTACTTCTCGTTTTGCCAAAAGTTGAGAAAAATGTATATTTGTCAGCTCGTAACTTGCAGAAGGCAGAAGTGATGACTGCTTCGGCAATCAACACTTACAAGATTCTCAACGCTGACGTTCTCGTCATCGCTGAGAGTTCTTTGCAGGCTATCGACGAAGTTTTAACAAAGTAATTAGGAGATACAGACATGGCATTTATAATCAAACCATTGGTTACTGAGAAGATGACCAAGATTACAGACAAGCGCCCTAACCGCTATGGCTTCATCGTAAAACCAGAGGCCAACAAGCTCGAGATAAAGAGCGAGGTTGAGAGTCTGTATAACGTTACAGTGGTTGACGTAAACACAATGCGTTACGCTGGCAAGCGCTCAAGCCGCTACACTAAGGCGGGTCTGGTGCGTGGCCAGAAGGCCGCTTTCAAGAAGGCAATCGTTACTCTGAAGGAGGGCGATCAGATCGATTTTTATAGCAATATTTAAATAAGAAATGGCAGTACGTAAATTAAAACCCGTTACTCCGGGTCAAAGACACAAGGTTATTGGCACGTTCGAGGATATTACTGCATCCGTGCCAGAGA
>OMXS01000016.1 GCA_900315095.1 uncultured Prevotellaceae bacterium | reverse complement strand
ATTTTGTTGCTTTTTTAACACCTTTTTCATGCAGCCGAGAGCAGAGCCCGGGTCAAGTCGAGAGTTCGGTTAATTTCAGAGAATTTCAAAAAAGACCTCCCCACCTCACTTTTTTCTCTAAAATGCCTTTGTTTACTAGGGTTTCAGAGAGTGAGGTGTTTGGCAAACACCTCACTCAACACCTCCCTCAACAGGTCACTTTTTTCTCGGAATTTCACCTTCATCAGGTTTCTAAAAGTAGTATGTTCAGGAAAAGAATAAATGCAGAATAAAATGAGGGAGGTGTTAGGTGAGGTGTTGAGTGACCTCTTTGCTAAACACCTCCCTCCCGAAAAGCCCTTTAAACAATAGGGTTTCGAAAGGAAAAGTGAGGTGGTGAGGTGTTTTTTCGATTTTCCTTTTTTTAGGGAAGTATATACTGTTAGATTTCATTGCTAACGACTCCCCGCCCCTGAAGGCCGAGTGAAGCATTACGCATTATGAATTATGAATTACGCATTACGCATTTCCCCGCCCCTGCATGGGTGGGGAACCAACGGTCGCGGGCCAAAGGGAAAAGCAATTGTCGGCTGAGCATTTAACGAAATACCATCAATAGTAGGGACTAATAGTATATAATTGCCTTTTTTACTTATATGTAATCGTGATGCAAGTAGTATACGAATGAGAAGCGAAAGATATATCAATTAACACGTCAAAGTTCCGCCTCTGGCAAGCTCTAAGTAAGCACTAAGTAAGTTCTAAGTATACTGTTGGATATGCCTAGAGCGAGAGAAGTACGAGAGAAGAAGGAGAGAAGAGCGAGCCTGCTCCTTGGGTAGAGCGAGATAATTGTGTATGATATCGCTTCCAAGTCGCATATGGCTAACTCTTGCGGTAGTCTGATGGCGACATGCCGACACGTTCCTTGAAGAACTTGCCGAGGAACGACTGGTTGGGGAAGTTCAGTTGCTGTGCTATCTCCTTGATGCTCATGGTGGTGTTGCGCAGCAGCACGCGCACTTCCAGTATAACATAGTTGTCTATCCACTCGTTAGGAGTGCGCTTGCTCACCTGCTTCACCGTTTCTGATAGGTATTTCGGAGTAATACCTAGTTTCCCGCCGTACCAACTGACGCGCCTTTCTTGTCGGAAGTTAGCCTCCACGAGTTTTATGAATGATGCGAATATCGTCTCGGCACGTGTCTGTCGGTGGTCGGTGGCCTGCTGTATGCGGTAGATGGCGTTGCTGATGTCATAGATCATTGTCATCAGCATGGAGCGCACCACGTCGCTGCGGAAGTGGTGTTCCTTGTCGTCCACCTTGTATTTTATGGCTTTGTAGTATGTCTTTATCATGGTCATCTCGTCTTGTGTGAGACTGAAAACGGGATGAGTGCGACTGAAGAGGAACAGCTGTGACAGTTCGTGCATGCCCTTGATGGTCTCTCGGAAGAAGTCTATTGAAATCAGTATTCCTATGCCTTTGCAGTCGGGAGACAGCATATAATTGTCCACTACCGTTCCTTCGTTTATTATTATCACGTCGCCTGGTGTCACCATGTGTTCCTCGGTGTCAACGCTATACTGCGCCTTGCCGTGAAGACAGATGCCAAGCAATATGCACTTCATGCGCTGCGGCTCATTAGGCAGCGGCACTTTGTTGATGTCGTCGATGAGAAGAAGGTCGTTGCCGATATGACTTCCGTTGTATAGTTGCCGTGCTCCTTCTATTGTTATTTCTTCTATATTTTTGATGTCCATGTGTTTAGTCGTTTAGTGGTTTAGGTGTTTAGTGGTTTGAGGTTATTGTTACTTTTTTCCCTCTCTTCACTTTCACTTTCTGTTGCTTGCCGTTGTAGCGTAGGGTGGTGGTGCCGCCAGTCTTGCTGCTTATCGTTGCCTCCGTCACAAGGCCGTCTTTCCATTTCATGGAAACCTCGAAACCTCCACGGGCACATAGTCCGCTTACCTCGCCTTCGCTCCATTCTGTAGGACAGGCGGGCAACAGCGTTATCTCGTTGGGTGTGCTCTGCAAAAGCATCTCGCACACTCCTGCTGTGCCACCGAAGTTTCCGTCTATCTGGAATGGTGGGTGGGCATCAAAGAGGTTGGGGTATGTGCCGCCCGAACGTCGTTTGTCTGGTCCCTCATAACCGTCGGGACTGACATAGGTTAGCAGTTTCTTGTATATGTGATATGCCTCTTTCCCGTTGCCCAGTCGTGCCCATAGGTTGATGCGCCAGCCTGTGCTCCATCCTGTTGTCTCGTCGCCTTTCTGGATGAGTGTCTGCTCACAGGCCTTCAGTAATGATGATTCTGAAATGTGGTTGCCAGGATAGAGTCCTATGAGATGACTCTGATGGCGATGTTTCGGGTCCCAGTCGCGCCAGTCGTAGTACCACTCGTTCAAGTCGCCGTTCTTACCAATAGTATAGGGATGAAGCCTGTTGATTGTTATCTGCATGGGAAGGCAATCGTCGACGATGCCCCAGCCGTTTTGCTTGTCGCCGTGCTTTACCAATATTTTGTGGGCTGCAATGGTATTGGTGAGCAGTTCGCGTATAATGGCGAGGTCGGCAGTACCCCCATAGCATGTCATTCCGTGATATCCCTTGTCGGTTACATACTCATTTTCAGGCGAAGTGGATGGTGCGGTAATTAGTTCTCCTGATTTTTTAGGATTCTCTATGAGCCAGTTGAGACAGAACTCTGCGGCTCCCCGCATCAATGGGAATGCTACATGGCGTAGGTATTCTTTGTCTTGAGTGAACTGATAACGCTCCCACAGAGTGTTCACGAGCCACGCTCCGCCCATATTCCAGTTAGCCCATTCGGGCATCTCGTTATGCTCTCCCACGGGGTTTGTCATCGCCCAGATGTCCGAGTTATGACTGGCGCACCATCCGTTCTGCACTCCGTAGTAGTGCTTTGCTGTGGAGCGGCCTGTCTCGGCGAGTGCGCTGATAAACCCGTCGAGTGGTTCAGCCATCTCTGCGAGGTTGCTCACGAATGCTGGCCAGTAGTTTTCCTCAAGGTTGATGTTCATTGTGTAGTTGCCACGCCACGGACTCCAAAGGTGCGGAGTCCATAATCCTTGAAGGTTGGCGGGCACACTAGGTGTTCGCGATGATGATATTAGCAAGTAGCGCCCGTACTGGAAATAAAGCGTTTCGAGGTAGTTCCATCCCGATGTCGCGGTGTGCGGTACATCGTTATACTGCTTCAATAATTGCTCGGTGGTCATCGTTGGTATGCTGTTTCCTGCCGATGAGGCAGGGCAGAGGCATAGTTTCACGCGGTCGAAGAACTGCTTGTAGTCGCTGATGTGCCGGTCTCGCAATTCATTGTAGGTGTAGTTCACGAGGTGCCATGCATCGTCAGCCACATTCTCAATGTATGGTGCGCCCTCGTTTACGGGGTGCTTGTCGAATCCATTGAATGACGTCTCGTTCACAAAGTATAGCGTTGCCGTTGTGGCATCTTTAATATATAAGGTGGAGTCTGCAGGAGTCACCGTGCCGTCGCAGTTCACTATAAGGTTAGAGCAGTAGTGTATGCTCGCCTTAGGGTCGCCTACAGCATGACCCATCAACGTCAGTTGCTTTCCCGAAGCCTTCACACTGTGCGGTGTCTGTGCCGTTAACAGCACACGAAGGTTCAGCGCGTGCTCCTTGTCTGCATTTATTCTGACTGCCACCACCTTGTCGGGATGGCTGGCGAAATATTCTCTTGTGATGCGTGCTCCGCCTTTTTCGTAAGCCACTTTTACAAGAGCGCTGTCCAACGAGAGTTCCCTGCGGTAATTGTTTGCGGTGCCTTCATCGAGGTCTATGATGTGCATTGTGGCGAGAGGCTGGTAGAACTGTGAGTTGTGTCCTTGCACATGTCGTTGCAGAGAGTCGGCAAGGCTGTAGTCCTCGTTGAAGAGTGCCTTGCGAATCTCAGGTATCCACTTGTATGCATCACCCCCTTCCTCGCGGTCAACGGGACTGCCTGTCCACAACGTTATGTCGTTCAGGTAGAGCACATCGTCGTTGGGCGCGCCATAGATCATGGCACCTATCTTGCCGTTTCCTATCGGGTATGCCTCCTCGAAGAAGTCTGCGGGGCGGTCGCTCCACATCTTCATTTCTGCCTGTTGTTGTGCTGAGGCTGTTGTCACCATGCTAGCGATGGCAAGCATTGTTATTATAGTTCTTTTTTCCATTTTCATTCTTGGGTTAGTGTGAATGTTGATAAAGATGTTGCGAAGATACTTCTTTTTTGCGAGAAATACAAGAATGTGTTCTGTTTTTCCATGAATTATTGACCAAAACCGCCGTTTCCGCCATTACATATATAATAAAAAACTACGAATTTCACGATTAATGCGAATTCATAATGCCGTTGTTAGCAGAATTCGTGCAGTTCGTGAAATTCGTAGTTGCTTATTCTGGCACAATGACCTGTGCCTATCGAGTCTTATGCGTCGATGTTTGCGTAGGTAGCGTGTTTCTCTATGAATACGCGAAGCGTCCTCGATAGTTACCTGCTTGAGCAGTCGTGTCTTCGGGTCCATAGTGGTTTCCCACAACTGCTCTGGGTTCATCTCACCCAAACCTTTGTAGCGTTGGGTGTGGAGCTGGTTGCTGTTCTCGTCGCCTGCCACGTACTTGTCGATGAATGCTTGTCGCTGTTGCTCGGTGTAGCAGTATTCCGACACCTTTTTGAACGTACACTTGTAAAGCGGTGGCGTTGCGATGTAGAGGTGTCCCTCTTGAATAACGCGTGGCATGAAACGGTAGAAGAGAGTCATGATAAGTGTGTCGATGTGAGAACCATCGACGTCGGCGTCGGTCATGATGATTATCTTGTCGTAACGCAGTTTCTCGATATTGGCCTCTTTGTCGCCTTCACCTTCGACACCGAAGCGCACTCCGATGCTCTGGATGATGTTCATAACCGACTCAGCCTCGAACACCTTGTGCCAGGGCACTTTCTCAACGTTAAGAATCTTACCGCGCAGAGGCAGGATGGCCTGAGTGTAACGGTCGCGTCCCTGCTTTGCAGAACCACCTGCGGAGTCTCCCTCGACGAGGAATATCTCGCTGGTCTTTGGGTCCTTGTTAGAGCAGTCGGCAAGTTTTCCAGGCAGACCGCCACCGCTCATAGGGTTCTTTCGCTGTACACTCTCGCGTGCCTTGCGTGCTGCGATACGTGCAGTTGCGGCAAGTACCACCTTGTCACATATTAGTTTGGCCTCCTTCGGGTGCTCTTCGAGATAGTAAGAGAGTGCTTCGCCAACGGCTTGCTGCACAGCTCCTGCAACCTCAGAGTTGCCGAGTTTGGTCTTTGTCTGTCCCTCGAACTGTGGTTCGGCCACCTTAATGGAGATGACAGCGGTGAGTCCTTCGCGGAAGTCTTCACCTGCAATCTCTATCTTTGCCTTCTCAATCTGCTTTGAAATCTGCGGATCTGCATCGGCATAAGTCTTCAGAGTACGTGTCAAAGCCATGCGGAAACCTGTGAGATGGGTACCACCCTCGATGGTGTTGATATTGTTAACGTAAGAGTGGATGTTCTCGTTGTAGTCGGTGTTGTACATCACGGCCACCTCGATAGGAATGCCCTGCTTCTCTGTCTTCAGGTAGATGACATCATCGAAAAGATGAGTACGGTGACGATCAACGTAGCGCACAAACTCCTTCAAGCCGTCCTTTGCATGGAACACCTCCTGCTTTGTCTTGCCGTCTTCATCAGGGCGAAGGTCTGTCAGCGTAATGGTGATGCCTGCGTTGAGGTACGCCAGTTCGCGCATACGCTTGGCAATGATGTCATACTTATACTCAGTTGTCGTGAAAACGGTGGCATCTGGCCAGAACTGCTGGCGTGTACCGGTCTTGTCAGTCTCACCAACCACCTTCACAGGATAGAGAGGCTTACCCTTCTCATACTCCTGCTGCCAGATCTTTCCATCGCGATAAACCTGTGAGAGCATGTGACTTGAAAGGGCGTTAACGCAACTTACACCCACTCCGTGGAGTCCGCCGCTGACCTTATATGAACCCTTGTCGAACTTACCTCCTGCGTGGAGCACGGTCATTACGACCTCAAGTGCCGACTTATGCAGTTTCTTGTGCTCATCCACAGGGATGCCTCGGCCGTTATCTTGTACTGTAATTGAGTTGTCTTCGTTGATGGTTACTTCGATATGTGTGCAAAAGCCAGCCATCGCCTCGTCGATGGAGTTGTCCACAGTCTCGTTCACCAGATGGTGCAGACCTTTCTCCGAGATGTCGCCAATGTACATAGCGGGGCGCTTGCGCACTGCTTCCAGTCCCTCCAGCACCTGAATGTTGCTGGCTGAATAGTTGCTCTGATTGTTCTGATTTTCTGCCATTTTATGTTTTGTCTATTATAGGTTGCAAAGTTACGAAAAAACGAGTGAAAAACAAAAAGAAAAAACACCTTTTTGCTTTTTTTATATCCGAGTGCCAGTAACTTCGACGAAGTCATAGTTACAAATAAATTACCACATATGAAGAAAAAGCTAATGGCTAATGATAATAAAGCAAAAGACCGCTATCAATAAAGGTAGCGGTCTTTGTTTCTTATGAGTTGATGTTTCTTACTTTCGTATTAGCTCAGTCCATTGATGTGCTTCACGAGACCTGACTTCAGGTTTGCAGCCTTGTTCTTGTGGATGATGTGCTTTACTACGAGTTTGTCGAGCATCTTCTGAACGGTAGGATATACCTTCAGAGCCTCTTCCTTGTCTGTCATTGCGCGGAGTTTGCGCACAGCGTTACGCATTGTCTTAGCGTAGTACTTGTTGTGCAGAGTGCGAGTCTTGGTCTGACGAATTCTTTTCTCTGCTGACTTGTGATTTGCCATTTCTTTTTTGTTGTTTTAAATGTTTTTGATAGCCTCTGGGTCTTGCGCCACTACGACTGCCCTGGGCGGATTTTGTGCGGTTGCCCGCTGCTTAAAACCCTCTGCCACCATTTCGCTTCGCACCTCATAAAATATGGGAATCGTCGCTATCGCATCGCTGCGAGGATGACAGATAATTCTTGGTAGTCCCTAGGAGAGTCGAACTCCTCTTTAGAGAATGAAAATCTCTCGTCCTAACCGATAGACGAAGGGACCAACACTTTTAGCGGGTGCAAAGGTACTCCTTTTCTTTCGTTCTTGCAAATTTTCCGCAATATTTTTTTATCTAACCCTTTTTTTCGTATCTTTGCAGGGGAAAGTTCAATGTCCAATGTTCAAAGTTCAATGTTAGTAAAAACAAGGGCGGTAGTATTGCATACGCTGAAATACGGCGAAAGGAAAGTTATCGTGGAACTGTTGTGCCGCGATACTGGCCGTACTGCATGCATAGTGGCTGTTCCGAAGACGCAGAAAGGCAGGGTACAGATGCAAATGCTTCAGCCGATGACGTTGCTCGACGTGGAGATTGACGTGCGCCCCACGGCTCAGCTTCAGCACCTTCGCGACGTGCGAATGTCGAGTCCGTTCTCCACCATACCGTTTATGCCCGAGAAACTGTCCATCGTCCTGTTCATTGCCGAGTTCCTATATCACGCCACGCGCGGTGAACAACGCAACGAGGCGCTGTTCGATTATGTTGAGAACAGTATCCTATGGCTTGACGGCTGCACCGACTCCTTCGCCAATTTCCACCTCGTTTTCATGATGCGTTTGGCGCGTTTCATCGGCTTCTATCCTAATGTTGATGAATATCAGCAGGGCGATTTCTTTGATCTTCGAGATGCTATGTTCGTTGACAGGGCACCGTCTCATCCTGATTATCTTTCTTCTGCCGATGCAGAACGGTTGCACCAGTTGGTACGCATGGACTACAACACCATGCGGCTCTTCCGTATGTCACATGATGACCGTAACCGTATCACCGAGGGCATCATCCGTTACTACCGCTTGCATGTCGACGGTTTCCCCGAACTTCGTGCCTTTGCCGTG
The DNA here is from genome assembly GCA_900315095.1 of uncultured Prevotellaceae bacterium. Taxonomy (GTDB): domain Bacteria; phylum Bacteroidota; class Bacteroidia; order Bacteroidales; family Bacteroidaceae; genus Prevotella. The sequence goes on along the minus strand of OMXS01000016.1, from coordinate 98,527 downwards.
TTGAAGGAACTGTGGAAGAATTGACTTCCGTAAGCAAATAATTATTTAATACACAGCAAATTCTTCTGTAACTGCGCCGTGCTGCTTGCGCCTACGAGTACCGATGTCACTCCCTTTTGGTCGAGAATCCAGCGCAAAGCGTGCTCGGCTATGGTGTGTCCTGCCGCTTTTGCCTCCTCGTTTTGCTCTTTTAGATAGGCGAGAAGTTCTGACGTGAGCATCTCCTCGCGCAGGAACTTGCCTTTACTCATGCGGCTGTCAGCGGGGATTCCGTTGAGATAGCGGTCGGTGAGCAGTCCTTGCGCTAGTGGAGAGAAGGCAATCATTCCCACTCCGCGGCGTTGGCAGAAGTCCAGTTTGCCGCTTTCTATAGGGTCGCGGTGCAGCATGTTCAGTTTGTCCTGTATTATCAGCAAAGGTGTATCGTGCTCTGCGAGATAGTCGGCAGCCTTCTCCAGTTCTGCCAGAGGCCAGTTGGAGATGCCTAGATATAGCGCCTTGCCCTGCCGTACGATGTCAACCATTGCCTGCAGAGTCTCTTCTATAGGCGTGTTAGGGTCGTAGCGGTGGCTGTAGAACAGGTCAACGTAGTCAAGATGCATACGCCTGAGGCTTTGGTCGATGCTTGCCATTAGGTATTTCCGTGAGCCCCACTCGCCGTAAGGGCCAGCCCACATGTCGTAGCCAGCCTTCGTAGAGATGAACAGTTCGTCGCGGTAAGGCCGGAAGTCATCGTCCATAAGCCGGCCAAGTGTCTCCTCAGCGCTGCCGTATGCTGGTCCGTAGTTGTTCGCTAGGTCAAAGTGCGTTATGCCGTTGTCGAAAGCATAGCGCGTTATCTCACGGCTCCGCTCATATGGGTCCACACTACCGAAGTTGTGCCAGAAGCCCAAACTGACTCTTGGCAGCAACACTCCGCTGCGTCCGCAACGTTCATACTTCATGCCGTCATACCTCTTCTCGTTTGCAAGATACTTTTCCATAATATTCGTTTTGTTGTTTCCTTATCATCCACAAAGGTAAGAAAAAAATCCAAGAGACATCTAAAGAACGTACTAAAAAATACAAACTAAGATGCAAATGATGCCAAAATGCAGAACAATGTTATTAACTTTGTTGAACAAAGTTATTAAGATAGTCGAACAAAGTTAATAACATTGTTCCCTCACTTGTATCTTCTTTAATGCTAACCGATTACAACTGGCAGTTTCTGTCACCATTTCTCTATATGTAAAAGGTTAAAAATACTCGTTCAAATGTGTTTTCCAACCATACAAATGATTATGGTTGGCAGTTTATATAGATAGAAAATGAATATGAGGACAAATGAAGTGGCGTGGTATGTAAAAACAAAAAAGCGCGCTTCACAGCGTGCTTCTTTGCTAATAATATATGAATTTTTTGAGATTTGTATGTATTTAAACAATCAATAATATAAGGAATTTAGTCTTGTGTTCATGAAAGTAATTTCTTTACAATGGCAGAGATTTTGCCTCCTTCGGCACGTCCTGCCATTTGTTTGCTGGCAATGCCCATCACCTTACCCATCTCTTTCATTGATGAGGCACCTGTCTGGGCAATGATTTTCTTCACCTCTTCCTCAATCTCCGAGTCGGAGAGTTGCTTCGGAAGATAACTCTCGAGAACCTCCACCTGTGCCAGTTCAGCATCGGCAAGGTCCTGACGGCCCGCATTGGTGTATGTTACTGCGGTCTCCTTGCCTTGCTTTGCGAGTTTGGCAATTATCTTCAGGGCGTCGGCATCCTCAAGAGTGTCGTTGGCACCCGGTGCTGTCTTTGCCTCGAGAAATACTTTCTTTATGTTGCGAAGAGTCTCGAGTCGCACCTTGTCGCGGGCTTTCATAGCCGCCTTTATGTCTTCACTTATTTGATCGAAAAGCATAGTTGTACTGTTTATTATCCGAATTTGATTGTTCCGGAGATTGCCTCCTTGGATTCTCCTCCTTCTTTCTGCTCATCGCTGCTGCCACCTTGCGAGCGTATGCTGTCGAGGATTTGGCGTGTGCGCTTGTATGTAGGAGTCTGCTCTACGGCAGAGATTACGTCGTCGTTGTCCAGGTCTTCGGGGCGGAAGATGAAGATGTGCGGGCGGCGCTTGTACTGCGATGTCTTGCCGTCTTTGCCGTAATAGCGGTTGCGACGGTCCTGACGCTCTGCTGCCTTCTCCTCTTCCTCTGCGATGCGGTTCTGCTCCTCCATTGTGCGTTTCTTGAAGTGGCCGTTCATTCCGTCCACATTCTCGATGCCGAAACCCGTTGCGAGGATTGTGACCTTCACCTTTGGACCCAGTTCTGGGTCGGTGGCGAGACCCCACTTCAACTCGAAACCAGAACCAAAGCGTGCCATGAACTCGTTCACATCGTTCATCTCCTCCATCGTGAGACTTGCATTGTTCTGTTTGTCGGAGCAGAACGAGATGGATAGAAGAATCTTCTTAGAGTTGAACACATCGTTATCGTTAAGCAACGGAGAGTTAAGCGCGTCGTCGATAGCCTTCTTCACGCGGCCTTCACCCTCGCCGTAACCTGTTGACATGATGGCAACGCCACCGTCTTTCAGCACCGTCTTAACGTCGTTGAAGTCGAGGTTGATAAGACCGTGAACGGTGATAATCTCTGCTATTGACTTCGCTGCGATGCTCAGAGTGTCGTCGGCTTTTGCGAAAGCGTCGAGAACTGTCAGTTCAGGATATATCTCGCGCAGACGTTCGTTGTTGATAACGAGCAGCGCGTCAACATGTTTTGCCATCTCCTCAACGCCGTCAAGCGCCTGGTCAATCTTGCGGTCACCCTCGAAACGGAAAGGAATGGTAACGATACCTACCGTCAGGATGCCCAGTTCTTTACTCGTGCGGGCAATCACAGGAGCAGCACCAGTACCTGTACCACCGCCCATTCCGGCTGTGATGAACGCCATCTTGGTGCCGTCGCTAAGCATGTTCTTAACATCAGCGAGACTCTCTTCTGCTGCCTGACGTGCCTTCTCGGGCTTGTTTCCGGCACCAAGCCCCTCCTTACCCAGCTGCAGATGCACGGGTACTGGCGAATCGTTAAGTGCCTGGTTGTCGGTGTTGCAGAGCACGAAGGTTACATCGTGGATACCCTCGCGATACATGTGGTTTACTGCATTGCCGCCACCGCCGCCAACACCTATCACTTTAATTATGCTGTTCTCTTTTTCGGGATCACCGAAATCCAATATCATATTGTTTGGCATAGTCTTTTGTTTTTATGCCTCTTATTATCTTTTTCCTTGTAGGTGTAAGTTTTTCAAGAGGCTGTGGTTAATGATTATTCTTCTAACTCTTATTTTGTGACTTATTGTCTGTAATACTTAGAGTGTCATTCTTGTTCCTCTTCGTCCTCTGAAATTAGTTTCTTGACGAATGTCTTGAAACGGCTTCCGAATTTCTTTATGCCGTTGTCCTCTTTCTTACGTTCCTCTTCTTCACGCTTACGTTCCTCTTCCTCAAGGCGCAGGCGCTCTTCTTCCTCCTGCTGTCGGCGCAGTTCCTCTGCCTTGCGTTTCTCTGCCTCTGTCTGCACTACGCCATCTTCCAGTTCGTTTGGCTGTCGCGGAGTCTTGTGCAGTTCATCGGTGGTGTTCACGGTAGCAGCCTTTGGTGCTGTGAAGAGGTCCTTTGTTGGGTCAACCTCGTTACCAGCGCAGTTCATATTGCCCTTTGCAAGGATACCCAGAACGGTGTTCATCATGCCGTTGTGGGCTGTGATGAGCGGGTCTTTAGCGTTGATTGTCTGGTTGACGAACTTCGCCACGCGTATCTTGTCTATGTGAGTGTGGTTAGCAAAAGCCGTCTCTATGCCAGGCATGTTAGAGCCTCCACCAGTTAGGATGATGCCTCCGAGCAGTCGCTCTGCATAGTCAGAAGGCACCTGGTACCATACATTCTCAATGATTTCCTCAAGTCTGCCCTCCACAATCTCGACAAACTTGCGCTGGTCAACCTTGCGGTCAGCGTCCAGAGAGAATGTCTTCTGACTGTCGATGTCGCCATTTTCGGTGTATGCCACAGCGTGTTGCAGTTTCAGTTTCTCTGCAACGTTCTCCTCCACCTGCAGCGATGCGATGTCCTTTGTTATGTTATTGCTTCCCAGAGGTATAACAGCCAGATGGCGAAGAATGTTCTTATAGTAAACCGAAACGGTGGTGGTGTCTGCGCCGAGGTCAACAAGTGCGCATCCCGAACGCTTCTCTGCATCGGTGAGCACAGCGTCGGCGAGTGCCAGCGGGGCAAGATACATCTCTGCGATAGCCACGCCAGCCATATCGAAACACTTGTTCAGGCGGCGGTAGAACTCATATCTCCACAGAATGTTGAGGAAGTTTCCCTCAAGGCGAGAGCACTGGATGCCCACAGGGTCGAGCTGAAGCTGGTTGTCAACCTTATACTCCTGTGTCGCAGCATCAAGTATTTCCTGGTCTTGATAACTCATGTTGCGATTGGCGTCCATCAGTTCGTTCACCATCATCTGTGTGACGATGGACTCAGCGGGAAGTGTCTTGATGATGTTGTTCTTCACACTTCTAATCGACTGTCCGCCCACTCCCACATACACATGCGATATTTCCTGCTTCAATGTAGTGGTGAGTTTCTTCACAATGTTTGCGATGCACTGTGCCGTCTTGTCGATGTTATAAACCACACCCTTGTGAATGAACGACGAGGAGTCTTCCTTCACCAGGGCAAGAACAGTGATGCTACCGTCGAGATTCTTCTTTCCCGCGATGCCGGTCATCTTAGATGAGCCTAATTCGATTGCTACGATAAATTCTCTTGCTGGCATACCCTAATTGTTTTTATTATTGTTTTTTGATTTTCTTGTCATTCTCCGGTTTCTTGCTTCCACCCTCTTGCTTCTTGCTTCCACTTTCTTGTTTCTTGGTTTCAGCCTCTTGCTTCTTATTACCGCCTTCAACCTTCTTCCCTTCAGCCTCAACTTTCTTTCCCTCTGCCTTGATTGTGTCCTTCTTCTCCTTCATGAGAGAGTCGCGGCGAGCCTCGTCTTTCTTTATCAGGTCGGCCATTGAAGGCTGAATGTGACGCGAAGAGCGGCGATAGTGGCATATTATCTGGTTGTCGAACTCAAGGTTGATGTAGTCGTAACGGTTCCATCCCGCCTTGCTAAGTCCGTAGCGATAGAACTTGTCTAGTCGTGAGAGTTTTGCGCTGAGCATCTTGCTTATTTCCTGCTTGCGCTGCAGAGTGTCTTTCACCTCAGGCAGCGTGCCGATGAAAATTACATGGTCGCCCACGCGCGGAACTAGTTCTATGCCTTTCTTGTCGGTGATGTTTATCTGCTCAAACATGTTAGACCATAGTTCGTTGTCCATCATCTGCTCAGCCATAGGCATGAGGTAGTCGATGGCGTAGCGCTTGTCTATGTGGCCTGTGGCGATGATTAGGTCTGACACATAATTGGAGTTAGGCATCACTCCTCCTCTTTCGTCTATGTAGTAGTCCTCTCCCGTCTCGCTCTTTATGCGCAGCAGCGGCAGGCGTTGTGTTATGTTGATGGTCACGTCGCCGTTTTGCGACTTATAGCACTGTGCCGTTTTCACGAATGCCATGCTTCTCAGTTTTTCCTCGATAGCGCGAGTGCTTATCTCATTCAGCGTCTTGCTGATGGGCATAAGCTTAGAACTCTTCAGAATCTTGGTCACATCCTCTGCTTTCAGGAATCCGTTAGTGTTCTCATCGGCAATCATTATGTTGCAGTTCTTGCACACAACGGCTGGCTTTGCCGGCTCGCTGAACGAGGTGATGGCAAAGACAAGATATACTGCAAGCAGCACATCGAGTGTAGCGATGATGGTCTTTTTCCAGTTGACGTGAACCATTGTTCTTTTCTCCTTATATCGTTAATCCCTCCGTCTTTTATGCCTTGGGATGATGATTAATGCTCTTTCGCCTTCCGATTGATGCCCTTTTGCATTGTCATTAGGCACCTTTCGCCTCCTGACTAAGCACTTTTGGGAATCTCATTAGATATTAACGGTCATTCCTTGATACCGTATTTCTTTCTCAACAGTTGCTCTATCTCTGGCACCTGGTTGTCCAGGTCGCCTGCGCCGAGCACCACCAGCACCTCGAAGTCGTGGCCGCTGATGAATTGCTGCACATCGTCTTTCCTTATCAAATGCTTCTTCACGCCCTCTGCGAGGTTGTCGTAGATGAGCTGAGAGGTGACACCTTCTATGGGCAGTTCTCGTGCCGGGTAAATCTCTGTCAGCACAACCTCGTCGAGTTGGCTCAGCGCTGACGCGAAGTCTTTGTAGAAGTCGCGTGTGCGGGTGTAGAGATGCGGCTGGAAGATTGCTGTGATGTGGCGGTTCTTATACAGTTCGCGAATGCTCTTTGCGCTCTGGAATATCTCCTTGGGGTGGTGAGCATAGTCGCTGAGGAACACTATCTTGTCGGTCTTCAACTTAAAGTCGAAGCGACGGTCAACGCCCTTATATGTGCGCATACCGTATTTCAGCTCCTCTACTGTGCATCCGTTGAGTTGTGCCATCGCCATAGCTGCCACGCCGTTCTCGATGTTTATGGGCACCGGCTGGCCAAGTCTTACGTTCTTTATGCTTTCTATCGGCGACACGAAGTCGAATGTTATCTCGCCGTCGTCGATGCGGATGTTCTCTGCATGGAAGTCGCCTTCGCTGAGGCTGTACTCATATATGCGCACCCCTTCTGGCACCTGTGGTTTCATCTCCAGGCCGCGGTGGATAATCAGAGCACCGCCGTTCTGGATGAGAGTGGTGTAGTGTTGGAAACTCTCAAGATAGGCCTCCTTGGTTCCGTAGATGTCCAGATGGTCGGGGTCGGTGCTTGTTATTACCGTCATCCACGGGCGCAGCCAGTGGAAAGAGCGGTCGAACTCATCGGCCTCGATAACCACATAGTCGCTCTGCTTGCTCAGTATGTAGTTCGTTTGGTAGTTCTTTGAGATACCTCCGAGGAAAGCATTGCAGTCGATGTGGCTCTGGTGCATGATGTGAGCGCACATTGTGGAGGTTGTTGTCTTGCCGTGTGTACCGGCGAAACATAGTCCTTTGTGTGCCTCTGTAAGTATTCCAAGCACCTGGGCACGCTTCATCACGGTGAAACCATTCTGCTGGAAGAATACCAGTTCGCTGTGGTCGGCAGGCACGGCGGGTGTGTATATAATGAGAGTGGATTTATTGTTGCGGCACGCATGTGGTATCTGTTCGATGTTGTCCTCATAGTGCAACAGCACACCCTCGCGCTCCAGCTGCCTTGTTAGTTCCGACGGAGTCTTGTCGTAACCTGCAACCACAAGTCCGCGACTTACGAAATAGCGTGCTATGGCACTCATGCCGATGCCTCCAGCGCCAATGAAATAGACCGATTTAATGTCCTTTATTGTCATAACTTATTTCCCTAATGCCAGTTTTATCACCTCGTCGGCAATGATGTCGGCGGAGTCGGGGAGAGCCATACGTTTGGCATTCTCGCCCAGTTTGATGTATTTCTTTTCCTTGTCTGTAAGTTTCTCGATGGCGAGCGGTATGAGTTTCTCGCGTGCCTCGCTGTCTTTCACCATCAGAGCAGCCTCCTTGTTCACCAACGCCATAGCGTTGTGTGTCTGGTGGTCTTCAGCAACGTTGGGCGAAGGAACCAGTATCGACGGTTTGCCCAGCAGGCAAAGTTCGCTGATACTGCTTGCTCCTGCACGGCTGATAACGATATCTGCTGCACGGTATGCCTCGTCCATGTTGCTTATGAAGTCTGTTGGCTTTAGGTTTTCGGGGCATCCCTTTTCGGCGAGTGTTGCCTTGATGCTCTCGAAGTAGTAACCTCCCGTCTGCCAAACAAACTGTATGTCATTCTGCTTAATGGTGTCCAGATTGTCGAGAACGCTCTCGTTGATGGTGCGTGCACCAAGACTGCCTCCGATGATGAGCACTACAGGGCGTGCTGGGTCGAGTTCCATCTTCTCGCATGCCTGCTCTCTGGTCAGTTCGCAGTCGAGCAGTTGCTGGCGTACTGGGTTGCCTGTCATCATTATCTTGTCCGCAGGGAAGAAGCGTTCCATGCCCTCGTAAGCCACGCATATCTTCTTTGCCTTCTTTGCAAGCAGTTTGTTGGTAACTCCAGCAAAGGAGTTCTGCTCTTGTATGAGGCATGGGATGCCCATCGAGGCGCATTTGTTCAGCGTAGGACCGCTAGCATATCCGCCCACACCAACGGCTGCCATAGGACGGAAGTCTTTAATTATTTGCTTCGCCAGTCGCTGACTCTTCCATATCTTATATACCACCTTGACGTTCTTCAGCGGGTTTTTGCGGTTGAAGCCGCAGATGGGCAGACCTTTAATCTCATAGCCTGCTGCCGGCACTCGTTGCATCTCCATTCGTCCTTCGGCGCCCACAAAGAGGATCTTTGCATCGGGACGCTTGCGGCGTATGGCATTTGCGATAGACACGGCGGGGAAGATGTGGCCTCCCGTGCCGCCTCCGCTGATTATTATTCTTAGTTCGTCGTTCATTTTTCTCGTTTTTATTCTTTTCTTAATTGATATCGAGTTGTGTCCTCACTTAGCTAAGCCATCAACTCTCAACCTTCAACACTCACTGCCGCTTTCGGTGTCAGTTCGTCACGTTTCTTTGCCTTGCAGCTCACGCTCATTATCACTCCGATATAGACGCAGTTGATTATGGTCGATGTTCCGCCCTTGCTTATCAACGGCAAAGGTTGGCCCGTGACGGGCGCAAGTCCCACTGCCACCATCATGTTGAATATTGCCTGAGTCACCATCAGCAGTGCCAACCCCATGATTAACAGTGCCGGGAACGAGTAGGCACAGCGGTTGGCAATGGTAGCGGTGCGGAACAGCAGTATGATGTATAGCAGGCATACGAACACCGCGCCAATAAGTCCCATCTCCTCGATGATTATGGCGTAGATGAAGTCGCTGAATGCCTGTGGCAACCAGTCGCGTTGTACCGAATTACCTGGGCCTTTTCCTATGAGGTTACTTGATGCGATGGCGATGTTCGCATGTGCCACCTGTCCGTCTTTGTCAAGATCGAACTTCTCTGGTGGTATCTCCTCGTGGTCCATGAACTTCTTAATACGGCTCTTCCATGTGCCGAAGCGGTGCAGGACGCCACTGCTCTTTTTCTTTTCGGGTTGGTCAACGGTCTCTGTCTTCACGCGAGGATCGTTCTTGGCGAGTGCCTCGTCATCGGTGTTTTCACCTAAAATCCAGATTGTAGCGAATCCAATCATGCCTGCAAGCATCACTACTCCGAGTAGTTTTCCTATTTGTTTCATAGGCACGCGACCAATGAACATCATCAGAACAACCACAAGTCCGAGCAGCGCTGCAGTGGAGAAATTCTCGCGGAAGATGAGAAGAATAAACGGCACCGACACCCACAGGATGTACTTGAATGCCCGCTTGTCAACGGTGTCGCCGTCTTGTAGCGCACTCAGAATCATAACCTCGGCGAGCACCACTGCTCCCTTGGCAAGCTCAGAGGGCTGGAACTGCAGTCCGCCGATGTCGAACCATCGTGATGCTCCGTTTATCTCGCCTCCTGTGAGACTCGTTATCAGCAGCAGAATGCCCGAGAATATCAGTGCGAAAGGAGTGATTATCTTGAAGTAGCGGCAGTCGATGTTCATTGTGATGATGAGGAACACCACACCCACTCCGAGCAACATGGCGTGCTTAAGCACTGGTCCCATGTAACTCTTGCTGTCAGTGAGTTCGGCAGAGGCGCTGAACACCTCGATGATGCTCACCATGCATAGGAAGAAGAAGACAGCCCATATAATGGTGTCGCCCTTCATTCTGCCTTTTGGTTTCTTCGTTTCTTCTGCCATATTGGTTCTTTATACTATATTAGAGTGAACGAACGAGTTGCTTGAACTGCTCTCCACGGTCCTCCATGTTCTTGAAAAGGTCGAAACTTGCACAGCAAGGTGAGAGCAGAACTGTCATTCCTGGCTCTGCCATCTCGTAGCATGCTGCAACACATTCCTTCATTGAGTGTGTGTCGCGCACTGGAATTCCCAGATTGTCGAAGTTCTCATGAAGTTTAGTGTTGTCTGCTCCGAGATACACAATGCCGGCACACTTCTTCTTAACTAGGTCCATAATTGGCGCATAGTCGTTGCCCTTGTCTTTTCCTCCGATAATGAGTATCGTCGGGGTTTTCATGCTTTCTAGTGCGTACCAGCATGCATCGACGTTGGTTGCCTTTGAGTCGTTGATATATTCAACGCCTGCAACGCGTGTCACTTTCTCCAGACGGTGCTCCACACCGGGGAAGTCGCTGAGGCTCTTGCGTATTATCTCTTTCTTGATGCCCGCAACGTTAGATGCCAGTCCGGCAGCAAGCGAGTTGTATATGTTGTGCTTGCCCGTGAGCGAGAGAGCCTCCTGCTCCATGTTGAACGGCGTTGGCTCCTCCAGTTTGTACTGTCCTTCCTCGATGTATCCTATCGAACCCTTCTCCTTAAGTTCCGAGAACGGCAGGCGCAGAGCCTTGATGTCGTACTTCTCCAGTTCGCGCTTGATGATGGGGTCGTCGTTCCAGTAGATGAATGCGTCGTCTTCTGTCTGGTTCTGCACAATTCTCATCTTTGCGTCAACATAGTTTTGCATGCAGTTCTGATAGCGGTCGAGGTGGTCGGGAGTGATGTTCAGCAGCACCGCTACGTTTGCGCGGAAGTCATACATGTTGTCGAGCTGGAATGAGCTCAGTTCGATGATGTAGTATTCGTGCGGGTCTTCTGCTACCTGCAGCGCCAGTGAGTTGCCGATGTTTCCTGCTAATCCGGCATCATATCCTGCTGCCTTGAATATATGATATATGAGCGATGTGGTTGTGGTCTTGCCGTTAGAGCCAGTGATACATATCATCTTGGATTCGGTATAGCGGCCAGCGAACTCTATCTCGCTTATTATGTGAATTCCTTTTGCTTTGATTTTCTGAATCATGGGAGCCTCGTCGGGAATACCAGGGCTCTTAATCACCTCGTCGGCAGAGAGTATTTTCTCCTCTGTGTGATGACCTTCTTCCCATTCGATGCCATGCTCGTCAAGCATCTTCTTATAACGGTCCTTTATCGTGCCCATGTCAGACACGAAGACATCGAAGCCCTCTTTCTTTGCCAAAACGGCTGCTCCGGCACCGCTTTCAGCAGCGCCTAACACTACAATGCGTTTCTTCTCGTCTTTCATCTTCTGCTTATCTTATCTTCAGTGTTATTATAGTGATCGCTGCGAGGATTATGGTTATAATCCAGAAGCGGAATGTTATCTTTGACTCATGGAACTGCCTGTGTGGCCAGTTTTTGAAAATGTAACGGCTCGTCTGGTCGAGTTGCGAGTCCAGTTTGCGGAAATTATCGTGTATCGGGGTGGCACGGAACACGCGGACGCGCTGTCCCTTGCGCTTCATTGTCTTGAACCAGAATGTTTGAACCATCACGCTGAGACTCTCAACGAGGAATATTCCGCAGAGGATAGGTACCAGAAGCTCTTTGTGAATAATCACAGCGCATACGCCGATGATACCGCCGATGGTGAGAGAACCTGTGTCGCCCATGAACACTTGTGCCGGGTAGGCGTTATACCACAGAAAACCAATCATGGCACCAACGAAGGCACAGAGGAACACCACAAGTTCTTGCGAGTTCGGGATGTACATTATATTAAGGTAGGAGGCAAACTCCAAGTGCGAACTGACATAGGCAAAGATGCCTAGTGCCACACCTATTATTGCCGAGTTGCCTGCGCACATACCGTCCATTCCATCGTTAAGGTTGGCGCCATTGCTCACAGCTGTAACTACGATAATTGTCATTATGACGAACAATATCCATCCTGCCGCATTGGCATAGTCGCCCATAAATCCAACAATCTTTGAATAGTCGAGGTTGTGATTCTTAACAAATGGGATAGTAGTCTTCAGCGATTTTGTTAGTTCCGATTTATGGGTGACTACCAGTTCCTGTCCTTGTTTCTGAGTCTCTACGTTCTCGCGTATCTTGGCATCGGGACTTGCCCACAGCACAAGACCAACAATGAGACCGATGCTCACCTGTCCTACAATCTTATACTTGCCCTTCAGACCGTCTTTGTTCTTGCGGAATATCTTGATATAGTCGTCAAGGAAGCCGAGGAATCCAAGCCATACGGTGGTGACAATCATCAGTATCAGATAGATGTTTCGCATGCGGCCCAACAGTATCACGGGCAGAAGTATTGACACTATGATGATGATGCCGCCCATTGTTGGCACGCCCTTCTTCTGTGTTCCGAATGGGTCGATGCTGGCATCACGCTGTGTCTCAGAGATGTTGCGACGCTTCATCCACTTGATGAACTTCTCGCCAAACCACGCAGAGATTATGAGTGAGAGAATCAGCGTGAGCAATGCGCGGAACGATACATACGACCACAGGTGAGCGCCTGGGATGTTGAACTGCTCTAGGAATCTGAAAATATAGTATAACATAGTACAGTTGTTTCGTTATTGATTAATGAACTCTCTCACCACCTCTTTGTCGTCGAAGTGATGTTTCACGCCTTTTATCTCCTGGTAGTCCTCATGGCCCTTGCCGGCAATGAGGATAACGTCGCCTTTCTGTGCCATCATGCACGCCGTGCGGATAGCTTCGCGGCGGTCGACAATGCTTACCACCTTCTTCATCTGCTGCTGGTCGAGGCCTGCGAGCATGTCGTTGATAATCTCTTGCGGTTCCTCGAAACGTGGGTTGTCGCTTGTGATGATGACACGGTCGCTTTGTCTCACAGCCTCCTTTGCCATCAATGGTCGCTTGCCTTTATCGCGATTGCCGCCAGCGCCGCACACGGTGATTACCTTACCGCGACCGTCAAGTACCTCATGGATGGCATTCAGTACATTCTCCAATGCGTCTGGGGTGTGGGCATAATCGACAATCGCGGTGAAACCATCGGCAGAACGTATAGGCTCCAAACGTCCGCTGACACTCTTCAGCGTGCTGAGAGTTACTAGGATGTCCTCCGCTTGTTCGCCAAGCATACGTGCAGCACCATAAACAGCAAGAAGATTGCTCACGTTGAACTTGCCAATGAACTGCACACCTACCTCCCGACCATCAATCTCAAGGTACATTCCCTCGAAGTGGCACTCAATGATGCGTGCGCGGAAGTCCGCCATCTGTCGCACCGAGTAAGTCTTTACCGTTGCCTTGGTGTTCTGAACCATCACGCTGCCGTTCTTGTCATCGGCGTTGATAATGGCGTAACTGCCTTTCGGAAGCATGTCGAAGAATGCCTTTTTTGCATCTCGGTAGTTCTCGAAAGTTTTGTGGTAGTCGAGATGGTCGCGTGTAAGATTAGTGAAGATGCCAACAGCAAACTTCAGTCCTCCAATGCGTTTCTGTGCTATAGCGTGGCTTGAACATTCCATGAAGGCATACTGACAACCAGCATCCACCATGCGTGCGAGCAATCGGTTCAGTTCTATTGGGTCGGGAGTGGTGTGGTCGGCGGGTATCGCTTCGCCCTCAATGTAGTTACACACCGTAGAGAGCAGACCGCACTTGTATCCCAATTTGCGGAACATATTATATAATAAGGTGGCGATAGTGGTCTTTCCGTTAGTGCCGGTGACGCCCACCAACTTGAGTTTCTCAGAAGGGTTGCCATAGAACACCGTTGCTACTGGGCCAACAGTATCTTCTGTTGATGCCACCTTTACATAGGTTACGTTGTCAGAGAGCGTTTCTGGCAGTTCCTCGCATAGTACTGCCGACGCTCCCTGTTCAATAGCTTTAGGAATGAAGCGGTGACCGTCGACCTGTGTGCCGCGTATAGCAACGAACAGATGTCCTTCGCTGATGCGTCGCGAGTCGATGTTTACTCCCGTTATTTCGACGTCGGCATTGCCCGTGATGTCGGCATTCTTGATGTTTCTAAGCAACTCGTTGAGTCTCATATCTTGTTTTTTTTATTCTTACCTTATTTATATATAGTGTCCAGAAAGGGTGGTGAGTGGTTCGTTAACTCATGCGTAACACGCAAGCCTCGCCTTTCTTTATCTTGTGACCGGCAGGAAGACTCTGCGAACTAACCTTGCCTCTGCCTACCAAAGTCACCTTAACACCGCGTTTCTCTAACAGGAAGACGGCATCGCGTGCTCCCATTCCAGTTACATCGGGTACCACATCATCAGCATATTTTGGTGACTCGGTCATTTCGATGTTGTTCTTTGTACGTGTAGCAGCACCCCAGATAGGGTTGCCGTGAGCATAACTGCCGTCCCAAGAGGTGTTGGTGGCGATGCCCAGATGATTGAGAACGTAACTTGCAGCAAGCATGTTTCCGTTTTTCACATCTGGCATTAGTATTGACAGGGAGTCCTGGGAGTCGCTAGCATTGAGCTTCAGGTCCTTTGCCATTATGCCTTCCGAGATGTTGTGGAACACCTTTGCGCTCATGCCACCTGATGCAGGATGTCCTACCTTCTGTATGCAGACGATGCAACTGTAGCGTGGATTGTCGGCGGGGAAGAATCCCACAAAGCTTAGCAAATACTTCATTGCACCGCTCTTGTATCCCGAAATACCATGCGAAATCTGTGCTGTTCCAGTCTTGCCTGCCACCTTGAACAGTTGTGATTTGGCTGCCTTTCCCGTTCCACGGCTTACCACATGCTCCAACAAAGTTCTCACTTTGGTGAGAGTGTTGGCGCTGCATATCTGTGGCCTCAGCACCACGGGGTCGAAGGTTCTAATCACCTCGCCGTCTCTCTCCACAGCCTTTACAAATCGAGGGCGCATCATCTTGCCGCCGTTAGCGATTGCGTTATAGAACGTGAGTGTTGAGATTGGAGGTATCTGTGTCTCGTAGCCGATGCTCATCCACGGCAGAGCGGTCTTGCTCCAGTTGATGTACTGCCCCTTTTCGTTCTTTTTCGGCATTCTGATTCGTGGAGGACTGGCACCCACAAGAGGGATGTTCAGGTCGCTTGCAATACCTATTCTTTGCAGTCCCTGCACATATTTCTCAGGGTTCTTGCTGTAGTATTCATCGATGACTCGGCTGATCCCGATATTCGAACTCACCTCCAGCGCACGAGCGAACGAAATGGTCCCGTAGCCGCCCTTGTGCCAATTGTGGTCTTTCATCTTTGCTCCGTGCATGTCAACGATGCCGCTTCCGGTGTTTATCAGCTTGGTGGTGTCAACCACACCGTCGTCGAGTGCCACCATTACAGATGCCGTTTTGAATACAGAACCTGGCTCAAGCAGGTCGCTGACGGCATTGTTCTTCACCTCTCGGTATTGCCCATCTGCACATTTTGTCATATTAACGATGGCCTTGATGTCTCCTGTTGGCACGTCCATCACTATGGCAACGCCCACTTGAGCGTTTATTTCCTTCAATTCATCGATTACGGCGCGTTCGGCGATGTCTTGCATCTGGACATCTATGGTGGTGACGATGTCGGAGCCATCTACGGCCTCTTTCTGAGTAAGACCGATGAAACGGCGTTTTACCATACGTTTTTCCATCTTTCCGATCTCGCCGCGCAGTACCGAGTCGAACGACAACTCCAGACCATAACGTGCAGAGTCTTTCGCTCCATAGAGGTCGCCCACGGTTCTTGATGCTAGTGATGTGAACGGGTGCTGGCGTGCATTGAACTCTTCCTGATGGAATCCTCCCTTGTTGGCAGAAAGGTTAAACACAGGCAGTTGCTTCACGCGCGCGTACGTATTATAATCTACTCTGTATTTCCATATTGCCCAGTGGCGTGCTTTCTTTGCCCGTCCATCTTCCAAGTTCTTGCGGAATTGAGCGGCAGATTGCTCTGGGAATATCTCGTGAAGTCCCTCGCAAATGCTGTCCATCTTCTCCATAAGAAGAGAGTCTTTCTTCTCTCCGCCGGCAAGGAAGTCTATGTACATTTTGTACTCGGGCAACGAACTTGCCATGAGTTGTCCGTCGCTGCTGAGGATATTGCCTCTGACAGGCTTCACGTCAACGCTGTCCTTCTTTAGTCGGCTAGCAACCTTCATCCAATAGTCGCGCTTCACCGTGCCGATATATGCAGCTTTCGCCAGCACGGCGATGCTTATCAGCACGATGCAGTAGGCTATAATCTTATAGCGTGGCAGTATTTTCTTATGGTTGAATTTGCTCATTTCTCTTCTACATTAATAATATAAGGTGGTTGGCTCGCTTGTTTCAGCACGCTGTCTTTGTTGTGTCTCAACATCTCTAGCACATGTGTCTCACGGCATTTTTCTGTTAGTTCGCTTGCAGCGGACAATGCCTTGTACTTCGAGTCCTGCAGAACCTTATTCATACGGTCAATCTCCAACAGGTCGTTCTGGCAGCTGTAGCGGTTGGCGATATACACAAGAGTGAAACCAACGATAAGCACTATCACTCCCACATTCTTCTTCATGAACTCTGCGGTGAAGAAGTCACCACCCAGTATTTTCCTGAATGAGAGAGTCTTTGACAAAGGTTGCTCGTCCTCGCGTGCCTGGTTCTGTATAGTCAGAGCCAGCGACTCCACTTCTTTCTCTTCCTTTTCCCTTTTCTCTTTCTCCTTTTCTTCCTTCTCCTTTTTTACTTTCTCCTCCTTAGCCTTCTTTTCTTCGTCCTCTTTCTCTTTCTTCTCGTCTGCCTTTATCTTCTCGTCGCTGGTGTCCACGTCGGTCTTCGACTCGTCTTTCGGCGCGTCTTCGTCTTTCGTTTCCACCTCCTCGTATTCGGCATCCACAATCATATCGTCTGCCTCTACTTGGTTGTCTTTCTTTATATCTTCGTCTTTCATCTCTTTTCTGCAATTCTTAGTTTAGCGCTACGGCTGCGGGGGTTACTCTCGATTTCGTCTTGTTGAGGTGTGATAACCTTGTTGTTGACCAGCATGAACGGCGACTCTATCCTTCCGAAGAAATCCTGCGCAACTTTGCCTTCGGCGTTACCAGTCTTCATCACGTTTTTCACGATGCGGTCTTCTAGTGAGTGATATGTAATCATCGATAGTCTTCCGCCAGGAACGAGCAGTTCGGATGCAGCTTTCAGCATGTCTCTCAGCGCGTCCATTTCATGATTCACTTCTATGCGCAGCGCCTGAAACAGTCGGGCGAGGTCTTTCTTTTCACGTTCTTTCTTGAACAACGGTTCCACCACATTCATGAAGTCTTGCGTCGTTTCGATGCTTTTCTGCTCTCGGTTTTTCACTATAGCCGCCGCAATGCGCCTTGAGTTTTTCAGTTCTCCGTATATGTAGAATATGTCTGCGAGCCGTTCCTCGCTTTCATTGTTCAGTATCTCTGCAGCCGTTTTGCCTGCTCTCTTGTTCATCCTCATGTCGAGTGGGGCATCGAAACGAAATGAGAAACCTCTTGTCTCATCGTCGAAATGATGGCTCGACACCCCTAGGTCGGCAAGCAGTCCGTCTATCTTCTCTATACCGTAGTAGCGCATCCAGTTTTTCAGATACCTGAAATTACTTCTCACGAAGGTGAACTGTGCTGTGTCTATTGCCCCTATGTTCTTTTCTGCATCAGCGTCTTGGTCGAAGCTGTAGAGATGTTCGCCGCCCTTGAACCGTGAGATTATCTCTCTGCTATGTCCGCCGCCGCCGAATGTCACGTCTACATAAACGCCTCCCTTGTGGATGTTTAGTCCGTCAATGCTCTCGTTGAGCAATACAGGAGTGTGGTAGACTTGCATAGACATTGCCTATTATATGGTTTGTTCTCTTTCTTAGTTCTCTTTCCTTAGAGGATTCTCATGCCCCAGATTATTTCTCTGGTGCCTGAGGCTCTGGCTCTGACATCATCTTTTCGAAGAGTTGCGAGAACTCCTCAGCGCCGATGAACTGACTTTCCAGTTCTTCAATGTCCCACATTTCAATGGTGTTGCGTACTCCGATGAATCTGACATTCTGACTGATGCCTGCCTTTTGAAGGTATCGCTTCGGTACAAGGAAACGTCCGTTGCCGTCGAGAGTCACCAGTTCAACCATCGATACGAACTGACGGTATATCTGCTGCTCTGCACGGTTCCATCTGCCAAGACGGCTCTCCATAGCGTCCATCTCGCTGTTCCATACACTTTCGGGATAGAGCACGATGCATTTCTGGTGAGGGTCCATGCGCATAACGAGACTTTCTTCGCCCGATGACTGTAGCACCTTGCGGAAAGTGGCTGGGAGAAAGGCTCTTCCCTTCGCGTCAACCTTTGCTTCTATGTTGCCTAAAAACCTCATGCGTTCTTATTAATAAATATATGCGGCAAAGTTACACAATTTCCACCACTTTCCACCACTTTCCACCACAAAAATAGAAAAATACTGCATTTTTAGGTTTTTTTAGCAGTTGACGCCGTCTGTCGATAAAACTTGTTGGACGTTTTACCCGTTCCTGAAAGTTCAAAATTGCTCTTTAGTAGAAAAATATCCATGTTTTTGTGTCCCAATTTCTGCGGGTTAGTAGGTAAAATGCCAATATCGGTTATCGATATGCCCTTAATCGCATCCCCAAAGGACCTTTTTCATGTGCTCAAAGGGCATCTTTCGCATGCTAAAAGACCCTTGTTTGGAAAGTCAAGAAGCACTATTCGTTCCTCAAAGGATGTAGTATGGGTGTGCAAGACGGTACCGTTTATCTCTTACGGAGTGATTGAGGAGGGGTAGAGTCGATTTTATCTCCACTTTGTATTCTAATTGTTCATCAATGTCGCATATCGTTTCGCGAAAGTCGCAATCGGCATGTTTGATGTGTTAAAAAACAAACGATTTGCAATTTTTTAGTAACTTTTTCGATAAAAAGGTAAGATATTCAAAAATAAGGTGTATTTTTGCAAATAGTTTTTGCAGAAAAATGAGTCAGATAACCGAGAAAACGATAGACATAAACGAAATCCTTAAGGGAAAAATGGGTGCAAAGGCAAAGTATGTGCCTGCGCCAGTAGTCTCGTGGTTGAAGAAAATCGCTCATCAAGACGAGGTGAACAAGTTCCTCTGGGATAGCCGTGAACTGACAGGAACACCGTGGCTTGAGGAATGTGTCCGTTATCTTGACATGACTCTTGAATTTGAGGGCGAGGAGAATCTGCCGTCTAAAGACGATGGAAAATTATACACCTTCGTGAGCAATCATCCGCTTGGTGGCATCGATGGTGTGGCTCTTGGCTCTATTATAGGTCGAAAGTACGACAGCCGTTTCCGCTATCTCGTTAACGACCTGTTGATGAATCTCCCAGGACTGGCGCCCCTCTGCATTCCTATAAACAAGACCGGCAGCCAGAGCCGCAATTTTCCTGCAATGGTGGAGACAGGATTCCAAAGCGACTATCACATGCTGATGTTCCCTGCGGGACTGTGTTCGCGAAAGATAAACGGCGAGATTCGCGACCTGCCTTGGAAAAAGACATTCCTTTCAAAGAGCATAGAATATAAGCGCGACATTGTTCCGATACATTTCAGCGGGCAGAATTCCAATTTCTTCTACCGCCTCGCTAACTTCAGCGACAGGCATATTAAGAAGGTGAATATAGCCATGCTGTTCCTTGTAGACGAGATGTACAAGAACGTGCATAAAACGTTCAAGGTGTCGTTTGGCAAACCCATACCCTGGCAGACCTTTGACAAGTCGAGATCACCGATGGAATGGGTGAAATTTGTTTATGACAGAGTGTACGAACTGTGACTTTATTACAATAACAGATGATGGAACAAGAGATAATCCAGCCTATTAACCGAGAGTTGCTGAAAGCGGAACTGACACCTGAGAGGCAACTCAGAATGACCAACAAGAGCAATAACGAGATATACATCGTTACAGCACACAACGCGCCCAATACCATGAAGGAGATTGGACGACTGCGCGAGATTGCATTCCGTGAAGCAGGTGGAGGAACAGGGAAAAGCATGGATATCGATGAGTTCGACATCTGCGAAAACTGTTATAAGCAGTTGATTGTATGGAATCCAGACGAAGAGGAAATCATCGGAGGTTACCGTTATCTATGTGGCACCGACTGGGAACTCGACGATAACGGACAACCCATATTGGCAACGAGTCACATGTTTCATTTCTCCGACCGTTTCATCAAGGAGTACATGCCTTATACAATAGAACTTGGTCGTTCGTTCGTCTCTTTAGAGTACCAGAACGTTCAGAAAAATACTAAGAGTATCTTTGCCCTTGATAACCTTTGGGACGGACTCGGGGCACTTACCGTTATAATGCCTAATGTGAAATATTTCTTCGGAAAGATGACAATGTACCCATCTTACATACGTAGAGGACGAGACATGATACTTTATTTCCTTAAGAAGCATTTCGACGATAAAGATAACCTCATAACACCGATGAAACCGCTGAAAATTGAAACTGACCCCGCAGAATTGGCAAAACTTTTCAGCGAGGATGACTTCAAGGCGGACTACCGAATCTTGAACAATGAGATACGCAACATGGGTTATAACATCCCGCCATTGGTGAATGCTTATATGAACCTCAGTCCGACGATGAAACTTTTTGGAACAGCGATAAATTATGGTTTCGGCGATGTAGAGGAAACTGGCATTCTCATAGCAGTTGACGAGATTCTTGAGGAGAAACGCGTGCGACATATCGATTCGTATGTCAAGCAACATCCCGAGGATTTTCGCATAACGAGTGGTGCCAACAAAGTGATTTATAAGGAAAAATAGAATATAAATAGAAGATAAAGGGAGGTAAAAGGACACATAAAACCTTTTACCTCCTTTTTCTTTATACTATTAACTAAACGATCGGCAATGAGATACCGTTGATTTTCTGGTAAATTTCAAGTGCATAGACATCAGTCATTCCGCTTATGTAGTCAATGATTGCCATAATTCTGGTTTCAAGGTCAGACGAGTAGATGTCGTACTGACTGCTCACCCGTTGTATCAGTTGTTGTGAGTAAAAACGGTCGGGATGAACAGCAGCCTCTATGAACGTTTCCATTAGTGTCGCCATTATTTTGAAACCGCTCAATTCTACGTCCAAAACAGGCTTGCTATTATATATCTTAGCAAGCGATGTCTTGGTGCATTTTTTATATGCCGAGTGCTGTTTTTCATCGATTCCATCGATGAGTGAGCCCTTGAAAGTCCCGTTCATGATTTCTTCCTCGTGCGTCATAAACGTGTCAACACAGCAGTTCTCCAATTTCCCTATGGCGCATGCACGCATGTAGATTACTTTTTCATTGTCGTCGGTAATGCCCTCGTCAACAATGCGCTGTCTTATCTTTGCCTGATCCTCCTCTTCAAAGAATCCCAACAGCAGTTCACTTGTCTCGTTGAAACTGAGGATTTTTAGTTTGTGGGCATCTTCAATGTCCATTATCTCATAGCAAATGTCATCTGCAGCCTCCACAAGGTATACCAACGGGTGGCGTGCATAGGCTACGCCCTTGACGTTGTTTTCGGTGTTCCCCTCTATCACAGGTGCAGGAATCTGTGGTATTCCCATTTCCTTTGCTATTTTAATATATGTCGGCATCTCTTCTTGGAAGAACCCAAACTTCCCTTTCTTGCCTGCTAATGTCGATGAAACGGGGTATTTTACTATCGATGCCAAAGTGGTATAAGTCATCACGAAGCCACCTTCGCGACGTCCTTTAAAGCGGTGTGCAAGCAGTCGGAAAGCATTAGCGTTTCCCTCAAAGTGAGTAATGTCTGACCAGAATTCTGGCGAAACCATGTCTTGCAAGTATGTACCTTTGCCCTCAGTAAAAAACGTTTGTATCGCCTTCTCGCCAGAATGGCCGAAGGGAGGGTTGCCCATGTCGTGAGCAAGGCATGCTGCACTCACAATAGTGCCTATTTCAGACAGGTTGGTATCGATGAAATGGGGATTTTTTGCGATTATTCTTCTTGCCACATCGTTGCCTAGTGACATTCCTACGCTTGCCACTTCTAGCGAGTGGGTCAATCTATTGTGTACGAAGATGCTGCCCGGAAGCGGGAACACCTGAGTCTTGTTCTGCAGCCTGCGGAATGGAGCAGAGAAGATAAGACGGTCGTAGTCGCGTTTAAACTCAGTTCTGTCGTCGTGTCGCTCGCTGTGACGGTATTCTTGTCCAAGCCTTTTGTTTGTTAGGAGTTTGTTCCAGTCCATACTTATTCCTATACCTTTTGATTAGTCGTTTGTTGCCATGCTTTTTGTGGTGTTGTGGAAGTTATTACACGATTTTGCATCTTAAAACGCCCTTGTAGGTGCAAAAGTAATATAAAATGAAGTAATTTCGACTAATTTAATATTAAAAATTTCATCAAACAATCTTTATTTCGTATTTTTGCACATTATTATTACAAATGGTAAACATGATACAAGTAAAAGTAGTTAATAAAGGTCATCAACCGTTGCCTGCTTATGCAACCCCTCAAAGCGCAGGAATGGATCTTCGTGCGAACATCGATGAGGCAATTACCCTGCACCCGATGGAACGTCGTCTTATCCCAACAGGTTTACATATTGCTTTGCCCGCTGGTTTCGAGGCGCAGATACGTCCACGTAGCGGATTGGCACTTAAGCATGGACTGACAGTTCTCAACACTCCAGGAACGGTGGACGCTGACTATCGTGGGGAGGTGATGGTACTGCTCATAAACCTTGGTGACAAAGATTTCGTTATTAATGATGGCGAGCGTATTGCTCAGATGATTATTGCAAAGCATGAAACTGCCGATTTCATCGCTGTTGAAGTACTCGATGAGACTGAACGTGGTGAGGGCGGTTATGGTCATACGGGAGTGAAATAATAATTAGTTGTAAGCATAATACATAAATGCAAATAACACGTTTGGCATCATCTGCCGTTGTCGTTGTGACAATTCTAATGCTCAGCGCTTCTTGCGATACGCCGAAATCAATATCGGTGAAACAAGCAATAAGCGGTGAGAAGAATGTTGTGGTGGAACCTCTCAACCACAACGACGACCAACGGATGAAGTATTTCTTCTATGAGGCTGTTGAACAGCAGAACAAAGGCAACTACGATGCTGCCTTTGACCTGCTGAATCATTGTCTTACTATAAATCCTAATGCCGCAGAGGTCTATTTCACCATAGCCTCTTATTACACCGAACTCGGCAGAGACAGTATGGCGATGCATTCCATGGAGCGAGCAGCTGTGCTCAGTCCGCAAAACGACATCTATATTGAGCGGTTGGCTCTTTCGTATATAAACACGCAGAACTACGGCAAGGCGATAGATACTTACGAAAGACTTTACTCGAACAACCGTGACCGTACCGATGTGCTAAGCATTCTTGCGCAACTCTATAACCAGCAAAAAAACTACGATAAAGTGGTGAGTACGTTGGAGAGGATTGAGCAGGTGGAAGGCAGCAATGAGCAGATAACGCTCTCAAAGATGCGTGCTTACTCGCTGAAAGGTGACAAGAAGGCCGAATTGAACGCTCTGAAGCAACTATCAGACAAGTATCCTAACGATCTCAACTACCGTGTGATGATGGGTAATTGGTTGTTGCAGAACGGCAGAGAGGACGATGCTCTTGATGAGTATGAGGCGGTGTTGGAGCAGGAACCCGACAATGTCTCTGCCCAGATGTCGATGCTCGACTATTATAAGCAGGTGGGCGAGGACTCTCTGGCGCAAGACATGATAGAGAAAGTTCTCATAAGCAGCAAGACACCTTCGGCAACAAAGATACATATCTTAAGGCAAGTGGTTGATGAAAACGAGCGAGTGGGCGCCGGCAGTCTTGAGATTATACGACTCTTCCAGCGCATTCTTGCAGAGCCGCAGACCACCCCCGACATGACAGAGCTCTATGCCAGTTACTTGAAACTTAAAGAATATCCGCAGGATACTATAGATGTGGTGCTCGAGAAAGCGCTGGAGATTGCTCCTGACGAGGCAGGTGCGCGCCTACAGTTGATACAGTCGGCATGGGGAAGAAAAGACTTCGACCGTGTCATTGACCTATGTCGTACTGCCCAACAGTATAACCCCGACGACATGGCGTTCTACTATTTCATGGCTCTTGGATACAATATGCAGGACCGTGTGGATGAGGCTATCGATGCAACGCGCCGCGGTGTGGCTGTGATTAACGAAGATAGCAACAAAGACCTCGTGTCCGATTTCTACGGACTTCGCGGTGATTTGTACCATACGAAGGGAATGCTAGAGGAAGCATTTGCCGCCTATGACAGTTGCCTTGTATGGAAAAGCGACAACGTTCCGTGCCTGAACAACTACGCATATTACCTCAGTCTTACAGGGAAAAACCTTCAGAAAGCGGAGCAGATGAGTTATATTACGGTGAAAGCAGAGCCTAACAACGGCATATATCTTGATACTTATGCTTGGATTTTGTTTATGCAAGGTCGCTATGAGGAGTCGAAAATCTACATCGACCAGGCCTTGAAGAACGACGAAACACCAAGTGCAGATGTGATAGAGCATGCCGGTGACATCTACTGGAAGTGCGGTGACCACGCTTCTGCGCTGAAGTTCTGGCAACAGGCTGTTGACAAAGGAGGAGACAGTAAGGTGCTTTTAAAGAAACTAAAACAGAAAAAATATTTCGAGAAATGAAATCAAAAAAACTTATAATAAATGCTTTTGCGGCAGCTGCAGTTATGATGATGGCAGCTTGCGGAACAACGAAGCCAGCGGTAAACACCACAAACAACCCTGCAAACACGGTGATTGAGAACACCGAGGCAGCACGTTTGAAGTTCGTGCGTAGTGTCTCTGACCACGCAGTAGCACAGAAAAACATTACAGCAAAGTTGAAGTTCCGAGTAAAGAAGGGTTCAAAAGACGTCACTGTTGGTGGTTCTCTCCATATGCGTCGTGACGATGTGATACGCATACAGTTGACACCTATGGGACTCTTCGAGGCAGGTCGCATAGAAATGACAAAGGACTATGTGATGGTTGTTGATCGAATACACAAGGAATACCTCAAAGCAGACTATTCGGAGGTGGCGTTCCTGAAGCGCAACGGACTGAATTTCTACTCTCTGCAGGCGCTTTTCTGGAACCAACTCTTCATTCCTGGCAGCGACCAGATGCGCGACTCAGAACTGAAAAAGTTCGATGTTGACCTGCTGCCAGAGGCGCTTTACAGCATCATCGCGCTCGAACGCGACAAGATGAGTTATAAATGGCAGGCAGACAACAAGTCTTATGAGATAAAGCAAGCCGATGTTTCATACTCCAACAGCGAGTGGGGTAATGCGTCGTTGAAGTGGAATTATGGAAACTTTACTTCTTTTGGAGGAAAGAAATTCCCGTCGCAGATAAACATAACGGCGGCATCGTCAGCACTAAAAGGCGGTCAGAGCATGACCGTGGAACTCACTCTCGAAAATCTCTCGAACAATTCCGACTGGGAGTCACGCACACAGTTGTCTAACAAATACACCGCGGTTTCTGCCGAGGACGTGTTGAACAAAATACTCAACGTTAAATGAAAAGGCTGATACTCATTGTCATGATGGCGGCGTTTGCGCTCGCTCCTTATGCACAGCAGAGGAAAACTGTGCATAAGAAGCATGCTAGTACCACGCAAACACAGCGTAAAACAACACAGCAACGACCACAGCAGGGCAAGAAACAACAGTCGGGAAAGGGAAAGAAAACCCAGCAAACGAAAAAAAAGAGCAAAGGAAACAAGCAAAGCTACAGCACTCCGGAGATTCGCGGTCTGCAGAGCCAGCGCTCTCAGATACAGAAAAACATAAAGGAGCAGGAGCAGAAACTACAGGCCAATAAGACCGATGTTCAGAACCGTCTCAAGAATTTGGTACAACTAAACACCGAGATTGAGACACGCAAGCGTAACATCGAAAACATTGAGGGTGAGATTACCACCATCAACGGCAGCATGGACTTGTTGCGCTCGCAACTTAAGACGCTTGAGGAGCAGTTACAGGAGCGTAAGGACAAATACATCAAGTCGATGAAATATGTGGCGCGTCATCGTGGCGTTCAAGACCAGTTGATGTTCATCTTCAGTGCCGAGAGTCTGCCACAGATGTACCGTCGTCTCCGCTTTGTGCGTGAATATGCGGCTTACCAGCGTGCTCAGGGCGAGATGGTGAAGGAGAAACAGCAGCAGTTAACAGACAAACATAAGGAGTTGGAGAAGCAAAAGACCAACAAGAACACCCTCTTATATAAAGGAAAGCAGGAGCATGCAGCTCTCGAAGGGCAGCAACAGGAGCAGCAGAAGGTGGTGGCTTCTCTGCAGCAACAACAGAAAACGATACAGTCTGTGCTGGCTGAACAACGGCAGAAAGACGCTCAGCTGAACGCTCAGATAGACCGTCTTGTAGCTGAGGAGATAGCGAAAGCCAAGGCGAGAGCAGAGGCAGAGGCGCGTAAAAGAGCCGCCGCTGAGGCTGCCGCGAAGAAGAAACGGGCTGAAGAACTGGCTCGAAAGAAAGCCGCCGCTGAGGCTGCCGCCCGTGAGAATGCACGCCGTATAGCAGAAGCAAGGGCTGCAGAGGAGAGGGCGAAAGCAGAGCAACGTGCCGCAGCAAAGAAAAGTGCTGAGGAGAAAGCACGTGCAGAAAGGGCCGCAAAGGCTGCTGAGGAACGCCGTTTGGCAGCAGAACGCAAGGCACGAGCCGACGAGGAACGCTCAGCGAAGGAGGTGGATCGCGTTACTCGTGAGAATGAGGCGGCAGAGACGATGGCCACTGTTGACAGGCAACTGAGCAGCAATTTCGAGAGCAACCGAGGACGACTGCCGATGCCAATGTCGGGCAGATGCCGCATCGTAAGTCATTTCGGACAGTATAATGTTGAAGGTTTGCGCAATGTGACCCTCGACAATAAGGGTATAAACATTCAGGGACAGCCTGGCGCTGCGGTGCGTAGCGTATTTAATGGAGAGGTAAGTGCCGTCTTCAGTTTCAGCGGAACCAATGTTGTTATGGTTCGCCACGGAAGGTATATTTCAGTCTATTGCAACCTGAAGTCGGTCAGCGTGCATCGCGGACAGCAGGTAAAGACGGGCCAGACACTCGGCACTGTGGGCACAGACAACATTCTCCAGTTCCAGCTGCGTAAGGAAACGGCGAAACTGAACCCCGAATCATGGCTTGGCAGATAGCCCATTCCATAAGAATACAATAACCTAATTATTTATTACTTTTTGAGAGAATGAATGGTTTTTACAGGTTCTTGGCCTTTGCCTTGATTGTTTTTATCTCAGGCAAGTCATTCGCAGGCGTGCGCATATTCCCGTCTCAAGACATTTCGGGAACCGAGTTCCATTGTATCACGCAAGACCAGCGGGGTTTTGTGTGGATAGGAACCGACTACGGACTGAACCGCTTTGACGGTTACCATTTTCAGAAATACTTCACCAGCAAGACAAACCAGAACTCTATTGACGACAATGATATCTCAAATATCTTCAGCGATAGAGAGGGGCGTCTGTGGATAGGCACAAACCACGGACTGGCACTTTACAACCCCGAGACAGACAACTTCACTCGCAAACCCTATCCTGACGGCATGACACATCGCGTGGAACAAACCTACGAAGACAGCAAGGGCAACATCTGGGTGGCTACTGCAGGCGGCGGACTCTACTGCATTCAGAAAGGTCATGACGAGTTGCAGGCCATCAAGGGCATAACAGAGCAGGACTGGTTCTTGTATCATCTGCAGGAACTTCCCGACGGAAGGATGCTTGCAGCAAGTTTCGAGGGCAGTTATTTCATCTACACCATCAACGGACTAACATTGAAAAAGACCGAGCGACACAATACAGGACTAGGGCCGGTGGTGAGCTTCTTAAAGACAAAAGACAATCAGATACTTGCAGCATGCGGAAAGGGACTGCTCAGATTTGATGCTTCTACGGGCTACCTTGTTGACGCCGGCTACGACATGTCGGCATTGCTGGGAAGCAATGTGATAAACGATGCGTGCATCTCTGACGATGGAAGAATAGGTTTCGGCACCGCAGAGCAGGGACTGATGACCGTAGAGCATGGTACAAAGACGTTGAAGCCATCGACAAGCAGCGGCATGATGCTGAATCTTAGTCGTATCGACGTGTCTAAAATCATGACAGATGCCAACGGCTATTATTGGCTCTGCTGTACAGGTAAGATGCTTTGCCTTGCCAACGAGGAGCCTTGGGCAATACAAGTGTGGAACTTCACCAACGACGGGCGCAACCCCAGTTCTGGCGTTTCGGCTGTCGTCGATGGTCCCAACGGCTCCATCTATTGCTCCGTTTATGGTCAGGGAATCTATCATCTCGACCACGAGGGCAATGTCATCGACCGTCCTGCCAGTCCCGTAAGCACGGAGAAAATTTACCGTGACAGTCAAGGAAAATATTGGCTTGCCACACGCAATGAGGTGTACAGTTACAATCCTGCAACGGGGGCTTATCAACAGCGCGTGAAACTCGATGGATGGGTAGTGCGCGGTTTTGCCGATGACGGCAACGGAAACTATTTCATCAGCGATTTTAGCAAAGGTCTTATTGTGTATAACGAGGCAAGTGGCAGTATCAGACGTTTGCGACAGTTTGACCCGACCACAGAACAGGGACTGGTGAACGACTGGATTATGGACTTGAAAATGTCGAAGAACGGCATTCTATGGGTGGCAACCACCGACGGAATGGAGGCCATAGACACCCGCACAATGAACCAGAAGCCATTCGGATGGCAATACCAGTTGGTGGGAGAACATTGCAACTGTCTTTGCATTCGCAGCAACGGCGACGTTGTGGTGGGCACAGACCACGGGCTGTTCACATACAACAAGGCGAAAAAGACGTTTGTTCCGATAGATACAGGAGGACAACTGAGCACGTTGAAGATATGCGATATAGTTGAGGATCAGAAGGGAGACCTCTGGTTGACAACCGTAAACGGCATCTGGCAGTATATTGACGGCAAGCCGCTCATCAGTCATCGCAACCGTAACGGTGTAAAAATCAATGGATTCTCTACCGGCACAGGCAATCTGCTCAGCGACAACCGAGTGGCATTCGGAACGTTCAACGGCGTGGCGATATTCAATCCTGATGCCGTGAGAAATGCCCAGCGCAACATCAGCGACGTGCAGTTGTCAGCAGTAATCATCGATGGAGTGGTGCAGAATCCTATGTCATCGACTTTCGTAGTGCCTGCATCGGGTAACATCTTGGTGCTTGGCGTGTCTATGCTCTCCCACTATGACGAGGCAGCAGCCATCGTTTACGAGTATAACATCGACGGAGAATGGGTGCCACTTGGCGAGGGAGAGAACTTGATTGTATTCAATCATCTGCGCCCAGGGACATACGATGTGCAGATAAGGGCACGCAATGATAACCAATACACCAAGAACGTAAAGCGCATAACGGTAGTGGTGGAAGCCCCGTGGTATGCTTCACGTCTTGCATATCTTATCTACGCGCTGCTCATTCTTGCTGCTCTCGCCTATGGTTTCTACCTCTATCGCCAGCGGAGCAAGCGCGAACTGGAAGATGCTAAGATGAAGTTCCTTATCAATACCGCTCACGACCTGCGCTCGCCGCTCACACTCATCATGTCGCCCCTGCGCAAACTGCGTGCCATAAATGGCGCAAAAGAGCGCGGAGAGGCGGAGCAGGCAGAGGCATCTACGGCCATAGACACTATCGACCGCAACGCTCAGCGACTGCTTACGCTTGTAAACCAGATTCTAGACCAGCGTAAGATAGACAACCACATGATGCGTCTGGAGTGCCAGCAGACCGACCTCGCAAAATTCATTCGTGCCGTATGTACAATGTTCCAGTACAACGCTACTCAGCGTAACGTCACACTTAAGGTGGAGCAGAGGGCAATGCACCCCGTAAAGGCATATATCGACCATGCTAATTTCGAGAAAGTGATTTGCAATCTTATATCCAACTCTTTCAAGTTTGTTGATGAGGGAGGCAAGGTGCAGATAGTGGTGAGCGAGGAACAAACTGACGGCGAAAGCCCCAAGGCATGCATCCGTGTCATCGATAACGGGCCAGGATTCGGCGATGAAGACCCTACGCGACTCTTCGACCGCTTCTATCAGGGACATAACGAGCAAGGAAAGAAAGGCTCGGGAACAGGACTTGGCCTGAACATCTGCCGCTCCATCGTCGAGATGCACAAGGGAACTATTACCGCAGCCAACCGCACTGACGGCGAGCATGGCAGCATCTTCACCATAATGTTGCCCGAGGGGAAAGACCACTTGCAGCCTGATCAGATTCTTGCAAAGACGGCAGTATCTGCTAAATCGGCTTCTCGTAGAGCCAGCAAAAATGTCCGTGTGCTGGCCGTTGACGACGACCCGGAGATAGGACTTTACATCAAGAGCGAACTGGACAAGTATTTCAAGATAGAGACCTGCGCCAACGGAGAGACGGCAATGGAAATGCTGCTGCAGCAGCATTTTGATGTTGTTGTGGCAGATGTCATGATGCCTGTTATGGACGGCATCGAACTGCTCAAGCGCATCAAGGGAAACAGCAAGATAAGTCACCTGCCTGTAATCCTCCTAACGTCGAAGTCGGAGGTTGAAGACCGTCTTCGCGGCATCCGAAATGGTGCCGATGCCTACATCTCTAAGCCTTTCGATATCGAGGAACTCCATCTTCAGATAGATAATGTGGTGGACAATATGCGCCGATTGCGCGGTAAGTTCAGCGGTGTGCAGGCACAGGAGGGCAAGATTATGGACATCGAGATAAAGTCGTACAACGACCAACTGATGGACCGCATCGTGAAGGCTATCAACGAGAACATTAGCGATAGCGAGTTCAAGGTGGACCAACTGTGTGCTCAGGTGGGCATCAGCCGAAGCCAGCTCCATCGAAAGATAAAGGAGATTGCTGGCATTCCGACTGCCGACTTCATCCGCAACATCCGCCTCAATCAGGCTGCGCGCCTGCTGCGTGAGCATAAGGCGTCGGTGGCTGATGTGGCTTACAATACAGGTTTTGCCAACCAAACCCACTTCTCCACCGTGTTCAAGAAGTATTTCGGCATGTCTCCCTCCGACTATGCAGACGCAGAGGACATCAACTAACACCTTCTTCACTTACGACTAGTATCTCCTTGTTATTTCAGAGATATGCTCTTGGGACGTCAGGAACCACTCCTGACGTCCTCATGTATATATAAGTGACGTCCTCATGTATATATAAGTGACGTCCTCATGTATATATAAGTGAGGTGCTCATGTATATATAAGTGAGGTAGCCAGGAAGCACAAATGACAACCTAAGGAGGCACAAGTGAAAGAGTGATTAACCTCTAATCACTTGTTAAAACATAATGTTTAGAAATGCATCATAAAAATATGGAGATGTCATCGCGACATCTCCATATTTTCTTATTAACCAAAACTGCTAAGGCTAATAACGATCCTCTTTATGAAAAACTATTTACTTTCTGTATGAATATATGTTATATATTAAGGTTATGCTACATAATAAATACTGCGAGGGAATTGCTTAGCGGGTATTTACCTCGCCTTCGTCGAAGTCTATTTCTCCTGAAATAGTCCATTTCTTGTCATACTTTGCCTCATATTCCTGATCGTCACCAATGAGGAAGTTTGCAGTCTTTTTTTCGGAAGATAAGGCACACATGCCATTAGAGCTTCCAATCTTCAGAATAGTGATATCTGGCTTAATATAATTCTTTTTCATTTCTATGTCTCCTCTTTTTAACGTACCATGTATTTCTTACCATTCACGATGTAAAGTCCCTTTGGAAGGCCCTCAAGACTTGTAGTGCCACGGCGAACCACCTGTCCGTTGATGCTTCTTACAATATTGTCTTGTGCCACCTGAGTTTTCTCGCTGTTCTGAATCTCGCTTATGCCAGTTACCGATTCTTCATCGTTATTGTCGATGAACTTTGCGTTGTATCCCATTGAGGTCTTGCTTACTCCGTCATCGTTGCATGTCCAGAATTCTGTGTTTTCATCGAACAGGGCACCTGTCATGATGATAGAAGTATATTCCTTCCAGCGACCTGTTTCGCGGCTTTGGTCTGTTGCAGCCAATTGCTTGAAAATCTTAACCTCACCGTTCTTCATTCCGAGGAAGTAAGCATACTGTGGTATTGCCTGTTGCTTGTAGTTGCCCACGAAGATGTATTCACCATCTTCACCTTTTTTATAGTTTGCAGATGTCCATGGTGCTTGCTGCTCTTCAGGAAGAATGTTTATTCCAGCGATAACTACTCTTTGGTTAAGCTGTTTGCCTTCTTCCAAGCCGAAGTTCGGGTGAATCATGTATGGCCTGTTTGCATGAGTCACAATTTCGTTAGCATTCTTGTTCTTTCCTATCCAATTGCTGAACTGGAATTCTATCGTTTTGCCTCCTTCTGTCTCTGTAGCTTCAGCCTTAACAAACTCGCAAACCTCGGTGAAATCACCGAATGCGGTGTAGAGTTGTGACAGCGTGAGGTCGAATGGGAAGCACATAGTGTACCAATTATCGTCAAGGATGTTTGGAACAATGAATTGTTCTTCTGGATCGAGAACATCGGTGAGCATGAACTCTTGCCAGCCAATATATTCTGTGTTTTCATTTTCACCACTACTGAAATTGTTACCCTTTATCGGCCATTCCACACCACTAATATAATATTCTGGCCAGTTCTCTGGATGCAGGATTTTTCCGTTTAGATATTTGTCTCTTGCTTCTGCGGGATAATGTAGAATAGCAGGGTGAATACCTTGCTCATTAGTCCAGTCAGTACGGTCAACATCTTCATTTGGAGTGTAATTCATTCCACTATAGGTGTCTTTGGGGTCAAATGCATTCTGACCAGCTTTCGTGTTTTTTCCCAATACATACACATCTTTAATATCAGCACCCTTGAAAGCCTGGCCACCTATGTATTCAACGTTTTCAGGTATAACTATTGCGCTAAGGTTGTTGCATTCTTGGAATGCGTTGCCACCAATAATTTTAAGTGATTTAGGAAGATGAAGAGAGTAAACCTGTGCTCTTTGAAATGCGTTTGAACCGATTGTTTCCAAGCCCTCGGGGAGTATTATGTTCTTTGCGGGGCAATACTGGAACGCGCTCGAACCGATGGTCTTTATTCCGGGAGCAAACTCAATTCTCTCTATTGCTAAGTCACCTTGAAAAGCACCATTGCCAATCTCTGTTACACCCTTACCTATATATACTGTCTTTAATTTTGAGTGTCCTCCGTAACCCGCAGGAATAGTTGCACCTTCTCCGTTTCCGATGCCATCAGGGATGATAAGGTTCTCTATATTACCTCCACTGAACCAACCGACGTTAACAACAGTAAGGTATTTGGGAAATGTGAATGTTTTCAGACCTGAGAACGCGCTATTCTGTCCAAAGAAGAATGCGCCGCCATCACCGTTTATCTTGGTTACATCGGATGCGTCGATGTTGTCAATGGGTAGAGTTGTTACCAACTTTTCCAAATCATTTGCACTAAACTGACCGATCAGTTTAATAGATGTACATGATTTCTGCTCGTCCGTTAGTGAGCTGAAGTCGAACCATGAAAGTTCTCCTTGATTGTCTGCGCTGATAGAGAGGATACCTTTTTCAGGCCCAGAAACTCTTACTGTTGCATTGATTCCCAATGCAACGAGTGCCGTTACCATTAAAGTAATAATTTTTTTCATGCTACTAAACTGCTATTATTTATTATTTGTATATACCGTTAGGTTGTATTTTGTATTATTTGGGTGCATCTTCATTCATTCGGCGTGCAAAATTATTCTCTTTGTTCTTAAACGCCAAATATATGGAAAGGAAGTTTTAAATAGTGAAACAAAGCAAAACTTCAATGACACATTTTGAAATATGAAAATGCTGAAAGAATCGGGGATAGGCTTGTCTAAATATGTTTTTGTGTCAAATCAACGAGAAATAAGCTTTAGGCTTCGTAATGTTTTTAAATGTTTCATCATACTTGAGGATTTGTTTCGTGGATGCTACCCCTTGTGGTCGTAACGCCCTTGGACACAGACAATTATTGTATAAATATCGCAGTCGCATCCCTAACGCCTAAATATATGGGGATGCGACTGCGGAATAAATTGTTGTTTAGTTTGCGAAATGACCTATGTGATAAAAGAAGATAGACAATATCAATGTGCGTTTTATACGATTGGCTGTTGGTCGAGCAATTTAATGTAAGTGTCGATAGCTTCTTTTATCTCGCTGATGTGTATGAACTCGTTAGCGGTATGACTGCGCGCACTCTCTCCAGGACCAAGTTTCAACGAGGCGAATGTCATTACCGATTGGTCTGAAAGGGTGGGTGAGCCATACGGTTGCTTGCCCATCTTAACGAGACGAGCCACGATAGGATGGTCGGCAGGAATACATGACGAGTGTAGGTGAGTGCTTCGTGCTGAGACTTCGCTCTTAAGTTTCTTCTTTAGATATTGCAACACAAATTCGTTCTCATAGTATTCGTTGGTACGAATGTCAACCACTATGTGACACTCGTCGGGCACCACGTTGTGTTGTGTACCGGCATTTATCATCGTGACATTCATCAATGTGGGCCCGAGTAGTGGACTAACCTTCTTGAACTTATGCGTGCAGAGCCAGTTTAGGTCTTCCATTGCTTCATAAATAGCGTTCACTCCTTCGCCTCGTGCAGCATGTCCCGACTGCCCGCGGCTTATGATGTCGAGCACCATTAGCCCCTTCTCTGCTATTGCTGGCTGCATTCCTGTAGGTTCTCCCACGATGGCAACGTCGATTTTAGGTAGTTTCGGCAAAACACGTCGCATACCGTTTGCACCTGTCACCTCCTCCTCTGCGGTAGCAAGATATATGAGATTGTATGGTTGTTCATGGCTTGTAAGAAAGCGAAAGGCCTGAAGAAGTGACACCAGTCCTCCGCCGCAGTCGTTGCTTCCCAACCCGTAGAGTTTGTCATCAACGATATCGGGGTGATAAGGGTTGAGTGTCCATGATGACACAGGCTTTACTGTGTCAAGATGGGCATTGAGCAAAAGCGTCGGTTTTTGTGTGTCCACATCCTTTGCCATCGCCCATACATTGTTGGCATCTCGCATCGTTTTGAAGCCGTATTGTCTCAGTTCTTCCTCCATAAGGTCGGCTGCACGGTTTTCTTCTCTGCTTACCGATGGTGTGGCAATCAGTTTTTCCAGCAGTGAAACTGCATTTTTCACGTATTCTTCCCTGTTCATGGCACTCTGAATATAATTGTTCTTGTCCCTTGTTATGGGCGTTCTTTTAAGATTAAATTTGCTTTCTGCTGCAAAGATAATGAAAATATGGTTTTTCACGATTAATATTTTGCATTTTTCACAATTTCTTTTTACTTTTGCAAAGTGAGAGGAATGAACCAAGAATAAGGAGTAATCTTATGCAGACAAAATGTCATCTTTCGGTGCTTATACACCAGCAGGCTAAGAAATACGGCGATAAGACAGTGCTCATTTATCGCGATTTCGGCAGTCTGAAGTGGAAAAATTTGTCATGGATTAATTTTTCCAAGGCAGTGAGTCAGGTGTCTAACGCCATGCTAAATCTCGGCATCGGTGTACAAGAGAATGTTGGCGTCTTTGCCCAGAACTGTGTGCAGTATCTCTTCACCGACTTCGGCGCTTTTGGAATTCGTGCTGTTACGGTACCGTTCTATGCCACAAGCAGTGAGCAACAGATACAGTATATAGTCAGCGATGCTCAGATTCGCTTCCTTTTTGTTGGTGAGCAAGAACAGTATGATAAGGCTCAGCGAGTTCTTCCGTTGTGTCCCACACTGGAGAGGATAATTGTTTTCGATCGTTCGGTGCGCATGAAGCAGCATGACGCTAACGCCATTTATTTTGATGACTTCTTGAAACTGGGCGAGAACAACCCACGGCAAACAGAGGTGGAGAACCTCTACAAACAGGCCAATAATGACGACCTCGCCAACATTCTATACACCAGCGGCACCACAGGCGACTCGAAGGGAGTGATGCTTACACATGGACAGTTCTCTGCAGCCTTTGAGGCCAACAGTCATGCTGTGCCTGTCGGAGAGAAAGACCGCGTGATGATGTTCCTTCCGCTTACTCATATTTTTGAACGCGCATGGGATTTCTATAGTCTCACTCAAGGTGCCACAATTATCGTGAACACTTATCCTAAGGAAGTGCAACAGTCTATGCGTGAGACGCATCCAACGTGCATGAGTGCTGTTCCGCGCTTTTGGGAGAAGGTATATATAGGAGTGCGCGAGCGCATTGAATCGTCGAGTGCCTTCAAACGTCGCTTGTTCAAGCAAGCGCTGGCAGTGGGCAGAAAATATAATATAGAATGCCTAAGTCGCGGAAAACGACCGTCGCTCGTATTGACAACTAAATACAAGATGTATGACAGAACGGTGTTCTCACTCGTGCGCAAGCAGTTGGGGCTTGAGAATGCCAATTTCTTCCCTACTGCAGGTTCATACGTGAGCACAGAGGTTGAAGAGTTTGTCCATTCTATCGGCATCGGAATGATGGTGGGTTACGGTTTGACAGAGAGCCTTGCCACTGTGTCTAATGACCATAAGGGCGAGCCTTACACCATTGGCAGCGTGGGAAGACCTATCGGCGGTCTGCAGATAAAGATAGGAGAGAATGATGAGATATTGCTTAAAGGTCCAACTATCACAAAGGGATATTATAAACGCGATGCGCTGAACAAGGAGTCGTTTACTGAAGACGGTTTCTTTAAAACAGGAGATGCGGGATATCTCAAGGACGGTGAGTTGTTCCTGAAGGAGCGCATCAAGGAACTCTACAAGACATCTAACGGCAAGTACATTGCGCCTCAGATGATTGAGTCGAAGTTGCTTGTAGATAAATTTGTCGACCAGATAGCAGTTATCGCCGACCAGCGCAAGTTTGTCTCAGCGCTGATAGTGCCCGACTTTGTGCTGCTTGAGGAGTATGCCAGAGAGAATGACATTCCTTTCCGCAAACGAGAGGATTTATGTCAGAACCCGCAAATCATGGCCATGTTGAAAGAACGCATAGACACCCTGCAGCAGCAGTTGGCAAGTTATGAGCAGATAAAGCGCTTCACGCTGATTCCTCATAACTTCACGATGGAGGCGGGAGAACTTACAAACACGCTGAAGATAAAGCGCCGCGTGCTCAACAAGAACTATGCCGCAGAGATAGAAAAGATGTACGAGGAGTAAAACCCACAATTATGATAACAGCAGAACAACTGAAAGATGTGTTGCAGCGTGCCGATGACCTGAACAAATATTTGGACATCGACCGCAAGAAGATGGAATATGAGGAGGAAGAACTGCGCACGCAGGCACCAGACTTCTGGGATGACCCGAAACGCGCGCAGGTGCAGATGAAGAAGGTGAAAGATATCAAACGATGGATAGATGGCTATAAGCAGGTGCGCCAGATGGCCGACGAACTGCAGTTGGCATTTGATTTCTACCATGAGGATATGGTGACAGAGGAGGAGGTAGATGAGGACTATGCTAAGGCGATTGCCGCTATCGAGGAACTGGAACTTAAGAACATGCTGCGCCAGAAGGAAGACCCGATGGACTGCGTGTTGAAGATAAACTCTGGTGCAGGCGGTACCGAGAGTCAGGACTGGGCTTCGATGCTCATGCGAATGTACATGCGTTGGGCAGAGGCTCATGGTTATAAGGTAAGCATCTCGAACCTTCAAGATGGCGACGAAGCGGGCATCAAAAGTGTAACGATGGAGATTGAGGGTGGCGAGTATGCTTATGGATACTTGAAAAGCGAGAATGGAGTTCACCGTTTGGTGCGTGTATCTCCTTTCAATGCACAGGGCAAGCGTATGACTTCATTCGCATCTGTTTTTGTGTCGCCACTCGTCGATGATACTATCGAGGTGTATGTAGATCCTGCAAAACTCTCTTGGGACACCTTCCGAAGCAGTGGTGCTGGCGGTCAGAACGTCAATAAGGTGGAGTCGGGAGTGCGCCTACGCTATTGGTACACCGACCCTGACACTGGTGAAGAAGAGGAAATACTCATTGAGAACACCGAGACGCGTGACCAGCCGAAGAACAAGGAGAAAGCTTTGTTGCTCCTAAAGTCACAACTATACGACCGTGCCATGAAGAAAAGACTGGAGGCACAGGCGAAGATAGAGGCCGGTAAGAAGAAGATAGAGTGGGGCTCGCAAATCCGCAGTTATGTCTTCGATGACCGCCGCGTGAAAGATCACCGCACCAACTATCAAACATCTGATGTCGATGGTGTGATGGATGGAAAGATAGACGAATTCATCAAGGCATACCTCATGGAGTTCCCCGTGACCGACGAGGAATAAAAAGTGAAACAAACAAGTAATAATATAAAACCTTAAAAAGATAATAATTATGAGCCAGAAAAGAAAAAAACAGCGTGCTGCCCGTGAGGCGAAGCAAGAGAAACAGGCACAGACAGTGGTGAAATGGATATTCGGGGCTTTCGTGCTCGTTGCCATTTTAGCCCTTATTTATGTTGCTGCTTTCAGTTAATTGTAAATTACGAATGTGGAATAAAGAATGTTGTGTTATTGCTGTGACAATGAACAATTCATAAATTTAAATTATTCATTGTTAATTGCTAATGACGACAACTCTTAATTCCACATTCATATAATTATTTGCCATGAGTGGATTTGAGATAGAGCGCAAGTTCCTTGTTAAAGGTGATGGATTCAAACAGCAGGCAGAGTCAAGCAGCCTCATTAAGCAGGGTTACATCCTAAGTGGGGGAGGGCGCACTGTCAGAGTGAGGGTTCGTGATGACCGTGGATACCTCACCATAAAGGGGCCTTCAAAGAACGGCGGACTCTCTCGTTATGAGTTTGAGAAGGAAATAACCCTTGACGAGGCGGAACATCTCATGGAGATATGCGAACCTGGGGTTGTGGAGAAACGCCGGTATCTCGTGCCTTTCAAAGGGCATGTTTTCGAGGTTGATGAGTTCTATGGCAACAACGAAGGACTGGTGTTTGCCGAGGTGGAACTGGGCGATGAGAACGAGGCATTCGAGAAACCAGATTTCATCGGTCCTGAAGTGACTGGCGACAGACGGTTTTATAACTCCTACCTTAGACAGAGGCCTTACCTGCTTTGGCGCGCCACCATGCCAGAAGAATTCCGACACCAGCGCCAAGAATGACTCCCACCGTATTGGCGGCGAAGTCCATCCAGTCACCACTGCGACGTCCACCGGTGCAGTATGCCTGCAGCAATTCTATAACTCCGCTCATAGCAATAGGTGCAATAACAGCGAAGATAAGCAGTTTCGATGGTGATAATTTCTTGTGCTTGAGCAAATACTCAAGCCATATCACCGAGCAAGTACCGCCATACATGACAATATGAACCCACTTGTCGATAAGTGACACATTGTCGAGCGGTGTCTCGGGAACATCGATGAAGCACAACACCCATATCGTGACGATTAACAACCACGATATCGGGTATTTTTTTATCATTTGAACGTAATTAGTCACTTTTGCTTCTGATTTTGATGCAAAAGTACTATTTTTTTTATAATTTTGCACCCGATACTAACAGAAAGTTTGTAAAAAACATGTCAAATCAGGAACGAGGTAATTTCGGATCGAAACTTGGTGTGATACTTGCCACTGCTGGCGGAGCCGTTGGCTTGGGCAACATCTGGCGTTTCCCATACATCTGCGGTCAAAACGGTGGTGCCGCTTTCATTATTATATATATAGGGTGTATTTTGCTTATGGGACTTCCAGTGATGCTTTGTGAGTTCATCATTGGTCGTCATGCCCAGGCAAACACAGCTCGTGCATACACTATTCTTGCCAATGGCAAGGCATGGAAATATGTCGGCTATCTTGGTGTTCTCACCGCAGCACTTATCATCGGATACTATGGTGTAGTAGCAGGATGGACTCTCGAGTATATGTTTGCCTCGCTGACAGGTAAAATGCATGGCACACCAGAGTATTTTAAGCAGTATTTTGCTGACTTTTCCAGCAATCCTATAAAGCCCATAATATGGATGATTCTTCTTGTGGGCATGACACATTTTGTCATTGTTCACGGAGTGCAGAAGGGCATCGAACGAGCCTCAAAGGTAATGATGCCTGTGCTTTTCATACTTCTTTTGGTACTTGTTATATGTGCTGTCACACTACCGGGGTCGGCCAAAGGTATAGAGTTCCTGTTCAAACCAGACTTTTCAAAGGTAAACCACAGCACTTTCATAGAGGCTCTTGGGCAGTCTTTCTATTCGCTCAGCATAGCGATGGGTTGCATATGTACCTACGCCAGTTATTTTAAGCGTGAGACAAACCTCACTAATTCGGCAATGCAAATAGCTGCAATAGATACTGTTGTGGCAATACTTGCTGGCCTGCTCATCTTCCCTGCGGCACTTTCTGTCGGTGTCAATCCCGACTCAGGACCATCGCTCATATTCATCACTCTGCCTAATGTTTTTGAGCAGGCATTCGGTTCCATTCCGTGGCTGGGATATATTGTCAGTGTAGCGTTCTATCTGTTGCTTTCTATTGCCGCCCTTACTAGCAATATCTCTCTACATGAGGTGTGCACGAGCTTCCTTTCTGAGGAGCTTAAGGTGGGCCGTAAGCGAGCTGCGGTAATGGTGTCGGTGGGTTGTATTGTTGTTGGTGCCCTCTGTTCGTTGTCTCTTGGCGGCAGAGAGTGGCTTCAGGCTTTTGGCATGTCGCTCTTCGACCTTTTCGACTGGTTCACTGCTAATATATGTCTCACGGTAGGCGGTTTCTTCACATGTCTATTTGTGGGATGGTATGTCGACCATAAGATTGTGCGTGACGAACTGAGCAACTGGGGCACTCTGCGCACTCCGCACTTCCACACGGTCATTTTCCTACTGAAATACATATGTCCTGTACTGGTGGTCTTTATCTTCTTGCATCAGTTCGGACTTGTATAATTCAAACATCATAGTGTAATGTCAGAACGCGGCAATTTCGCATCAAAGATAGGTATAATCCTTGCCACTGCAGGTTCTGCGGTAGGTTTGGGTAACATCTGGCGCTTTCCTTATGAGGCTGGAGAGAATGGTGGTGCCGCATTTATCATCATATATCTCTGTTGCATCTTTTTGCTCGGTGTTCCTGCCATGCTGTGCGAGTTCGTTATTGGTCGTCGCGCTCAGGCAAATGCTTCGCGTGCATACGGCGGCATGCCTTGGAAGATGGTGGGCTATATGGGAGTCTTCACCGGTTTCATCATCATGGGGTTCTACAGTGTTGTGGCTGGATGGACGTTGCAGTATGCCTTTGCCTCTATTGTCGGTCATCTCAGCGGTAATGCCGAATTCTTCAAGGAATACTTTGCTGAGTTTTCTAATGACCCTGTGAAACCCATCATGTGGACTATGGTGTTCATGGTAGTCACTCACTATGTCATCATTCACGGCGTGCAGCACGGCATTGAAAGGGCGTCAAAACTGATGATGCCTATACTCTTTGTCTTGCTTCTGGTGCTTGTCGTTTGCTCTCTCATGCTTCCTGGAGCGATGAAAGGTGTGGAGTTCCTTTTGCGTCCCGATTTTTCCAAGGTTACTCACAACACTTTACTTGAGGCACTTGGACAGGCGTTCTTTTCTTTGTCGGTAGGCATGGCTTGCCTCTGCACCTACGCCAGTTATTTCGGAAAGCATGTCAATCTCACGCGCTCTGCGTTCCAGATAGCAGGAATCGACACCCTTGTGGCAATACTCAGCGGACTCCTCATCTTTCCTGCCGCATTTTCTGTGGGCATCGAGGCAGACAGCGGCCCTTCGCTCATATTTATCACTCTGCCCAATGTCTTTCAGCAGGCCTTTGCCTCTGTGCCTTGGCTAGGTTATGTGGTAAGTATAGTTTTCTATCTTCTGCTTGTCCTTGCAGCTCTCACTTCCATCATCTCTATGCACGAGACGCCCACGGCATTTGTGTCGGAGGAGTTCGGCATGAAACGCAAGAGTGCCGCACGGCTCGTAACATTCTTTGCTATGATAACAGGCGCGTTGTGCTCTCTCTCGCTCGGAGCCGTGCCTCAGTTGCAATTGTTCGGTAAGTCGCTGTTCGATTTCTTTGATTTTCTCTCTGCAAATATCCTGCTCACGGCAGGGGGATTCTTTACCTGCATATATGTAGGATGGGTGATGCCGAAGCAGACAATCATCGACGAAATAACCAATGGCGGCACTTTGCGCGTGCCCCTTTTGAAGGTGCTTATGATACTGGTGAAGTTCGTGTGTCCCATCGCCATCTTTATCATTTTCCTGCATCAGTTCAATTTAATCTAACCCTTTCTACATCTTCTTTATCGTCATCGGTAGCACAAAAAATGTTAATGTTTTGTGTTTTCCGATATCTTTTTCTACCTTTACATTCTCTAAACGAGCATTGCAGTATGAAAAACAAGGTGGTTACTTTCGGAGAGATATTGCTCCGCTTCTCTAAGCCAGACTGCCTCAGACTTAGTCAAGGAAACAGGTTCATTGGGAAATACGGCGGTTCGGAAGCAAATGTTGCCGTGAGTCTTGCCATGCAGGGAGACGAGGTGGAATATGTCTCTGCTGTTCCCGACAACGATGTGGGGCGCGCAGCACGGCAGTCGCTGCAGGAATATGGTGTCAGCACGCGTCATATCCTCACATGCGGTCGTCGCCTTGGAACCTATTATTTCGAGGAGGCTGCAGCATTGCGTAATTCTCGTGTGGCCTACGACCGTGAAGGGTCATCGTTCTCTGAACTGCGACCTGGGATGATTGATTGGCAAGAAGCACTTAAGGATGCTGCTGTTCTTCATTGCTCAGGCATCACATGCGCAATCTCTCAAGGTGCTGCCGATGCCACTTTCGAGGGCGTGGAGATGGCAAGCAAGATGGGAATTACCATCTCGTGCGATATCAACTATCGCAAGAACCTTTGGAAATATTCTGGTGCG
This sequence comes from uncultured Prevotellaceae bacterium, assembly GCA_900315095.1. Lineage (GTDB taxonomy): Bacteria > Bacteroidota > Bacteroidia > Bacteroidales > Bacteroidaceae > Prevotella. The sequence continues at coordinate 55,525 of OMXS01000016.1, read as the reverse complement.
AATCCTCATGAGACACTCGACCGTCTGATGCAGTATAGTGATATAATCTTTGGTGACGCTATTGAGTGGTATGTGGTGTCTGGGCATCCGCAAGTGCCTTTCACAGCGCTCTCCTCAGATTATAAGATGGACTTGCCCGCTTATGCCGACTGGCTCGACGCCTTGCACCAGCAGTTTCCACGATGTCGCAAGATACTCATCGGCATACGTAATCAGGTGAGTTCCAACCATCACACCCTTACAGGTGTGCTCCTTGCAGACGGCACTATGTATCACACTCATATACTCGACATTCCGCAGATTATCGACCCTATGGGTGTTGGTGATGCTTTTGCCGCCGCGATGATTCACTCACATCTGCATCATCCCGAAGATCCGCAGTTCTTCCTCGACTATTCACTCGCAGCCGCCGCATTGAAAGGCACTATCCCAGGCGACTTCAACCTCTCCACCGAGGACGAGATTCTAGAGTCACTAACCCTAGCGAACTAAATATCGTACTCTCTGTCAATTATCAATTATTAATTATCAATTATCATGAAACCCGTTCGTAACGACAGCATCATAATACTTGTATGTCTCATTGCAATCGCAGCATTCCTTATTGGGAAAAAGGTAGGTAGCAAGGAAGACTACACGGAGGTTGTGCCTGAGGATACTGCCGCTTTCCAAAGCAACTGGGGTCGTGGTGAGAGACATAGCGCCTCGCGCGCGCATATATATTATAATGTAGAAGAGAAGAAAGCCGAGCGCTTTGCCTTTGATCCAAACACAGCAGACAGCACGCAGTTGCTAAGACTGGGGCTAAGACCTTTCATTGTAAGAAACATATACAAGTACAGGGCAAAAGGCGGCAGGTTTCGTAAACCCGGAGACTTTGCCCGCATGTATGGACTCGGCAAAGAAGAGTATAAGAGTTTGGAACCATATATAAAAATCTCTTCCGACTATCAGCCTGCTTCATCATTGATATCCGAGACAGAAAAGTCAAGTACGCCAAAAGACTCTTTGCGATACCCTGTGAAGTTATCCTTTGGTGAGCATATCGCACTCAACACTGCCGATACCACGATGTTGAAACGGGTGCCTGGGATAGGGAGCGGTTATGCCCGAGCGATAGTTAACTACCGCAATCGACTTGGCGGTTATGTTGATGTAAACCAGTTGCTTGATATCAAAGGCATACCGCCGGAGGCTTTGCAATATATCGTTTTGGGCAATAGTGAAGTGAAGAAACTCGACGTTAACCACCTCTCGCTCAATCAACTGAAACAACATCCATACCTCAACTTTTATCAGGCACGTGCGCTTGTAGAGAGTCGTCGCCTGCATGGTCCGCTGCGTTCTGCAGCTGATTTGCGACTGATTTCTGATTTTACAGAAGCCGACATCAAAAGACTAATTCCATACCTGCAGTTCTGAAAAGTGTAACATTTGTTTCACTTATTTGTAAACATACGAGAAAATATCGACTTTATATGCCGAAAATTAGGAAAAAAGTGGCGTTTGCAATTTTAATTGCTTAACTTTGCGCATGCAGAAGAACAAGTAAATCATATTATTGAATGATTTAATTGATAGAAGACAGGCAATATAGATATCATTGATAATAGTTAATAGTTTTTTTAAACATTTTATTGAGAAAATTGGTCTCTGCCTGATATCTGCCCGTGAGGGTTTCATGTTTGGCCATAGACCCTTTGTCTAAAAGAGACCAAAGGACATTGCTGCCCGTTATCCGAGAGGACAACGGGCGGTTTTTGTTTTTCCTCATATTAAGTGTAGCGATACCGCGTCGAATAACGGTGCATCGGTTCTTGTCTATGAAATCAAACACCATAAACATTACGCAGCACAAACCAAGCAATAGTAAAGAGAAGGAATGTGGCGAACAAATAATCGTTGGTAACTATCTTGCTGTAACGACTGTTTCGATTGCTGAAAAACAATGCAATCATCACCAAAACAATATATATCGCGGCAACAGGAATCCACATGTTCATGTGGAAGGCACCCGTGATGTCGCCATGAAGCAATGCATGCAATGCACGCTGGGAACCGCAACCGGGGCATTTCCACCCTGTCAGAACATAAAAAGCGCACTTCGGGAACACTCCTTCTGTGTTTGGGTCGAAAAAGAAATAGACGGCAGCAAGTGTAAGAAGCACCGCTGCCGTCAATATTCCGATATATTTCCTGCGTTTAGCCGTCATCTGTACTATTGGTATTGACTTGACAACATTACAAGTCCGCCCATGAACAATAGATATACCACTATGCCAATAACAGCGAGCAGGATGAAGATAACGTTAGACCATATAGCCCACTTGTGCATCTTACGCACTGTGGCAGCCTTGCTCATAGCCATTTCGTACTGCCCCATTGTGTAGAGCGTGGTCATCTCGTTGGCATTTATGTAACTGATGAGGGCAAAGATGGAACCAAGAAAGCACGTCTGACAACATAAAAAACCAAACACTATCAGGAAGATATTGGATGCCTTGTAGTCATCGGGCATCGGCGGTATGAACTCGCGCTTGCGTCGCTTCGGTTCCTCTTGTTGCTGAGCACCACCGTAATTGTATGCAGGCGGCGGTGTCGGTGCTGGCTGCAGCACGTCACTTAACTCGGCGAGACTGCTCGCAGGAGCCCAATCGGCCATACCTTCACGCCATACAGGCATGTTCGGCGTTACAAACTTGCTGCGCAACTCCTCGTGAGAGAACGGTCCGCATTTTCTTCCATCTATGATAACATAGTATTCCATGTATATGCCCTTCTATTCTCCGCGGGGGAGAGGTTTTATGTATTGTCAAGTGCCTTGTGTTGCGGAAAAAAGTTTCCGCTTAACACTCGGCACTTAACGTACTGCTTTTATGAGTTCATCAATGTGAGGGCGATGTTCAGCGCATAGATACCACCGATGAGAACGGCAAGAACAACATCAACGATGATGGCAATCTTGAACCATTTCTTGGCATCTGCAGCCTTCTTCTCTGCCATTTCTGTCTGACCGAGCATCCAGAACTTCTTCACCTCGCCACCAGCGATGTAGCCGAGGATAGCGAAGATGGCACCGATGACGCCGCAGCAAATGAAGCTTACGATGGCAAGGATGAGGTTCTTCTGCTGATAGTCGTCAGGAGCAGGACCTGCAGGTGCTGCTTGTGGCTTAGCCTGAGAAACCTGTGGCTTGGGCTGTGCTGGCTGCTGATACTGTGGAGCAGGCTGTGGTGCGGGTGCTGGTTCTGGTGCAGGAGCAGGCTGTGGAATTGGTGCTGGCTGCGGCTGTGGTGGAACAGGAGCTGCCTGTGGTTGCGGTGCAGCAGGTGCTGTATAGAGAGCCTGCATCACCTCTGGCAGAGTGTTAGCCTTCACCCAGTCGGTAAGACCGTTCTTCCATACTAATGTACTTTCTGTCACTCCCTTTGCTTTGAGTTCTTCAAGCGCGAATGGTCCTTCTTTCACACCATTCAATACAATGTAATATTCCATATCAAAAAGGTTTTGTTATTAATTATTGTCAATCTACTTTTAAATCATTTTCGTATCTGTGATGCAAAGATAGATAAAAAATATCAAGAAAGAAACATTTTGTAGAAAAAGTTCTAAAAAATGTTTCATATTGGCAATTATAAACAATTAAACCGCGCTTCCATATAGCATTCAATGGAATGCGACAAAGCATCATTTGACCTCTCGTTGATATATCATTCATTTCTCATAAACCAATGATTCGCTTCTCGTTCATATATAAAGTGAAATTGAAAAAAGACCTCACCACCTCACTTTTTCTCTCGAATTCCCTTTGTTTCCAGGCTTATTCATGAGGGAGGTGTTTGTCAAACAGGTCACTCAACACCTCCCTTAACACCTCCCTACTAATTTCTTAATATAGATATCTCCGTTATTTCTTGTTTACGAAAAGTTTCTGATGTTTATGAGCCTCATATAAAAAAGTGACCTGTTGAGTGACCTGTTGAGTGAGGTCTTTACAAAACACCTCACTCTCTGTAACCCTAATAAATACTGGCATTTCAAGTAAAAAAGTGAGGTGGTGAGGTCATTTTTGTAATTTCTTTCATAAATTCTTTACGGCATAATAGCACTTTCAGGTAGCCGAAACTTAGCAGTTGGATAGCGTATAATCGCATAAATATTTAACCGAAATCGTTTACATAGTGTTATTTAATGTTAAACACATACAAAAAACGCCACAAAACCGTTTTTTTTTTTTTATATGCCTTAAAATTTGTAATTTTGCCGCCGAGTTATTTTAGTCTCCTTTTATTTGGGAGACGTTAGTATTGTATTACAGTTAGTCCGTGAGGATCATTTTGTAGTAACGTAAAAAGTTTATTTAGGGCGACGAAGTCGCGAGACGCGTCAGCCCTTTTCCTTGGAACCTTCGACTTTTGGGAGCGTCAGCCCAGTTACTTAACCATTGTATCTACCAGCACTTTGTGCTTTCATAAGCGGCTCCTGTTTCCCATTTGTCACATCATACGCACATAATAAATAGGTGTGCCGGCATCTCGTATGCTCTCATGCCGCCCCAATAGAATTTAATAATTCAACAATAAACAAAATAATATCAACAAAATGAAAAGATTTTTACTTTTTGTAATGATGTGTGTCTGCGTATCTATAGGTGCGTGGGCAGCTCCTGTCAATTGGAGCTACACCGTAGATGGTAATACCTATACGGGAGAGTATGACATCTTAAATGATCACGTTCGGATTAAAGTCAATCAGCCTGGTGGTTTGGCCGTCTTTATCAATCAGACAAAAGACGCTGATCCTGCCTTAGGTGGTATCGGTGCTGAAGGCACTCCTGCCGCTTTGAGAATTGAAACAGGTGCTGATGGACTTAATGAAGACGATTTCTCGGCTTTAAAAAATTCCTCAGACGTGCCTGCTCTTGGACATTTCACGACAATGGATTTAAGTAAGGCTTCTGTTGAAAGCGTTTCTACATTGTCAGGAATGAGCATGAGCGGTTTACAGTATCTGCGCCTGCCGAACAACATGACCAGTGCTGATGATGTAAAGGCAATGGCATCGTTGAAGACTAATAACAGCGCCCTGAAAATGGTGGGTGCCTATGACAACACAAAAGCAAAAAAAGATGGTGGTAACTATGCTGCTGTAGCTCTCTATTCGTGGGAGGCCAATAATGTGACACCATTCATTACCCAGATGAACATCCCTGTTTCGGGTAATCCACCCACAGATGTCTGTGAGATTCGTATGGCTGGTGAATATGGTGAGAAAGACCTCGTAAGCAATGGTGCTACAGGTACTCCTAATTTCGGTTATGGAACCAGTGCAGAGTGGGATTTCACTGGAGCTCATTTTGCTAATTGCACGATTCCTGCTACAAATGCGGCTTATTACAATTATGACGATCCTTTCTGCGACGGGGCTCTGGTTGCCAACACCACTTCATCCAACTCTTTCTATTATTTCTCACAATATCAGACCGGAGTTGTTGATATCAAATTACCAGATACCAACATGACCAATCTTCCATATCGTTGTCTTAATGATTTGGGGTCTGCGAACAAAACAGGCTATGTCGCCTTGTATGGACAAAGTGCTTTCGATGCTAACAAGGCTGAGGAAAATTGCGTTCCTCTTGAAACTTTGGTCATTCCCGACTGCTATACCGACCTTGAAGAAGAATGTGGTAAGTGGGCTCGCATTCGTCATCTTGTTATTGGAAGTGGCACGAAGCGCATCCATGGAGGTGCTTTCCTGAAATGTGACTTCTTGGAAGACCTTGATTTTGCTGGTGGTTTAAGCAACTGCTACGTTGGTGACCGTGCGTTCAATGAATGTAAGAGTATGAAGCACATCGCCCTTTCCGAAGGTATCGTATCAGTAGGTAATGGAGCTTTCTTTAACAGTCAGCATTTGGAGTCAATCCGTCTGCCGCAGACACTAATCAACATAGGCAACAACGCCTTTGATAATTGCTTGGCACTGAATAGTATTACTATTCCTGAGAATGTGGAAAAGATAGGCAAACAAGCATTCAGACTCTGTCCGTTTACCGACATCTACCTCACTACCACCGATCCAGCAAAGATACCTCTTATCTGGTCTGCTGGTATTAGTGAAGCTGGTAACGGTTTCGGTAATTATGATGGTAACAGTACTTTCTATCACATGCACCTTGACGGATGGGATGGTATTCCTGATACTCCTCAGAAGGCACTGCTTGAGCAAATGACTTGGGATGAAGCAACAGAGTATTATTACACTCATGTGAATGGTATCCCTGTGTTCCATTATCCAAAGCAACTTGCAGATGCCGTAAGAGCACAGATAAGTTCCACCTATGAGGGAACAACTACTGATGGCTATGGTATTCCTTTCCGTAGTGACATGTATAAGCGTTCAAATGTGGAAGGTGCCGACCTCGGTACTATTGGAGAAGGTAAATATACCCGCGACGGTTGGGCACAGTTTATGCTCATGAAGGAGTTCACGACTGATCCCGGTGGTGATGTCTATACTAAAAAATATGAAGATGTGTGGTACACGATGTGTTTCCCATTTGACCTCACTGACGAGCAGTTGGCTGCTGCCTTCAACGAGACCTTCAATATCGTTGACTTCAGCGGTGTGGAAGTCAAGGAGGCTGATGAAGAAGCTGGTACTTCTAAGAAACTGATCTTACACTTCAATAATGTTGCAATAACTTATTACCGAGATAGCGAAGGTAACGAATATGAAGTAATTGGACGTGAAACGGATCCAGATAGCAAGTTCTCCTACAATATTTATCGCAGTAAAGAAGGAGTAGAATATCACCACTCTCAAGTTAGTTCTTTCCTTTCTTCAAACAAGACGAAGACGTTTGCTCCTGGTAGCTCTATTTCAGAATCAAATGCTAATAAGGATCAGGCAATCATGATTGATGGTATTCTGGCAACAGCTGGACATCCATATATGATTCACCCTGCTATTGGTACTTCAATTGGTAACCCCAAGCGTTGCGACTTCTCCGGTATATCTTGGAAGCCTATGACACAGTGGGCCAACATCTTTGAGGCTCAGAAGCGTACTGTTGATCTTGGTGTTGCAAAGACCGAAGATAACTTCAATCAGGCTGCTTATTCAAAATATGCTGGACAGACCTATACTTTCATCGGTAACGCCAAAGAATATAGGGATGATGCACAGGAAGCTATAGGTAATGAGCCTCTGGTACCTGAGAAGCCAGTAGAGCCCGTAGCTCCACCGATGCCTACCGAGACATTGACAGCACCGACAGAGACGATACCTGCGCCTACACCGCTGACAGCTGAGGAACAAGAATTGATATCTCTTCTTACAGATGGACAAGACCAGCATAATCGTGGACCGTGGTATGGTATAAATGAGTTGATAACCGCTAACTTCAATGATGGTACTCCACAGTGGAATGCTTATAATGCTCAATTCCATATCTTTAGTTCTTTGCTCACTGCTCATGGTTTTAATTACTGGAATGCTAGTAGCGGACCGGATGCCGAAGCTGCTTTTAATTGGTGCAAGGAAACATTCAACAAGAGCATTAGTTACGCCAGCGACTATGCAGTGTACCTTGCTAATCAAGCAGAATGGAATGCTTACAATGCCAATCAGACTGCATGGAATGCATATAATACATACGATCCTGATGCAGCGCAAGCAGCGTACCAAACCGCATTGGCTGAATACAATACAGCAGCAGCAGCTCATGATACTTGGGTGCAGAATGCTGAGAAATGGAAGACCTTCATCCCGAAGAATGCTTACTTCCTTGGCCGCAAGGGCACTGCATTGCCTAAGTACTATCGTGAAGTGGCAGAGAATCCTGCTGAAGGTCAGGCCTCAACTCGTAAGGGTGGTGTATGGACTCAGTTCACTGCTATCGTGATTCCTAATGATGCTGCCGTAGCAGGTGTCGAGAGCGAATTGGATGGCAAAACTGCTTCTTCAAAAGGATTTGATATGGCGTTTGACGAAGACTTCCTTGGCGAGGTTATTGACCAAGATGACGTCGTGACCCTTATTGAGAAAGCACAGGAGGAAGGCGCTAAGGTAGAATACATGGATATCGTGGTGAGCATCAACGGACAGGTGGTTCGTCGCGGCTCTACCTCTCTCGAGGGTCTGCCAAAGGGTATCTATATCATTAACGGTAAGAAATATTTCGTAAAATAAGGAGGACAAGACAATGAAAAAATATATGGCTCCTGTTACGGAGATAATCTATTTGGAAGCATCGTCAATGATTTGCGGAAGCAAAGGCGGACGCGAGGGAGAAATCAGTGACAACTCAGGCAACAATCCCTATCAGAATCCTGACTGGTATCAGCATGATCCAACAGAGGACGACGATGGTGAGTTGAACTCACAGTCCAAAGGCAATGATGTCATCGTTGATGATGATAACTGGTAAGCAGTTTTACGCAAGAAATATACTCTTTTGAGTTAATTGTGTTAACGGGATTCGCAACTATGCGGATCCCGTTATTTTATAGCAAAATCTATACTCTGGTAGTGTGTGCGGGAGCTGACGTTATATTGGCGGTTGTCCCCATTGTGGGGCTAATGGTATGTAATTTCCCGAATAATAAATGGAGTTGTTGCCCTTTGTGTGTGGTCTTCTCAGGAGATACTCCTGACCGCCTCAGGAATGCTTCCTGACCACCTCAGATATATATACCTGAGCACCTCAGGAGATACTCCTGACACTCCCACTTGTATTTTCTGACAATTACACTTGTGATTGCACACTTGGTAAAAAACATATTTATCACATTAAATAAGGAAAAACTTGAGGAAACTCGCCACTTTCATTGATGCTGATTATCAGTCTTTTACAAACGGAGAAGTGAAGACGATGTAGACCGTGTATACTTGTTATAAACATTCTACAAAAAAATAATAAATTACACACTTGTATTTTTTATTTTTTTTCATATAACGCGTAAAAATGGTCTACACGGTCTACACTGTCATCACTTTTTAACTGCTCTTCACATCATGAGAAGAATTTTTAAAGAGGAATTATATACTACTTGGCCCCATCGAGCGCATGGCGTAGGAAAAGAGTCCCTTTAACAATTCCCCTTCGGGGGCGGGGAACTTTCATGCAGGCTTCAATATTGGCCTTGCATTACTTGTGGGTCTGATTGTATATAATTGCCAAAATAAAAGGACTTGGAATCTATACGAATCCAAGTCCTTGGTGTGTGGTACCTCCAGGAATCGAACCGGGGACACACGGATTTTCAGTCCGATGCTCTACCAACTGAGCTAAGGCACCATCGTTGTTGTGGCTCTCTGTGCGAAAGCGGGTGCAAAGGTAGTATAAAAAAGTGGACTGAGCAAGTTTTTATCTAAATTTCTTATTAAAATTGCACGCAATTCATTTTTTCTTGCTACCTTTGCATCCGCAAATCGGGATGTAGCGCAGTTGGTAGCGCACTACGTTCGGGACGTAGGGGTCGGGCGTTCGAGTCGCCTCATCCCGACTGCTTAAAAGACAGCATCATTGATGTTGTCTTTTTGTTTTTTAAGGAACGTGGCGTTCTATGTCAAATGTGCTTCATCCCGACACTAATAAACAAAGAAAACCGCCTGTTAAAAGGGCGGTTTTTGTTTGGTAACTGATTCTCAATTCACATTTTGCTTTCTCCCTCAACATATTCCTCAAGGAACAAGTGGTTTCCATCGAAGATGACGTAAGTGAACTGCCATATCCAGTCGCCGATAATCATCATTCGCGTCTTATGGCTTAGCATCATGTCTAGTTCTATGTGACGGTGACCATAGATGAAGTAGTCGATGTTGGGATGGTTCTTCATGTAATCCTTGGTGTAACGTACTAAGAACTCTTTGTCCTCGCCCATATATGGAGGTTCTTTGCCGTCGGCGCGTTTCATGCGCGAATGTTTGGCCCATGTGTGACCGAACCACAACGACCATCGAGGGTGTATCATTGAGAACATCCGTTGACACAAACGGTTGTGGAATATCTTTCGAATCATCTGGAACTTCTTGTCAGGGTCGCCAAGCCCGTCACCATGAGCCAGATAGAACACTTTATTATATAGTTCCACAGTCTCTGGTTTCTTGTGCAAGGTGACACCACATTCCTCCTCCAGATAACCATACATCCAGATGTCGTGATTGCCCGTGAAGTAGTGTACCTCGATGCCCATGTCCGTTAGTTCAGACAACTTGCCCAGAAAACGCGTGTAACCCTTAGGTACGCAGTATTTCCACTCGTACCAAAAGTCGAACATATCGCCCAACAGGTAGATAGCCTTCGCCTTCCCCTTGATGTCGTCGAGAAAACGTATCAGCCTCCTCTCCTGCATCCTCCCGTGGTCAATGGCCCAGGAACCAAGGTGCGCGTCACTTAATATATAAATGTTATTTCTCATATTGTAGAATGTATGATGTAGAATGTAGAATTATGATTACCTTCAAGAACTATCTCTTTGTGTCGTCTATTCCCATTCTTTCCTTTTTCGTTTTTATTGATTTTACAAGTATTTTTATCAATTCTTCGTTATCGCTATTTATGGAGTTGAACTCCTTATCGTTTATGAAGCCACTCTCATGTAAATTAGTGAGCCAATACTCCGTCTCGTTTGCTTCTTTCAGCGCAATGCTTAATTTGTGAATGAAATCATAATTACTCTCTGCATTGATGCTTTCGGCGATATTTGCCCCAATGCTTGTCCCGCTCCTATATATCTGTTTTGACATTACAGTTTCGTTCTTTACAGAAGTGAGATACAAATACATCTTCGCTATTCTGCTCCCGAATTTCTCCGACTTAATCTTTAGTATGTTCTCTTTCCTCTGTAATACCATAATACCAGACATTTAAAAGATTATCAGAATGTTCATTAATAATCAAAATGCAACGTTCACCACTCAAAAGTAATCATAATTCTCCATTCTACATTCTGCATTATACATTTTAAAGCCCCAGTTCCAACTTCGCTTCCTCGCTAAGCATGCTTTGGTCCCATGCTGGTTCGAAGACGAGGTTCACGTTAGCGGTTTTCACTCCATCCACGCTTTCCAGTTTCGTTCGTACATCCTCAAGGATGAAGTCGGCTGCTGGGCAGTTGGGCGCGGTGAACGTCATATCCACATCCAGGACACCATCTTCCTGCATGTCTATCTTGTAAATCATGCCCAGATCATAGATGTTCACGGGTATCTCAGGGTCGTAAACGGTCTTCAGCACATCCACGATGCGCTCCTCTATCATGGTTTTTTCTTCAGGTGTCATTATTCTTTTGCTTTGTTCTTTTTTTCATGCCTCAGCCTTCAGTTCTCAACACTAAAGAACCTCGGGCAATGTGTACAGACGCATGCTGTTGCTGCCTTTTATAAGAATGTATTTGCCTTGCGGTTGGCATTCGGCGATGGCGGACTTCACTTCTTCAACGTCCTTGAACTTGCGGAACGCGCAGTCGGTCTTGCCAAACTCCTCGCCAACGAGCCAGATATCGTTGAGCCCTTTTGACTTCAGCAGGTCAACTATGCGCTGATGCTCCTCGCCAGACACCTCACCCAGTTCGCGCATGTCGCCAAGAATAGCCATTTTTGCGGGCACGTTCATCGCTGCGAGGTTGTCGACGGCAGCCTTCATGCTCGTTGGGTTGGCGTTGTAAGCATCCACTATGAGGTGGTTGTGGGCGGTTACGGTGAGTTGCGAACGGTTGTTTGTTGGCGTGTAGTTCTCCAATGCGTGGCACACCTGTTCTTCGCTGACGCCGAAATGCAGTCCTATAGTTGCCGCTGCCAGCATGTTGTCGATGTTATATGCGCCGATGAGATGGGTCTTCACCTCATGCTCTGCACCGCCGTCGGCTTGCCAAGAGAAGTGCAGGAACGGTGCGCAGTCGATGATTTTTCCGCGTACAGTCACCTCGTCAGCTGTGTCCTTACCGTATTTTATCAATTTCGGTGCCTTTCTTTCCTTAGCCATTTCCATAAGGTCGGCATTGTCGGCATTGATGAAGATAGGCGAAGGCGATGCGCAACTATCAATTGTCAAATGTCCATTATCAATTAAGAAGTCGTAGAGTTCACCTTTGGTGCGCTTCACTCCCTCGAAGGAGCCGAAGCCTTGCAAGTGGGCGCGTCCTACATTAGTGATTATTCCACATGTGGGTTCTACTGTCTCCACCAGCGTCTTTATGTCGCCAGGATGCGATGCCCCCATCTCGATAACTGCAATCTCGTGCTCGCTGGAGAGTTGGAACAGCGTCTTTGGCACTCCCACATCATTGTTGAAGTTGCCTCGGGTGTAGTGCACGTTATATTTCTCGCCCAGCACGGCAGCAATAAGCTCCTTAGTGGTTGTCTTTCCGTTGGTGCCAGTAACACCCACAACTGGTATGTTGAACTGTCTGCGGTGCTCGCGGGCAAGATCTTTGTATGTCTGCAAGGTGTTGTCAACGAGAATCAACATGCCTTGTCTGCCGTTTTCGAGAGAAATCTCAGCGGTGCCGTTGTCGCTGAACACCACCTTTTCACCACTTGTACCGATGATGTCTGTATTGTCAACGATTGCAATAGCGCATCCCTTCTGCAATGCACTCACGGCGAACTTGTTGCCGTCGAAGGTCTCACCCTTGAGCGCAAGGAACACGCTTCCTTCTGGACAGTCTCGGCTGTCGGTGGTTATCGGCATGTGTGTCTTTACGATATTGAAAATCTCTTTTATGTCCATGATTTCTTATGTTTACTCTTTCTGACTGCAAAAATAGGAAAAAGTTTCAATATACGAGATGTTTTTGGAAACTTAAATTAAATAAAAATAGTGTTGAAAGTTTTGCAGTATGGTTGATTTATAGTATTTTTGCAAATGAAAGACACTGCAACGCCGTTGCAGGCCACTCAATAATGAAAGACAATATCGCAGAATATACGCTGAACATCTCCGGCAAGTTGCTGTCGTTGAGGGAACCGTTGGTGATGGGAATCCTCAACTGCACTCCCGATTCTTTCTATGAAGGGAGCCGCAAGCAGACAGAGATAGAGATTGCTGCCCGTGCCAACGAAATAATAGAAGACGGCGGGCGAATAATCGATGTAGGCGCATTTTCCACTCGTCCAGGTGCCGATCAGGTGTCTGAGGAAGAGGAGATGGAGCGCATGCGTTTTGCGCTGCGTGTTGTGAGAGGACAGCAACCAGATGCGGTGCTTAGCGTCGATACCTTCCGTCGTGACGTTGCGAAAATGGCTGTTGAGGAGTTTGGCGCAGGCGTCATCAATGATGTCAGTGGCGGCAATCCTGATGGCGCATATGGTGGCGAGGCTTCAGCAAACGATATTGACAGCGACGAGACTGCCGACTGTGCCCCTGTTCTTGAGGAGAGTTGGCGCGGCGGAGTGCCGTATGTACTGATGTCGAGTCAGGGATCGCTGGAAGACACTATGAAGTTCTTTGCCTTGCGCATCAGACAACTACGCGCTCGTGGTCAGCGTGATATTATTCTTGATCCTGGTTTCGGTTTCGGCAAGACGATGGAGCAGAACTTCGACACGCTGCAGCGTATGGAACTGCTGCAAGAGTTCGGGTTGCCTGTGCTTGCAGGACTGTCTCGCAAGACGATGATATGGCGCACGCTTGGCATCACACCAGTCGAGGCTCTCAACGGTACAACGGTGCTGAACACTATTGCACTGATGAAGGGCGCACGCATCCTTCGAGTCCATGATATTCGCGAGGCAGTTGAAACGATACGATTAACGATGACGATGACGAAAACGGGAACTCCTAACTCCTAACTCAAAAAGCATGTTTGATTTTGGAATAAAAGACATAATAGACATTGTGGCGGTGGCGCTTGGACTCTATTACATCTACAGAGTGATGAAGGCGTCGCGCTCGCTCAATGTGTTCGGTGGCATCATAGTGTTCTTCATTATGTGGATTTTTGTGAGTCGTGTGTTTGAGATGCGACTTCTCGGTGCCATTTTGGACAATCTTATGAGTGTGGGAGTGATAGCGCTCATCATCATCTTTCAGGACGAGATACGCAAGTTCTTCTATAATGTGGGCGCTCACCAGAGCTTTAGCGCGCTGCTGAAGTTCTTCAGCGGCGGAAAACGCAAGAGCAATGTCGACAAGGAAAGCGTGATGACGATTGTGCGTTCGTGCATGAGTATGGGGCGCGGAAAGGTGGGTGCGCTGATAGTCATTGAACGCGTCACACCGCTCGACGATATCGTTGAGACAGGCGAAAAGATAGACTCCCGACTGAGTCAGCGATTGATAGAGAACATCTTCTTCAAGAACTCTCCACTTCACGACGGCGCTATGGTGGTGTCGAAGCAGAGGATAAAGGCAGCAGGATGTATTCTCCCCGTTAGTCACGATGTGAATATCCCCAAAGAACTGGGACTGCGCCACCGTGCTGCTATGGGAATCTCCGAGGAGAGTGATGCTGTTGCAGTTGTGGTGTCTGAGGAGACCGGCCGCATCAGTGTTGCCATTCACGGGAAAATGCAGTTGCGCCTTTCGGCCGAAGACTTTGAGAGTCTGCTCACAAAGGAGATGCAATGATGCACCAACACACTATGAAGAAGACAGCAGAAGACACTATATAAACACATCATAAACAATAATTAAAAATTTATCTACTATGGATTTAGTGCAACAAATCATCGCGCGTGCTAAGAGTAACAAGCAGCGCATCGTGCTCCCAGAGGCAGAGGAGGAGCGTACACTGACAGCAGCCGACCGTGTGCTGGCTGAAGACATTGCTAACCTTATTTTGATTGGAAATCCTGAGAAAGTACATGCTCTGGCTGACCGTCTCGGACTGAAGAACATTGACAAGGCAACACTCATAGACCCAGAGAACTGCGAGAAGAGCGAAGAGTATGCCCAGTTGCTCGCTGAACTTCGCAAGAAGAAGGGTATGACCATAGAGGAGGCTCGCCAACTGGTGAAGAACCCTCTCTATCTTGGATGTATGATAATAAAGACTGGCGATGCTGACGGACAGATAAGCGGTGCGCTCTCTACGACAGGCGACACTCTGCGTCCAGCCCTCCAGATAATCAAGACTCAGCCAGGCATCACATGTGTCAGCGGAGCTATGCTTATGCTCACTCAGACTCCACAGTATGGCGAGAACGGTATTCTGGTTATTGGCGACGTTGCTGTAACTCCTATGCCCGATGCTAACCAGTTGGCACAGATTGCCGTTTGTACGGCACAGACAGCGAAGTCGGTGGCTGGCTTCGAGGAGCCGCGCGTTGCAATGCTCAGTTTCTCTACTAAGGGTTCGGCAAAGCACGAGGTTGTTGACAAGGTTGTTGAGGCAACACGTCTCGCTAAGGAGATGGCACCTGAGTTGAAGATTGACGGTGAACTGCAGGCAGACGCTTCACTTGTGCCCAGCGTGGGACAGAAGAAGGCTCCAGGTTCAGACATCGCTGGTCGTGCCAATGTTCTCGTTGTGCCTTGCCTTGAAGTTGGTAACATCGCATATAAGCTTGTTGAGCGTCTTGGCGGTGCTGTTGCCCTCGGTCCTATCCTTCAGGGTATTGCTCGCCCAGTGAACGACCTCAGTCGCGGATGCTCTGTTGACGACATCTACAAGATGGTGGCCATCACCGCTTGTCAGGCAATGGATGCCAAGTAAAAAAAACAGAAGTTATAAACTTGACAGAAATTATTATAATTATTATAATTTTTTCGATGACAAGGGAAGAGTATAAGAGTATATACGAAGTTGTTGGGGCTGCTCAAGAAGTTCACAAAACACTCGGAAGAGGGTTGTCGGAGCCTATTTATCAAGAGGCACTGGCCATCGAGATGAATGAGCGCAAGATGGATTTCGAAAGAGAAAAACAGTTAAGACTCTACTATAAAGACCATCTAATGGAGAAAGTATATTATGCTGACTTTTATTATCATGGGGTAGTAGTTGAGTTGAAGGCTGTTGAAAAAATACTTTCAGAACATCGGTCGCAATTGTTCAATTACATGCGCATCTCACATATGGAAAGAGGTGTACTTTTGAACTTTTGCGAGAGAAGTCTGAGGGCAGAGCGATATCTGTATAATCAAGCCACCGACAGGTTTGTCTTGCTTACTCAAGATAACTACAAAAAATATGTCAGCGAATAATAACTCAAGTTTGACATGTTAAGAAGATATATGAAGATAAAGGGAGATATGCCGCTATTCAGCGGCGGAGATAGAGGACAACGCTTTGCGTGCTGTTGCCCTGCAGATAAACTAACGTCTTTTATCTCCCACTATCTTCTTCTGTCTCCCCCTATTTACTAGGCGAGTGAGTTTTCGAAAGTTGAATAATTATATTAATTATAATAATTTCTGTTCATAAACCAATAAACAACAATGAAGATATTAGTTTTAAATTGTGGTTCGTCTTCAATAAAGTACGCATTGTACAATATGGACGACAAGAGTGTGATGACCAGCGGCGGCGCTGAGCGCGTGGGACTTGACGGCGCTTTCGTGAAAGTAAAGCTTGCTAACGGTGAGAAAAAGCAGATAATGCACGACATCCCCGAGCATACAGAGGGCGTGAAGTTCATCTTCTCTCTGCTTACCGACCCTGAAATCGGTGTTATAAAAGACCTCAGCGAGATTGATGCTGTGGGTCACCGTATGGTGCACGGTGGCGAGAAGTTCAACAAGTCGGTGATTCTTACTGACGAGGTGCTCAAGGCTTTCGAGGAGTGCTCTGATCTGGCTCCGCTGCATAATCCCGCTAACCTGAAGGGTGTGAACGCCGTGAAGGAACTGATGCCAGGATTGCCCCAGGTGGGTGTCTTCGACACAGCATTCCATCAGACTATGCCTCCTAAGGCTTACATGTATGCTATTCCTTATGAACTCTACGAGAAGTACGGCATCCGCCGCTACGGTTTTCACGGAACCAGTCACCGCTATGTGTCTGCCCGTGCCTGCGAGTTCCTCGGTATCCCCGCCGAAGGCACCAAGATGGTGACCTGTCACGTGGGTAACGGTGGTTCTATAGCAGCCGTGAAGGATGGCAAGTGCATCGACACGTCTATGGGACTCACTCCGCTGGAAGGACTGGTGATGGGAACCAGAGTGGTGTGGCCGGTCTTACTGGCGGTTCCAGCGATATGCGCGACGTTGAGAATGCTGCAAAGGCTGGTGATCCGAAGGCTAAGCTGGCTCAGGACATGTATTTCTATCGCATAAAGAAATACATCGGTGCTTATGCTGCTGCTATGGGCGGTCTCGATGTTGTGGTGTTCACCGCTGGTGTAGGTGAGAACCAGACTAGCATGCGCTCAGAGGTTTGTAAGGATATGGAGTTCTTGGGCATCAAGTTTGATGAGGCAAAGAACAAAGTACGCGGCGAGGAGGTTGTCATCTCTGCCGACGATTCTCGCGTGAAGGTTGTTGTCATTCCTACCGACGAGGAGTTGATGATTGCTACCGACACCATGAATCTTCTGAAATAACCTTTCGTAAGAAAGCACATAAACAACCAACTACGGGTTTTGCAGGTAATCTGTGAAATTCGTAGTTGATTTTCTATATAATAAGACCTGTTTGTTTTCGTTTCTGCCGTTCTTGTTGCCCTCACAGATGAGTGATGACCTCGCGATTAATGTCCTTTCGTGTTGCGAAATATGGTATTTGGGCTTGCGAAAGGGCATCAATGAGGATGTGATTAATGCCCTTTTAAAAAATGAATGCATGTGTTTGACGTGTTGAGTCAAGACTAATATTGGAAAGACCTTTCTGTCTTTCCTTTGTAGGTGTTGATTGTTATTGTGATGATGTCGCCTTCGGCGGGTTTCTCAGGCAGCCGATAGTCGGCGATGCTCAAGAATAATTCGGCGCTGTAATACTCGGGAACACCGTTCTGCGCATGCAAAAGGGTGAGCGAATAGTGGCGGTGCCCTTCGCTGTCGGTGGTTATCTCGTCGCACATAAGCCCAATAGTCTGCTTTTCGTCAACGCCCTCAGCGACTCCAGTCTTTACCGAGAGTCCGAGATTGATATAGCGTCCCTCGCGGCTCATCCACGCGCTGTTGAAGACTACGGGGTCGGTTTGCTGTTCCTTCACGTCTTCTTTCATGCGCACCAACGGGGTGGGGATGCTGGTCAGCGATATTGTCTTCACCTCAATCCCTGTCTGCGGCACATTATAATATAGCAGGGCGCGATAGAGAGAGTCGGGTGTTGCTGCCCATTTCGCTGTGCGTTTGGGAGAAAGTAAGAGTGAGTCGCCTTCGTCGGTGACGGCGCAATACAACTCTCCCGCGCCGTTGGTGCGAGTCTCCACGAAGTCGGCACGCATCATGCTGTACTTGCCGTCACCAGAGTCGTAAGTCTCTGTTGTGCAGGCAGCAAGAAGAAAGGCGAGGATAGGGAGGAGTTGTTTTGGTCGCATATGTTTTTTAAGGAAGATAAAGTGCGGTGGAGGGAGATAGAGGACAACAGTTTTGTTGCACATTCGTCCCATATCTCCACCTGCCTCCTTTTTAACTACTTCATTTTATTCCTCAGCGGATTGGCGTACATCGTCAGCATGCGCTCGCGTAGGAACGGGATATCCTTGTCCGCGAGGTCAATCTTGTTGAGCTGTCCTTGCAAGTATGCCTCAAACTGCTGGCGGTCGGCCTCGGTGTATTTCCCCTCTTTGGCAAACGAGGTGCCGTCGAGCATGTCTGCTGCGATATAGTTTGAGGGATATAGGCGGTAGTTGCGGTGAATCTCGCTGTCGATGTGTGCTGCCACGATATCGAAGAACTCTGTCTTCGGAGTGTCTGCAGGCAGTTGCTGTAGATACTCATCGATACACGGTGCACAATGATAGTGCACATGTCCCTTGAATCCCATTATTCCTGTCTGCATGCTCACAACATCGTCGTTCTTTCCCTTCTTCCATTCCGGGTTGTCGCGTCGCAGTTGGAACTCGCGCGCCTTGAGGAAGTCGCACGGGTCGAACTCGTAGCTGATAGACAGCGGTACGATGTGCAGTTGTTGGAGTCGTTCCGACGGAGTACCTGTTCCGCCCATTGCCATCATCTTCAGTATCGCGGGCTGTGTGCGGTCGTCGCTGTCCTTTGCCCTTCCCTCGCGCTGTGCTATCCACACATTGTCGTTCTTCTCCTGAATAACGAAGTGCATGTACTCAGAGAGACGCTTGCTGGCAAGCAGCATCTCGCGGGGCTGAAGCGAGCGTTCCACGATGAACGACTTGTTGATTCTCACGAGGTCCTTCACCCACGGGAGAGACAGCAGGTTGTCGCCGATTGCAATCTCGCAAGTTGTCTTGAATCCCGCATCGACGAGCAGTTTGTCGAGCAGAGCCGAGTCGAGCACGATGTCGCGGTGGTTGCTCACGAAGGTGAAACGCTTGCTTACGTCAATCGCGTCCACGTTGATGTCCATTCCGAGACTCGCCTTAGCCATAAGCATCTCGAGAAAGTCGTAACAGAAGGCGAGTTGGAATTCCATGCTGGTGTTGCAGGCCCTCATCTTCTTCTCAAGTGCCTCGAAAGGCACCTGCGGATAGAGCATTCCCACAACTGCGCGGAACTGCGGGTTAGCAACGAGCCGGTCGTAGGCTGCCGGCAACTCCTCTGGTTCGAAAGGACGTATCGCGTCGAAATCGGATAATGTCATTGCGGTTGGGGTGTTAAATGATGGATTATTTGAATTGATTCTCCACGATGTCGGTGAGGACGTCGGTGATGTTAAGTCCTGCAGCGCGCACCTGCTGCGGAATGAAACTTGTGGCGGTCATTCCGGGCGTGGTGTTCACCTCGAGCATCGATATCTCCTGGTCTTTGCTGATGATATAGTCGATGCGGATGATTCCGTTGCAGTGCAGTATGTCGTAGATGGCGCTTGTAAGTTGTGCTGCGCGCTTTGCCGTTTCCTCAGGGATGCGTGCAGGCGTAATCTCCTGCACCTGTCCGTTGTACTTGGCGTCGTAGTCGAAGAACTCGTTCTTTGTCACCACTTCGGTAGCGGGGAAGATGACTGTCTTCTCGCGTGTCTTGTAGCATCCCACAGTTATCTCGGTGCCTTCGAGCAGACTTTCCACCATTACGTCGTCGCTCTCCATAAGTGCCTTACGGATGGCAGGAGCCAACTGGTCTTTGTTCTTTACCTTTGACACTCCGAACGAAGAGCCGTCAGCCGCAGGCTTCACGAAGCACGGCATGCCTATCTTCTCGTCAATCTCGTCGTCGGAAACCAGTTCTTCGTATCCTTTGCGTATGAGCATCGACTCGGCCACCTTCACCCCGTAGCCGCGTAGATACTGGTTGAGCACGAACTTGTCGAAGGTCATTGCCTCTACGAGCACGCCGCTGGTGGAGTAGGGCAGGTGTATCAGTTCGAAGTATCCCTGCAGTATACCGTTCTCGCCCGGTGTTCCGTGTATTGTGATATAGGCATAGTCGAACATCACGAGTTTCCCGTTCTCTTTGAAAGAGAAGTCGTTGCGGTCTATTGGTGTGCGTGTGCCGTCGTGTAGGTTGACATACCACGCGAGTCCGCGCATGTCAACAATCCACACGTTGTAACGTTCTTTGTCGAAAAAAGAGTAAAGTCCTTGTGCAGAGCGCATAGAAACGTCGTGCTCTGACGAGTCTCCGCCACAAACTATGGCGATGTTTCTTTTAAGGTTTTTCATTATATAAGTTTCTTGTTATTCAGTTCTTAAGCTTGTGAGTTTAGTCGTGCGCGCCATTTGTCTATCAGTTGCTGCATGTCTTCGGGCAGCGGGCTGGTGAAGTCCATCTGTTTTCCTGTAGCGGGATGCACGAATCCCAGCGTGCGCGCGTGTAGTGCCTGTCGTGGGCACAAGGCGAAGCAGTTGCGTATGTATGCCTTGTATGATGCTGTGCGCTCGCCCCTTAGTATCTCGCAGCCGCCGTATCGCTCGTCGCTGAACAGCGGATGGCCTATGTGCCTCATGTGTGCTCGTATCTGGTGGGTGCGTCCTGTCTCGAGAATGCATTCCACCAGAGTGGTGTATCCGTAGCGCTCCATCACCCGGTAGTGTGTGACGGCGGGCTTCCCTATGCCCGAGTCCTTTGGGAAGACATCCATGCGGAGACGGTCGCGCACGTCGCGGCCTATGTTTCCCTCTATTGTTCCGCTGTCCTCAACGAAGTTTCCCCAGACCAGCGCGTTGTATGAGCGGTGAGTGGTCTTGTTGAAGAACTGCACTCCTAGACGGCTCTTTGCTTCTGGAGTCTTCGCCACCACAAGGAGTCCGCTGGTGTCCTTGTCGATGCGGTGAACCAGCCCCACCTCGGGGTCGTTAGGGTCGTATGAAGGCATGTTGCGAAGATGCCAGGCGACAGCATTTACCAGCGTGCCGTGATAGTTGCCGCATCCTGGATGAACAACCATTCCCGCGGGTTTGTTTATCACCATCAGTTGGTCGTCCTCGTAGACGACATCAAGCGGAATGTCCTCCGGTTCTATTGTGTCGTCGTAGCGCGGACGGTTGAGCATCAACGTCACCACATCGCCCGGCCGCACTTTGTAGTTGCTCTTCACGGGACGCTCGTTGACATGTATGAACCCCGCCTCGGCCGCTTTCTGTATGCGGTTGCGGCTCTGGTGCTGCATGCGCTCTGTGAGAAACTTGTCCACCCTCACAGGCACTTGCCCAGCATCTGCCACCAGCCTGAAATGCTCGTATAGTTGACTGTCCTGCTCCTCGTCGAGAGAATCCTGTTCTTCGTCCTGCAGGTCGGTGTCGCCGTCAATAGCAGACGTCAGCATCTCGTCCTCGCCGAGAGGTTCTTCCATATCCTTATACATCGGGAACAGTTACCTCCTGGAACTGATCTACATCACCCGACGGTGCTGGTGCTGCAGGCTCTGTTGTTTCGCTGTTGGTGCTTTGCTCCACCTCGCCGTTGTTGATGGTAGAAGAGTCGTTTGGCGAGTCTTCGTAATAGTATTCGTAGTATGAGTCGTCGACGAACACAGAGTCGCTGGCATCGCGCATGCCGTTGCCCACCTGTATTATAAGGATATCCTCAACAGACACCTTTTGTCCGCTGACGATGCTCTTGCCGTTGCACAGCACACCGTAAACCCAGTCGCGCTCGCCGTTTACATACATCGGCTCGCCCACCTTGAATCCCATCGAGATGAGTTTCACTCGTGCCGTGCGGTACGAACTGTTGTCGATGATGTCAGGCAGAGTGAGCATTGGCGTGTCTGAGTTTATCACGAGATAGATGACGTGGCCCGACTTCACAATCTTCCCCGCCACAGGCGTTTGCTCGAGGATGCAGTCGGGCGGAAGGCTCTTCACGTATCCTGTGTCGCTAACAACGACCTTCAGTCCTGCCTTGTCAAGAATGTTCTCGGCGTCGGCAAAAGACTTATGCTTCACGTCGGGGATGACGATTTTCTCTCCGTGATGAGTGTAGAGGTCAAGTCCGTAGCGCACTCCTATGGCAACAAGAGCCAATACAGCAATCATCGCGAAAATGTTTCCCCAAAGGTAGAAACTGAATATCTTCTTGAAAAATTTAGATATTGTCATTTTGGTTGTATTTCATGGGCAAAGGTAACATAAATAGATGAAAGATGCAAAAAAAACATGAAAAAACAGGAAGAAGCAGCCTTAAAACGCATGCATCTCCCTGTTTTTAACTTTAATACAAAGTTAGAATGGCTTATTTGCCATGATGTTCGTCAGATACTGTGAGCTTCTTGCGGCCCTTAGCGCGACGAGAAGCCAGCACGCTGCGACCGTTCTTTGTAGCCATACGCTCACGGAAGCCGTGCTTGTTCACTCTTCTTCTGTTGTGGGGCTGAAATGTTCTTTTCATCTTTCTTATCTATTTATTTTGTTGTTATTTCTTGAGATTCGCTCATTTGCGGGGTGCAAAATTACTCATTTCTTTTTAATTACCAAAGAAATATGCGAAATTTAGTATCAACTTTTATGTTTTTTTCTAATTTAGCGTGAATAGCGCGGCATTATTTGACGGGAAAACATGCATAAGAAATAAGAAAGATGTGAGTCTGGTAATCTGTGCCGTAAGGAGACTCTCGTTCTTGTCTCCTACAACAGCAGGGACATGATTACGGGCGGTATGGGCCCGTCGGTCGTATATGTTATGTTGCCCACGTATGTGCTGTTGCCGTTATATAGATGCTTGCCGTCCCAAGTGCAGAGTATGTTTCCCACGTATGTGGTGTTGCCGCGAAACAAGTTTTTGCCGTTCCACGTGAAGAGAACATTGCCCACATAGGTGGAGTTGCCCTGATAGATGCACTTCCCGTCCCATGTTAAGAGGATATTGCCCACATAGGTGGTGTTGCCTTGATAGAGGTGTTTGCCGTCCCAAGTGTATAGGATATTTCCCACATAGGTGGTGTTGCCCTGATAGAGGTGTTTGCCGTCCCAAGTATATACCACGTTGCCCACGTATGTGCTGTTGCCGTGATAAATCTTCGTGGCGTTGATTGTTGCGACAACTGCAAGCATCGCAAGAATCATAGAAAGTCTTTTCATCATCGTTCTAAGTTTTAAAGGTTAACTCAATATTTATTACTCGCCTGAAATCTTATTGCCCCAGAATGTTCCCATGAAACAGTAACTCCCGAAGGAGTCTTCGATGATATAGGCAAAGGGATGGTCTGCATAGAAGTATGCCTTTGTAGGATTCATCGTCTCACTCAAAGTGGCAAATGAACTTGACGTTAAGGCACCTGCTCTCGTTCCATCTTCGTCAAGAATGACTCTGGTCTTTTGTATGATATCCTTAATCACCATCGGTTCTGACTGAATCCTATTCAACTCAGCGGAGTCACTGAACATCCTGCCGACTCCCAATGATGAAAGATAATCGTTCGCATTGAAAGAATAATCAACCTCGAACTTGGGTATCTTGACATAGACAAAGTCATAGGACTTTAACTGACCTATGGCAGTCCTAAGTTTCTCCCCGTCGAGTGACTGAAGCAACGCTTTTAGTCCATCGACCTTCTTGGGAAGAATGACGTAGAGACGATAACTGCCCGCATAGGGTATTCTAAGTAGTGAGAAGTCATTAAGTTCCGCATAAGAAAAGAATTCCTCCCTTTCCGTCATGTTCATCATGCTTACCGTTGTGCTTGTTCCAGCATGGAAAGGCTCCTCTTTCGTGTATTCTTTATAAAACTTCTGAGCCCATCGCCCATTGAAGAAGTTTGCCACCAGCAAGTTAGCCGACCTGTCGTCTCGCTGTGTGAGGGGAAAACTACTGAGCAATCCATCTGTATGCTTGGCGCACCACTCGTCTATCTTGCGTTGACAGTCAGCATCGACATCTCCCTTTATGATGCCAGCAGAATAGTCATCTTCCAGAACTTTCCGGAACGACTTGTCTATGTCAATATGCTTTCCCGCCTGAAATATTATGGTTGTACGCATATATGACGAGGGACCATCTTCTTTGTTCTCAGTGATTCTCTCCTGACCTTTCATCAGTATTCGGCAGATTTTGTTGACACGGTCGATGTCTGTTGTGTCTATGCTTAGGGCATTGCATATCTCCTGTCGGGTACGACCTGACGCACCATTATTGATGATGTTCAGCGAATAGTACATTCCAATGGTTGAGACAAAGACATTCTTTTTTCCTTCCTCCTCTGCAATCTTCCTGAATAATTTGATGGAGAACTCATTGCCTTTGCGTACTATGTTCTCCTGTTCCTCATTCAACCAGAATGTTGTCTGGTCCTCTTCTATACCTATCGCATCCTCCACCACATCCTTTACCTTTTGTGGCGTGCCTTTGCATCCCGTCAACATTGTTAACAGGCAGAGTGCACCCAGGATGACTGTTATTTTTAAATGACTGTTCATGTTCATATTCTTTTATTTATCCTGCTGCAAATATAATGATAATAAAGGGAAGTAACAAACTTTATCGCTCTCAATCACATGAAAACGTTCAAAATTATAGGTAATTATATGCTGTTTGACCCTACTATGGATTGTATTCCGTAAAATGCCTTGCCGACAATCGTTTTTTACTTCGGCCTGCGATCGTTGGTTCCCCGCCCATGCAGGGGAGGGGAAAGGGGTGGGGTCGGTAATTAAAGGAAGGAGATAAATGGAGTTATGTGTAGAAAGACACTGACCCCACCCCTGCCCCTAGGCCTCACCCCTGCCCCCTCTCCAAAGGGCGAGGGGAACTTTAATGGGCGGGGAGTCGTTTGCAATGGGGTCTGATAGTATATAGTTGCCAAAATTATAAGTGTTTTTCCGTACTTTTTACATAAAAAGGAGGTGAAGTTACTGTCACTCGGCATAAAAAAGAATAAATTCTTTTGTTCTGCGCTCGTTTTTTCGTAACTTTACGGTCTGAAAACCGTGAAGTTACTATCACTCGGCATAAAAAAGAATAAATTCTTTTGTTCTGCGCTCGTTTTTTCGTAACTTTGCACCCCGAAAGGAAATAAAACATTATTAAATAGTTATGATCAACTCACAAGACATTAAGAAGGGAACCGCTATCCGCATGGACGGAGGCATCTGGGTATGCATCGAGTTCCAGCATCGTAAGCCAGGCAAAGGCAACACAGTAATGAACACCAAACTGAAGAACGTTACCGACGGTCGTGTGCTCGACCGCACGTTCCAGGTAGGCTTGAAACTCGAGGATGTACGCATCGAGCGTCGTCCTTACCAGTATCTTTACAAGGAAGGCGAGGACTACATCTTCATGAACCAGGAGACCTACGACCAGGCTCCTATCGCTAAGGACCTCGTGACAGGTGTTGACTTCATGAAGGAGAGCGACATCGTGGAGGTGGTTTCTGACGCTGACACCGAGACTGTGCTCTTCGCAGAAATGCCTGTGAAGACCGTGCTCCGCGTTACTCACTCTGAGCCAGGCATCAAGGGCGACACCGCTACAAACGCTACAAAGCCCGCAACGCTGGAGACTGGCGTGGAAATCCGCGTTCCTCTCTTCATCAACGAGGGCGACCTTGTGCAGGTAGACACCCGCGACGGTTCTTATCTGCAGCGCATGAAAGAGTAATAAAGAATTAAGAAGGTTGAATTACGAATTTTGATGTGTCACTTCGTGAGTGAAAAGGAAGAAGTGAACTGAATACGTAATTCAGCCTTTTTTCGTATCATCATGGTAAATCTATGAGTGATTTTGGGAAATTAATGCAGGAGAAATGTATGGCATTTGCTATTCGTATAGTGAATTTGTGCCGTTACCTTAACGAGGAAAAACACGAACACAGAATAGCCGATCAACTGTTCCGCAGCGGCACAAGCATTGGAGCCAACTACGCGGAAGCACAATGTGCCATCAGCAAGAAAGACTTCAGGTCAAAGGTTTACGTCGCCCTGAAGGAAAGTAACGAGTCTTTATTCTGGCTTGACCTGCTGAAAAATACAGGAGTCTTAGAGCAGAGACTATATGACTCCATCTATCCAGACTGCGAAGAACTGAAGAAACTCCTCGTATCCATAACGAAATCCTCATCAGAAGAACCTACTTCATAATTCATCCCTCAAAATTCATCCCTCATAATTCACCCTTAACACTTGCCGAAGGCAATACATCAAAATTCAACCTTCAAAATTCACCCCTCAAAATTCGCCCTTTAACACTTGCCGAAGGCAATACATCAAAATTCAACCTTCAAAATTCAACCTTCATATGTTTTTTTCATTCATCATTCCCGTTTTCAACCGTCCCGACGAGGTGGAGGAGTTGCTGGAGAGTCTCACGAAGCAGAGCGTGAAGGACTTTGAGGTGCTTATTGTGGAGGACGGGAGCAGCGTGACGTGCGAGAAGGTTTGCAAGAAATATGAGGGGAGGCTTGACCTGCACTACTTCAAGAAGGCAAACAGCGGGCCCGGCCAGACACGTAACTACGGCGCCGAGCGTGCGCGCGGAGAATACCTTATTATATTAGACAGCGATGTGGTGGTGCCTGAGGGCTATCTCGCCGCTGTCAGCAAGGAACTGGAAAGCAACCCGACAGAGGCTTTCGGAGGCCCCGACGCCGCTCACGAGTCATTCACTCCGACGCAGAAAGCCATTTCTTATTCTATGACATCGTTCTTCACCACCGGCGGCATTCGCGGCGGGAAGAAAGGTCTCGACAAGTTCTATCCCCGCTCGTTCAATATGGGCGTGCTCCGCGATGTATATCTGAAACTCGGCGGTTTCACGAAGATGCGCTTTGGCGAGGACATCGATTTCTCCTACCGCATCGTGGAGGCAGGCTATCGTCCGCGTCTCTTTCCTGATGCGTGGGTGTGGCACAAGCGGCGCACCGACTTCCGCAAGTTCTTCCGTCAGGTGTACAACAGCGGCATAGCGCGCATAAACCTTGAGAAACGTCATCCCGGAACGATGAAACTGGTGCATCTGCTGCCTACGGTGTTCACCATAGGTGTGATAGTGCTTGTCCTGCTGGCAGCCGTTGCAAGGGCTTTGATACATTACGACGCAGCCAACTGGCACATGTGGTATATGGTGTGTCTTGCCGCCCTGTCGCCGATACTGCTGTACAGTCTTGTCATCTTCATCGACTCCACTCGCAAGAACCGCAGTCTGAAGGTGGGGCTGCTCTCCATCCCTGCGGCATTCACACAACTGATGGGCTACGGCTTCGGCTTCATAGAGTCGTGGTGGAAACGTTGCGTGCTGAAGAAGGACGAGTTCCAAGCATTCGAGAAAACGTTTTATAAGTAGATATCATAAGTTTTAGACCCACCCTATGCTCCTCCCCCAAGGGAGGGGTTTGAGTCACATTTGTGTGTAGTGGTGAGGGTTAAACCTACCCTATGCCCCTCCCTACGGGGGAGGGTTGGGGGAGAGGCCGTTAGGAGCTTTTCGGGGGCTAAAACATATACATTTGGGGCGCTGAAAGGTACATCAGACAAGGTGCGAAAGAGCATCACACGCGTTCATCGACGAGAGTCAATTTACATATGAATACATAAAAATGTCATTCTTTAATTTTGTAATCTCATTTCTTATTGCTATTTTTGCAGACAATATTAATCAAATATAATAGAACCTATGAATTTTCGTCTCCCCGAAGGGTGTGTATTAGAGCGCAAGACGAAGAGTGCATTCGGACTATTTACTACATTTATTAAAACGAATCAAGACAAATGAGAAAAACAATGAAACTGTTAGTAATGGCTGTTGCAGCCATGATGTGCGTGCCTGTTATGGGTCAGGTGACTATTAAGGGCGTGGTGAACAACAACCGTTATGATGACGGCGACCAGTTGGAAAACAAGTCGAATTACGTAGGATGGCTGCCTGCGCAGTTAGATCCCGCAGGTGTGGGCAAGGCTATCTTCGCATCGAAGAACGGCATATACGAAATGGAGGTGAACACCACTAAGATAGAGCCCGTTCAGTATCCTAACATTCCTGTCAGCGAATACTACAGCGGCGGCACATTCACCGACCCCGAGAAGGCGCTGCTTGTTACTGGCTTTGGCAATATGATGGGAAACTCAGGCGCGGTGTACGCCAACGGAGAACTGTGGACGGTGTTCTGCCGCGACCTTCAGTCGTCAGAGCCAGAGGACATGTTCGTCGTGCGTCATTGGGACGCCACAACAGGCAAGATGCTTAAGGAGTTCCCGCACTACAGCGAGGACAAGGTGCTGGAGTCGGCGGGTATGGCTTTCAACCCTATCGACAACCATATATACGGCCTTTTCTATGTGACTAATGCGCAACTGCCCGACGAAATCACCAGCGACCCCGACTATTTCGTCGACGAGGACGACCAGTATGAGGGCCGAAGCGGACAGGACGCGGGCTACGCCATCGGAAGGCTGAACACCGAGACAATGGAGGTGACGCTCATAACAAAGGGACTCTACTACTATAACTTCGTGACTTTCGCCATCAATTCAGAGGGACGCGCCTTCGCGCTCACCAGCGGCGGCACATCGGGAGTGACGGTCAGCGACGACGACGACCACCTCGTGGACATGTACGGCAATCTTACAGGAGCGCAACTCATAGAGTTCGACCTCGCTACGGGCAACATGATTGGGCAGGAAGTGGAGCGCACAGACGCTTACGGGGAGACCTACACCAGTTACGAACCGCTCGTGGGAGCCACCGGTTATGCGTCGCAGTACCGCCGCCAGGCAGCATGCTTCGCAAAGAGCAACCCCAACAAGATGTACTGGAACGGCTATGTGAACAGCGGAAAGGGCATCGGCGCAGGCGGCTCGTGGACCTCTCTGCCCGACAGCGAATGGCGCACCAACGGCAAGTATGACACCGCCCTTTACGAGGTGGACATCAATACGGGCAAGGCAACGCGCCTGGCTAAGATTCAGGACCGCTACGCCTTCTCTTGCCTCTGGGTGGAGGGCGACGACAACAGCGACGGCCAGGATGTAGTGAACACGGGTATAGAAAGCGTGAACAGCGACAAGCAGCCGCTCAGCAACGCCCGCTACAACATCGCAGGACAGAAAGTGGACGACAGTTACAAGGGCATCGTGATTGAGAACGGCAAGAAGAGAATCGTTAAGTGACAATATTCAGATAAGTCAAGGCTTTCCCTTCGACCTGCTACCGTTGGGCCCCCTATATGGGCGGGGAGACGTTAGCAATGGGGGTTATTGTATATACTCCCCTAAATCAATATAGCACTATGCAAAATAACGGCATGAAAGAGGATAATAACTCTAAACTCTCATCTCTCAACTCTAAACTAAGCATAAACCAGTGGGCTGAGGAGGACCGTCCGCGCGAGAAACTGGCCGCGATGGGCGCGGAGACGCTGACGAATGCTGAGTTGCTGGCCATCCTCATAGGCTCGGGCAACACCGAGGACAGCGCCGTTGACCTTATGAAAAGAATACTCAGCGACTGCGACAACAGCCTGAACGCGCTGGGGAAGATGAGCATCAAGGAACTGATGGACTATAAAGGCATCGGCGAGGCGAAGGCGATATCAATACTTGCGGCGTGCGAACTGGGCAAGCGCAGGCAGAGCGAGGAGGTGGCGCAGCGCAAGGACCTCGGCTCGGCGCATGCCATCTATCAGTTCATGCGCCCCAAGATGCAGGACCTCGACGTGGAGGAGGCGTGGGTAGTGCTGCTCAACCACAACTACAAACTGATAAAGGCGGAGCGCATCTCGCGCGGAGGAATCACCGAGACGGCCGTCGACGTGAGGCTGATAGTGAAGTCGGCGGTGCTTAACAACGCTACGATAGTGGCGCTCGTGCACAACCATCCCAGCAACAACACACGTCCCAGCAAGGACGACGACCGCCTCACGGAGCGCGTAAAGAAAGCATGCGAGGTGATGAGGCTTTACATGCTCGACCACGTCATCGTCACCGACGGAGCATACTACAGCTACCGTGAACAGGGAAAACTATAACACATTATTTAAGGGAACGATATACTATTAGGCCCCACAAATGATGTTGTGTTCAGAACGATTCCGTACGTGATGTTTCCCCGCCCCTGTAGGGGAGGGGATAGGGGTGGGGTCAGCGATTTTAAGGAAGAAAATAGAAAAATATGGAAAAAGTTGTGTGTGGATAAAAGACACTGACCCCACCCCTGCCCCTCCCCTACAGGGGCGGGGAGTCATTAGTCACGGGGGCAAATAATATATAATTACATTGTATTAAAATGCTAGGAACTATTGTCAATACCATCTGCATCGTGATAGGAAGCACGGCAGGAAGCATCATGCGCCGACGCATCGACAGCACCATCCAGACGGCCCTCTTCAACGCTATGGGCATCGTTACGCTTGCGCTGGGCGCCAACATGGCGGTGCAGAACCTCCCTAAGAGCCAGTATCCTGTGCTCTTCATCGTGAGCATCGCGCTCGGCTCGGTAATCGGATTCAAACTCGACATAGCGGGAAAGATAGAGCGCTATGCCGCCAGACACAACGCATCGCGGCTGGCAGAGGGGCTGACCACCTCGTGCCTGCTTTACTGCATAGGCACGCTCAGCATCGTGGGACCTGTCTTGAGCGCCGTTTACGGGAACAACACCTACCTTTACACCAACGCCACTCTCGACCTCGTGAGTTCCGCGGTGTTTGCAGCCACCTACGGCTGGGGCATCATGCTCGGCGCTCTGGTGCTCTTCTGCTGGCAAGGCTCCATCTATGCTGTGGCCTATTTCCTCAACAGCAGCGACTTCATCCCGGAGACGCTGATGGCCGAACTGTCCATCGTGGGCGGTCTGCTGCTCATCTCTTCAGGTCTCGCAATACTCAACATCAAGGACTGCAAGACAGTAAACATGCTGCCGGCATTGGTCTTTCCGGTTCTCTTTTATATCATCAAGTCGTTCATTTGATGCCTAATCACCTTGCAAAAGGTGTCCAATCGCCTTGCAAAAGATGCCCAATCGCCTTGCAAAAGGTGCCCACTCACCTTGCAAAAGATGACAAATCGCCTTGCAAAAGATGACAAATGAAAGAACACAAGCATTTTTTACACACAGCACTATTGTTTTAATTTCTCAGACAACCAATAGGTACGACGAACACACCATCTTCCTTTCGTTGGTAGGCAAAATCGCCGGTAGCCGTAAGTACCATGAGGAACGAAGGCTTCTTCATCTTTGTCGTGTCAATTTTGGCGGCAAGAGTTTTCAATGCGGATGCTCCATTGTTGATG
Organism: uncultured Prevotellaceae bacterium; assembly: GCA_900315095.1. GTDB lineage: Bacteria > Bacteroidota > Bacteroidia > Bacteroidales > Bacteroidaceae > Prevotella. Next base: position 23,843 of record OMXS01000016.1, on the reverse strand, counting down.
AGTTCATCGCCGCCGAGCTTAATTTCTATCAACCCATATTGTCCATTTCGTAAATGAAGCACGGTGTCACATTCCAACCCAGTCTTGTCTCTATAATGATAAACCTCGCCGTCCAAAGCGTCGGCATATACACGCAGGTCTCTTACACATAGGGTCTCAAAAAACAATCCCATCGTATTAAGGTCATTTATTAAATCCTGAGGCCCGAGTCCTAGGGCTGCTGTAGCAATTGATGGGTCTACATAATAGCGCGTGTCGCTTGTACGTATGGCTGTCTTAGAGCGCAGGTTGGGATTCCATGCGTGCATGTCTTCTATGTCCTCGTCGAGGGTACTGCTGTCATTGGCAAGCATGTCTTCTCTTATTACGGCAAGAGCTGTCTGGCTACCTTGCTGACGTGCGTATGAACGCATTAGCCTCTTGACTCTTTCTGGATCACGCTGAACACCGTCCACCTTCGAAGCATCGATATATGTCACGGCATCGAAGTATTCTAATGCCCTATCAAGGGCAATGTCCTCGCTTTGCAAAGTGGCTTTGGGCCAACCTCCTCGGCATATAAGATAAGCAATGTGTGAAAGGTCAAGGCTGTTTTCGCTATAAAGGCCCCCTGTCTCACCCTTAAATAATGCGTCAAGGCTTATCTCACCGTTAGATTCACCAGATTCAAACAGACTCATTGGACGCATTGTCAATCTTGCAATACGCCCTGTCCCGGAATGTACTATTTCGTTTTTATTATCCTTTTTCGCTTCTGGGGGTACTGATGAACCTGTTAGCATATAAAAGCCGTCACCCTCACGGTGGTCAACATCATATCGTATCGCGTCCCAGAATTTAGGGGCTACTTGCCACTCGTCAATAAGTCTTGGTGTTTCACCTTCGAGCAACTTCTTTATATTGATGTCTGCCAACCGAAGATATTGGCTTTTGTGTTCTGGGTCAGACATGTATAGCGTACTCTTTGCCTGTTGTTCACAGGTTGTCGTCTTACCACACCACTTGGGTCCTTCCATAAGTACAGCCCCACATCCTTTGAGCTTACGTTCAAGCAACTTGTCGAGAATCCTTTTTTTGTACATTGTGACGTTTCTTTTATAGAAATCCGCTGCAAAGATAATACTTTTTTATTTATATTCGGTAATTTGGCCGAATATTTTTCGGTAATTTGGATTGATTTTATTCGGTGTTTTGGCTTTGTTTTGTTCGGTAATATGGATTTTCCGAAATTCTAAATGGTTTGAAGCCGAATTATGCCGAGATTCTCAAAGGAAAACCTATCTGAACAATCCGTTAGATTAACGGCATCCACTTTCTTCTCCATTCAACGTCTGCATAAATCTCAGTTGGATGATTGTGTGACATAGTCATAAAACACTCTAGAGATGCCTAATCGTCTTGCAAAAGATGACAAATGAAAGAACAAAGTTAATAACTTTGTTGAACAATCTTATTGACTTTGTCCCACTATGTTATTAACTTTGTTCCCTCGTTTGTATCTATAAGCCGATTGCGATGAGAGCAACGGGCTCGGCAATGTTTATGACCTTATTTCACGACGAAGTCGAATGACTTCAGGTCTTTGTCGAGTGACGATGTTCCGTAGAGCAGACGGTAACGTCCTGGGCGCACGGAGAGTTCGTCGATGTTCTCGTCGTAGTACTCGAAAGCCTCGCCGTCAAGTTTTATGGTTGCCGTCTTGGTCTCTCCGGGCTTGAGCGACAGTTTCTGGAATCCCTTCAGCGCTTTTATCGGTGCGCCTGAATCATCGAGCGACTTCACGTAAACCTGCACGGTCTCGGTGCCTTCGCGCTTTCCGGTGTTCGTTACTGGTACGGTGATTGTTACGTTGCCGTTCTTCTTCATCGACTTCTTTGACAGTTTACCCTTGCCGACGCTGAATGTGGTGTAACTTAGTCCGTAGCCGAATGCGTATTGCGGCTGCCCGGTGAAGTAGCGGTAGGTGCGGTTCTTCATTGAGTAGTCCATGAAGTCGGGCAGGTCTGCTGTTGAGCGATAGAATGTCACAGGCAGTTTTCCGCCTGGGTTATAGTCGCCGAAGAGCACGTCGGCGAGTGCCTGCGCACCGCCTTGTCCCGGGTACCATGCTTGCAGCAGCGCGTCGTACTCGCCTTCAACGCTTCCGAATGCTATTGCCGAGCCGCTGCAGTTTACGAACACTACGGGGCGACCAGTCTTGTGCATCGCCTTAAGCAGCATCTGCTGCACCTTTGGCAGTTCGATGTCGGCCTTGTCGCCGCCTTCTCCTTCCATGCGTGCTGATATTCCGCCGATGATGATGATGGCGTCGGCCTTGCTGCACTCGTTAGCGAGGTCGGTGAAGTCGGCAAGGCGTCGCTCGCAGATGTCGCCGCGCAGCATCGCGAACTGTCCGTTGCCGCGACGGTATTCTATCTCCACGTTGTATGTCTTGCCCTGTTCTACGGGGAATCCCTTGTATTCCACTCTGCGGCCGAAACCGAAGCCGCGACGACCGCCGCCCTTCGACTCTTCAACCACCTCTCCGTTGACGCGCAGGATGTAGCCGTTGTCGGTGGCGAGAGTGTATTTCATCTCGCCTGTGAATGTGGCTGTGTACTGTCCGCTCACGCGTACTGAGAGCGAGTCGTTGTTTACGCCCTCAGCGAATCCCCATGCTCCGAATGTAGAGAAGTTAAGTTCGTTGTAGTAGGCTGTGTGTGCAGGAGCGCCCTGAAGTTCCTTGTTGTTCCACATCTCCACCTTCACGCCTTGTCCGTTATTGAAGTCCTGCAGGTGGTGAACGGTGTTATACTCGTCGTTCAGCTCGCATGCCTTGTTGTATATGATTTTGGTGCCGGGCAACGCTTTGGTGATGCCCTGCAGCAGAGAGTGCTGATGAGCCTCGGTGGGCGTGCCGCCGTAGTTGCCGTTCATCAGTTCCACGTCGTCGGCGTTAGGTCCTACTACAGCGAGTGTCTTGATGTCTTTCGAGAGAGGCAGCACTCCGTTGTTGTGAAGCAGCACCATCGACTCGCGGGCAGCCTGTACGGCAAGGTCGTTATGCTCCTCGCTGCTTATGACATCCTCACCAAGTTTTGCCCAAGGAAGCATGTCGGCGGGGTCGAACATACCCAACTCGAAACGTCCCATCAGAGTCTTGCGCAGATGGCCGTCAAGGTCTTCTTCCTTGATAAGTCCCTTCTTCAGTCCTTCGGTCAGACACATAAACACCTTTCCGCACTCGAGGTCGGTGCCGTTGAGCACAGCGTCGACGCTTGCAGAGAGCGGGTCGCTGTGTGTCTCGTGCTGTCCCTTGTTGTAGAAGTTGTTTATAGCGTCGCAGTCGGTCACTACGAGTCCGTCATATCCCCACTTGTTGCGCAGGATATCGATGAGCAGTCGGTCGCTGGTGCAGCAAGGACGGCCCTCGAAGCGCTGGTATGCACACATCACCTCGCGCACGTTGGCCTTCTTCACCAGAGCCTTGAATGCGGGGAGGTAGGTTTCCCACAGGTCGCGGTTCGTAGGCTCCACGTTCATCGAGTGGCGCAGAGGCTCGGGACCGCTGTGAACGGCATAGTGCTTTGCGCAGGCGTGGGTCTTGATGTAATCTTTGTTGCTGCCCTGCATTCCTAACACCGTCTGCACTCCAAGCACGGCGTTCATGTACGGGTCTTCACCGCATGTCTCCTGACCGCGTCCCCATCTCGGGTCGCGGAATATGTTCACGTTGGGGCACCAGAAGGTAAGTTCCGGGTTGCCTGGATAGTAAATCTCGCCCATTCCCACGTGTTTCACGCTGTGGTCTGAGCGGTTCCAGTTGGCGCGTGCCTCGTCGCTTACCTGCGAGAATACCTTGTATACCAGTTCCTCGCTGAATGCTGCCGCCATTCCGATAGGTTGCGGATAGACGGTGTAGCCGCCTTGACGCACACCGTGACATGCTTCACTCCACCAGTTGTATGATGGTATCCCGAGTCTCTCTATCGAGATGCTCTTGTTCATCATCAGTCCCACTTTTTCCTCTGGGGTGAGCATTGACAGGAGATTCTCCACACGCTCTGCCCTCGACAGTCTGGTGTCCTGCCAAGGGTACTTCACTTGTGCTTTCGCACTTGTCAGCAACATTGCCGCCGCCGCAATGATTAAAAGTCTTTTCATGGTTGTTGTTATATTATTATAATTTGATGTCCTGCTGTGTTCCGTCGTAACTTACCTTGTAACTGCTGCCGTCGGGCAGAATGACGGTGAATTGTCTGCTGGAGAGCATTCCGGGATAAGAGCCTTGTCGCTGTCCGATAGTGAGTGTGCGCTTGCTGTCATTCCATAGGAACGGGATTGTGGCATAGACGCCTTTTTCGTAGTTATATCCGTCGCCCTCGTCTTCATAGAGAGTGAATGTGCCGTCGGCGCCAGGATAGATGCGTATCTCGAGATTCTCCCACGATTTCTGTCCCACATATTCCATCTCGGGGCCCAGCGGCAGTATGCTGCCCGCCTTAACGAATATCGGCGTGCGGTCGATAGTGGTGGTCAGAGTGACGTTCTGCCCGCCGTTGTATGCTTTGCCTGTCCAGAAATCATACCAGCGTGTGCCGCGCGGCAGGTACTTCGTAGTGGATTTGTTTGCTTTCCAATCGACATTCTGGACAGAATTGTCAGTTGCGATTTCTTTCTTGTCCCATCCTGTCATAGCGTCTTCTTTGATGACGCGCTCCTCGGTGTATTGCGGTTCCAGTATCGGGGCAGCGAGGATGCTGCGGCCCAACATGAACTCGTCGGCCATATCCCACACGCGTTTGTCCTGTGCGAAGTCGCTGATGAGCGGTCGCAAGTAACTCTCGTTGGCTGATGTCACCTGCCAGGCAGTACTATATAGATAAGGAATGAGGCGGTAGCGCAGACGGATGGTTTTCTCTATTGCGTCGTATATCGGCTCGCCCTTTTGCCCGAACTGCCATATCTCGCGGGGAGCGTCGGCTCCGTGACTGCGGAACACCGGGCAGAACAGTCCGTACTGCATCCATCTTACGTAGAGTTCCTGGAACTGCGGGTTGCGCGGAGCAGAGCCAGCACCTCGGGTGTTATATGCTGAGCAGAAGAAACCGCCGATGTCGGTGTTGAAGTTTGGGTTGCCTGTCAACGTGAAGTTCAGTCCTGCGGGCACCTGCTTGCGCAACATGTCCCATGAAGACGACACGTCGCCGCTCCACATGTTCGAGCCGTAGTGCTGCTGTCCTGCAAACGACGAGCGAGTCATTATGAATATGCGCTTGTTTGATGATTCTTCCCTTTGCTTCTGATACACGCCACGAACGGTTTCCAACGGGAACGCGTTGCGCAGCGAGCGCCAAGTGCCGTTTGTGCCAGCCTTATGGTCGTAGTCTTTGTCGGTAGGGTAGAAGCAGTCAGGGTCGGTAGAGTCCATCCACCACGCATCGATGTCGTAGTCGTATAGTGTTTTCAGATTCTGCCAGTAGATGTCGCGAGCCTCTGCGCTGAAGGCGTCATACACACGCACTCCTGAAGGATATTCCATACGCGGCGGCCACGAGGTGAGTCCGCTCTGCGGCCAGGTTTGGAAACTGAAGAGCAGGTCTTTCTCTGCCAACTGACGGTATGCTTTTGTCATCGGACCGAAACTTGCCCAGATGCTTATCATGAGGTGCGTGTTCATGTCGTGGGCTTTCTTCACCATCTGCGCTCCCTGTGCAAAGTCTTCAGAGAGGAAGTCCATAGCGTTCCACAAATAGTTGGAACCCCAGTACTGCCAGTCTTGTATGATGCCGTCGAGAGGAACGTGCAGTTCGCGGTACTTGCTGACTACTGACAGCAGTTCGTCACTCGTCTTGTAGCGCTCTTTCGACTGCCAATAACCGAATGTCCACAGCGGGAACATAGGCACATCGCCCGTGAGGTGGCGCATCTGTGCTATCACGCCGTCGGCAGAACCGCCCAGCATGAAGTAGTAATCTATGCGGTCGCCCACCTGGGAGCGTAGTGTCATACCGTTGGCATCGTCGTCGAACTGCGTTGGAGAATAGTTGTCCCAGTATAATCCCCATCCGTTCACCGACTGGATGACGTTCTGGAAGTCCTCCAGATTCGACTGCTCCATCAGTTTATGCGCTCCTCTGCGGTTCAGTTTTCCGTCTTGGAAGGTGCCCAGACCGTATATCGCCTCGTCCTTCTGCAACGTGAAAGTCTGTCCTACGGTATACTCTCCGGTATTACCGCCTGTTGTGAGTCGTTCCATAGTGCAGTCCTTCTCCTTCAGCAGCACGCGTCCCTTGCTGTCGGCAAAAGTAAGTGCTCCTGTCTTCGGGTCGAGTCTCACCTCCAGTTGTCCGCTTGTCACGCTCTTTCCCTTTTCCGTGATGCTTACGTTTTCTGGTTTTGCAAGCACCACCAGACTCGGCTGGCGCGACTCGCTGCCCGTTGGTGTCTTTACTATTCTCACGATGGATGGTGTGAAGTATTCCACCTTCACGTCCATTTTTCCTGTATTCCAGTTCACGACATTCTGGGCTTGCAACGAACTGAACAAACCCAATACGGCTATGGCCAAAAGGATTCTTTTCATAAAAGTTAGTATTATGTATGATTGCTAAGACTTTGCAAAGATAATCATAATACTTGAAAAAAGAGTGTCTTTTGCCAATTATTTTTTTGTAGGGCGGTTGATGGGCGGTTGTTAGGTGTTCTTTGCAAGCAAAGCGCCCCCTATGGGGTCGAGCGGGTTGTTGGGTGATAGGTGTTGGCTAAAAGAAAAAAGTTGTGACCCCCAACACCCATCACCCATCACCCATCACCTAACACCCCATCACCCAATAATGCTTAGGAAATAGTCGTGAATGCGGAGGTCGTTGGTCAGTTCCGGGTGGAACGCTGTGACGAGTTGGTTGTCTTGACGTGCTGCTACGACACGCCCGTCAACTGTCGCTAGTTCTCGCGCCTTTCCGTAAACACGATTGATGAAAGGAGCACGGATGAATGTCATCGGGATGTCTTTGCCTATTTCCGCCACTTCGTGCACGGTGGAGAAACTGCCCAGTTGTCTGCCGTAGGCGTTGCGCTGAGCCTCGATGTCCATAGTTGCAAGGTGCGACTGTGAGAGCATTATCAGTCCTGCACAGGTACCGAAGACAGGTAGACCCTCATTGATAGCGTACTTCACTACGTCGGCCATCCCCAGTTCGCGCAGCAGTTTCATCTGTGTTGTCGATTCCCCGCCGGGTATTATGAGACCATCTTTAGGTTGCTGCCAGTCGGACAGTTTGCGCACCTCAAAGGTCTCTGCACCCAGTTGGCGCAGCATCGCCTCGTGTTCGGCAAAAGCGCCTTGCAGAGATAGTATCGCTATTCTCATACGCCGCGTTCTGCCATCAGCAGTTCTATTTCATGTTCGTTGATACCCACCATCGCCTCACCGAGATCCTCGCTCAGTTCCGCCAGCATCTTTGCGTCGTTGTAGTTGGTAACAGCCTTCACAATCGCTTGCGCTCGCTTTGCGGGATTGCCGCTCTTGAAGATACCGCTGCCCACGAACACACCTTCAGCACCCAGTTGCATCATTAGTGCCGCATCAGCAGGCGTCGCCACACCTCCAGCAGCGAAGTTCACTACAGGCAACTTACCGTTCTCATGCACATAGCGCACCAGCTCGTATGGTGCCTGCAGTTGTTTCGCCGCCTCGTAGAGTTCATCGTCGCTCATCGACACCAAACGTCGTATCTCGCTCTGCATCAGTCGCATGTGACTCACCGCCTGCACTACGTCGCCTGTTCCTGGCTCTCCTTTCGTGCGAATCATCGTGGCACCTTCGGCAATCCTTCGCAAAGCCTCGCCCAAGTTTTTTGCACCGCACACGAAAGGCACGTCAAACTTCGTCTTGTCTATGTGGTAGATGTTATCGGCAGGCGAGAGTACCTCGCTCTCGTCGATATAGTCAATCTCTATCGCTTGCAGTATCTGCGCTTCGGCAATATGTCCTATGCGGCACTTCGCCATCACAGGAATAGTCACCGCTTCCTGAATACCTCGAATCATCTTAGGGTCGCTCATGCGGCTCACGCCACCTGCTGCCCGTATGTCGGCAGGAATTCTCTCCAAAGCCATCACGGCGCATGCTCCCGCCTCTTCGGCGATGCGTGCCTGCTCGGGTGTTGTTACGTCCATTATCACACCGCCCTTAAGCATCTGCGCCAGATTGCGGTTCAGTTCTTGTCTGTTCTCTTTGCTCATGTTTTTAATGTTTATTTTGTGTAAATGTGTTATCCCTTTCTGAATTCTTTCGGACTCTCGCCCTTCATCTTCTTGAAGAACTTCGTGAAGTGAGCCTGTGACGAGAACCCCAGTTCGTAAGCCGTCTGCTGTACAGTCTTATCCGTGCAAAGCAGTTGGCGTTCCGCCTGTTCCACTAGATATTCGTCTATTATCGCCTTTGGTGCCTTTCCCCCTATGCGGCGCGTCACTTGTGCCAGATAACGGCTGCTCACGTTCAGTAGGTCGGCGTAGAAATGAACATCGCGGTTCTGCGTGTAATGCTCCGACAGATGGTCGAGGAAACTGTTGTATAGTTCTGCGCCTCGCCCCTCCAGGTTGCTTGTCCTCACTATCTGCGTGCTGATGTACTTGCGTGCCCGTTGCTGTGCCTGCTCCACCGTCATTCCTTCGCTCAGATATACAGCCACCGCGCTGGCGTAGCGGTTCGCCATTCCGTGCATATCTCTGTCGTCAAGTCTCAGCACCAGCGTGCACAGCGGCAGCAATTCACGACGTATGGCTTCAGCCATACTCTCACTCATCATCTGCTCGCCCTGCGATGAAACGGGAACCGCATCATAGATGACATGTTCGGGGCGGTATTTCCTCAGGGCTGAGACAATAACCTCAAGCGTCTCTATCGTGCGCACCATTCCTATCTTGACAATACGAGGTTGGAAGTCGTTCATCACCGCCTCTATCTGCTCCTTCACCACAGATGCCGGAATATCGTGGAACTGCTGGATGCCGTAGGTGGTTTGTGCCGTGATGCTTGTGATTACGGTCATTGCATAACCGCCCAGCGCCGTCATCGTCTTGATGTCTGCCTGGATGCCCGAGCCGCTTGTGGGGTCGCTTCCTGTGATTGTCAGTATCGGTTGTGTTCTCTTTTTCATGTTACGCTCTGTATTCTCGGTTGCAAAGATAGATATATTTATTTTTCTGACAATTGTTTAGTTCTTGTTTTGACAAATAAAACGAACATTTTTACAAGCATTTAAGTCTGCTTATGTTGGTCTTTGCGAGATACAATAAAACTACGAACTACCCGAGTTACACGTTTTGCTTTGTCCTTATTGCACGATTCGTGTAGTCCGGGTAATCCGTAGTTGCTTGTCAGTATGATGAAAGTTACTTTATTGATATGCTGGCTGAGGGCAGTCCCTTAGCGGTGACGTTGAGTGTCGCCTTTCCCTGCTTTCCGTTGTTGCGTATTACGGCGAGGGCGCGACCGTGCCAAGTGTTATGCTGGTTGTCGAAGTACGGGTCTTCGTCTTTTCCGTTACCGTTTCCTGCAGCAAGGAGAGTAGCGTTCCCTGTTACGTTGAACGTGAGTCGGTTGTCGGCTGTCGTCACCACGCGTCCCTGTGCATCGACTATTTCCACCGTTACGAACGCCAGACCGTTGGCATCGATGCTGTTGCGGTCGGCTGTGAGACGTATAGCGGCAGGCGCTCCAGCAGTCTGCAGTTCCCTCTGCTCGCCGCCAGCCTTAGCGCACAGCGTTCCAGGCTGGTAGGGCAGCGTGAACGTTGCTTTCATCTCCTTTGTCGCTTGTTCGCCAACCAACTCTCCGTTGAGATATAGACTCACCTTAGGCTCGCGGCTGTACACCTCAACAACGACGGGTTTACCCTCCCATCCTGGCCAAGTCCAGCTCTCCTGTGTGGGCCAAGTGCTCCACATTGAGGTCTTCACTTTGCCGTAATATCCGTCGGGCTCGAGCACCGCGAGGAAAAGACTCTCGCCTTTCTCATTCCACAACATAGAGCGATAGTGACTGATGGGCTTGCGCAATCCTGTGAAGTCAACATCGCCGCAGTAGGCAGCGTGCCAAGGATAGAGCGGGCGCTCCCACGACTCTCCTGGAGTCTCGCCTTCATAGTAGTAACGTCCGATGCCCGACTCGCCCAGATAGTCGAGTCCTGTCCATACGAAGTCGCCGAAGATGTATGAGTGGTTCATTACCTGGCGGTAGTTGTTCCAAGCGTCGCGCGGATAACTCTCCGTCTGTATGATGACGCGCTTGGGCACGCGCTGATGGTCGCCTTCTGCCAGGAATATCAGGTAGTTGTATCCCACGATGTCGTGCTCGGCAGCCAGCGGGTCGTAGATGTCCCAGTCGCGGTCCCATGCAGCAAGAGCAGATGTTACGGGACGCTTCTGCGGATCGTTGGCGCGTATGCGCTCCGCCAGGTTGTGAGCGGTCTTCACTATCTCAATTTTCTTGCGTTCAATCACCTCGTTGCCCGTTGACCAGCAGAAGATGCTGGGATGCAGACGGTCGCGGCACACGAAAGCGTCGACATCACGCTGCCACCATTGGTCGAAGAGGGTGGAGTAGTCGTAGATGTTCTCGTTCTTATGCTCGCGCCACCCGTCTAAAAGTTCGTCGATGACCAGCAGTCCCACCTCGTCACATGCACGAAGGAAAGCCTCCGACGGAGGGTTGTGTGATGTGCGCACAGCGTTGAATCCCGCCTCTTTCATCAGTCGCGCCTTGCGATACTCTGCATCGTCGTAGGCAGCAGCACCCAGTATTCCGTTGTCGTGATGCAGACAGGCTCCGTTCAGTTTTATGGGCTTGCCGTTGAGGCGCAGTCCTTTCTCTCCGTCATACTCTATGGTGCGTATGCCGTAGGTTACGGTGATGCGGTCGGTGCCAGGCACCTCGAGTTCAGCCTCATAGAGGTAAGGGTCGTCGGGCGACCACAGACGCGGCTGCTGCACCTCTATGGTGCGCTTCAGCGGATATGTGGTGCCGTCCTCGCGGATTACTGTTGCAGAGAGTTCCACATGATTGATGTCGGGTGTGGCCACCTGCACGCTCCAGTCGTCGATATATGTCTTTGGTGTGGTTACGAGCCACACGTTGCGATAGATGCCCGAGCCCGTGTACCAGCGGCAGTTCTTCTGCTGCGAGTTGTCCACGCTGACCACTATCTCGTTTTGCCCTATTTTAATATAAGGTGTGACGTCCACCCAGAATCCAGAAAAACCGTAAGGCCAGCCGCCAGCAAGATGCCCGTTGACATAGATGTGGGAGTTCATATATACGCCCTCGAAGTATAGGCGCACCTTCTTGTCTTTGTAGGCTTCGCCGAGAGTGAGCACGCGGCGGTACCACCCCTTGCCCGTAGGCAGATAGGCTCCGTCGTTGCCTGCAGGAGCGTTGGCGTCGAAGCGCTGCTCTATGCTCCAGTCGTGTGGCAGCGTCACGTTGCGTGCGCGTGTGAAGTCGCTGTCGTTGAGCGCGAACTGCCACTTGTCGTTGAGCAGTTGCTTTCGAGGCAGTTTTGCCGACTTTGCTGAAATCTCGCCTGCCAATAGCAACATTGCCGCTATAAGCAAGATTGTCATACCTTTTTGTCTCATATTCTTATTCTTTTACCAGTCTGACTTCATAAATCTCTCCAATCTGGCGGTGCGGCTTAGCCACAAACTTAACGCGCACCTGACTCTTGCCCTTGAGCACTTCGGCGGGCAGCGGGTAGGTCTCGTACTTGAACTCAGAGATGCGGTACTTGCCTGTATTGTTTACCGACTTCACCAGCACGTCGTCTACGAAGATGTCGAACTCGTGAGTCTTCCATTCGCCCACACCCCAGTATTTCAGGCGCAGCGATAGTTGTTCGTTGCCGCCCGTCTGCATGAGGTAACTGAAGTAGTGGCCGTCGCGTGCATCGCGGTAGAACACATCGTTTGAGTTGCCTGTATACGACTGGTCGGTCTCCATCTTGTGGTCGGTCTCCGGCTGCTGCTCACCCGGCTGCACCTTGTCTACTGTGCGTGCCTCCAGCGCCTGTCGCTCCTGTTCCGCTTTGGCCAGGTCGGCGAGGTAGTCTTTATAACTGTTCTCCGAGAGAGCCAGCCAATACATCATATAGCGGCTGTCGTGTATCTCGAAGAACGGCTGCAGTTCGCCCTTGATGCCGTTTACGGTCTTGGTGCTCAGCGTGAAGTGCAGCGGTTTTCCGCTTACGGGCTGCAGTTGTGATGCTATTGCGTCGATATCGTCGTTGATGAGGATAGGCGCCTCGTTGATAGGCAGTTTCTTTCCGCTGGCATACTGTCCGAAGCGGCTGTCGTCTGCGATGAGGTGCGCGAGGTCTTCTGTTCCCGTCTTCATTCCGAGCAGTATAGGACCGTGCATCAGCGCGATATACTGCGGCACGTTAGGCAGATAACTGATGCTGTTGTGCATTGGGAACGTGATGTCGATGACATCGCCCTTCTTCCACTTTCGGTCTATTGTGATGTAACTTGAAGGTCCGCTGAAGATGTTCACAGCCTTGCCGTTCACCTTAACAGCAAACTCTCCGGGCTTCACCCATCCCGGGTAGCGCAGCAGCAGCGGGAACGCGCCTCCGCCCTTTGTTATCGTTATCTTGCTTGTTTCGGCGTAGGGGAACTGTGTCTCCTGACGCAGCGTTACACCTTTCTCGCGCCAGTTGAGTTCCGACGACACGAAGAGGTTCACGAAGAGGGCGTCGCCCACATGAGTGTAAACGAACTGTCCGTACTTCCCGTGATTCTCCATTCCTGTTCCCACGCAGCACCACATTGCCTCGTTGGGTGCCGAGTAGTTGCGATAATGGCGCGGGCGGGCTGGTGTGAAATATACGTATCCGCCGTGCTCGGGATGCTGTGACGAGAGTATGTGGTTGAATGTAGCCAGTTCGTAGAAGTCGGCAAAGCGCGCCTCAGGATTGCGGCGGTGCAGGTCCTCGGTCAGTTTCAGCATGTTGTTTGTGTTGCACGTCTCGGGACCGTCGATGTCGTTGATGAAGTCGGTGCATGCCTCCTTGCTGGGGAAATGCTCACGTCGGCTGTTGCCTCCGAATGCAAGCGAGCGCTCGCCCGTCACGATGTCCCAGAAATACTGGCTCGCGGTGTGGTATGTCTCGTTGCCGCTCAGTTCTGATATTCGCTCGAAGCCCACCACCTTAGGCACCTGAGTGTTGGCGTGCATGTTGTCCAGACAGTCCTGTCGCTGCGACATAGGTGTGAGCAGACGGCGGTGAGAGAAGCGCTTGGCCACATCGAGGTACTTCTTCTCTTTGGTGATAGCGTAGGCGTCGGCCAGCACTTCGTTCATGCCTCCGTGCTCGTTGCCCAGCATGTTCTCCATCTGTGCGTCGCTGAGACCTGCGGTGAGGTCGATGGCCCAGTCGCAGAAACCCAGGAACAGCGTCTTTGCCTGCTCGTTGCCGCAGTAGAGCCACGCGTCGCGCAGTCCGGCGTACATCTTATGCAGGTTGTAGAACGGAGCCCACGAGCCGAAGTACACGCCGAAGTTGCCTTGCTTGAACGTAGACCACAGTCTGTCGCTGCCCGGCATACCTCCCACATAACCCTTGCCCCATTCGGGGTGGTTCTTGGCGTTGGCGTCGGCACACTCCTGCAGTTCGCTGATCATGTACTCCATACGCTTGCGGCACTCGTCGTTGCCTGTTGCTGCATTGATGGCCATCGCCGTGAGATAATGTCCGCCCACATGACCGTCCAGACCGTCCCAGTTGGGATAGGCCTTTGCCTTCGGCTGTAGTCCGGCCTCCTTGCGGTAAGGAGCCAGCAGACGGTCGCAGTCGTACTGCAGCAGAGTCTTGATGTTTAGGTCGCGCGCCTTTTTCAGCGGACCGTCGAGCAGGGTTACGTCACCCAGCGGGAACTCGTCGGCATAGAGCCTGTCTTGTGCCTCTGCACCTAATGCCATTAAGGTGAAGAGCGCTGTGAATAAAAACTTGTTCATTATTATATGTTTTGTTATTATATACTGTTTGAACCCATTGCTTATAATTGCTATTCCCTTCGGTCAGCGACCGTTGTCTCCCCGCCCCTTAAAGTTCCCCTCGCCCTTTGGAGAGGGGGCAGGGGTGAGGCCTAGGGGACAGGAGTGGGAACAGTGTTGTCCTCTATCTCCCTTTATCTCCTCCTATCTCCCTCTATCTCCTTCTATCTCCTCCTATCTCCCTCTATCTACTGAGAATAAAACCATAATGATGTGGCTCATTCCCGGGTATCGTGTATTGCGGCAAAGTGCGGCGGCCCCAGGTGTCTATACCGCCCACACCGTGAATGTTGAGGTCGATGTTCAGGTTTACGAAGCGCCCGCGCGGAAGGTCTTGCGGGTGACGCGCTGCGGGAAGGTCCTCCTCGCCGTAGTCCCACGCACGAATACATAGCGGCTGACAGCCGTCGATGCGCAGTTTCTTCGTGGCAGACGAAATCTCAAACCAGCGAATGTCGCAGCGGTTGCCGTTGTCCTGCGGTTTCAGATACTCCGTCTCGTATGCGGAGAGCGGCCCGCGATATTTCCCTATGAAGGCAGAACGCTTGCGGTCGGGATAGTTCTCCCAAGGACCGCGACCGTAATAACTGATGTCCATCATATCTGCAGGCAGCCGTAGACGCACGCCAAACTTCGGAATCACAGGAATGTCGTCGCTTGTGGGACGATAGTCGGCATCCACCTTTATCTTCCCGTTGCCCGAAATGGTGTATGTCAGCGTGTAGTCGGCACCTACGGGGAGAGACATCTCAGCCATAACGATGACTCCCTCGCCGGTCTCCTTCGTTTTGATGCTCTTCACGATGCGCTTCTGCGCAGCATCTTTCCACACACCCAGACGCTGTTCAAAGCCCGCTGCCTCCTGGTTGTCGTTAACAGGTTTCCAGAAGTAGGGCTCAAGGGGTGCGGCCAGCATCTCCGCGCCGTCGGCCAGCCAACTGACCAGAGCGCCCGTCTTGTCGATTGTTACAGAGCCGTTTTCTGTAGTCACGATGATGTTCCCGTCGCTATTCTTCACCTTAGCGCGTGTGCCTTCTATCTGAGCGGGGAACGAATATGGCTTCAGCACAAACTGCTCGCTTGCCACAACGAAGCCTGCTTCTGCCCAAGGTGTTGCGCGTTTCAGGTGTGCCGAGACATTCAGCAGCGTCTCGCCGCCGAAGCGCAGGGTGTCACAGGTAATGTTGTAGTCGGTAAGCGGGGTGAACGAGTCGCGGTTGATTACTCTGATGTCGTCGCCTTCGCGTACAAACTGCAGAGGTTGATACACATGCTGCACCTCGTAGTAGTGCGGATGTGGAGTGCGGTCGGGCGCCAGCAGACCGTTAAGGCAGAAGGCGTTCATGTTGGGCTTGTCGCCGAAGTCGCCGCCGTAAGCCCAATACCTCACGTCACCATCCTTTTTCAGGAGTCCCTGGTCCACCCAGTCCCAGATGGCTGCGCCCACGATGCTGCTGTCATTATATATTACATCCCAGTATTCCTGCAGGTTGCCGCATGAGTTGCCCATCGCGTGCGCATACTCGCGGGCAATCATCGGCTTCTCCGTCTCTTTCTGCGCCTCTATGCGCAGTTCGTCGGGCGACGGATAACCGAAATCGTGAAGTGCCGAGTAGCGAGGATTGCAGTCATAGAAAGGCGGGCGTGTGGAGTCGAGTTCACACACCTTGTCGTACATCGCCTGAATGTTAGGACCCACTCCGCCCTCGTTGCCCAGACTCCAGAGGATGACGCACGGGTGATTGAAGTCACGCTTCACGAGCGACTCGGCGCGGTCAACATGAGCATCGCGCCACTCGGCGTCGTGTCCCATCTCTTCGTTGGCGTAGCCGTATCCGTGACTCTCCTGGTTGGCCTCGTCCATCACGTAGATGCCCCAGCGGTCGCAGAGTTCGTAGATATACTCGCGGTCGGGATAGTGCGAGGTGCGCAGGAAGTTGATGTTCGCCTGCTTCATAAGGCGTATGTCCTTTTCGTATGTGGCGTCGTCCACATAACGCCCCGTAACAGGATGATGGTCGTGACGGTTCACGCCGCGCAGTTTCACGTTCTTGCCGTTAATCTTGAACACCTCGCCCACGACTTCCACGCGCTTCACGCCGAAGTGGTAGTCGAATTGCTCGATGGTGTTGTCATTATCGTCATCCAGGCCCACACAGAAGGGATAGAGATTAGGCTTCTCTGCCGACCACAACCGCGGATTATCCAATGTATATTCGAAGGTATAGTTGATGGTGTCACCGGCATTAATCTGCAATTCCGTCATATCGGCTACTGTCTCGTCTATAGCCATATAGGGACGGACTCTCGCCTTCTTCTTGCTGGTGTTGCATATAGAGACCACAGTCTTCACTTCCGCTTGCGAGTAGTCGGCGTTCGGAACGGCCGTCACCTGATAGTCGGCAATATGTACCAGCGGGCGCACCCATAACTGCACCTCGCGGAAGATGCCCGAGAGGCGCCACATATCCTGGTCCTCCAGATAACTGCCGTCAGACCATCTGTAAACCTCCACAGCGAGGCGGTTGCGGCCCTCGTGCAGGAAACCCGTCACGTCGAATTCTGCGGGCGACATAGAGTTCTGGCTGTATCCCACCTTCTGCCCGTTAATCCACACATACATCGCGGAATGAACGCCGCCGAAGTGCAGTATCAGGTTGTTGCCGAGCATCTCTTTGGTGACGTTGACGAAGGTGACATACGAGCCCACAGGGTTGCGGTTCTCGTAGGCGGTCCAGTCCTTTGGCGGTTCACTCGTCACGCTGGGGCGGTTGCGCTGGAACGGATACTCCATATTGGTGTAGATGGGTGTGCCGTAGCCCTGCGTCTGCCAGTTTCCCGGCACCTTTATCTTGTCCCATCGGCTTACGTCATAGTCGTCGCGCTCAAAGCCCGCAGGCCTCTCCTCGGGGTTGCGGCTCCAATGGAACAGCCACTCGCCGTCGAGACTCACAATCTCCTTGCACTCCTTCCATTTCGAGGGCAGTTGCAACGTGGCGTGATAAGGCAGTTTGTTGATTCCCAGCACATGCGGGTTCTCCCAGTCGGGTGTGGTCTGTGCCTGAGCGGTCATCGCCAGCATAGTCATCAGTAACCAAAAAGAAACAGTTCTCATATATATATTTATTGTGTTAGATACTCAAACCAGTCGACATCAGCATACCCGGCGCCTGTTTCATTGTCGCTCTGCGTGAAGAGTCCGAGCATCACTCCGGTGAAACCGCCGATGGTCTCGGTGCTGAGGAAGCGGTATTCCATCTTGGCCAGCTCGACGAAGTTCTTTCCGTCAGAAGATGCCTGCAGGTAGTAGAAGTCCTTGTCGGAGGTGATGCGCAGATAGGCTCGGGTGCCGCTGAGCGCGAACTCCTTTTCGCTGTGGCTGGTCTGCCCCAAGCGTACATTCGACTTGATGATTATTTGTCCGTTCCTTTTCTCAGCCACCACATCGTAGTGGTTCAGCGGAGCGGCGTATGCGGTAATTCCGGTCTGCATGCCCTCCGAAAGGTGGGAGAGGTCGAACAAGGCCGTTGCTGTGAAGTTCAGTTCCGTCTGTCGGCGGGCAATGAATGTTGGCGAGGCTGTCTCGCTGAGGTCTGTCGTGCTTGGGCGCAGGCGCAGCCAGCCTTTACGCTCCGTCAGCGAGTAGCGCGAGTAGTCGGGGGTGCACAGACTCATCCATCCCATCGGCAGCCCCAACGAGTGATAACTGTCCTTAGGGGCATCGCGCTTGATGTAATCGAACTCTTCCCTGACGGGGTCTTTCATCATAGCGACCAGCGGCAATGTCTTGCATTTCATGTCTGTCTGCAGCGTGCCGTCGCCGTTCACCACAGGCCAGCCGCCTTGCTCCCAACGTACAGGAGCCAGCATCGTCTCGCGTCCCATCACATGCTGCAGATAACCGCTGGTGCGGTAGCCCAGACAAATCATCCACCACGAGGAGTCGGGAGCCTGCACAAGGTCAGCATGCCCCAGTCCCTGTATCTGACTGTTCTGCATCTTCATGTTGAAGTGCGACAGAATGGGGTTGTCGGGATTGGGCTGATAAGGACCGAAAAGGTTCTTGCTGCGAAGGATGTTCACATGATGCCCGTGCTCCGTTCCGCCTTCAGCCAGCAGCAGATAATAGTAACCGTCCTTTTTATAGATATGCGGTCCTTCGGGATATCGCCCGCCAAGTCCTGTGCCCAAGTGATGTATCTCGCCCAGTTGCCTGCCCGTCTCCACACCGTAGTGCAGCATGTGCCAGGGGGTGTCGCCCTTACCGGGCATCATGCTCCAGTTGGTCTCGCCCACATTGCCGGCCTCGGTGCCCACCCAGCGCAGGTCGCCGCGGTCGCCGCCGTCGTTCCAGATGACGGCCTTGGGCTGCAGTTCACGAATCATGCGGAACGTCTCGGCCCACCCGTAATACGTCTTGCCGTCGATGCGCCGCGTCTCGTTGGCGCCGCCGTACCATCCGTCACCGCCGTTGGCGCCGTCGAACCACACCTCGAAGATATCGCCGTAGTTCGTCAGCAGTTCGCGCAGTTGGTTACGGAAATATGTCACATATTCCGGTTTCCCGTAGTCAGGATGGTTACGGTCCCAGGGCGAGAGATAAACGGCAAACTTCAGTCCCTCCTCGCGGCAGGCATCGGCCAGTTCGCGCACCACGTCGCCCTTGCCGTCCTTCCAGGGGGAGTTCTTCACCGAATACTCTGTGTATTTCGAAGGCCACATGCAGAAACCGCAATGATGCTTCGCCGTGAAGATTATTCCCCGCATGCCCGCCTGCTTGCACACTCGGGCCCACTGACGGCAGTCGAGACTGGAAGGGTTGAACAGTTTCGGGTCCTCGTTGCCGAAGCCCCACTCCTGGTCAGTGTAGGTGTTCAGCGAATAGTGGATGAAGGCATACATCTCCATCTCCTGCCAGCGCAGTTGGTTCTCCGTCGGCTTAGGCAGCATCTGTGACGAGGCGTCAATGCATAGAAAGAGTAGCAAAGAAATTATTGTTGTCTTCATCGGTAGCAAGTATGTCTTGGGTTAAAGATGGTTGCAAAGGTAGTAAATTACAGCAACAATTCTCTTGGGCAATGTCGCAAAAAGTTTAATCTGTGTAATATATGTCCTTTCACACTCTGTCTGATATACCTTTTGGCATCCCAAATGTATATCACTTAGCCCCCGAAAAGCCTCTAACGGTCTCTCCCCCAACCCTCCCACGTAGGAAGGGGAGTACATCATTAAATTGTAGGGGCGCTCCCCCGTGTGCGCCCGAACCTCCATCAGGTGGCAGGGATTGTTCGTGCACATTTTTTGGCACGGATTTCGTGGATTAACACCGAATATTTCCTCCTAGTTCTTGCTCTAGCAAGCGGCGGAGCCGAGCGGGGGGAGGCAGGAGGGGATTGTCTCGATTGTCTTGGTAAAGTACTGCCATAATGTTTAAAGTTTTAGGCCCACCCTATGCCCAATTGCTTTTCCCTTTGACCAGCGACCGTTGGTTCCCCAAGGGAGAGGTTTGAGTCACATTTTGTGTAGTGGGCGTTGGTTAATAATAAGTTAGAGTTTAAGTTTCTTTTAGTCGCTCCGCTTTGGACTCCGCATTACGCCTGAGCACCTACGGAGCGCCCCCTGTGGGGTCGAGCGATTGTTTAGAGATGAGAGAGGAAATGATGAGTGACTGCCGGCTGTCAATTATCGATTACCCGTTCTCAATTCTCTTACTGCAAAGATACAAAATGGAAGAGCGTTTTGCAAGAAAAAACGCGAATTTCTTCCGACCATTTTAGGTCGGAAAATTTTGTCCCAAAAGTAGCGAAACCCTTTGTTTTAGGGCATTTCAGCAAAGGTCGGGAATGGTCGGAAATAGGTCGGAAGATTTTTGAAAAATACCCATATTTTATTGAAAAAGTAAACATTTTTTTTACACTATAAAAAACGTTCGAAGGGCATATTGAAAGTCAACAAGTCAACAAGTCAACAAGTCAACAAATGCCCTTTTCCGAACTCGCGATTTTATTTGTCTTATTTCTTATATTTTATATATATTATAATATATATAAAATATAAATTATATATACATATATTTTTGTACATCACAGCACAGCTCTCTCACCTGTCATCTGTCTTCCATCATGACAATCTTAAAAACCCTTTTGTTGACTTGTTGACTTGTTGACTTGTTGACTCGGCGTGCGAATTATTTTACATAATTCTCGCATGCCGTTTAAACAAAGGGATTGCAGAAGATGGCTAAAAAATCTCAAATAAAAGTATAGATTTTATTCTTTGGATAGCCTCTGACGACATCACGCTTGGGTACAGACTCTTCATTGGAAACCCCTCTCCGACTCTCCCCCCGTAGGGAGGGAGGTTGAAATCACATACCATCATTAAATTGTTGATGGGATTACACGGAACATTTCCTCCTCCTAGAAGGGGAGGTCAGGAGGGTATTGCCTCTCTCACGATTTAAATTGTTGATGGTCTCCTCTAAGGGGAGTTGAAACACTTGTGTAAAACTCGAAACAACAAAAGGCACTGCCCTTTACGGCGGTGCCCTTGCTTATGAGATAATTGTCAAATAGCGAAATGGTGCAATTGTCCAATCGTCTTTTACTTTTTCCCAAGTTTTATCTCGAGGTTATGCAGCATGTCTATTGTCATGCGGCGGAGGTCATAGTTGGGCGCCCATCCCCATTCGCGGCGCGCGCAGGTGTCGTCCATCTTGTCAGGCCAGCTCTCTGCGATGCTCTGCTTCAGCGGGTCGACGTCATAGACCATCTCGAAGTCGGGTTTCAGTTTCTTTATCTCGGCGTAGATGGTCTCGGGCGCGAAACTCATTGCGGTGATGTTGAAGCCGTTGTGGTGGATAAGTCGCGTAGGGTCGGCTTCCATTATGGTTATGGCTGCTCTCAGCGCGTCGGGCATATACATCATGTCCATCATGGTGCCTTTCTTTATCGGGCACACGAACTTCTCGCCGCGCACGGCCGAGTAGTAGATGTCGACAGCATAGTCGGTGGTGCCGCCGCCGGGAGGCGTGACGTACGAGATGATGCCCGGGAAGCGCACCGAGCGGGTGTCTGTGCCGTATTTCTTCTGGTAGTAGTCGCTGAGCAGTTCGGTGGTCACTTTCGACACTCCGTAGATTGTCAGCGGCCGCTGTATGGTGTCTTGTGGAGTCTTCATGTGCGGCGTGCTGAGCCCGAAGGAGCCGATGCTGCTGGGCGTGAACACCTGACAGTTGTTCTCGCGGGCCACCTCGAGGATGTTCCAGAGTCCGTCGATGCCTATCTTCCACGCGAGTTTGGGTTTCGACTCCGCCACCACCGAGAGCAGGGCTGCAAGGTTATAGATGGCGTCGATGTTGTGTTTCTTCACCACGTTGGCAATCATCTCGCCGTCGGTGACATCAGCAATCTCCGACGGACCGCACTCCTTGAGTTCGCCCTTCGGTTCTGCCCCTACGATATATCCGGCCACTACGTTGCTGTTGCCGTATTGCTTGCGCAACTCTCTTGTGAGTTCGGAGCCTATCTGTCCCGTTGACCCAATTACAAGTATCCTTTTCATTGTTTAACAAGTGGTATGTTGTTGATAGTATAGATTTACATCTGCAAAATAACCAAAAAAAATCGACATAGCATCACTTTTTAAAATAAAAATGCACAAAATTTTCGTTATGAAGTGATTTTTTTGCCTAGAAAGGTCGTTATCTCGTTTTTTTTCATTTACTTTGTGGGGGAATTGGGTGATGGCTGTTAGCTGTTGGCTATTGGCTATTGGCTGTTGGCTTAAAACCCATTCGCGAGACAATCCCCTCCTGACCTCCCCCTACTAGGAGGAGGAAATGTGGGTGGAGAGCGGAGTGCTGAGCGTTCTTTCTCTGCTTCAGTATATTTCTCCCTCTTAGCGCTCGACCCTGAAAGGGGCGCTTGTTCCCGAAGGGTCTCAAGAAAGGGGGAGTTTGAGGGGGATTGATTCGCAAGAAGTGCTATTGGCTGTCGGCTATTAGCTATTGGCTGTTGGCAAACGGCAAACCACAAACAGCTAACCGCCCGCTCGACCCCATAGGGGGCGCTTTTACAAAGCGAAGCGACTAAAAGAACACCTATCACCCATCAGCAAACACCTATAAATAAAATAACCATAAATCAAAAGACTATGTACGGAAAAATGAAAGAACATCTCCAGAAAACATTAACGGAGATCAGAGAAGCAGGACTTTACAAGGAAGAGCGACTCATAGAGAGTCCGCAGAGGGCTGCCATCCAGGTGGGCGGCAAAGAGGTGCTGAACTTCTGCGCCAACAACTATCTGGGACTGTCTGACAACCCGAGAATCATCGAGGCGTCAAAGAAGATGATGGACCGTCGCGGATTCGGTATGTCGTCGGTGCGTTTCATCTGCGGCACACAGGATGTGCACAAGGAACTGGAGGCTGCCATCAGCGACTATTTCAAGACCGAGGACACTATCCTCTATGCTGCGTGCTTCGATGCTAACGGCGGCGTCTTCGAGCCGTTGTTCACCGAAGAGGATGCTATCATCAGCGACGCTCTGAACCACGCGTCGATTATCGACGGCGTGCGTCTGTGCAAGGCTAAGCGCTACCGCTACGCCAACGCCGATATGGGTGAACTGGAGAAATGTCTGCAGGAGGCTCAGGCACAGCGCTTCCGCATCATCGTTACCGACGGAGTGTTCTCGATGGACGGTAATGTGGCTCCTGTCGACAAGATATGCGACCTGGCCGAGAAATATGATGCGCTGGTGATGGTGGACGAGAGTCACTCTGCCGGAGTGGTGGGTGAGACGGGACACGGCGTCAGCGAGTTCTTCAAGACATACGGCCGCGTTGACATATATACCGGAACGCTGGGCAAGTCGTTTGGCGGTGCCCTCGGAGGCTTCACTACAGGCCGCAAGGAGATTATCGACCTGCTGCGCCAACGCTCGCGCCCGTATCTGTTCTCTAACTCGCTTGCTCCAAGCATCATCGGCGCTTCGCTCGAGGTGTTCAAGATGCTGAAGGAGAGCAACGAGATTCACGACCGACTCGTGGAGAATGTGAATTACTTCCGCGATAAGATGATGGCGGCGGGCTTTGACATCAAGCCGACGCAGAGCGCTATCTGTGCGGTGATGCTCTACGACGCTAAACTGTCGCAGGTATATGCTGCCAAGATGCAGGACGAGGGCATTTATGTTACGGGCTTCTATTATCCCGTTGTGCCGAAGGGACAGGCGCGCATACGCGTGCAGATATCAGCGGGACACAACCGCGAGCAGCTCGACCGCTGCATTGCTGCCTTCATAAAGGTGGGCAAGGACCTGGGTGTGCTGAAGTAAGTTCTACCCCCTTAGGCGCGGATTTCGCGGAAATACACGTTTAATCTCTATGCTCTATCCCCTTAGGCACGGATTACACGGATTAACACAGAATATTTCCTCCTCTCACGATTTAAATTGTAGGGGCGTACTCCTCACGCTGGTTTTAACGGGCGCACACGGGGGAGCGCCCCTACATGTTGATTGGATTTCGCAGATTAATACGGAGTATTTCCTCCTCCGCGATTTAATTGTAGGGGCGTACCTCCGTGTGCGCCCGCAAATGGAGTCCCCACGTTGATGTAAAACGGGCGCACACAGGGGTACGCCCCTACATGTTGATTGGATTTCGCAGATTAATACGGAATATTTCCTCCTCCTAGTAGGTGAACTGCACCCCAAAAGTTAGACATAAAACTTTTGTGTATGAAGTACAGTTTTAGTGAGAAGCTTGCAATTGTAACCGAGGTTATATGTGGCAAGC
>OMXS01000011.1 GCA_900315095.1 uncultured Prevotellaceae bacterium | reverse complement strand
GGGGTCCCACCTCTTCCCATTCCGAACAGAGAAGTTAAGCCCGCCCGCGCCGATGGTACTGCAATGCAATGCGGGAGAGTAGGTCGCCGCCTTCTTTACTTGGGTGCCCTTGCTCCGATAACGGAGCAAGGGCACTCTTTTTTGTCCTTTATAGATCTAACATCATATAGTTTTTGAATATTAATAGAGTTCTATCAAATAAAAAAGTAAAAATAATGAGTGATATTGTTTTTTTTACTATCTTTGCAATCGATTAGTATAATAACATTTAATCAAATTACATTTATGAAGAAGTTACTAATGACCTTGGCAGTTGCAACTGTTACTTTTACAGCTACGGCTTATCCAACAGAAAATCGTGTAGAAAAATCAGGAGTGAATGCTATTCAGCAGGATTCAAAGGGTGATGCTCCAATCATAGAGTCAATAAATAATGACTGGATTAAGGTGTCTTATCCAGATATCGGTTTCTCGTTTGAGGCACCGGCAGGTTTGGTTGTAGGCAAGGACTTTGGACGTTTCTCGTTGAGTGGCAAAGGTATGAATGTCGAAATCGTTTATCATACCAGCTCCAGCCTCACTCCAGAGACAGCTAAAGAGTTCTTGACGACTTCAATGGAGAGCACCAAGAAATTCACAGAGGAGTCGAAGACCGAGATTAAAGGTGCTACGGCTACATCGTGGGAACATAAAAACGGCATGCAGCACCATACGCGCTACATTGTGGGTAATCACCGTTATGTTCGACTCCGATTCTATTATTGGGATGACAAGAAGGACACGTATGACAAGCCTGCGAAGCGTGTGCTTAAGTCGATGAAACTAGAAGACAAATAATCTATTCATAGGTTAGTTTGTTCATATTGATTGACTTGTCAAATCGCTAATATAAAGTACTGAAACATGAAAAGACTTATTGCTTTATATATTTTGATGATGTCGTGGTGCATGGCGTCATGGGCAGACTCGCCGTTGAATAGTACAGATTTCTGTGAAGCTTATTCCGACCATCCTATGGTAGTTATGGCTGGCGAGCATGGGCTTGGGGACGTGATTCCGACGGAGCTGATGAAATTCTTGTCAGACAAGAAGGCTCCTATTGATGTCCGTCTGGCTGTCGTCAATCGCCTGACGTGGTTTAGCGAAACCAATGACTTCAGACAGTTTGAAAATTACCTCATTAAACGCTGCAAGGCGAAGGACAGGTGGAAACTCCAGAAGAAGCTTGATGCCAGTACTCTTGCTGTATATGCCTATGCAATGGCTGTGTCCAACAGATCTGACCTTGGAGAAGCCAGTGATTTGGCACGCCAGGCAGTAGAAAAGGACAAGGAGCACAGTTTCAGTGTCGCTATGGCTTGTGCTTTGATAGAAGCTCAGGTCCATTTTGATAACAATTGGGCGATGATTTACCCCACGGTTGCAGCGGTTGTGAATGACGGCACGTTGAAACGTGACATGCGTCAGCGCGCCGTTGATATAATTATGGAATACATCGGGCTATACGAAAAAGAAACAATATCTATAGAGCCATAAAGCACCGAAAAACGAGTGGAGAAAGGGGGATAATTCCCCCTTTTTTCATGTTCCGACGATTTTTTAACATTTGCAAAATATTGATAATCAGTATGATGTAAATCAAGAAAAGACTTAAAATAATACAATAATTTATCGATATTCTTGCGTAAAATATTGATATTGAGTACCTTTGCACTCGCAAACGTATGAGTCAGACGGCATCTCTCACATTTGCGATGTGCTGGTCATCTCATACTAAGTCTAACAGAGTCATAGATGCTTCAAAACTCATTCTCACATACAGTTGCATCTTGAACATTTTCCTATATTTGTTCTGGCTCTAAAAATTTTTAATTATGAAGAGAATTTTGAGATTTGTAACCTTGTGCGCTCTTATGTTAATCTCTTTTTCAGCAATTGCAGGAAATAAAGGTGCAGAGCGTGCTAATGAGTTTGATTGGAATCCAGTGATGGAAGCCATCATTCAGGTAGAAAGCGGTGGGAACCGCATGGCAAAGAATGGCAACCAAGTTGGTGCGATGCAAATAACTCCGATTGCGGTTGCAGAATGTAACAAGATCCTGAAGCTGCGGAACAGTTCGAAGCGTTACACCTTGGCAGACAGGTTCAGTATTGAGAAGTCTAAGGAGATGTTCGTTTTGATACAGTCGTTCCACAACCCCACAAACAATGTGGAGCAGGCAATCAGGGCGTGGAACGGTGGGCCTCGCTACAGTGTTAAGAAGACCCAGCGTTATTATGAAAAGGTGATGAGACATCTGAAGAACAAGTAAGATGGAAGAATAAAAATCCGGTCATTCGCAAAAATGTGGATGGCCGGATTTTATTATCAAAAGCATTAAAGATATAAATATTTCTTAAAATAATTCGTAATATTACACTTTTGCATTAAATTTGCATCATAGAAGGAGTAGCGGCTGCTATAGCTGAGAAGTATAGTAATGACAGTATAAACACTTAAACTCTAAGTATTATGGTAATAGGAATTATTATTTTAGTGGTGGTTGTGTTGCTGGCTATATGGCTAGTATCATTGTATAACGGCCTGGTTCGTTTGCGCAACAACCGTGAGAATGCTTTCGCGAACATCGATGTTCAACTGAAGCAGCGTGCTGATCTTATCCCGCAGCTTGTTGCAACGGTGAAGGGTTATGCCAAGCATGAGAGTGAGACATTACAGAAAGTGACCGAGGCACGTGCTGGTTTGGCTAATGCCAAGACCATCAACGAGAAGATTCAGGCAGACAATGCCTTGACTTCAGCCCTTTCCGGACTGCGTATCCAGCTCGAGGCATATCCTGAGCTTAAGGCAAACACAAACTTCCTCCAGTTGCAAGGTGAGATTTCAGACATTGAGAACAAGCTCGCAGCATCGCGTCGTTTCTTCAATTCTGCTACCCGTGAACTGAACAATGCTGTTCAGGTGTTCCCGTCGAGCATCATTGCAAGCATGTTCCACTTTACCAAGGAGCCGATGTTCGAGATTCCACAGGAGCAGCGTGCAACAATTGATAAAGCACCAGAAATTCAATTCTAAACATTAACGAAGCATGAGATACGTTGGCATGCAGACCCAGATTCAGCGCAACAACCGCATGAGCGTGTTGTTGCTGCTGTTGTTCCCGATAATCATATTGGGCACGGTTTACATGTTCTTTTTCATCCTCAACGCACTTGGCGGTGGTTATTATGATGCCACTGGCGAATGGGTTTCAGAGTTCAACGTCGAAGAAGTCAACCAGGAGTTCCTCACGGTCATTCCCTGGGTGGTGATTATTGTCGGTGTCTGGTTCCTCATTGCTTATAAATGCAATACATGGATAATTAACCATGCAGTAGGCTCGCGACCACTCACCCGCAAGGAGAATCCTCGTGTCTATAACATCGTGGAGAACCTTTGCATTGCCTGCGGTATGGACATGCCGATGATAAATGTCGTCGACGACCCGCAACTGAACGCCTTTGCCAGCGGCATCAACAAGAAGACATATACCGTCACCGTCACGACAGGTCTATGCGACCGTCTCAACGATGCAGAACTTGCCGGTGTCTTAGGTCATGAACTGACGCATATACGCAACAACGACACGCGTTTGCTCATCA
This sequence comes from uncultured Prevotellaceae bacterium, assembly GCA_900315095.1. Classification (GTDB taxonomy): domain Bacteria; phylum Bacteroidota; class Bacteroidia; order Bacteroidales; family Bacteroidaceae; genus Prevotella. The sequence goes on along the minus strand of OMXS01000011.1, from coordinate 97,671 downwards.
CAAGCATTGTCTTTGTGGGCATCATTTCCACCATTGTCAGTCTTGTGTTCCGCATGATATGGCGTGTGGGGTTGTTTAGCGGGCGCGACCGCAACAAGAACGGAGTCTCTATAATAGTAGTGATGTTGGTGGGGTTGATATGTGCGGCCATCGCTTATTTCTTCACCCTTGTCACCCGTTTTGCCATTTCCCGCAAGCGCGAGTATATGGCAGATGCTGGTGGTGCCGAGCTCTGTGGCGACCCACTTGCGTTGGCGTCGGCATTGCGCAAGATTTCTAACAATCCTGGTCTTACCGACTGTGGTCGTGATGATGTGGCTCAGCTCTTCATCATACATCCTAAGGATATGCAAGAAGGCATTATGAGTTTCTTCAATTCTCTTTTCAGCACTCATCCAGATACGCGTAAGAGAATAGAAATTCTGGAGCAGTTCTAAAAAAGATTTACGCTGATGAAGATAAAGGTATTGTCGCTTTTCCTCCTGTTGTCACTGGTGCCGCTCAATGCGCAGCGCACCAGTTTCAAGCCGTTTGCCCACTATAACGACCGCATGGCGGAGTTTGCCCGCGAGGAGCCGATAAACAGCGAGACCATCGTGATGCTGGGAGACAGTATGACCGAGTTCGGACTCGATTGGAACGACCGCCTCGATGGTGCACATATCGTTAACCGAGGCATCATGAGTGACACGGTTGAGGGAGTTCTTTATCGTCTTGATAAGGTGCTCGCAGGTCATCCCAAAGCGATATTCCTTATGATAGGCATCAATGACCTGAGCCATAACCTCACGGCGCAGCAGGTGGCGGACAAGATAAACCGTCTGGTAAAGCGCATCACAGACGAGGCTCCTGAAACGCAGCTTTATGTTGAGAGTTGTCTACCCATCAACGAAAGTTTCGGCAAGTGGAAGACTCTGTGGGGGCGTGGCGATGCTATTCGTGATATCAATCGTCTCGTAAGTGACTACTGCAAGCGTCACGATGTGGAGTTTATCAATCTCTATCCACGTTTCCTTAGTCATGGAACAGATCAGTTGCGCAAGGAACTGACGCGCGACGGACTTCATCTCTCGCCTGCAGGTTACCGAATCTGGGGCTATGAACTTCGCCCGTATATTCGCGAACTGATGGAGGAAGACCACGATTAGTTTCGCGGTTGTACTTCCATACGCCCCTGTTCATCACCTTTCCCCTGTTTAGATGCCACAAGTGGTTTCTCATTATGTATATAAACTACATCTCGTTAACCGTTTAGTGGCATCTCATTTACCTATCAGCCGCTTCCCTCTTTCAAAAAAACACAAAATTGAAAAAAGACCTCACCACCTCACTTTGCCACCTTGGAACCCCTTTGTTTACTGGCAATTCCAGGAGGGAGGTGTTTGGCGAACAGGTCACTCAACACCTCACTCAACAGGTCACTTTTTAAGTCTCTATTTTCAATAGATAATCGATAGCAGAGAGTAGGAATATTCTAGATACAGAGATAATGAAAGAGTGAGGTGTTAGGTGAGGTGTTGAGTGACCTGTTCGCCAAACACCTCCCTTTCTGAAACCCCTATAAACACTAGTGTTTCAAACAAAAAAGTGAGGTGGTGAGGTCTTTTCCTGTTTTCTTCAAAAATTTGGGTTGCACTTCAAATTCGGGGTGGGAATTTTCTATTGGACTTCTTTTAGTTGCGGAGGCAGGACTCGCGCTCGGCCCTTTGGGACGCTTCCAAAATGAAATGGAGAAAGAACTGCGACCGGGAGCATGTGAAGGATCCTGCTATAGATACGAAAAAAGCCCGATAGTTATCGGGCTTCTGTAGTTGCGGAGGCAGGACTCGCGCTCGGCCCTTTGGGACGCTTTCAAAATGAAATGAAGAAAGAACTGCTACCGGGAGCATGTGAAGGGTCCTGCTGTAGATACGAAAAAAGCCCGATAGTTATCGGGCTTCTGAGTTGCGGAGGCAGGACTCGAACATGCGACCTCCAGGTTATGAGCCTGGCGAGCTACCAACTGCTCCACTCCGCGATGTTAACCATTAGGAAAATACCCTTAAAAAGGTCGTTTCCTTTTTTGCGAGTGCAAAGGTACTGCTTTTTTCGCAAACGACCAAATAAATGAAGCAAATTTTGCATTTATGCCTCCTTAATAACCATTTTGCAGGTTGTTAAGGAGGCACATTCTTATTTATAAAGTGACAACCATGCGCAAATAGAAGAGAGTGGAGTAGTCTTTACTCTTCCATTGTTTTTATATCGCTTATCTTATAGCCGTCTTTGGTTTCTGTAACTTCTACGAGAATCCTGTTGGTGTTATATTCATACTTGTTCTCCACGAGGAAGACATTGTTGCCCTGTGGCGTAATCTTGCGTGATATAAATGAACCTGGGTCGTTGAATGCTCCGTAGGTGAGTGTCCAGAATGCCAAGCATTCTCCCTCGCAGTCATAATCATAGAGTTCTTTCAGTACATCTATAGCATGTTCTGTGGAGTTGTCTTTTATGTAGGCATATACCTTGTCCAGGTCGAAATTATCGCCATTGATTTTATCCATTCCGTCATAGAATGTTTCAAGAAACTCTTTCCCTTTAGAGTCGTCAGCCATTGTCGCCTCTTGTTTTTCTGTGATGTTAGCAGAAATACTTGCTGTTTCCGTTTTCTCAATTGCCAGTTTGCATGCACTTCCGAATGCTAGTGATGCGGTAAGTACTAATAAAACGCACTTATTCATTATTTACTTTTTTATTGGTTAATATGTGGCAAAGATAATACTTTTTTGTCAAATGATGCAACACCAATAGTGATTTATTAAACTTTATGCACAAAAATATGGGTGTTTTTAAAAAAAACATATTGACTGCAACTCCTTGTTGTTAGAACACATAACCGAGATTAATATAGAAGTATGGTTCCTTGGTTACATTGCTATATCCCAGTGACATGCCAACGGGGCCAGACAATGCATTGTAGTAATAACTCAGTGAGGTTCCAAACATCAACTTGTCTTTAAACAAGTCCTTGTATTCATCGGAGTCTTGGGCAGCGGTACATTTAAGCAGTATGTAGTGGTTAGATGCCAATGAATACTGTGCCTGTAATTGGGCGGCTATGAACTTGTCCTTTTGCAGTTCGATGTAACCAATTCCGGCAAATGGCAACTGTTGATCTATATAATGACCAAACCAATCACCTCCCATGAAATTACGGAGTATGACAGGGGTTGATTCATAATGGACTAACCTGCCGTAGAACATAGGTTGGATGGCAAACCTATTGCCTATCGGGAAGTTCGTGCGCCACATAGCGCTTACCTCATGAACACCGACTTTGTCGTCCAGTCTGAGGAAGTTGTCAGTATAATAGGCATATCGTGCCTTAAACTTACTGCCTTTAGTGGGGAAATACCAATCGTTTTCGCTGTTATAGTCGGTATTGGCGAAATAACTGATAAAGTGGTCATGATCTGGCAAGATTATGAAATAGTCGGTATCTAAGTTGTACAGCAGTTTATAGTTGAAATAATAGTCAATGGCGGCTCCTATGCTAAAGTGGAAATTACGGACGTCGAACGTGAGTGGAGCTGCAATTGCCGAAAGTCGGTTGTATGTGAGGTCATAGCATCTTGAACCTTTTCGGTAAATGTAATAGTTATTTCTATGGAAAGCGAGTTTGATGTTTGGTGTAATGAGGCTGGTGGGGTGGAAGTCAAGATTGGCTTCTGCCTTGATGCGCTTTCCCAAACGCAGTGTGAAGTCAAACTCCATAGGAAGTTTATTGCGTATGGGGAAGGCGAGATTTGTCTGCATTGCAACAATTTCCTCCGTGTCAAAACGGATGCCTACTTTCATTATATTAGGGCGCCTCTCTCCCGCAATAAACGTAATTCTGTCTGCCTTGGTGCCGTCGGGCATGTCTATGACGCCACGGTCTACATGGAAATCGGCATTCTCATAAAAGAGGTCCAGGCGTATGGAGGTGGTTATGAGATGAGCACGTTCGTTGTCTATGCTGTCCCCTTCATGCATTTTAAATTTGTTTCTGAGAAAGCTCTCGTCACGTGAGCTCATGTTCTCAAAACGTATCATACCCATCTTATACGAGGGATTGTCAGATAATTCTACTTGAACAGCATGGGTACGAGGCCTTGCCTGCACTGGATTCAGTTTTTCTTTCAGTGCTATGATTTCATCCCAATGGGCCATAGCTGCTTCCTCTCCTCTGCGAATCAAGGTGTCTATGGCAGCTGGAGAAAAAGAGGCTGTGCTATATCCTTCTGTGTTGACAATTATTGGAATGTCGGTGATGGCGAGGTTTTCATCCATCTTGTTCTTACAGTTGAAATCTACAATCTGAAGTATGATGTCTGATGCACTTCTTAGTTTCTCAGCGGTCTTCAGCTTGCTGGCAACTGACACGCCGACAATATAGTCGGCTCCCATCTCTTTGGCTACGTCGGCAGGGTAGTTGTTGCGCAATCCACCATCAACAAGCACTTTGTCCCCTTTCCTTACAGGAGAGAAGGCTCCTGGAATGGACATGCTTGCGCGCATGGCTTCACTGAGGACGCCATTGTGAATTACTATTTCGCTGTTGTCAACCACATTAGTGGCAACGCAGGCAAATGGAATGGGAAGGGTGTTGAAATCAATAGAATCGTTGTATGGTGTGGTGAATGTGTTCAGAAGCTTGCCAATGTTCTTGCCGAAGATTATGCCGCCTCCAATTAGGTTCTTTCTCTTTTTCAGACGAAGGCTGGTTGAGAAGACATAGGTGTTATGGCTCTCACGCTCTTTCAGACTCTGGTATCTCAAATCATCCTTGTCGGAAAACACCTCAGTCCAGTCCTGTGCCCTTACGATGGAGTCGAGTCTCATGGCGCTGTTGCCACATGAATATAGACCACCGACGATGCTACCCATGCTGGTTCCTGTGATAATGTCTATGGGAAGACCTGCTTTTTCCAATACCTTCAGCACACCTATGTGCGCCACTCCTTTGGCACCGCCGCCGCTGAGCACCAATGCCACTTTCTTGTTAGACCTTTCCTTCTGGCTGTTTGCCGTCTGGACAAATCCTGTTAGGATGAATAGAATGATGATGAGTCGTAGTTTCATATCGATCGTTTGGTGGTTCATGTTGTATGATTTCGCCTGCAAAGGTAATAAAAAAACGAGCAATTTATAAAAAAGTACAGATGATTTGTTGCTATTTATTTGTAATATCTGGAAAGTCCACATGATGGTTTCTCCTCATTCGGCAATTGGTAAATACTTATTTTTTCATATAAATATTGTTTTTTTTCATCTAATTTCTTACAATTATTTGCGTATTTAAAAGAAAAGTCATACTTTTGCACATGATAATGCTAATGTGCAATAAATTAAAAAGAGAGGAGAAAGCTAATGTCAATATCTAAGACAAGGCAGAAACTCGTTGATGTGGCGCGCCAGTTGTTCGCAAAGAACGGTCTTGAGAACACGACAATGAATGATATCGCTGTTGCTTCAGGCAAGGGACGCCGCACTCTTTACACCTATTTTAAGAGTAAAGAGGATGTCTATTATGCCGTTATTGAGAGCGAACTTGAGCGCTTGTCTGACCGCATGGACGAGGTGGCAGCCAAGAGGATAAAACCTCAAGACAAGATTATCGAACTCATCTACACCCATCTTACTACCATCAAGGAGACGGTAATGCGCAACGGAAACCTGCGTGCTGCCTTCTTCCGCAATATATGGATGGTGGAAAAGGTGCGCAAGAATTTTGATGAGGATGAGATAGAATTGTTCCGCAAGGTGTATGCCGAAGGTAAGGCTGAAGGAGAGTTTGACATCGACAACGTGGAACTTGTTGCCGACATCACCCACTATTGCATCAAGGGACTTGAGGTGCCATTCATTTATGGTCGTTTGGGTCACGGCATGACTCCTGAGACCAGTAAGCCACTGGTGGCGAAGTTCGTTTATGGAGCGCTTGGCCGCAACAGCAGTGCGGGGTTGAGAATTAATGGCTGATTCTAATTTTATAATATAAAAATAACAAGAAAAAAATGGGATTATTAACAGGTAAGACTGCGCTCATCACTGGCGCAGCGCGCGGTATTGGCAAGGCCATCGCGCTGAAGTATGCAGAAGAAGGTGCTAACATTGCATTCACCGACCTTGCTGTGAACGAGGAGACCGAGGCAGAGATTGCTGCCCTTGGCGTTAAGGCAAAGAGTTATGCGAGCAATGCTGCTGACTTCCAGCAGACAGAAGAGGTGGTTAAGGCAGTAAAAGAGGAATTCGGCAGCATCGATATCCTCGTAAACAATGCGGGAATCACCAAGGATGGTCTGATGCTTCGCATGACCGAGCAGCAGTGGGATGCTGTTATTGCCGTTAACCTGAAGTCGGCTTTCAACTTCATCCACGCTTGTGTTCCTGTGATGATGCGTCAGCGTGGCGGTTCAATCATCAACATGGCTTCTGTTGTAGGTGTTCATGGCAATGCTGGTCAGGCAAACTATGCTGCTTCTAAGGCAGGACTTATCGCTCTGGCTAAGTCTATTGCACAGGAGATGGGACCAAAGGGTATCCGTGCCAACGCCATTGCTCCAGGTTTCATAGAGACAGCTATGACAGCACAGCTCTCTGACGAAATACGCGAAGAGTGGAAGAAGAAGATTCCTCTCCGCCGTGGAGGTCAGGTGGACGATATCGCCAACACCGCTCTCTATCTTGCCAGCGACCTCTCAAGCTATGTAAGCGGTCAGGTTATCCAGGTAGATGGTGGTATGAACATGTAAATCACATCGACAATTAATAATAATCCCCGCGCTGCTTTAATGCAGTTGCGGGGATTATTTTAGGTAAGGAGGACGTTTTTTTACACTGGATTTCTTCATTACGACGAGGATTTCCAGCTTTTTTTGTTGTATGTGGTAAAAAAAGTTTATTTTTGCTTAGGAAAACGAGGTGTCTGATTGTATATAGTATAAAAAGACAAGCGACAGATGATAGACAAACGAGAATTCGAAACACTCTTCAGACGTCATTATGACGGGATGTTCCGATTGGCACGACGGATGTTGAACGATGATGCTGACAGCAAGGATGTGGTGAGTGAGGTGTTTGCTCAACTGCTTCGTAGCGGTGCCGACCTCAAGTCGGAAACGCTGCAGGCATACTTGCTTACGAGTGTCCGCAACCGTTGTGTTAATCTGCTGGTGCACAAGCAGAGGGAAATGCAGCGCAAAGAAGAGTTTTACTTTAGTGGACAGCAAGCACAGAAGGCTGTGGTGGTAGAGATGGTAAATCCGGAACAAACCGCTGAACAAGAGCAGTTGCAGATGATACATCACTATATCGACAACAGTCTGCCACAACTCTCGCAGCAGATTCTCCGTCTGCGTTATCAGCATGGGTTGAAGTATCGTGAGATAGCCGATGTGCTTCAGGTAAGCGAAGTCACCGTTCATAATCATTTGTCGCAGTCGCTAAAACTATTAAAGGATCATTTTAAATCATTAGGTTATGGAATCAAATGACAATATTGAACAACTCCTCAAACAAATGTACTCTACCGAGGAAGAGAACATAGACACCTCCGAAATCATTGACGAAGAGTGGGCGAAGTTCGAGGCCGAGCACTTTGGAAGTAAACGGGGGAACGTGAAAAGAGAAAAGTCCCCGTTGCTCAAGATTGCCGCCATGATTATCGGTGTACTGGTGCTTTCCGGCATCACCTATGCGGCCATCCGTATTGTTAGAAGCAATGCAGGCGGAGCCCCAAGTCCTGCGGCCCAAGAAGTGAGCATTACTGACTCTCGTCAGCATCAGGACGATGCTTCGTATGCTGTGCAGGACACAACGCAAATGAAGCCCGTGGTTTATGAGAACGCCGAACTTGGAACGATACTTCGTGAAATGGCAGCATACTATCGGTGTGATGTTGTATATAAGAATCTCAAGGCACGAAACACGCGTCTTTTCTTTACATGGGACAAGAGGCAGTCGTTAGATGATGTTGTAGAGATGTTCAATAAGTTCGAGCGCTTCAACATCAAGCAAGAGAACGGGAAACTGATTGTGGAATAAAGAGCCGGAAACAATGAAAAGGATTATATACATAATATTACTATGCGCCTGCACTATGTCTGTTCTGGCACAAAAGATCACCCGCCACTATCAGAATGAGTCCTTGTCGAAAGTGCTTGAAGACTTGAATAAAGTCGCAGGTGAGAAGACCATATATTTTATTTATGACGAGCTGGAAGATTTCACTGTGACCAGCCATTTCGACCACCTCACGCTGGAAGATGCCATCAAGGAGGTCATCGGTTTCTATCCTATAAAGGTGACTAGCGACAAAGACCGTATCTTCGTGGAGTGCATCCAGAAAGCAGACGCTAAGGTGATAGGACGTGTTGTCGACGAGGGCGGAAATCCCGTGGAGTTTGCTAATATATCGTTACTCAGTAACGGAACTTTCATCAACGGTGGTGTGAGCAATGAGAACGGTGACTTCGTGATACCATGTAGCCTGAAGAATGTTGTTGCGCAAGTATCGTATGTTGGTTATAAGACCGTTTCCCGTGAGGTTCATGTTGGGAACATAGGCACCATTACTCTCATGCCCGAGACCTACACCGTTAGCGGTGTGGTAGTGAAGGGCGAGATACCGCAATACAAGATGGCACAGGGCGGTATGACGGTGGATGTCGAGCACTCCATCCTGCACGATATCGGCACCGCCAGCGATCTGTTGTCGATGATGCCAATGGTGCAGCAGGGTAGTGATGGGAAATTCAGCGTGTTGGCAAAGGGAGAGCCAGAAATTTATATTAACAATAAGAAAGTGCGCGATGCTGGCGAACTGAAACAACTGAAATCTACAGACATCAAGAATGTAGAGATAATCACAGCACCTGGTGCCAAGTATAACGCCGAGGTGAATGCCGTCATACGCATCAAGACGCTGAAGACTCAAGGTGAAGGATTCAGTCTTATGGCCACCAGTCAGACGTGGAGGAACAACAAATGGAATAACTATGACGACCTGACCTTGAAGTATCGTACAGGCGGCCTGGAGTTGTTTGCAAACATAGGGCTTGACAACGGGCACTACAGCAACGACCAGGACTTAGAGCAGGAGTTGCATATCAAGAAAGACCAGTTTGTTGCCAAAGCTTTTATTCCTGTCAGGAGCGGCTGGACGCAGCTAAAATATCAGGCAGGACTGAGTTATGACATTAATACCGACCATTCAGTGGGACTAAGTTTCTCGTCGCAGAATATACTTCATAACAGTTACAACACAGATATGAAGCAGACGTATAATAAGAACGGCGCATTCTATGGTGACGTTTTTCTGAAGACGGACATCAAAGAGCGCGATAAGCCTGTGTGGGAACTGAACATGTATTATGTGGGAAAGGCGGGAAAGTTGGGCATCGACCTTAACGCCACTATGTTACGACGCGAGTCAGAGGACCATTTGAACCAGCAGGAGTTCAGTAAGGAGTTGGGCGACCGCATCATCACGACGCAGAACAATGAAGACCGCAAGATGGTGGCTGGAAAAGTAGTGCTTACCTATCCGCTGTGGAAAGGCGTGCTGAGTGGCGGCTCAGAACTGACATCAACACATAGTCACGGCCGCAATGTCAACAAGGAGAACATCATACCGGAGTCAGACAATGAGATGAAGGAAAAGAATGTTGCCGCCTTCGCCGAGTATGATATGCAACTGGGATCGTGGCACCTTAATGCAGGCTTGCGTTATGAGCATGTGTCAACAGACTACTCTTCGTTTGGCGTATGGCAGTCAGAGCCCAGCCGCACGTATAACGACTGGTTCCCCAACGTGTCTGTGGCTTGGCAGAAGGGCAAGTGGAGCGCACAACTGAGTTACAGCAAGCGCATCACACGTCCGCCTTACAACATGTTGACTTCTATGATAGTCTATGACAGCCGTATGTTTTATGAGGGAGGTAATCCGCTGTTGCGCCCTTCGGTGCGTCAGAGCGTCGACCTTAACCTCACTTATTCGTGGATGACTTTTGCCGCAGGCTTTACCCGCGAGAACGACCTTATTTCACATATCGGCAGGGTGTATGACGAGGAGAATGAGATAGCAATATTCCAGCCTGTCAACTTCGACCATCAAGACCGTGCCTATGCCACCCTCGTAGCCTCTCCGAAGTTTGGATTCTGGCAGCCCACTGCCACGCTGCACTACTATCAGCAGATGTTCGATGCAGAGAAATACGGTGCCCCAAAGAAACTGAACAAGCCAGAATTCAGTTTTGACCTGAAGAGCTGGTTCATTATTAATCCTACGACGAAAGCACTTGTGCATGCAAGTTATACGGGCAGCAATCACTGGGCTTTCATGTATCGCGGCAGCAGCTTCGCCGTTAACGCTCGGGTACAGAAGTCTTTCATGAACGAGCGACTGAATTGTGTGCTCTTTGCCAACGACATTTTCCGCACTTCGAACAACGACATGACGACCTATTACGCCATTGGCAAAACGGCACAGGACATATATAGTTACACGCAGTGTGTGGGCGTCACTCTGAGTTATAACTTCAACGCAACACGCTCAAAATATAAGGGTACTGGTGCGGGTAATGATGAGAAGGATAGACTTTGAACTTTTAAGATTAGATATTGATTTGTTTGTTATTCCCTCACTTATTCGTATCTTTGCAGCAGATAAAATAAAAATGGTATGAAAAAAACGATAATAATTGCCTTGTTGGCATTCATGACAATGATGACGTTTGCACAAAAGGTGCAGTCGACCACAGCCCTGTTGGGCTCATGGTCGGGTAAGTTGGACGTTGGCGCGATGTATCTGACTATCGTGCTCCATCTCGACCAAGCCGACGGTTATGTGCTGGTGACGATGGACAGCCCTGACCAAGGAGCTAAGGGGATAGGAACTTTTAAGGAATATCTGTCTGACGACTCGCTGGCCATAAAGGTGGAGTATTTGGGCATGACTTACCGCGCAAAGTTGAAAGACGGGAAACTTGACGGTACGTTCGCACAAAACGGAATGTCGTTCCCGCTTGTCCTTACGAGAGGTGATATCGCAGAACCGAAACGTCCGCAAATGCCTGCTCAGCCGTATCCTTACGAGACGGAAGAGGTGACGTTCTGCAACGAGGCAGACGGTGCCACATTGGCTGGAACGCTTACGTGGCCTGTGAATTATGACAAATCGTCGAAGAAGAAACCTGTGGTGGTGCTTCTCGTATCGGGCAGTGGACCGCAGAATCGCAATGAGGAGTTGTTCAGCCATAAGCCGTTCCTCGTGATAGCCGACTATTTGGCTCGTCAAGGCATTGCCTCTCTGCGTTACGACGATCGAGCTACAGGGAAGTCGGTTGGTGGTGAATTAAAGAATGCCACTTCATTGGACTTTATGCGTGATGCTTCAGCAGGTCTTGATTTCCTGCGCCAACAGAAGAAATTCAGTAAGGTTGGTCTGCTCGGACATAGCGAGGGAGGTCTTATTGCCTTCCTGCTTGGAGCAAGAAAAAGAACCGACTTTATTGTTTCTCTGGCAGGTCCAGGCGTGAAAGGTGACACGTTGCTCGCGGCTCAGGTGAATCGCATCCAGTCACTTTCTGGAGATCCTGCCAATATGACCGTAGAACATTATCGCCAGCAGCCGGAAGTTAAGGAGAATCCTTGGCTAAAATGGTTCGTCGATTATGACCCTGCGGCGGATATAAAAAGCACACGCTGCCCTGTATTTGCACTCAACGGCGACCGCGACTGTCAGGTTATTGCCTCACAGAACCTCAATGCTATCCGTCAGCTGCTGCCCAAGTCGAAGAAGAACCTTGTGAAGGAGTATCCAGGGCTCAACCACCTATTCCAGCACTGCACTACGGGATTTCCCACAGAGTACGGGCAGATAGAGGAGACCATCTCGCCTGAGGTGCTTGACGATGTGGCGAAATGGATAAACGGACTTAAATAATTGCGACACGTATGCAGATAATATATGAGGACAATCATGTGATTGTGGTGAGCAAGGAGAGCGGAGAGATAGTGCAGGCCGACAAGACTGGCGACCAACCGCTTTCAGAGAAGGTGAAGGCTTACATCAAGGAGGCGTATGCAAAGCCCGGAGCTGTGTTCCTCGGGGTGACGCACCGTCTCGACCGTCCTGTCTCGGGTCTCGTTGTCTTCGCGCGGACATCAAAAGCGCTGACGCGACTCAACAAGATGTTTGCAAACGGCGAGGTGCACAAGACATACTGGGCGATAGTGCAGAACCGCCCGAAGGAGGACGAGGGAGAACTTGTTCACTGGATATACCGCAACGAGCAGCAGAACAAGAGTTACGCCCTCGACCACGAAGAGTATGCCGCCAAGAAGGCCATCCTACGCTATCGCGTCATCGGAGCGTCCGACCGCTACACCCTCGTAGAGGTGAACCTTCTCACAGGCCGTCATCACCAGATACGCTGCCAGTTGTCCGCTATCGGCTGCCCTATAAAGGGTGACCTTAAGTATGGCGCCCGCCGCAGCAATCCCGACGGCAGTATCTCGCTTCTAGCGCGCCACATTGAGTTTTTGCATCCTGTCTCCAAGCAACTTATTTCGCTCGATGCTCCGCTGCCAAACGACCCACTTTGGCAAAGCTTCGCTGGGCTTTGATAGTCTCAAAGATGCCTAATCGCGAGACTATGTTAATAACTTTGTTGAACAATCTTATTAACTTTGTTCAACAAAGTTATTAACATAGTTCAGCCACTTGATATGTGTGACATAAGGCATGCATGCAAACCACACGGGCAGAAACAAGCGTGTAATGCCGTAAATGCGGTGTGTTGAGGCACTTTTTATTGTTTTTATTCGTTTATCTCGATTATTTTTTATTAATTTGCAGTCGTTTTAATGCGTTGAGGTTGCCGTGAGTTTTGCGGCAGCATGATGCAGCGCGACTTACAGAGATGAAGAAGTTCCTCAAGTGGTTAGGCATTTCGTTGCTTGCTCTGGTGCTGATGGTTGCGGCACTGGTCGGTCTTCTCTATTTCCCTCCGTTCCAGAACTGGGCTGCGGGAAAGGTTGCCGAGTATGCTTCCGAGCAGACCGGTATGGACATAAAGATAGAGCATGTGGGCCTTAGTTTTCCTCTTGACCTTAGTCTTAAGGGACTTCACATCGAGAAGCCAAACGACTCTATCCCCAATCTTCGTGACACCATAGCCGACGCCCGCGAACTTGTGGTCGATGTTAAGTTGCTCCCGTTGTTTAAGAAACAGGTCGAGATTGACGCGCTGCGCTTCAGCGACGTTAAGATAAACACCGACGGACTGATTCACACCACACGCATCAGCGGCAATTTTGAGCAGCTTAACCTTGAGAGTCACGGCATAGACCTCACTAAGAAGACCATACGTGTGGACAGTGCGATGCTTGCTGGTGGCAACATAAGCATCGAACTAGCCGACACCGTGCCCGAGGACACTACGGCAAGCGACAACCGCTGGAAGATAAACGCCGACAAGGTGAAGTTCGAGCGCAGCAAGGTGGCTGTCCATCTGCCCGGCGACACGATGTCTGTCAAGGTAGCGATGGACGATGCTGTTGCTACCAATTATTACATGGACTTTTATCGCACGCATATCAAGGTGGGCAACCTCAAGTGGAAGGGTGGAGGATTCAATCTCGACTACAATTACGACCCGCCTTCCAGTGGCGTTGACTACAGTCATCTAGCGCTCAGCGATGTCTCGCTCGAGGCCGACTCCTTCGACCTCTGCATGCCTAAGATAGACGTGTCGATAAAGAACTCCTCGTTCCGTGAGAAGAGTGGGGTAGACGTGCGCAATTTCACCTCCCACTTCTCTATGGACGCCAAGAAGATTTATCTTCCCGATGCCCACATAGAGACATCGGAGTCGAAACTGAAGGCGCATTTCGTGATGGACCAGAACACCTTCAGCGAGACGGTGCCCGGGAAGATGCACCTCACCGCCGACGGCTATGTGGGCAAGCAAGACCTGATGCAGTTCGTGGACATGCCTGCTGAGATGAAGGCCAAGTGGCCTGCCCAGCCGCTGAAGATAAACACCGTTTTGTCGGGCAACATGAGGCGTGCTGAACTTACAGGACTTGTGGCCGATCTCCCGACGGCGTTTCACGTCAATGGTCGCGGAACGATAGAAAACCTTGATGACCTCGACAACCTGCGCGCCAACTTCGACGCCAACGCCACAGCATACAACCTCGATTTCATCACCGCTGCTTTGCCCAAGGGCACTATGGACGACGTGAACATACCGCGAGGCATAGGCATCAAGGGTAATTTCGGCATCGACGGCGACCGCTATCGCGCAAAGTTCAGCGCCACAGAAGGCAAGGGAACGCTTGCAGGAACAGCCGACATAAACACCGCAGGCGCAATGACCTACACCGCCGACCTCACAGCCAACAACCTCAATCTCGACCATTTCCTGCCTAAGCAGGAACTCGGCACTTTCAGCGGCAAGGTAAAGCTGAAAGGCAACGGCACTGACATCTATTCCCCCAAGACAAGGATAGACGCTGATGTTGATATCAAGCAGTTCGCCTACGGCGGTTACGACCTCAGTGGAATGGGCGGGACGGTGAGGGTGGCCAACGGTCACGGCATTGCCAACGTGAAGAGCAACAACCCGCTGATAAAGGGAAATGTAAATCTCGATGCATTGCTTGGAGGCAAGCAGGTGAAAGCGACCATCGGCGCCGACCTCACACATGTCGACTTCTACAAGCTGAAACTCTCTGACACTCCGCTGTCGGCATCGTTCTGCACCCACCTCGACATCGCCACCGACAAGAACGAGTACTACCGTGTTGTGGGCACCGTGAGCGACCTGGTGGTGCAAGAAGGCGAGACGGGATACTTCCCCGATGACATCAACATCGACCTTCTTACACGCCGCGACACTACCCACCTGGTGGCAAGCAACGGCGACTTCTACATCGATATGGACGCACGCGGCGGCTACAAGGTGCTGCTGAAGCAGATGGACAAGCTCGTGACAAAGACGAAGGACGACTTCAAGGTGAGGAAGATAGACCAGATGGGACTCCGCGAACTACTGCCCACGGCGCGCATCAAGCTCAACTCCGGCAGCGACAACTTCGTGAGCCGCGTTCTGCAGCGTTACGGCTACTCCTTCGATGCCGCCAGGATGGACCTTACTTCATCGCCAGAGACCGGACTCAACGGTGATGTGGAGGTGCACCGCCTGCTCGCCGACAGCATGCAGCTCGACACCGTGCGCCTCACGCTCTTCTCTGACGACACGCAGTTGAGGTTCAACGGTCAGGTGCGTAACAACAACCGAAACCCGCAATACGTGTTCAACACCCTCTTCAATGGTTATTTGCAAGAGACGGGAGCCACGCTCAACGTGAGATACTACGACCAGAAAGACGTGCTCGGCATACGTCTTGGCGCTGTTGCCGAGATGCAGGAGCACGGCATCAAGATGCGTCTGCTCACCGACGACCCTATCATAGGATACAAGAAATTTGACATTAACAAGGACAACTACGTCTTCCTTAGCGACGACAAGCGCGTCTCGGCGCGGTTGAGAATGCGTTCTGACGACGGTGTTGACGTACAGGTATATTCTGATGACGACAACACCGAAGCCTTGCAGGACCTCACGCTGTCTATTAGCAAGCTGAAGATAGAGGACATTGTCGCCGTGATACCTTACATGCCTCAAATGTCTGGAACGCTCGACGGCGACTACCACTTCATTCAGACGCCAGAGAACATCACCGTGGGCTCGACAATGAGTGTGAAGAACATGACCTACGACGGCGACCTCATGGGTAATCTTGGCACCGAGTTCGTGTATATGCCGAAGGACGACGGTTCTCATTATGTTGACGCCATCATCTACAGCGACGACAAGGAGGTGGCTACGGTGGTGGGAACCTACCGCTCTGAGGGCGACGGATATCTCGATGCCAAGTTAGAGATGGATGATCTTCCGATGACGGTGCTCAACGGTTTCATCCCCGACCAGGTAGTGGGCTTTGAGGGTGTGGCCGATGGCAACCTTGACATACGTGGACAGCTGAGCAAGCCGCATGTTGACGGCGCTCTGGTTCTCGACACCGCCTATCTCGTTAGCGAGCCTTACGGCATGCGCTTGCGCTTAGACACTACACCAATACAGGTGAAGGGTAGCAAGGTGAACTTCAAGAACTTCAATCTCTACTCCACAACTGATAACCCGCTTGTGATTAACGGCGACGTCGATTTTGCCGACCTCGACAAGATAAACCTCAACATCCGTCTGGCGGCGAAGAACTTCATGCTCATCAACTCCAAGGAGCAGCGGCGCAGCGAAGCCTACGGAAAGGCCTATGTCGACATCATGGGATTCCTGCGTGGCTCACTCGACTATCTGCGACTGCGCGGGCGTATGGACGTGCTGGGCACCACCGACATGTCGTACATCCTACGTGACACCCCGCTCACCGTGGACTACCAGATGGACGAGCTGGTGCGCTTCACCGACTTCACCGACACTACGCAGACCGTTGTCAAGCGTTCGGAGAGCATGGGATTCGATATGGATATGACGGTGAACATTGACCGCGCCGCCAGAATAGTGTGTTACCTGAAGCCCGACCACTCCAACTATGTTGACCTGATGGGCGACGGCTCGCTGCGCCTGCAGTACACTCCCGCCGACAACTTCAAGATAAGAGGCAAGTACACGCTGAACAACGGCGAGATGAAATACTCTATGCAGGTAATTCCGTTGCGCACGTTCAAGATACAGGACGGCAGTTACATAGAGTTCATGGGCGACCCAATGAACCCGAGACTTAACATCACCGCCACCGAGCGCGTGAAGTCGAGTGTCAGCACAGGCGAACAGAGCCGCAGCGTTGATTTCGACTGCGGTGTGGTAATCACTAAGACGCTACAGGAAATGGGACTGCAGTTCATCATCTCCGCACCGACAGACATGACGGTGCAGAACGAGCTGAACACCCTGAGCGAGGAAGAGCGCGCGAAACTTGCTGTGGCGATGCTCACCACCAGAATGTATATGTCGGGAGGCAGCAACACAGAGATGTCTGTAAACAACGCCCTCAGCTCGTTCATACAGAACGAGATAAACAATATCGCGGGCAATGCGCTGCGCACCCTCGACTTCAGCCTGGGCTTCGACAACTCGTTCGACGCCACAGGCGCGATGCATACCGACTACAGTTTCCGCTTCGCCAAGCGCTTCTGGAACAACCGTTTGCGCGTGGTTGTCGGCGGAACAATCTCCACAGGCTCCAATGTGCCTAACCGCAACCAGGCATTCTTCGATAACGTGTCGCTGGAATACCGCCTGAGCCAGACTTCAAACAAGTACCTCAAGCTCTTCTACAGTCACGATGCTTACGACTGGCTGGAGGGCGAGAACAGCGAGTACGGCGCGGGATTCATGTGGAAGCGCAAGGTGAACCACTTCTCCGAACTGTTCCACTTCAAGAATGACGATGACGATGTGCTGGACATCAGTCGCATGCGCAGAGACACCGTTAGACATCAGACCGACAGCGTGACGGTAAGGGAGAACACAAACAACAGCGAAAATGAAAAGAAACAATAGACTGTGCTTACTGCGATGGGCTGTGATGTTGTGCTGCGCAGCCGTCATCACGGCGTGCTCCACCACGAGCGCGCTGCCCGAGGGCGAGCAGTTGTATATAGGCATCGACAAGGTGAACTACACCAACTACGAGCCCGGCGACCACTTCATCGCAACACAAACGGAGGTGGAGGCGGCTCTGGCAGCCGAGCCCAACGGCGCCCTCTTCGGCAGTTCGCGCCTGCGCTCGCCGTTCCCCTTCGGACTGTGGGCGTGGAACGCCTTCTCCAAGTCAAAGACCAAGTTCGGCAAGTGGATGGCGCGTGTCATAGGCAAGCAGCCCGTGCTGATGAGCAATGTCAACCCCGCACTTCATGCACAGGTGGCGCAGAGCGTGCTGCGCAATCACGGCTATTTCCACGGGAGGGTGAACTATAAGGAAGTGCCGCGCCGCAACCCCAAGAAGGCAAAGGTGAGTTATGACGTGGAGATGAAC
Source organism: uncultured Prevotellaceae bacterium (assembly GCA_900315095.1). Lineage (GTDB taxonomy): Bacteria > Bacteroidota > Bacteroidia > Bacteroidales > Bacteroidaceae > Prevotella. The sequence goes on along the minus strand of OMXS01000011.1, from coordinate 79,578 downwards.
CATCTCTTCACGCTCGACTCCATCGCCTACATCGGTTTCCCCGATGTCAGCGACACACTGATAAAGAGCACATTCGACGACGCACTTATCCATCGCGGCGACCCCTTCAGCGTTGCTTCTCTCGATGCAGAGCGCACACGCATCACACAGCTCTTCCGCAACAACGGATACTACTATTACCAGCCGTCTTATGCCTCCTACCTCGCCGACACCATCATGGTGCCCGGTAAAGTGCAGCTGCGGTTCCAGTTGGCTGACGGCATCCCTGAGGAGGCCAACCATAAATGGTACATCGGCCGCCGCGAGGTAATCTTCCGCAGGTCAGTATCCGACCGTCCCACCGACTCCCTCACGCGTCGCAGTTACATCGTCCGTTTCAGCGGCAGCCGACCGCCGTTGCGCCCCGGCACCTTCATGCGTGATGTGAAGCTGCGTACAGGACAGCTGTACTCCTACGACGACCACATGCAGAGCGAGAACAACATACTCTCGTCAGGACTCTACAGCATGGTCAACTTCAAGTTCACCCCGCGCGACGAAAGTCCCGACTGCGACACCCTCGACATGAGCATCACCTGCATCCTCGACAAGAAATACGACTTCTATATTGAGTCAAGTCTCAAGGGGCGCACCACAGGACGCATGGGCCCCGAACTGGTGCTCGGACTCACCAAGCGCAACGCCCTACGCGGCGGCGAGACATTCGACATCAACCTGCACGGTTCCTACGAGTGGCGCGTGGGCAAGAAGAAACTGTTTGCTCAGGAGAAATTGGCGACCTACTCCGTAGGCGTTGATGCCTCGCTGAAGTTCCCCCGCATCGTGACGCCCTTCAACCTCTTCAACAAGCAACGGCAGGCCCTCCGCCAGCGACGCCAGCGACTCAACCTCAAGCGTCGTCAGTTCTTTTCCACACCGTCAACAACTTTGCGCATGGGATTCGACATACAGAGCCGCTCCAACTATTTCCGCATGCACACTGCATCAGGCGAACTCACCTACCGCTGGCAGCCCACAGCGACCTCGAGGCACGCCTTCACGCCAATCAGCGTGGTATATCAGTTCAAGAACCACACCACCGAACTCTTCGACTCCATCTATATCTTCACCCCGTATCTCGTCAAAGCTCTTGCCGACCAGTTCATCACCAAGATGAGCTACACATACTCCTATAAGAGCCCTGCCGGCACGCTCCACCCCATAGCATGGGAAACCACCGTCTCGGAGGCAGGCAACCTGCTGTCACTGGGAATGATGGTAGCGGGGAAGAAATGGAACGAGAAAGAAAAGAAACTCTTTAAGAACCCCTACGCACAGTTCCTGAAGGTGAACACCGACTTCGTGAAGTTGTGGCAGATAAGCGAGAAAAACTCCCTCGTGGCGCATGTCAATGCTGGCGTGATATGGAACTACGGCAACGCCGACTTCACCCCCTACAGCGAGCAGTTCTTCGTGGGCGGCGCCAACAGCGTGCGCGCCTTCTCTGTGAGAAGCCTCGGACCAGGACGCGCGCAACCCGAGAACGACAGTTATAAGTATCTGCTGCAGACGGGCGACTTGAAACTCCTTGCCAACCTCGAGTTCCGCTTCAATCTCGTGGGCAGTCTCAACGGAGCGCTCTTCCTCGATGCCGGCAACGTGTGGGGCATCGGAGGCTACTATGACGAAGAGCAGAAATTCAAACTCAAGAACCTGCCCAAAGACCTTGCCCTCGGCACAGGTTTCGGACTGCGCTATAACCTCGACTTCCTCGTGCTGCGCATCGACTGGGGCTTCGCACTCCATGCACCTTACGAGACCGAGTACAAGGGCTATTTCAACATGCGCAAGTTCAGCGATATGCAGACAATTAACTTCGCCGTGGGATACCCGTTCTAAGTGAGGAGTTTTTGTAATTCAAAATAAAAATTTTGTTAGACGACATCAGTTACATAGAAAACATACACCACTGTTCTGGCAAGATGGGCTTAGTCGTGTGGCACCAGTACGACGTGCTTCTCTCCACTCGTCCCTATGGTTGGGACACGATGGTTAAATACGTTGCGTATCTGGCGCAGGCAGATATTAAAAAAGTGGAGACGCTGACCACTTCAGACCTCGCGGGCGGTACAGATACCGAGTTGATTGACGATTACAGGCAGTCGAAGGGTGACCTCAAGGATTTGCTTTCAGAAGAGCGAGGCACGCTGGGCATCGGCGGATACAGCGACACCCTGAAAGGTCCTGTTAAAGTGGTGTGGTACAACCAGACGCGAGTGCTGCGCATTTTCATGCAGTCCGACGACGAGACACTCATCAGAAGATACGCTGAGACAGTCATCAGAGCATCCTTCGGCACAGAATCTATTGGAACAGCGAAAAATTAACGCTGCCGTATGAACGATGCTCAATGAATCGGGGATGAGCGGAGAAGTCATTCTTCTCTCCATGCTCGAAAACGAAGATTCCTCCCTCCTTAAGCAAGTCTTTGGAAAGCACAAGGTCGGGTATCTCGGTCAGGCGTTCCAATGCGTATGGAGGGTCGGCAAAGATAAAGTCGAACTGCTGTCGGCATGATTTCAGAAAGCGGAACACATCACCTCGCAGCGCGATGCAGTTCTCGTCGCCCAGTTTCTTGAGACACTGACGGATGAAAGCATGATGGTCACGGTCGAGTTCCACGCTTACCACTTGACTGCATCCGCGTGAGAGCAGTTCAAGAGAGATGCTTCCTGTGCCCGAAAAGAGGTCGAGCGCCGTTGCACCCTCGAAGTCTATCTTCCCCGTAAGCACGTTGAAGATATTCTCCTTTGCAAAATCGGTAGTCGGCCTCGCCTTGAATGTGCGCGGGATGTCGAAGTGACGCCCCTTGTATTTTCCTGTTATTATTCTCATTGTTCGTTATGAAGGGAATGATTCCACCTCTTTACCCTCTTCCTTTTAGGTATAGCGCCATAAGGTCGTAGGGCAGACCTTTTATCTGAGTTATCGGAGCGCGGTTGAAATCGCCCGAGGGGTTTATTTTATACACGTTCTGCAGAAACTTGCGCAGCTGCTCTATCATCTCTTCGCGCTCTGGGATGTTTCCAACCAGATGCATCTCGTCGCGCCGCTGGTCAAGTCCCAGCTGCTGCCACACCGAGAGGATGAAGAACACACTGTCGTGAGAGTTCGTTCCGTCGAAGGTGTTAACGAAGCGGAAGCGGTTTTCCGTGAAGCTGAACACAGACATGTGCTTGTCGTAGAAATAAGCATACAACTTACGGCGTATGCCTGCATAACTGCGCTGGTGCATGTAGTTCCACACGGGCTGGCACACCGGGCACCACTTGGCATCGGTGAAATGGTCGTCGATAACGGTCTTCAGGTCTTTGTTCACAGCGAAGAGCGCCACAGCATTCAGTTGCGTCAGCACGGAATACATCACGAGGTCGTTCTCGTGTTCAGTCACCGCATGGTTATAGATGTCTGTCTCTGTGCCTATGCGGAACTGGTCGGTGGGCACCATCACCACAGGCGTGCTCATCATCACAAGTACCTTGCTGAATCCCTTCTGCAGTATAGGCTCTGTGAGGAATGCCTCGCGGAGATTGGCTGCTGGCGCTATGCCGCTCTTCATCGGGTAAGGCACATACTCTATCTGCGCCTCAGCTTCAGCATCAGCTACTGAGAACGACATCGCATAGCGGCTCAATCGTATCGTGAGTCTTTGTTTCTGCTCCATATTATACTATTTAACGGAATATCGAAGTGACGTTATGTCGGGATGACGACACGCCGCACCGACGATAATAACATCATCTTTCCCAATTCCCTTTATTGTCATTAGGCGACGTGAGGTCTCCTATTTTCAGTCCTGGATATCGCGCCTCGGCATCGGCACGCTCTATCTGCGCAGCAATCTCATGTTCATCGAGTCCTGCGAGATACTCATCATAGCGAGCGCCGCACTCCATTATCGGCACCATGCGTCCCGAAGGGAGTTTCACGATGTTCACCGCCGCCTGGAAAGGCTGACCATTGCCGTAAGGAATCATCTGATGACCTTCCTTCAACAGCCCGAGCTTCACAAGAGAGTCGAGACTGGCGGTGTAATGCCCTGTTGCGCGGCGATAGTTCTCCTCAGCGTTGCGTATCTCCAGCAGCCTTTGCTTCACTTCCTTCTCCCTCGCTTCCATCTTTCCAGCGAACGACACCGGACGTGCAACACTCAGGAACACGGCAACGGCAAGCAGCACCACCATCGCTGCAAGTGCGAAATTATTATTAAGAAAGGCGCACCTTTTTCCCATTTTTTTGTTACTTTTGCACTCGTGTGATGCAAAATTACGCATTTAATTTGACATGACAACGTTTTCCGCCTAAAAACTGATGATTGAGGACATTTTTTCAAGTGAGATACGAAAAGCCTTCGGCTTCACGCCCACTGCCGAACAGTCGGCAGCGATAGAGGAGTTTAGCCGTTTTGCTGCATGCCGAGATGGTCAGAGCATGATGATTCTTCGCGGTTCTGCAGGCACAGGAAAGACCTCTCTCGCCGGCGCCATAGTGCGTGCAATGCACAACATGAAACAACGCGTAGTGCTGATGGCGCCTACGGGCCGCGCCGCCAAGGTGTTCTCTCTCAATGCAGGCAGCGAGGCGTTCACCATTCACCGCCGCATCTACCGTCAGAAGACATACAGCGGCGAGGACACCAGTTTCTCGCTGAACTTCAACAAACACCAGCATACACTCTTCATTGTTGACGAGGCATCAATGATTCCCTCAGGAAACTCAACACCAAACACCCTCTTCGGCAGCGGTCATCTGCTCGACGACCTTGTGCAGTATGTCTATGGCGGACAGCATTGCCGTCTAATGCTCATCGGCGACAAGGCACAGTTACCTCCCGTAGGCGAGGCCGAGTCGCCAGCCCTCTCCCAGCAGGTGATGGAGGCTTACGGCATCCGTGTCTTCCACGCCGACCTCAACGAGGTGCTTCGGCAAAGTCAGGAGTCGGGTATATTGTGGAACGCCACAATAATACGCCAGATGATAACTCACGACGAGATGACACAACTGCCCCGCATCGTCTTCAGCCGCTTTGCCGACATCCGCCGCGTGCCAGGCGATGAACTCATAGAGCAACTCAGTTCCTCGTACAGTCATGTGGGGATGGACGAGACAATGGTGGTGGTGAGAAGCAACAAGAGGGCAAACATCTACAACAACGGCATTCGCGCTATGGTGCTCGGACGCGAGGAGCCGCTCACATCGGGCGACCTTCTGATGGTGGTGAAGAACAACTACCACTGGACTGAGAAGGAGGAGGAAGGCGGAATTACGAAGGAGGAAGAAGGACTGTCGTTTCTTGCCAACGGCGACCGCATGAGGGTGCATCGCGTGCGCAACGTGCATGAACTCTACGGCTTCACCTTCGCCGATGCCTGGCTGGTGTTCCCCGACTACGACGACTACGAACTGGAGGCCACAGTGCTGCTCGACACCCTTCAGTCGGAGGCTCCCGCTCTGACGTATGAACAAAGCGAACAACTTTTCAATGCCATGATGGAAGACTATGCCGACGTTCCTCTGAAAAGCGAACGCATGAAACAACTGCGAAACGACCGATACTTCAATGCCTTGCAGATTAAATATGCGTATGCTGTGACGTGCCACAAGGCGCAGGGCGGACAGTGGGCGCACGTTTACGTAGACCAAGGATACATGACCGACGACATGCTCTCGCCCGACTACATCCACTGGCTTTACACCGCTTTCACACGAGCCACCGAGCAACTGTTCCTCGTCAACTGGCCGAAAACTCAAATAGCAGAAAACAATGAAGGCTGATTTTGCTGCAGCACGCCTATTCCGCCTAGCAAAACATGATGAACAGTGAAGTGAAACATCACTTAAAATCTGAAATATATTTGGTTTTTCGCTCACTAAATCGTAACTTTGCAAACACTATGCAGATAGAATTACTGAAAGAAGAAGAGGCTGCCTTGCTGAAAAACCTTATAGGGCAGTCGGATAAGATTGTAATATGTTGTCATCAGAACCCCGATGGCGACGCTCTTGGATCGTGCCTTGCTCTAGGCGAGTACCTCAAGCAGCACGGCAAAACGCCCACAATAGCGGTGCCCGATGCCTACCCCGATTTCCTGCAATGGCTGCCGGATTCGCAGACGATAGTGAGATATGACAAGCACAAGGAAACAGTAGAGGAAGCGTTGGCAAACGCCGAACTGGTGTTCTGTCTCGACTTCAATCGCGCCGACCGCTTAGGCACCGAGATGAGCCCTCTGCTTACGGCATCGTCAGCGAAGAAGGTGATGATAGACCATCACCCCGAGCCCGACATCGACACCGTTCTGTGCATATCTCATCCCGAGATGAGCAGCACCTGCGAGCTATTGTTCCGCGTGATATGGCAGTTGGGCGGCTTCGAGGAGATGACGAAGAAAGAGGCCGTGCAGATATACTGCGGCATGATGACCGACACTGGCGGCTTCACGTTCAACTCCTCGCGCCCCGAAATATTCTTCATCATCAGCCAGCTGCTGACAAAGGGTTTCGACAAGGACAAGATATACCGCAACGTGTTCAACAACTACAGCGAGTGGCGCATGCGACTCATGGGATATGTGCTTTACCAGAAGATGCGCGTGTTCCAGGACCATCACGCATCCTACTTTACCATCTCGCGACAAGACTTCAAGCGTTTCCACTTCATCAAGGGCGACGCTGAGGGACTAGTCAACCTGCCACTGCAGATAAAAGGTATGCGCCTGTCGATATCACTTCGTGAGGACAGCGAGAAAGAAAACCTCGTGTGGGTGAGCCTGCGCTCGGTGGGCAGCTTCCCATGCAACAAGATAGCAGAGAAATTCTTCAACGGCGGCGGCCACCTGAATGCCTCAGGCGGACGGCTCTACTGCTCGCTGGAAGAGGCCGAGAAGATAGCAGAGAAAGCGATTGCGGCAAGCGATGAAAAATTATGAATTAGAAACCCGTAATTAACAATGATAGACAGACCGACGGTAGACAGGATTATGGAAGCGGCGAACATCGTGGAAGTGGTGTCCGATTTCGTATCGCTGAAGAAGTCAGGGGCTAACTACAAAGGCCTCTGTCCGTTCCATAACGAGCGCACCCCGTCGTTCTACGTCTCGCCCTCGCGCGGCATATGCAAGTGTTTCTCGTGCGGCAAGGGAGGCAATCCCGTGGGCTTCATCATGGAGCATGAGCAGATGACCTATCCCGAAGCGCTGCGCTGGCTGGCAAAGAAATACAACATCGAGATAAAGGAGCGCGAACTCTCCGACGAGGAAAAGCAGCAAGAGAGCGACCGCGAGTCGATGTTCATCGTCAACGAGTGGGCTGCCGACTATTTCGAGGACATGCTGCACAACAATGCGGATGGCGTGGCTATCGGAATGCAGTATTTCCGCAGCCGCGGATTCCGCGATGATACGATACGCAAGTTCCGCCTTGGATTCTCACTCTCCGACCGCGAGGCACTGCCGCAGACGGCACTACAGAAGGGATACAAGGAAGACTTTCTCGTGAAGACCGGCATCTGCTACAAGCGCGAGAACGACGGGCGGCTGATAGACCGCTTCGCTGGTCGAGTGATGTTCCCTTGGATAGGCATCAGCGGAAAGGTGGTGGCCTTCGGCGGAAGAAAACTCGACCAGGCAACGAAGGGAGTGCAGCAGAAATACGTCAACTCGCCCGACAGCGAGATATACCACAAGGAACAGCAGCTCTACGGCATCTACCAGGCAAAGAAAGCAATAGCGAAAGAGAACTGCGTGTATATGGTGGAGGGCTACACCGACGTCATCTCAATGCACCAGAGCGGCATCGAGAACGTGGTGGCAAATTCAGGAACGGCTCTCTCCGTGCATCAGATACGTATGCTGAGACGCTTCACACCCAACGTGGTGCTGCTCTACGACAGCGACGAGGCAGGCATTCACGCCGCCATGCGAGGCACAGACATGATGCTCGCTGAGGGGATGAACATCAAGGTGCTGCTGCTGCCCGACGGCGACGACCCCGACAGCTTCGCGCGCAAGCACACCGCAAAGGACTTCCGCGAATATGTGGAGAAGCACCAGCAAGACTTTATCGACTTCAAGATTGACGTCATGCTGCGCGGCGTCAGCGACCCTATAAAGCGGGCTGAGGCCGTGAACTCTATAATACAGAGCATCAGCATGATAAAAGACCAGATAGTGCGCGCTACATACATCAACCTCTGCGTGCAGCGTCTGGGCATCAACGAGCCCACGATAATATCAACGCTGAACAAGTTCATACGGAAGAACCTCGAGAGCGAAGGGAAACGAACAGCAGCAATATCACCGGAAACGCCAGCACGTCCCATCGACCAGCCGCTGGCACCCGCAACGCCTCAGGAACAGGGAAACCGCGTGGAACGGCTGATAGCGCAACTGGTGGTGCGACACGGCGAGAAGATAATCTACCGCGACGTGGAGACGGAAGACGGAGACAAGATAAACCTCAGCGTGGCACAGTACATCAGCTACGACCTCAGCATCGACGACCTGCACCTGAAGAACCCCGTCTACGCCCGCATACTGGAGGAGGCAACGGAGCACAGCACCGACGAGGGATTCATTGCCGAGCAGTATTTCACGATGCACCAGGACGTGGAACTGAGCAACATCGCAGCGAAGATGGTGATGGACATCCCGCTGACAAAGAGCCTGCAGATAAACAGCAAGGAAGAGAGCCTACGCAACGAGGCAGAACATCTCGTGCTCGACTTCCGCAAGAACTTCATCGAGGACAAACTAGTAAGCCTGAAAGCGGAGATATCAAAGTCGATGGGAGACAACGAGAAACTGCGCTCGCTCATGCAGGAATATGCCGAGGCACAGAAGATACGCAATGAACTCGCCCGCAAACTGGGAAATGACATTGTGAGTTAGGAGCGAAGCTTTCGAAGAAAGAAATAAACTTAAAACCTTTTTAAAATACATGTACTACGTAAAGAAAACATTAGAAATATCAGCGGCCCACCGCCTGACACTCGACTACGAGAGCAAGTGCACCGCACTTCACGGCCACAACTGGATAATCACCGTGTTCTGTCGCTCGGCGGAGCTCGACCAGAACGGTATGGTGGTCGACTTCTCGCTGATAAAGAGCAAGGTGAAGAGCGTGCTCGACCACCAGGTGCTCAACGATGTGGTGCCGTTCAATCCTACGGCGGAGAACATCGCGAAGTGGATCTGCGACCAGGTGCCCCACTGCTATCGCGTGGAGGTGCAGGAGAGCAAGGGAAACGTCGCCATTTGTGAAATCGATTAAGACTACCCGTCAGAGAGCCGGAGGAGACTATTATGTATAAGGTAAACGACATCTTCTCGTCGCTGCAGGGCGAAGGTCATCACACAGGGCGCGCGGCAACATTCGTGAGGTTTGCCGGCTGCAACCTCAGATGCCCGTTCTGCGACACCGATTTCACGCACTACCGCGAGATGTCGGCAGAGGAGATTGTGAAGAGCGTCAAGCAGTACACCACACGCTTCGTGGTACTCACCGGCGGCGAGCCCTCGCTGCAGGTTGACGACACCCTCGTAGCAGCCCTCCACGAGGCAGGGTTCTACATCGCCGTGGAGACCAACGGCACACGACTGCTGCCCGAAAGCATCGACTGGGTCACAGTATCGCCAAAGCAACCGCTAACTACCACCCCGCTGCCACAGATAGAGAGCGGACGGGTGAACGAGATAAAGGTGGTATTCGACGGCACTGCGAGTGATATATTGTTGAGCATCGAGCATTTAGAGAAGGAAGCGGAATACACACGAGACACATTCCATAATCTCCCTTCTCCCCTCCTCTTCCTCCAACCCTGCGACGTAGGCGACGCTCAGCACAACGCAGAGATTACCCGCCAATGCATCGAATACATCATGCAGCATCCCTGCTGGCAACTGTCCCTGCAGACGCATAAACTTGCAAACTTCAAGTAGCATGACCAACCTTGTCATCATATTCCTCGTCTACTACGGCATCTTCGTAGTGCCTACCATCTTCGCCATACTGCTCGACAACAGACAGCCGGCGAAAGCGGTGTCGTGGATTCTGGTGCTGGTGTTCCTGCCGTTCATCGGACTGCTGCTCTATTTCTTCTTCGGACAAAACATACGCAAGGAGCGACTCATCAACCAGAAAAGCCTCGACCAGCTCACCAAGCGCACAATGGTGGAGTTCGTGGCACAGCGCGACCTGCGGCTACCCGACAACTACGCACCCCTCATCAACCAGTTCATAGAGAGCAACTGGTCTCTGCCCTTCAAGGACAACACCACCGAGATATTCACCAGCGGCGCCGACTTCTTCCTCTCCCTGCTATATAACATCGGACAGGCAGCCCACCACATACACATCGACACCTACCTCATCGAGGACGACGCCATAGGAAACCTCGTCGCCGACGCTCTCATAGACGCAGCACAGCGCGGTGTCGAGGTGCGACTCATTTACGACGACGTGGGCAGCTGGAAAGTGCCGCGACGCTTCTTCCGGCGCATGACCGACGCAGGCATCGAGCTATACCCTTTCTTGCCTGTATACTTCCCTGTGCTGACAAGCAAGGTGAACTACCGCAACCACCGCAAGATGATAGTCATCGACGGCGTGACAGCATACATCGGAGGAATGAACATCGCACTGCGCTACGCCAACAAATGGCGCGACACCCACATGCTCGTGCGCGGAGGAGTGGTAAACGCCATACAGCGGGCATTCCTTGTCGACTGGTACTTCGTGTCGCAGACACTCATCACAGGCCGCAAATACTACCCCGAACCAAAGGTAAAGGTAAGCAACAACTGCATCGCGCAGATTGTCACCAGCAGTCCTGTGACGCCCGATCCCGAGATGATGCAGGGCTATGTGCGCATCATCGTCGAGGCGCGCCGCTACGTCTATATGGAGACACCTTATTTCCTACCCACCGAGTCCATCATGTTCGCCCTGCGCACCGCCGCAATAGCGGGAGTAGACGTGCAACTCATGGTGCCCTTCAAGAGCGACGCCAAGGTGGTGGAATGGGCCAGCCGCTCCTATGTCCTTCAGGCCATCGACGCCGGAGTAAAGGTGTTCGCCTACAAACGTGAGTTCAACCACAGCAAGATACTAGTAGCCGACGACGCCCTGTGCACCTGCGGCTCTACCAACATCGACTTTCGCTCCTTCGAGAACAACTTCGAGGCAAACATCTTCTTCTACGACGAGGATATGGCGCGGCGCATGAAACAAGTGTTCATCGACGACCTGCAGCACTGCATCTCAGCCGATGAACTGAAATACACACACCGACCTTCCTACATCCAACGCCTCTGGGAGTCACTCGTGCGCCTCCTCTCACCCTTGTTGTGATGCTATCGACAACAATAGACTCGCTTGTATTATTCCCTTCCTTTTTATTCTTCGTATTTAGTCAGCATCACCTTTTGTTTCAAGTTATTTAATGTGAACAAGTTTGTCACAGTAAAATTAGAGATAATAGCTATATTAAACTTCGTGATATTAATTATGGGAAATATGCATACGTATATATTTATTATGGCATAATCTTAATGTATTTGAGTTTCGTTATAACTTGCATTTTCGCCAGACATATCTATCCTCTTGTTATCATCGCCAGTTTGCGACAGGCTAACATTTACATTAATTTGTATAGGAGCGACAGGATAATCCTTGCTTTTCAACGGCGATTCTTCAGAGAGTGGTTTTTCTTCAAATCCTTTTTTCTCGCCAAGCATTGCAAGCAACGCATCATTTCGTCGAGTCTTATACTTTTCAGCATAGCTAAGGCGCACAGTTACCTGTCGCCACATTTCATTGAGACGGCTCTTCAGTCTCTGCTCGTTTTCTCTCATCTCCTCTGCCTTTAGTTCGTTATCCATCCTTATGGCATCGAAGATAGTGTCTCTTATATACTTGCGCAGGTCGTCGTCTGAAATGCTTACAAGAAGCAGTACAACAAGGTTAGGCTCATAGCCGTTTGTGAAGGTGTGCAATGACTCAAAATCAACGTCGGCGACGGACATGGGATCACTGTTCAGAGTGCTCGCCAGCCTCTGAATATCCTGCATAACATTGGACGTGACATCGTCACACATTATATGATTATTCATTTTATAAAAAATTTAGTTATTACCTTTGGCGTTTTTCATGGATACATCACGGATACCGAAGGCTCTCTCATCCTCCACTAAAACCCTGATGCAAAGATATTAAAAATATACTACATAAAAGAATATAATACCATTTATTTCCGATCCTCTGCAATTTCATTTGTTTATACTGCTTAACTAAATTATAAATAAAATATACGGGTGTCACTGTTTTGGGACGGGATTCACAAGTATCATAGCGTCTTCCGTGTAGTTTCCGGTTATTCAGAAATTCTGAATATTCAGATAAGAAATAAAAAAACCGACCATTGTTGATGGCCGGATTTTTATTTGTCGGTTTAGAATAGTTTCTGAGGATAAACTCCTTCGTTGATGAGTTGCTGTATGCGGTCTACTGTTCCTTGACGGTCGGCAGCATAAGTCACGCCGAACCACTTTGACGTGGTGTCCAGAACGCGTACCGAAGCGGTGCCTTCAACGATGAGCTTGTTCACCATCAGCGGGATGAAGAACTCTGCCTTGAGGTTCTCAATGTTCTTCGGGTCGCTGAGGAACTCCTTGAAGTATGCCTCGCTATACTCGAAATAGTCGGGTGTGAAGCCCCACATGTTCATTGAAACAGGTGTGTTGTCGTCAACAGCAACCCACTCGCCTTGCTCGTCTTTGTAACTAACGGCTCCGTTAACGCGCATTATCTCGGTGCGCTCTACAACGGTGGTGAGGTTCTCGTTGTCATCCTTTGAGCAAATGCCGCGTGCCACTGTGCCGTTCTCCGACAATGTGTTGCCTACGCGGAAGCCCACCATAGCATAGGTGTTCTTTGCACCTTCGGGCAGTTCGCTGAGGAACTTGCCTATCACCATGAATGCATCGCGGTTGTAGAAGTCATCGCAGTTGATAACACAGAACGGTTCTTTGATGGCATCCTTCGCCATAAGCACAGCGTGGTTTGTGCCCCAAGGCTTTTGTCTTCCTTCTGGAACGCTGAATCCATCGGGCAGAGAGTCAAGACCTTGGAACACCAGTTCTGCCGGTATGTGTCCCTCATATTTGCTCAGCACCTTGTCGCGGAACTCCTGTTCGAAGTCCTTGCGGATGACGAAAACTATTTTTCCAAATCCTGCCTTGATGGCATCGTAGATACTGTAATCCATGATGGTCTCGCCGTTAGGTCCCAGACCGTCAAGTTGTTTCAGACCGCCGTAGCGGCTTCCCATTCCTGCTGCGAGGAGTAATAAAGTTGGTTTCATGTTTTTATTATTGAGTTCTATGTTTTACTTTTTTTGTTTGTTATTTATTTGGACGCATCACGTCGTGGCATTCCCACTTATGCTTGTCCGTCTTGAAGTTAAGACTCTGGCGAATGTCGGTGGCTGAGGCTGCGAAGTGAGCGGTGTAGGAGCCGGCATCGGTGATGTATGCCTGCTGAGAGACGTCGTATGAAGCGATGTCATAGTATGAGAATGTCATCTCTACGCGCTGACTCTCGCCCGGTTTCAGCTCGCGTGTCTTGCCGAAAGCACGCAGTTCGATGGCTGGTTTCGGCATGTTGCCCTTAGGAGCGGAGATGTATAACTGCACCACTTCCTTGCCTGCCTTGTCACCGATGTTCTTAACGTTGACAGATGCCACATAACCGTCGCCCTTGCGTTGCAACTTAGCATTGCTGTACTCGAACTTTGTGTAAGAAAGACCGAATCCGAATGGGTAACTAACCTCCTTGTTTTCTGTCTGGAAATAGCGGTAGCCCACGTTCATGCCTTCCTCATAACGTGTCTCGGCCACATGTGGCAATGCCTTCTTTTGCTCGTTGCTGAGCTGTATGTCTTCCCAGAAGGTGTACTCGTTAGGGAAGTTCTTTGTTGAAGGAACGTCATAAATATCTTTCGGGAATGTCACGGTGAGTTTGCCCGAAGGATATGACTTTCCTGTCAGCACATCGGCAATGGCGTTTCCAGCCTCCATTCCCGGCTGCCAAGTGAGCAGAATGGCGTCGGCATAAGGCTTCACCGCCTCGGTGTTAACGGCACCTCCGACATTTAGAATCACCACCACAGGCTTGCCAGCCTTGTGGAAATGCTCGTATGTCTTTTGCAGCATCTCCTGCTCATCGTCATTGATGTTGAAGTCGCTGAACAAGCGGTCGCCAGCCTCTCCTGATGAACGGCCCACCGTCACGATAGCCATATCGTTGCTCTTCGCTGCAAACATGTATGTCTTGTCGCCGAGCAGCGGTTCGCGAACGCGCGGACGAGGGAAGAACTTGTTAGGAGAAAGTGGTCCCATCTCTGCCTCTGCCTCCTCGATGGCATATTCCTTATATTTAGTATATACTGTTGTCAGCGTGTCATCGGGCTGCAGTCCTGCGTTCTTCAGTCCTTCCACGAGGTCGATGACGTATGGTTTGTTCACGTCGCCAGAGCCTGTTCCGCCAGCATAAAGATTATATGAGGTGTGTCCGAAGAGAGCCACGCGCTTAAGGTCGTTGCTTAGAGGCAGCACACCTGTGTTCTTCAACAGCACCATTCCCTCAGGAGCGGCGGTGCGGGTGAGAGCGGCATGTGCCTTGATGTCGGGCTTGTTGCTGAATTTATAACCCTTGAAATGTGGAGTCTTAACGACATATTCCAGAATACGGCGCACGTTGCGGTCAACATCCTCCATCTTGATGGTGCCGTCGGCAATGCCTTTCTTGATGGCCTCTATCTGCTCTGCGTTACCGGGAGTTAGCAAGTCGTTGCCTGCCTGCACCTGGCGGTCGGTGTGACGTGTGTTTGTCCAGTCGGTCATCACAATGCCCTTGAATCCCCATTCGTCGCGCAGAATGGTGGTAAGCAGTTCGTAGTTCTCTTGTGTCCATGGGCCGTTGAGGTAGTTGTAAGAACTCATGATGGTCCAAGGCTGTGATTTCTTCACAGCAATCTCGAATCCTTTGAGATATATCTCGCGCAGAGTGCGCTGGTCTATCACCGAGTTATTGTTGAGTCGGTTTGTCTCCTGGTTGTTTCCGGCGAAATGCTTTGCCGACACGCCAACCCCCTGACTCTGTATTCCGTTTATCATTGCGGCGGCAATAAGACCGGTAACGAACGGGTCTTCTGAATAGTACTCGAAGTTACGACCGCATAACGGAGAGCGCATGATGTTCATTCCAGGACCGAGAATGACGTCACATCCATACTCGAGAGCCTCGTTACCCATAGCACGTCCCACCTCTTCCACGAGTTGGGTGTTCCATGTTGAGGCGAGCAGAGTGCCGATGGGGAATCCCGTGCAGTAATATGTGTTAGGGTCGTTGGGTCGCTTTGCCTCGATATGTACGCCCGCAGGACCGTCGGTAAGCACAGTATGCGGAATGCCTAGACGCTCAATCTTGGCCGTGTTTCCTGCCGCTCCCAATACTATTGCGCCAGCGTTTGGGTCAGGATTTGTTGGCAATCCGAAGTAAGAACTGCCGAAAGTGTAACCCACGAGGAGTTCCGCTTTCTCTTCTACGGTCATTGCTTTCAATACTTGGTCGATGTTGTTGGGCGTCAGCTTTGGCTGAGCCGATGCTGTTGAGGCTATGGTTGTCATTGTAGCGACAAATAATAGTTTAAGGTTTTTCATTATCACTAGTGTTATATTTAAATGCAAATATAAGAAAAACCTGCCGATGTGGCAAGTCTTTCTTATATTAATTTAGAAAAATATCATGCGTTCAACCCAGTAGCATAACATTCCTGCGAGATAGCCAGCGAGCGCAATCCACGAGATGTGCTTCATATACCAGCCGAAAGAAATCTTCTCCAGGCCCATTACCACCACACCTGCGGCACTACCGATGATGAGTATCGAACCGCCGACACCGGCACAGTAGGCAAGGAGTTGCCAGAAGATGCCATCAACAGCCATATCGCCAGCAGCCTCTACAGGGTACATTCCCATACATCCTGCCACCAGAGGAACGTTATCAACAATCGACGAGAGCACACCGATGATACCTGTCACGAGGTAGTGGTTGCCGTTGAATGTCTCGTTGAGTCCCTGTCCCAGCTGTGTCAGCACGCCGATGGTCTCCAAACAAGCCACAGCCATGAGGATGCCGAGGAAGAAGAGAATGGTCGACATGTCTATGCGGGTGAGCATATTGGTGACACGCTTCATCGTGCCTTTCTTGTTTACGTTGGTGTCTGGCAACTTGCTGTAGAACACTTCGGTAACAGTCCACAGAATACCGAGCACCAGCAGGATGCCCACAAACGGCGGCAGATGGGTGATAGTCTTGAATATCGGCACGAAGATGAGGCCTCCTACGCCGAGATAGAACACCGCCTTGCGTTGTCCGTCGGTAAGGTCTTCAACATCGGTGTTCTCCTTGCGAATCTCCGAGATGTCCATCGTGCCCTTCAGCGAGAGCGAGATGATATAGGCAGGAACGACCATTGACACAAGCGAAGGAACGAAAATCTCCATTATAACGCCTGCTGCCGTGATTACGCCCTTGTTCCACAGCATGATGGTAGTGACGTCGCCGATGGGCGAGAACGCACCTCCCGAGTTGGCTGCTATAATCACAAGCGCTGCATATTTGAAGCGGTCGGTCTGGTCGGGGATAAGTTTCCTCAGAATCATTATCATCACAATACTCGTGGTAAGGTTGTCGAGAATTGCCGAGAGGAAGAATGTGAGGAACGCAACGCGCCAGAGCAACAGTTTCTTATGGCGTGTCTTGACCCAGTCGCGCACGAAGTTGAAACCTCCGTTCTGGTCAACAAGTTCGACAATCGTCATTGCGCCCATCAGGAAGAACAGCGTTGTGGCGGTGCTTCCGAGGTGATGCTCTATGGTGCCTCCCACCAAATTGCCTATCTGTGCGACTTTTGCTTCGGGCAAGTATTGCCAGGGGTCAATCATGAAAAGCGTCCAGCACGCAACAAACATCAGCAGGGCAATGGCTGCCTTGTTGACTTTTGTGATGCTCTCAATGGCAATGAAGAAATAACCGATGATAAAAACGATTACTATCGCTAAAGTTAAAGTTGTCATAATATTATTGGGTTGACTATTGTTTTATAGGTGCAAAGGTACTAAAAAGTTTCGTAACCTGTCCGATGTTATGCCGTTTTTTATTGAAAACGTTATCGGTGAAATGCCGAAAGGTGTCCTTTGACATTGCGAAAGATGGCTTCTTGCATCCTCAGAGATGCCTTTTGAGCATGCGAAAGATATACCTTTGGAAGGGCGAAACATATATCTTTGACTTCCTGTTGCTTATTCGTTGCGTTTGTCCAAAGTCTTGTAGGTGCTGTATTGCTTGTGGGGGAAGTTGAAGATGTTGTCGTCGGCAACGCCTTTATGGAAATCTGTCACCTTGATGTTTGCCCAGAAGAACAACACTTTCACCTTAATGCTCTTAGGCACTCGCGTCTTGTTGTCGATGATTACTTTGGCATGCTTCACGCCGTCCACGCCTTTCTTGGCGTCGAGAGTGATGATGAGGTCGCTGCCTTTTGCTGCAATGTGATAGTTGTAGTTGTTAGGTTCGAACTTAAACTTCGACGCGTATTTATCGCGATTAGGCGAGTTGGGGTCCAGTATCTCTACCGTCTTTTTCTTCTTGTCAACGCGGTAGAAGTCCTTTCCGTCGCACCAGACGCTGTATCTCGGCTCTATGAATTTCTGTTTCTTCCCCTTATACCATATTGTTCCTGATGTCTTGTAAAGACTAACGATGTTAACATCATACTTCAGCGAGCACCCTTGCGGGCCGAACACCAGATTGTAGGCTTGGTCGAAGATTTTTCTTGCTTGACGGGTGTTGGCGTTCTCCTGTGCTGAAACGTTGGAGAGACACAGCATAAGGGCAATAATCACCGCTGCCCACCTTGACTTTATTATTGTTTGTGTCATTTCTGTTCTTTCGGATGTAATGTTTTGCTAATCAGTAAGTTATTTCGTCAACCTCTACATATCCCGTTTGTCCTTTGCGCATGTCGCCATATGCTGTTTTCAGGTCGCTGTTGTTGATGTCGATGGCCATATTGGGTCGGCGATGTTTGTCCTGAAGACCATGTGAGAAGAGCCATTGGTAGGTTTTCTCAAGGTAGAATATGCGGGCTAGTGCACCGTGACTGGCGCCTGGAAGCCAGTCGAAGCGCAGCATCTTGTCGTTGTCTGCCTCCTGTAAGGCGCGCACCACCTTCTTCGATTGGTCAACGCCTACAGCGCGGTCGCCTGTTCCATGAAGAATCCAGAACGGCAGATAACCCAGTCCTTGCACGTCTCTTAGCGAGCAACCGCCGCAAAGTGCCATCCCCGCAGCAATCTTCTCGGGGTAGGTGCCGCAGAAGTCCATCGTGCCGTAGCCGCCAAGACTCATTCCCAGGACATAGACGCGAGTCCAGTCGCTGGGGTAGTTGTCGAGCACCCATTCAAGGATGTTGTTTATCTTTTCAGGCTTCCAGGAGCCTCCTGGGTTCTGCGGAGTGATTATCATCGCAGGAATCTCGCGCCCGAGGTTCAGCGCGTGCATCGGGCCGTAGCGTAGCGAGCGTCTCATGTCGTTGCCGCAAAGGCTGGCACCATGCAGAAATATAATCACAGGCGTGCGCTCCAGCGTCTCCGAATAGTTGTGCGGAACGTAGAGCCAGAAGTTATATCCGTCCTGAACGCGGTTCTTTATTGCCGCCATTTGTCCCTTCTGCGCCGTTGCTTCTATAGAAGACAGCAGCACGATAGTCAGCAGCAGGAAGTGTCTTATAATGGTTTTCATATTCTCATTTTGATGCAAAGTTACAAATTAAGTATGAATATTTTGTTGTTTGAAACAAAAAAATTACCTTTGCAGTTATGAATGTAGATTTCAATCAGGCTAAATGGAGCGAGAATGTAATCATCGTTGACGCTGATTATGTCGACCGCGTGGCGTTCAATCTGAGTGTTAATTTCGAGCGCATGCTGATGAGGCGCGTGCCGAAGGCTGACCTTGCGCGCTGGATTGATTGCGTTGCACTCGACGGTGGAGTGCGAGAGGGCGACCACGAGACGCATGTCATCATGGTGCATGAGGCAGAGACGAAGGAGATGGAGAATTTCATTCCCTCTTCTTTCAGCGAGGAGATGAACGGCAAGGCGTTCAAAGACAATCTTGGTGAGTTCGCAATTACCGCTGTGGAAGTGCCTCAGATGACAGACAAGGATAGCCTTATGCTCGAGATATTGAAGATAGCGCTGAGCCAACCAGAGGTGAAGCGCATCATGGCGGTGCCTAATGCCGAGGACGGCGACCTCTATGCGTGCATGCGTCGAGCACTTGCTGGTGCCGATGACGAGAAAAGGGTGACGCTGTTCGCCATGCAGCCGATGCCGGGAGGACAGTTCCGACAGGAGATTCTTGGTTATTCGCTGATGAATGCATTGGGCATTAAGGGCGAGGAACTTGGCTAAGAAAAATCGATGCTTTTATTTTGTATTCTCGCCTTTTTGTAATATCTTTGCAAAGACATTAATAATAGACAACTGAAAAACAAATAATAGCTAAAAATGAGTAGAATACTGATGATTGGTGCAGGTGGTGTTGCCACTGTCGCCGCTTTTAAGATTGTGCAGAACGCAGACGTGTTCACCGAGTTTATGATAGCAAGCCGCCGAAAGGAGAAGTGCGACAAACTGGTGGAGGCTATTCACCAGAAAGGCTATGACATGCCGATACGCACGGCGCAGGTAGATGCTGACGATGTGGAGCAGTTGAAGGCTTTGTTCAGCGATTACAAGCCAGAGTTGGTTGTTAACCTCGCGTTGCCTTATCAGGACCTCACCATTATGGATGCTTGCCTGGCGTGCGGATGCAACTATCTCGACACAGCCAACTATGAGCCGAAAGACGAGGCACACTTCGAGTACTCTTGGCAATGGGCCTATCGCGACCGTTTCCGTGAAGCTGGACTGACGGCTATCCTCGGGTGCGGTTTTGACCCGGGCGTTACAAGCATTTTCACCGCTTATGCAGCAAAGCATCACTTCGACGAAATACAATATCTCGACATCGTTGACTGCAATGCCGGCGACCATCACAAGGCTTTCGCAACCAATTTCAACCCTGAAATCAATATCCGCGAGATAACTCAGAAAGGTCTTTACTGGGAGAACGGACAATGGGTGGAGACGGAACCGCTGGAGATACATAAAGACCTGACATATCCCGGCATTGGTCCGCGTGACAGTTATCTGCTTCACCACGAGGAGATAGAGTCGCTGGTAATCAATTATCCCACTATCAAGCGCGCCCGTTTCTGGATGACGTTCGGTCAGCAGTATCTGAAGCACCTCGAGGTGATACAAAACATCGGTATGAGTCGCATTGATGAAGTGGAATACGAGGCTCCGCTGGCCGACGGTACAGGTTCCGTAAAGGTGAAGATTGTTCCGTTGCAGTTCCTCAAGGCAGTATTGCCTAACCCGCAAGACCTCGGCGAAAACTACGAGGGAGAGACCTCCATCGGCTGTCGCATCCGTGGACTGAAGGACGGCAAGGAGCACACCTATTATATATATAATAATTGCTCTCATC
This sequence comes from uncultured Prevotellaceae bacterium, assembly GCA_900315095.1. Taxonomy (GTDB): domain Bacteria; phylum Bacteroidota; class Bacteroidia; order Bacteroidales; family Bacteroidaceae; genus Prevotella. The sequence goes on along the minus strand of OMXS01000011.1, from coordinate 58,878 downwards.
GTGCCGCTTACGAAGAGACAGGTATGCAGGGCGTGAGCTACACCACCGGTGTACCCGCCATGATAGGTGCCATGATGTTCTTCAAAGGACTTTGGCGCAAGCCCGGTGTCTTCAACGTGGAGGAATTCGACCCCGATCCATTCCTCGAGCAACTCAACAAGCAAGGCCTGCCGTGGCATGAAATTCACGATGGTGACCTGGAATTATAAGAAGTAAGAGGTAAGTGGTATGGAAACCACTTACCTCTTACCACTTAATTGCGCAGCTCCTCCAGATAATCCAGATTGTTGAGATCGCATTCATTGGCAACGCGTTCCCATACAACTTTGGTACTGTCAGATAAATCCAGCGACAATCGATAGACACCAAGGTACACATAGTTGGTGTCTATAAGGTTTTTCATGAATGTGACCCGAATCTCATTCAGACGAGAACAGTGATTAAACTGATCGATATTTCGTTCAACGATTCTTGCGCTATCTGCCCCTTCTGGCTTCCAATACTCGGTAATGGTTGGCATCATCTTCGATTTGTCACCTTCATTATGCCATTCTTTATTGTGATAATCTGGTCCCCATACGGAAATGTTGGGATGGTGGGGAAGAATCTGCCCCCAAAGCTTTTCCTTTGCATGAATACCAAACAATTTGAGGTATTCGTGAGGTGAACTAAAAGAATCACCAATTTTTAACGTGTATGTACTGCTTTTTTCAGGTGATTTACTAAACACATGATATGTAACGCCAGCTATGATACCTATCAGCAAAAAAGCTATGGCGGAGTAAAGTAAGGAAGGGCTCAATCGTTTTTTCTGAATTTTTTCTTCTTTCCCAATGGGCTCTTCCTCGATAGTCTCTTCCTCAATTGTCTTTTCCACTATAGGTTTTTTCTCAATTGGATTTTTCTTACAGAAGTCTTTCCAATTGACATACCCGACAAACATGGATAAAATGTCAAGCGTAGTTTTTCTCGGGGTGGTTGTTTCGGACAGATAGCCCCAAAGGCGTTTCAGGGTTGTTGGAGATATTTTCTCATGGAATTTATCGAATATACATTCAGAAAGGTACTCGAAGTCCTTGGGGGTCTTCATCTTCCTTTCTATAACTCCTTCAATCAGTTCGCGGAGTTTGGCTAAAGCCTGCTCTTGTTGTATTTGATTCATGATAGCAATATATGCATCTGTCTGCTTGCCATTGCATAAGATTTAGCTGCACTCGGCAAAATGAAGCAACTTCTTTTGCGCTCGTTGGCAAGATCTTTCCGTTTGGCGGCACAAAGATAAAAATTTTTCTGCATACCTCTATAATATTAAATGCTCAAATTTCGGGAAATGGACTAAATGGACTAAAAAATGGACTGAATGGACCAAATAATGGACCAAATGGACTAACAAACGGGCTAAAGATACTAAAAAGGACTAACATAAGGACTGGAACGAACGAGGCATCCTAATATTAAATGTATTATCTTTGCACAGGTAATTCCGATACGCATAATGTCGTTCGGTGGATATTCAAAAACAATATCATTATGAAAAAGACAATTATTGTTTTATCGATGCTGATGGTTATTGTGTCTGTCTCTGCACAAAGCAAGAAAGAGATGCTGCAGACCATCACGGAGCAGAGCCAGACCATTGGTGAGTTGAAGGGGAAGATTTCCGCTACAGAACAGCAGTTGCAAGAAGCCAAGGGCACCATTGCCAAACTGCAAGAAGAGATTGCCTCGCTGAAGAGGGAACTGGAGAGCGCACAGGCTCAGAACAACAAGCCAATGACCTACCGCGACTCGTTGCTCGACCTGAGAAGCAAGTTCTATACCTGTGAGACATGGCAGGACCAGTTACAGTATGTGATGGAACCCGAGCGTGTGAAACCATTGATGGAAAAGTATTACAAGAACAATCCCTATTCCATTACCTTAGTTGACAATGAAGATGTTGACATTACAAAACATCAAGGCAAGAGCCATGTTCTCTATGAGGTTGATAGAAACTGGATTGTGAAGACTGATAACGGTTATAAAATTGACTTAGAGGCCACAAGGGTATGGAATAGATTCCACGGTGCTACCAAGGAGGAAGTCAAAAATAATCGCAATAAGGAATTTGAAGTTAGACATTATTTAATAGACTGCCAAGATAATTATGAAAACAACTATTGGCTTCAATATTTTGGTCCGTGGGATGAGTATTTTTATATAAAGAAAAACAGCCCGATAGCCAGAAAACTTCAGAGCTTAATCCCTAAAGGCGAGCAAAGAGGCATAATTTTTAAAGTAAAGTATGGCGGAAAAGATGATTATGGTAAGGACGTATTCTACATCACAGAAATAGTCTGCGATAAAATGTCAAAATATTAACCCCGTACTATTCTTTTTTGCATTGTTATTTTTTTACATAACGAAAAATGTAGGACGAATGAAAAAAGTATTATCAACAATCGCAATTTTGTCATTGGTGCTATTTGCATCATGTGATAAGAACAAGGAAGTTAAGCAGTTTGCAACCGATTTCGCTGCTGCTGTCCAGAGTGGCAACAAGTCTGAAATCACAAAGATGTACCCTGGTGCTGCCGATGCAGACTCACTGACTTTTGTTTTTGATGCAGAAAAAGCGGAGATAGAAGAATTGGAGGGTGGATATAAGGTAAGCCTTGCCGACAACCAGTATGTCATTGTTACAAAGAATGAGGCCGACGGAGCATTGTCTATCAAAGAGTCGCACGGGGTGTTTGCTTATGACAGAGGGAAAACCGATTTCTTAAAATCTCTCGGTTGTTATGACCCTGTATTAACAGACAAAGAAAATGCTGAACGTGTAGCCGATACGTTATTTGTGAAGAGCTTCACAGAAAAACAAATATCTAATATCAAGAAGAATTTGAGGTTGAGTAGAAATATAAACGAATATAAGCCATTCAGTGTTTCAATAATAAACGGTAATGACTTCGACATTCCAGCAGGTGCGTATAATTTGAAAGCACAAGTGTGTGCAAATACTGATATACCACCCGGGATTTATGTAAAATATAGTAGAAATTATTCCGACAAGGTAATACCAAAAAACTCATCTGTTACCTATACCTTTCCTGGATTTGAAAGTGATGATGACTATTATTGTTATGCTCTCGATGTTAAGATTGATGATGTAGAAGCTTTAATGAAACTCTACAAACCTACGGGCAACGAGTATAATGAATACCTAGAGGGAAAGAAGAGGCTTTAGTGTATAATAGTGTGTCCTCTAAATAATTCAAAAGAAAGGTAAAAAGAGGAACGAACAAAAGAATATCCTTTCAAATTACTTAAATATTTAATTGTTATGAAACAACTTAAGTTATTATGGCTACCACTTTTATTGGCATTAGGGACACCTCAGCACGCATATTCTCAAAACAAACTTTCTGAAATTATAAAGGAAATCTCTGACGGAATTAAAGAAAGAAAAAAGCAAAAGAAAATTGCCAAATTGATTGCAAAACAAGATAAAGAAATTGCCAAGTTGATTGCAGAACAAAAGAAAGAAATAGCCAAATTGATTGCAGAACAAGAGAAGAAAGAGGCAGAATTGAAAGCCGAGGAAGAAAGAAAAAAGGCAGAATTAAGAGAACAATTCACTCTACAAAACTCTAAATTATTAGAAGACGAAACATCGGAAAAAAGTTTTAAAGTATTGTTGAGTACATTGCAACTCCATGAAGATAGAGAATTAACTATACAAGACTCGATTGATGCAGTAAAAGTGGTTCCTGCTATGAATTTTCTTTATGGGAAAGAGGTAGATGAATCCAAGGCATTGTTAGCAATAAAGGAAATAGCAGATCAGGGGAATAGTGTGGCTTCTTTGTATTATGCATCTTTAGAGAGCAGAGGATATAGGCCGGGCTTCCCTAACGGAGACAGGATTTTTTATGGAGTGGATTGGGGGAATAACGACTGTTTGGGTAATGGTACTATATTACATAAAAAAAATGGTGTACTTAAAGTGATAGGCGGAAAAATGGTATTTACCATGAACGATGGAACGATTTTTACTGGTTACTTTAAGGAACAAGTAAGAAATAATTCTTATGATGAAGTGGCAGAACGCCGTATCGCTAATTTTCCCGAATTAACTCCATGGAATGGTGAAATTAAGTATCCTGATGGAAGAACGGATAATCTAGTATGGGGCAAATCAGAGAAAGGGTTACAACAGAAAGAGCAACAGAAAGAAAAAGATGCATACAACACCTTATGTAAGAAATTTGGCAAGAGATACGTAGATGCAGCAGTAAATGGGCAGATTCTCGTCGGTATGCCGGAAAATCTTATGGTAGCCACATTCAAAGCACAACTTTATGGGCAGTCTGGTTCAAGAAAGACTTACAGGATATACGGTTATGGCGCCAGAGAGTATTCTGATGAAATAATTATTTCTAACGACCATCTTCTCATGACCGTGTGGGTTAGCGGAGGCAAAGTAACATCATTCCGCAAATGGAAGTAAACAGAAAGGAGTAAGCCGAAAATCCTTAGAAGAGTAGGTATGTAATAATGCAAGATTACAATGAAACAAGTTAAACAATTATTGATAGTGTTATTCGTTGGTTTACTATTTGTCTCTTGTGACAAGAACAAGGAAATCAAACAGTTTGCGACTGATTTTGCTGCCGCTGTCCAGAGTGGCAACAAGTCTGAAATCACAAAGATGTACCCTGGTGCTGTCGCTGCAGACTCACTGACTTTTGCTTTCGATGTAGAGAAATCACAAATAGAAACTCAGGAAAATGGCAACATAAAAATTGTCTTGGGTGAAGGCAAAGACGTGACTATTGTGGAGAACGAGAATGGTGAAGGTTTTAAAGTAAAGGAGTCACACGGAGTATTTGCTTATTCTGCCGACCATCTCGACTTTGCGAAGAAAACGGGACAATGGAAAGATGGAATTACTGACGAAGAACTCGCGAAGCGGATGAATGACAAGGATTTTGAAAAGTCTCTCATAGAGAAATTTGAGAAAGATTTTTCTAAAAGGTTCTCAATTGTACACAAAGTGCCAGATAGCAATTTCGATGCCAGCGAACGTCAATCCATCTATATTGTGAAAAACAATTCTTCAAGTCAGATTGATGGTTCTGACTATGAGATTAGCATACCTTTCTGTAAAGAAAGCTATATGTTCGACCCTAATCCTAAACGCTGGAATGAAACCAGAGAAGGAAAAACGATTTCACCTAATGGTTCAGTATCTTATGTAGAATATATAGTGATTGAGAGAGGTGACTTCTCCCGTTCTGGTCCTGTGTTTGATGGTCATGCTATAGTGTTGAAATTAAAGGGTAAAGCCCTTTTCAACAAGTATTTTTCATCTACAGGTAATGAATACGAGGAATACCTAAAAGCAAAACATTGATTCTGTAATTAGGAGGATGTGCCTATTTTGACATGCCCTCATTAATCTTAAATATTATAAGGATGAATAATAATAATTTAAGAAAGGGGTGCTACGCAGTAATTATTGTGTTGACCGCATTAATGGTATCATGTAGTAGTATAGAGAAGGAAGTGGCGAAATTTGCTGCTGATTTCGCCACGAAAGTTAGCAAGAACCAGAAAAACTCGCTTCTGGAGGTTTGGCCAGACGTGGCAAAGGCGGACTCGTTGGCTCTGACATTCAATGCTGACAGCATAGCGGTTGAACCTACACAGACAGAAGGTCAGTTCAAAGTGAATTTCGGTAATGCCGACATGATAGTGACCGTTGCCGAAGATGGCAAAATGACAGTAGGAGAGGCAAAAGGGCTCTTCGCATGGCCGGAAGATAAAGTAAGAATGGCTCTGGCTACAGGATGGATAACAAAAGAATTGAACGACATTCAAAAACAAGAGCGTTTTGCCGACACGTTGTTCATTAACGACCTTGCAGGCAAACTGATGGACGAAATGAAATCGAAACTGAAGGCTTCTTGTATGACATCTTCCATCAACTTCCATGCTGGCACATCTGTTTGGTCGATTACAGTTAAGAACGACAACGATTTTGACATCCCTGCCGATGCCTATAGTTTGGTACTTACGGAATGGGGATTTGACATTGAACGATTGGTCGATGTCCCCGTCGGAACAAAAACTCTTGATGGTGTAATGGTAAAGGCAAAAAGTACAGAGAAGTGTCCCGTTCCTGGGACTTATGACTACGAGTACAGTTCACTGAAAGTCTCTGTAAAAATGAAATACAACAAAGAGCAAGCAATCAAGAACCTGCTCAAACCAACAGGTAACGAATATGTGGAATACCTAAAGCAGAAGAATAATGGCAAGTGACAAGAATTGCCATAAGCCATAAGTGATAATTATCGTGAAAAAAAAGTAGAAATCACGTAAAGTTCAAGATAATTATGTATTTTTTCCAAACAATTAGCAGCGAATATTTATGTTTGAGCAGGAAATAAAGGATTACGAACAAGTACGGTACGAATTTCTATAATACGTTTTCTTGCCCTCGAAAAAAAATATTGGATTATTATTTTGCATATCGTTGAATTTGTTGTATTTTTGCATGAAATAATTCAAACAACAATACTATGGCAAAGAAAGAAATAGAAGAGGGGGCACAAAACCCTCAGAGCGAGAAACTGAAGGCGCTGCAGGCAGCGATGTCGAAGATAGAGAAGGACTTCGGCAAAGGCTCGATAATGAAACTCGGAGACGAGCATATAGAGAATGTGGAGGTTATTCCTACAGGAAGTATCAGTCTGAACGCTGCACTCGGCGTGGGCGGTTATCCTCGTGGACGCATCATCGAGATATATGGTCCAGAGTCATCTGGTAAGACAACGCTCGCTATTCATGCAATAGCAGAGGCACAGAAGCAGGGTGGTATAGCTGCATTTATCGATGCAGAACATGCCTTTGACCGTTTCTATGCGCAGAAACTGGGCGTTGATGTAGATAACCTGTGGATTTCACAGCCTGATAACGGCGAGCAGGCTCTTCAGATTGCCGACCAGCTTATCTCATCTGCTGCTGTTGACATCGTAGTGATTGACTCTGTGGCTGCGCTCACTCCGAAGAAAGAAATCGAGGGAGATATGGGCGATAACGTGGTTGGACTGCAGGCAAGGCTTATGAGTCAGGCTCTGCGCAAACTGACAAGCACCATCTCGAAGACTAATACCACATGTATTTTCATCAACCAGTTGCGTGAGAAGATAGGTGTAATGTTTGGCAATCCTGAGACAACAACGGGTGGAAATGCTTTGAAATTCTATGCTTCGGTGCGTCTTGACATCCGCCGTGTAACGAGCATTAAGGACGGTGACGAAGTTATTGGCAACCAGGTGCGCGTAAAGATTGTAAAGAACAAGGTGGCACCTCCTTTCCGCAAGGCAGAGTTTGAGATTACCTTTGGCGAGGGCATCTCTAAGATTGGCGAGATTGTTGACCTCGGCGTTGAATATGGCATCATTCAGAAGAGCGGCAGCTGGTTCTCTTACGACGGAACGAAACTGGCTCAGGGTCGCGATGCCGTGAAGAAACTGCTGAAAGACAACCCCGAACTTTGCGAGCAGCTAGAGGCAAAAATTATGGCAGAGTTGACTGGAAAGTAATCCCGTTTCTCTCTTAAAGGAGATATAAAGAATCATCCCCCGTGCTGCATTGTCGCAGCACGGGGGATGGTTGTTTCTATGAAGATAATCCTTAGAGATTAGCCAGTTCAATCACCTTATCCACAGCGGCGCTGATGCCGTCGGGGTTCTTGCCACCTGCAGAAGCGAAGTGGGGCTGACCGCCACCGCCGCCTTGAATCAGTTTTGCAGCCTCGCGCACTAGTTGTCCTGCGTTCATGTTGTGGTTCTTCACAAGGTCTTCGCTGATGATTACATTCAGCATCGGGCGGTTTTCAGAAACACTTCCTACAACGCAGATAGAACTTTCTGGCTCTGCTGCACGCACCTTGAACACAAGGTTTTTCGCCATTTCTGGCTTGATGGGCAGCACAGCAGCGAAAACCTTCACGCCGTTAACGATGCGCACCTTGCTGAGAATCTTCTCTTTCATGCGCTCCTCTGCCTCTACAGCGTATTTCTCAACTTGCTTCTTCAGTTCGTCGTGCTCGTTGATATATCTCTGGATTGTACCTTCAAGGTCCTTAGCATTGTTGAACAATGCCCTCAGAACGCGAATGCCGTCCTCCATGTTATACATGAGGTCTTCAGTCTCTTTGCCTGTCTTTGCCTCAATACGGCGAATACCGGCAGCAACACTTGCCTCACTTACAATCTTGAACATACCGATGTGACCGGTGCTGTGGGCATGAATACCACCGCAGAACTCCACACTTGGGCCGAACTTTACAACACGGACCTTGTCGCCGTACTTCTCACCGAAGAGTGCTATTGCTCCCAGTTTGCGTGCCTCCTCAATTGGAGTATCACGGAACTCCTCAAGACAGATGTCCTCACGGACCATAGAGTTCACCAAACGTTCCACCTGGCGCAGTTCCTCATCGGTAACTTTCTGGAAATGAGAGAAGTCGAAGCGCAGCGTGTCGGGGCTTACGAAAGAACCCTTCTGCTCCACATGGTCGCCCAGCACTTGCTTCAGCGCATAGTCGAGCAGGTGAGTGGCGGTATGGTTAGCGGCACATGCGTCGCGCTTGTCGGTGTCAACGCAAGCCATGAAGTCTGCCTCGATGTTTTTAGGCAACTTCTTCACAATGTGAATGCTCTGTCCGTTCTCACGTTTTGTATCGATGATGTCTACTGTCTCATCCTCGCTTACGAGCACACCCTGGTCGCCTACCTGACCACCCATTTCCCCATAGAACGGTGTGTAGTCAAGAACTAGCTCATAGAAAGTGCTCTTCTTCTGTGTCACTTGGCGATAGCGGGTGATGTGGCACTCATATTCTGTGTAGTCATAGCCTACAAACTGCTGCTCAGCAGACGACTCGTTAACAATAATCCAGTCGCCATTCTCCACCGCAGCAGCGTTGCGGGCGCGCTCTTTTTGCTTCTGCATCTCGATGTTGAAGCCTTCCTCGTCAACGGTATAGCCGTTCTCGCGGCAGATAAGTTCTGTAAGGTCGAGCGGGAAACCATAAGTGTCGAACAGTTTGAAAGCATCTGCTCCATTGAGTTGTGCCTTTCCTTCTGCCTTCAACTCAGCCATGCTGCCGTCGAGCATGCGAATACCGCGGTCGAGTGTGCGCAGGAACGAGTCTTCTTCCTCCTTTATCACGCGAGTGATAAGCTCGCGCTGTGCCTTAAGTTCGGGATAAGCGTCGCCCATTTCATGCACGAGCATTGGAACAAGTTTGAAGAGGAACGCCTCCTTCTGTCCAAGGAATGTATATGCATAGCGCACAGCACGGCGCAGGATACGGCGGATTACATAGCCTGCCTTTGCGTTTCCAGGCAGCTGTCCGTCGGCAATTGAGAAGCTGACAGCACGGATGTGGTCGGCGATAACACGCATGGCGACATCCACTTGTTCCCCGTCAGCACTTCCATATTTCAACTCCGTAAGTCTCTCAATCTCTTTTATCATCGGTTGGAAGACATCGGTGTCGTAGTTAGAGTGCTTGCCTTGCAAAGCACGTACCAGACGCTCGAAGCCCATACCAGTGTCGATAACATTCATCGAGAGCTTCTCCAGCGAACCGTCAGCCTTGCGGTTGAACTGCATGAACACGAGGTTCCATATCTCGATTACCTGTGGGTCGTCTTTGTTCACCAGCTCGCGGCCAGGCACTTTTGCCTTCTCCTCTGCGGTGCGTGAGTCGAGATGGATTTCCGAACAAGGACCGCAAGGGCCTGTGTCGCCCATCTCCCAGAAGTTATCGTGCTTGTTGCCGTTGATGATATGGTCGGCAGGCACGTGCTTAGCCCAGTACGATGCAGCCTCGTCGTCACGCGGGATATTCTCCTCGGGTGAACCTTCGAACACCGTGACGTAAAGGTCTTTAGGGTCGAGATGCAGCACGTCAACGAGGTATTCCCATGCCATATCGATGGCGCCCTCCTTGAAATAGTCTCCAAACGACCAGTTGCCAAGCATCTCGAACATGGTGTGGTGATATGTGTCGTGACCAACTTCCTCCAGGTCGTTATGCTTTCCGCTCACGCGCAGGCACTTCTGAGAGTTCGCTCGGCGACGTGGCTCTGGTTCACGTGTGCCAAGGATAATATCCTTCCATTGGTTCATACCTGCGTTAGTGAACATCAGCGTTGGGTCGTCCTTAATAACCATTGGAGCCGACGCAACGACTGCATGACCTTTAGACTCGAAGAATTTCTTGAATGAGTCGCGGATTTCGTTTGCTGTCATCATCTTTGTTTTTTCTTTTATAATTTCAAATTTGCGTGCAAAATTAATAAAAAAATCGCGGTAATCATTTCTTATTCCGAATTATTTTGTATTTTTGCAGAAATAATCAAACCTACAGCAAGTTACAATATGGCATTAAGGACCGAGAAACCAAAGAAATTGTATTACTCCATAAAGGAGGTGGCGCAGATGTTCGACGTCACCGAGAGTCTTCTTCGCTATTGGGAGACGGAGTTTCCGCAGATAAAGCCGAAGACAACAGGTAACCGCGTGCGCCAATATACCGAGAACGACATCAACGAGATACGCAATGTATATAACCTTGTGAAGGTTCGTGGCTTTAAAATTGCTGCCGCCCGCAAGATGCTGCATCATAGTAAGAAGAACGTAGACAGCAATACACAGGTGATGGAGCGCCTCATCCGTGTGCGCGATGACCTGAAAGACCTTAAGAAACAACTCGATTATCTAACTTGAACAATCGAGACTGCTAAATAAATGAATTAGGGAAGGAACAATCATGTGCCTTCCCTAATTTTATTATCAATATGCTATGGAGTTTTAGTCCTCTATAGCATTTGTCACGTCTTCATGCCATTCCGTTGGGTTAATGCCATCTTCATCTTCTACCACATCATCAATGGGTACATAAATATTGGAAAAACGCCAAATGGCTACTTCTTTTTCTCTATGATAACTTGCCGGCTTCAAAATATATACAAGTGAGGTAACAAAGTTAATAACATAGTCTCGCCATTAGGCACCTTTCGCAATGCCGTTAGGCATCTTTTGCAATGCCATTAGATATAAACGGCAACGTCAGTTGTCGTTGGTGATAGAAAGAAACGTGTGGTTTTGTCTTGAAACCTTATTCTAAAGACCGAAGAACTGCGGGATTTTCTCTACCTCTTTCTTCGTAAGTTGGCGGCTCCATGCCACGCGTTGCTTTGTGTTTGCGCCCTCGCCGCTGTTGTTATATTCGGCATAGCGGGCTGTCTTCTCGTTGTCGGGGTTGCGCCAGTTTTCCCATCCTGCCGGCACGATGTGGCTGCCAAGGGTGCAGTTCATGAACAGAGTGTAAGCATACGGGCGCCACGGACGTCCAAGATAAACCTTACTTACCCCCTCGTCGGCAATAAGGCAGCAGCGGTTGAAGACGTAGCCGTACTCTACATCGGCAGGTGTTGAGGCTGCGGTGATATAAGAGTTGGCCTTGCTTTTTATAGTGCAATTCTCGAACCATGCTGTGGATGGTCCGAAGATGAAGTCGGTGGTGCCCTCGATGTAACAGTCGCGGAAGAGCAGTCGTGTGCCGCCGCGCCCTGTATATACGGTGTCTTGATGTCCCAGGAACCGGCATCCGATGAAGCGCAGACGGTCGCCCTCGGTGTGCAGGGCCACTGCCTGCCCGAGTCTTGCAGAGTTGTTCTCTATTGTTATGTTCTTAAGTGTAATGTCAGAGCCGCACACTCTCAAAGTGAATGTCCGGAAGGTGCCGATGGGGTGGTAGTTACTGGGTGTTGGGTGTTGGTTGTCGGCAGTTGGATGTCGCTCAATTGCAATGGGGTCGTATGCCGACGGCATCATGATGTTAGCATGGTCGTCCCATGTGATGATGGTCGTGAGGGCGTCCTCGCCGCAAATCTCTATATTGGTGAGGTGCGTCGGAATTTCCAGTTTTTCCTTGTAAGTGCCTCGTTTCACGTATATTACCTTGTGGTAGTCCATGAATGCGCGGCACACCTCGATGGCCTCGCTGATGTTGCGGAACTCTCCCGTGCCGTCGCGTGCCACCACTATGGTGTCGGGGTTGTCATATTTGTTGGCAGCCATTGCTGCTGTAGCAGACAAGGCGATGGCAAAAAGTGCAGTTAGTAGTTTTTTCATTTTCTATATTATCTCGTTAACTTCTGATATGCCGTTGATTTTCTTCAGAGCCTTAATAATGGTCTGCACGTCGTCGCGGTCGTGAATGCGCATCTCAAGTGAACCGTCGAAGATGCTCTCTTCGCAACTGATGACGATTTTGCGGATGTTGATGCCGTGCTGTGCGGAAATCACCTGCGAGATGTCGCTGAGCATTCCGATGCGGTCGATGCCTCTTATCTGGATGGTGGCGTCGAAGAACAAGCGCTTGCCCATGCGCCACTTGGCGTCGAGGATGCGGTTGCCGTAGCTCGATTTCAGTTTCGATGCTATGTTGCACGAGCGTTTGTGAATCTCTATGTGGTTATCGCTGGTGATGAAACCCAGTATGTCGTCGCCAGGAATAGCATGACAGCAATCTTTGAAAATGTATTGCCCGATGTTCTCGTCGGTGAGGAATATGGGCTTTTTGCGGTTCATGTCTTTCGGTACCACGAAGAGTCCGCCAGCGTGTTCCACCTTTTCAGGCTTTACCACCGTCTTGTCCTTGCTGTTCAGGAACGGCACATAGCGTCGCCAACCGCCGTTGCTCTGCTTCTTGTTCTTACCCCGCAGTTCGTCGATGTCGCGGTCGCCAAGGATTATCTTCTTGCTACCGAGGTCCTGGAACAGCGTCTCGTGCTTTCTCACCTCGTGCAGTTCGCAGAGTTTGTCGAGCACCGATAGCGTTGGTTCCATGTCGTAACGCTTCAGGAACTCTTTGAGCACAGCCTCTCCCTTCTTCTGTATCTCACGTCCGTCGCGGCGCAGTATGGCGAGAATCTTGTTCTTTGCCTTTGCTGTTTCCACGAAGTTCACCCACTCGGGGCTTACATGCTGCGAGTTACTTGTAAGTATCTCCACCTGGTCTCCACTTTGCAGTTTATGGCTCAGCGGCACCAGTTTGTGGTTCACCTTTGCCCCTATGCAGTGGCTTCCGAGGAAGGTGTGTATCTGGAACGCGAAGTCGAGTGCTGTGCATCCTGTGGGCATGGTCTTTATCTCGCCCTTTGGCGTGAAGACGAAAATCTCCGTTGCGAAGAGGTTCATCTTGATGGCGTCGAGGAAGTCCATAGCGTTTGGCTGCGGGTCGTCGAGGATTTCCTTTATCGTGCGCAGCAAGTCGTTGAGGTCGGTCTCGTCTTCGGTGTACTCGCCGCCGCCGTCTTTGTATTTCCAATGTGCTGCAAAACCCTGCTCGGCAATCTCGTTCATGCGGTCGCTTCGTATCTGCACTTCTATCCATCGTCCTTGTTTGGACATAAGAGTGACGTGAAGTGCCTGATAACCATTGGCTTTCGGGTGACTGAGCCAGTCGCGCAGACGCCCTGGATGGGCCTTGTAGAGTTTGCTTATGGCAACGTAAATGTTGAAACACTCGTTGATTTCGTTCTCCCGCTTGTTTGGACTGAATATGATGCGCACAGCGAGGATGTCATATATTTCATCGAAGGTGACATGCTTGCTCTGCATCTTGTTCCAGATGGAATAGGGACTTTTCACTCGCGCCTTTATCTCATACTTGATGCCCATTGCATCGAGTTCCTCGCGAATAGGTGCTGTGAATTTCTCGAAGAGGTCATCGCGCTTGCTGCTGGTAGACTGCAACTTCCTAACGATTGAACTGTATTCTTCGGGATGCTCGAACTTAAAACTGAGGTTCTCAAGCTCGGTCTTTATCTTGTTGAGTCCCAGGCGGTTAGCGAGCGGTGCGTAGATGTATAGCGTCTCACCAGCAATCTTGTACTGCTTGTTTGCCGGCTGGCTTTCCAGAGTACGCATGTTGTGGAGTCGGTCGCAAATCTTTATTAAGATGACGCGTATGTCATCGCTCATCGTTAGCAGCAGTTTTTTGAAGTTCTCTGCCTGTGCTGATGCTTGTTCTCCGAAGATTCCGCCAGAGATTTTTGTCAGGCCGTCAACGATTTGCGCAATTTTCTTTCCGAAGATGTTCTCTATGTCCTCCACGGTGTAGTCGGTGTCTTCCACCACATCGTGCAATAGTGAAGAGCAGATACTCGTAGAGCCGAGTCCCATTTCCTCGCATGCTATTTGTGCTACGGCAATGGGGTGCATGATGTAAGGCTCGCCCGAGAGTCTTTTCACTCCCTTGTGTGCCTGCTTAGCGAAGTTGAAAGCCTTGGTGATGATATCAACTTTCTTGCGGTGGCGTGATGCCAGATAACTTTCCAGCAAGTGTTGGAAAGCGTCGTTCACCAGTTTCTCTTCTGCCTCTTCGCGTGTAATGTCAATGTTTATCTGCTCTTCCATAGATGTGTCCCTTTCTTCTTCAAGTTAGTTAGTGTGTATCGGCGCGCCGCTTTTCGCGCGCGTATATATTAATAAGGTGTGAATGATAGTTGTGGGGTGGTGTATAAAACAATTTAAGGTATGAGCATGCTCAAGAGCGCATGTCCATACCTTAAATGTCTTGGATTTTATTTCACCCTGATTTGCTTTCCGGCGCGGATGTTCGAACCCTTGATGCCGTTCAGCTGCTGCAGTTTCTTCACGGATGTTCCGTGCTTGCGTGCTATTCCAGAAAGTGTTTCGCCCTTCTTGATGGTCACGCTCTGCGTCGTCTGCTTGCGGCGTGTAGATTTCTTACTGCTACTTGCTGCTGCTCCGCGATGTCTTCTTGAACTCTTGACACTTGTCGAAGCCTGTGCCCTTCCGCGTTTTGTTACTGCATGGCGACGGCTCTTTGCAGCCCTTCCTCTACCGCTGTAGTAACTGCGTTTGCCTGCAGTGTAGGCGCGGCTTCCTCTGCTTGAGTAACTGTGTCGCGGTGCGCTGTAACTCTGTCGTGGCTGAGTGTAAGTGCGTCGCGGTGCTGTATATGACGATTCAGAATAATTGTAACTTGAGCGCGGTTTCTGGTAATCCGAGAAACTGGTGTAGTTCGTGGCGTCGGCATAGTCGGTGAAAGTCACGCTCGACGACTGGTCGTAAATCTTCTGCTGGTTGTCGATGAATGTGAGCACCTTAGATGGCGGCAGACTGATTGCCGATGGTTCGCTGCTTCCGTTCACCACGTCGCGACGGTACTGAGGGTTCAGCGCGCGCAGTTGTTCTATCGAGATGCCGCAAACATCAGAGATGGTCTTGAAGGTGATGTCACGGTCAACCATAACGGTGTCTGCTTTCTCAGGCAGAGTAGAGCGCATAGGGCAGATGTTGTGCTCGCAGTAGTAGTTCATCACGTAGTTTGCTGCGATGAATGCAGGTACATAACCGCGAGTCTCGCGTGGCAAGTACTGGTAGATGGTCCAGTAGTCCTTGCTGCCACCAGCGCGGTGGATGGCGCGGTTCACGTTCTCTGGACCGCAGTTGTAAGCAGCCAGTGCTAGATGCCAGTCGCCAAAGACGCGATAGAGGTCGCTAAGCAACTCGGCAGCGGCGTAAGAAGACTTGATGGGGTCGCAACGGTCGTCAACGAGAGAGTTCACTCTCAGACCATATCGCTTGCCCGACTGCAGCATAAACTGCCACAAGCCAGCTGCTCCTGCACTAGAACGAGCAGAAGGATTAAGACCTGACTCGATTACAGGGAGGTACTTCATCTCGAGTGGCACGCCAAAAGTCTCGAGCGCTTGCTCGAAAATCGGGGTGTAGAAGTTCATCGCTGCAATCATATAACCCACCGAGCGGCGGCCGGTTTTAGTGTAGCGGTCGATAAATTTCCTTACTATCTCGTTGTAAGGCATTGGAACAACGTATGGCAGACGGTTGAGCCTGTCGATGTATTCCTGGTCGCTGAACTCTGGGTCGCTGCTGCTTGTGGTGCAGCTTCCATCGTCTTCGATGAAATTTTTCGAATAATAAAGATTGAGAAGACTGTCCACCTCGAGCGTCATTGCTTCCGGGATGTCTATCTCTTGCTGGCGACCGTTGGCATCTGTCACCACGATTTCGTACTCGTCGTCATACTGCGCGAAGGCAGAGAAACTGACGGTAAACATTGCGGCAATAATTAAAAAAAGTCTTTTCTTCATATCTGTCGTTTGTATTATTGTTTTCTTCTTTTATCAAAGGGTTAATATCGTGCCTATGAAAAGGCATGATGTGATTTGTCAGAACGTGAGCGAGCAGTTGAGTCCTATCGCTGCCGACTTCAACGGATTTTGATATATTCCGCTGTTTATCACCGCTGGCTCTATCCTCATGCTAAGGTCGGGCGAGATATCAAAGTCGGACAGCGAGGCATCGACATATGCATCGATTACCGAGAGCGCGTAGACACCTATAAGGATGAAGAAACTCAGGTCGCGATAGCGGCGGTAGTAGTCCTTCCTGCGTCTGAACAGGTCTTGGTATCTCGTCTTGTTGCTTTCGGTTATTTGCGCCCCGAGGTGCAGGAACTGGTTGTAGCTCTGCGTCTGAGGGTCGTTGTCCATGATGTCGATATATGCCTGCGAGTAGTCGTTATACATCATGTTGTTCCAGCGCATGGCGTAGATACAGCCAATGAAACCTCCATATACTATTGGCAGTTTCCAGTATTTGCGGTTGTATATCTGGCCTGCACCAGGCAGAACGATGGCGAGCCACAAGGCTTTTTTCGTGTCTGGGCGCCAAGTGCTCCAGTCTCTTTTCTCGCGTTTATTTTTGTGGTTGCGCCTGTCTGCTGCAAGTGGTGTCTTTTCTTCCACATCTGTGGAGTCGAAGTCTATGATGTCGATGTTAGGATCGACATTAGCGTCGGAAGCATTCCATTCTGGATTGTAGTTGAAGATGAACGTGCTGTCGGTCTCCACCTGTGCTTTGGCATCGATGGCGAATCCCGCAATGGCAACGAATGCCACTGCCACAATCCTTGTTATATGGTTCAGCAGTATTCTCACGACCGTTTTCTATTTCAGTTTCTCGAACACACCCATGATGCGTTCCAGTTCTTTCTCGTTGCCGAAAGGTATGGTAATCTTGCCTTTTCCTTTGGCAGAGCATGTCATTTCCACCTTGCTGCTGAACATCTCCGACAGTTTGTCTCGGAGCGAAGCAATACCCTTGGGCATAGCGGGCTGCTTTTTCACAGGACGTTTCTCACCGTCTTCCTCGCCCTCGTTAATCTTCTTGACGAGCGTTTCCACCTGTCTCACCGAGTAACCGTTCTTCTGTATGTCGCGGAACACGCGCAATTGCTGCGACGGACTGTCGATGGCGAGCAATGCGCGGGCGTGCCCCATGTCTATCTCTTTCTTCTGAAGCGCCATCTGCACTTGTGCAGGTAGTTTCAGCAGACGCAGGTGGTTGGTGACTGCCGTGCGGCTCTTGCCCACGCGCTCCGCCACTTTCTCCTGTGTCATTCCGGTGTTCTCCAGCAGGTGCTGGTATGCCAGCGCTATCTCGATGGCGTTCAAGTCCTCGCGCTGAATGTTCTCCACGAGAGCCATTTCCATGACATTCTCGTCGTTGGTGGTGCGTATGTATGCTGGAATTGCCTGCAAGCCAACTATTTGCGAGGCTCTCCAGCGGCGCTCGCCTGCTATTATCTGGAAGCGGTTTTCGCTTATCTGTCTCAGCGTGATAGGGCTCACGATACCTATCTCCTTGATGCTTTGCGCCAGTTCCTGCAGCGCCTCCTGGTCGAAATCGCGGCGCGGCTGGTTGGGGTTAGCCTCAATTTGTGATATAGGAATCTCGTTTATCGTTGACGATCCCTGAGTTTTCACCTCGTCGGTAGAGATCAGTGCATCGAGTCCTCTGCCAAGCGCGTTGTGGCTTGATGCGCCATATTTCTTTCTAACTGCCATTTTCTATTATTATATGCTTTTTGTTGGGCGAAAAACATGGCTTGGGCGATAACCGTCACCCAACACCTGTCACCCAACATCTTTATTTGTTCTTATTGATAATCTCCTTTGCCAGTGCCAGATGGTTCTTTGTTCCCGTCGATTCAGCATCGTAAAGAATTACAGGAAGACCATGACTGGGAGCCTCAGACAACTTCACGTTGCGCTGGATGACCGTTTTAAATACCAGTTCCTGGAAGTGGCGTTTCACCTCGTCGTATATCTGGCGTGCCAGACGCAGACGACTGTCGTACATCGTGAGCAGGAATCCCTCAATCTCGAGTTGCGGGTTCAGTTTGCTCTTGATAATCCTTATTGTGTTAAGGAGTTTGCTGATGCCTTCCAAAGCGAAATACTCGCACTGCACAGGTATTATCACCGAGTCGGCAGCCGTAAGGGCATTCACCGTGATAAGTCCCAGTGACGGCGAGCAGTCGATAAGAATATAGTCGTACTCGTCCTTTATCGGGTCAAGGATTTTCTTTATCACACGCTCTCGTTGCTGAAGGTTGAGCATCTCAATCTCTGCTCCCACGAGGTCTATATGACTTGGGATGATGTCCAGAGTCTCAATATCTGTGGTGTACATCGCGTCGCGAACATCTGCTCCGTCGATGATACATTCGTATAGTGAGCATTCCACCTCGTTGAGGTCGACGCCTAATCCGCTTGACGCGTTCGCCTGAGGGTCCGCGTCAACGATAAGCACCTTCTTCTCAAGTGTGGCAAGCGATGCTGCCAGGTTAATGCTCGTTGTAGTCTTGCCCACGCCACCTTTCTGGTTGGCTAATGCAATGATTTTTCCCATTTCTTTCTTGTTCTTTGTTACTTTGCCCTTTGGTATTTGCATACCATGAGCCATTTATCCCTACGTAATACAGTCTTTTTCGACCATTTAGGAACATAAAGTCCTAAATTATCTTGCAAAGTTACATAAATAATTTGAAAAATGGCGATTTTTTACTACTTTTGCACCGAAAGATTAAGTTTTTTATGAAAAATAACAGACCGTTAATACTTATTTCGAATGATGACGGCTACAGTTCAAAGGGTTTGGCAAGCCTCATAGATATGATTCGCGACTTTGCCGACATCCTTGTATGTGCGCCTGATTCTGCGCGCTCTGGGTACTCCTGTGCCTTCTCGGCAACACTACCGCTTGTCTTGGAGAAACAGCATGAAGAGGAGGGACTGCAGGTGTGGTCATGCAACGGCACTCCTGTCGACTGCGTTAAGATGGCGCTTGACAATATACTCACACGCCGTCCCGACATGATAATAGGCGGCATCAACCATGGAGACAATGCTTCGGTGAATGTCCATTATTCGGGCACTATGGGCGTTACCTTTGAAGGATGCATGAAATATATCCCCTCTGTGGCGTTCTCGCTGTGCGACCATAACCCCGATGCCGACTTCTCGTTGATGACTCCCATTGTGAGATATGTCACCCAGCGCGTGCTGAAAGAGGGATTGCCACTTGGTGTTTGCCTGAACATCAACTTCCCTGT
Organism: uncultured Prevotellaceae bacterium; assembly: GCA_900315095.1. GTDB lineage: Bacteria > Bacteroidota > Bacteroidia > Bacteroidales > Bacteroidaceae > Prevotella. Next base: position 39,356 of record OMXS01000011.1, on the reverse strand, counting down.
AGTGGAGAAATATAGTGGTGTAAAGGTGTGTCGAATGGCCAAAGGGACGTGGGGAAACGAGACCGTTCGCTGCGCTCATCCGCGTGGTTATGACTATTACTGGATGGTGGGCAGTTACACCAATGACGAGCCCGCGGCGGAGGACACCGACAACTGGGCGTTGCAGCATGGCTATGTGGCAATAACCCCCACGCAGATAGATGTTACCAACTATCCCATGATAGAGCAAATGAAGTCGTGGCAATTCCCTGAATAGAACTCCAAACCTAATACTCTTATACTCCTAAACCATGAAATACTATATTATCGTAGGCGAAGCAAGTGGCGACCTGCATGCATCCCATCTGATGCAGGCGCTCAGCGATCGTGACCCTGATGCTGACTTCCGTTTCTTTGGCGGCGACCTGATGACGGGAGTGGGCGGTACACGCGTGCGTCATTATCGCGACCTTGCCTATATGGGGTTCATCCCTGTGCTGCTGCACCTGCGCACTATCTCGAAGAACATGAAGATGTGCAAGCGCGACGTGCTCAGATGGAATCCCGATGCCTTGATTCTTGTAGATTATCCAGGGTTCAACCTCGATATTGCCAAGTATGTTCACCGTCATTCGGACATACCTGTTTACTACTATATCTCGCCAAAGATATGGGCGTGGAAGGAGTATCGCATCAAGAATATCAAGCGCGATGTAGACGAGATGTTCTCCATCTTGCCTTTTGAGAAGGACTTTTACGAGAATAAGCACAACTATCCTATACATTACGTGGGCAATCCCACAGCCACCGAGGTGGAGGATTTCCGCAACAACTACGAGGAAACGCCAGAGCAGTTCCGCGAGCGTCACAATCTTGACGAACGCCCAATAATCGCCTTGTTGGCAGGAAGTCGCAAGCAGGAGATTAAGGACAATCTCCCCACTATGTTGAGTGCTGCCGATGAGAATTCTCGCGACTATCAACTGGTGCTGGCAGGTGCTCCTGGCATTGACCGTCGCTATTACGATGATTTTATTAGCGACTACCCTGTGCGAATAGTGGAAAATGAGACGTTCGCACTTTTAATGAACTCAACTGCGGCATTAGTTACTAGTGGCACGGCAACACTCGAGACAGCGCTCTTCCGTGTGCCTCAGGTGGTGTGTTACGAGACCCCATTGCCAGCGTTTATCGGTTATATGCGCAAGAAGGTTATCAAGGTGCCGTATATCTCGCTTGTCAACCTCATCGCCAATGAAGAGGTGGTGCCAGAACTGGTTGCAAACACCTTCACTAAGGAGAACCTGCGCTCAAATCTCAGTTCGATACTCCCCGGAGGAGATGGCCGAGAGAAAATGCTCAGCGGTTATGAGCGCATGGCTAATATTCTTGGTCATAACAATGCGCCCGACGAGGCAGCCCGCATAATGCTCTCGCTGCTGCGTAAAGAATAACAATGACTTATCTTAAACAATAATCACTTAATACTAAACACTAAACTAAAAACATTGAATCATGGGATTTTTAGATTTTCTTAATGGCAACAAGTCGAAGACCATCACATTCACGACACTGCCAAAAAACATTGAAGAGTTGAAGGCGATGCCACAGGCAGCGCTTACCGACGAGTATGAGGCTGCTGCGCTTGTCGTTGCTGCGTTGTGCCGCTATGAGGAGAACATCGAGGACTCGCTGGAGATGATAAACTTCCTCAAAGGCCCGAGTCCGCTGAGCACTATGGATGTTCAGTTCCTTCGCGACCGTCTTGGAGGCAAGACATACAAGCCACGTTCTTTCTTCGCTGGCGCAACACCGCAGAATGGTTACAAACCATCGGCACCCTTCACTATCACCGTGACAAGCAATCCCCATTCTTATGTGGAGACTCTCGCTACATTATATATTAAGTCGGGTGGTGCAGACAATGCGCGTCCTATCAGCCTTCGCAAGAAGCCTAGTACGGGCCAGTGGTTTGTGACGCAGTTCGGATTCCTTGCCGATATCCGTGTTCCTGTTTCAGAAGATCCGTGGGCGTAGGGGAATTCAGAATTACGAAGGTTGACTTATGAGTGGCAACCTTCGTAAGTTATAAAATTAGAATTACGAATGTTGAATTGTTGGCTTCGGCAATTGAGAATTTAGAATTATTCTTAATCGCAGCGAAGCGAGAACAACTTAACATTCGTAATTTTTGATTCGTAATCAGTATATGTTTAGCGAAAGAATGTAAACGAGGGATGCAGGGAATGCCATCAGCGAAGAGTCGAAGCGGTCGAGCATTCCACCGTGACCAGGAAGGATGTTACCGCTGTCCTTGATGCCGAGGTGGCGCTTGAAAAGACTCTCTACGAGGTCGCCCCATGTGCCGAACACAACAACTACAAGTCCTAAACCAAGCCATGCTGGAAGCGAAAGCACGCTGCCTTCGCCGTTGCCGCCAGTGAGATACCACACCAGCGCAGCAGCGATGAAAACAAAGATGCCGCCTCCGATGCTGCCTTCCCAGCTCTTGCCTGGAGACACGCGCGGGAATAGTTTGTGCTTTCCGAGCAGCGAGCCGCAGCAGTAAGCGCCAGTGTCGCTAACCCACAGGAAGATGAAAACACTCAGTGGCAGAATGGATGTGAACGCCACAGTACCGTCTCCTTGCTGCATAAACGCAAGAGCGTTGATGGTGGAGAAGGGTAGTGCGATGTACATCTGCGAGAGCATTGAGTAAGCCCAGTTGTTTATGGGATTCTCAGCACGCAGGTACAGTTCGCTGATGAAGAGATAGATAATGGTGAGCAGGTAAGGCACGAACACCGCGCTGGTATTGGTGAAACCGCTGACATATCCCGCCATGGCCAGGAAGAAATACACTCCCGCAACGGTGCAGATGAAGCGGTTGATGCTCACATCCTCGATGCCGTCGTTAACCAGTCCTGTAAACTCCCATATCGTCAGTCCTGTCACAATGGCAAACAGGAAAACCATTGCCATCGGGTTAAGAAAACTAACCACTATGGCAGCGACGAAAAACACGCCAGTGATGGCTCTTACTATCAGATTCTTCATTCGTTAGTGTTGTTATTGTTGTTGTCGGAAGAGTCGGAGGTATCGGATATTTCGGTATAGTCAGAAGATTCTGAGGTTTCCGGGGCTTCTGACGGCTCTGATTCCTTATCCTGCTCTCCCATGATTTCCGTTGAGCGGCTTGCCCATGGGCGTTTGCCGAAGATGCGTTCCACATCCTCTGCGAAGATAACCTCGCGGTCGATGAGCAGTTGTGCCAGTTGGTTGTGGCCTTCCTTGTGCTCTGTGAGTATCTTCTTTGCGCGGTCATATTGCTCGGCAATGAGTTTCATCACCTCCTCGTCCATCACCTTTGCTGTTGTCTCAGAGTAAGGCTTCTGGAAGTTATACTCCTGATTGTTGTAATAGCATACGTTTGGCAGTTTGTCGCTCATTCCCGCGTATGCAATCATCGAGTAAGAGGTCTTGGTAACGCGCTCGAGGTCGTTCATCGCACCTGTCGAAATCTGCCCTATGAAGAGTTCCTCGGCAGCGCGGCCTCCCAGCAGGGCGCATATCTCGTCGAGCATCTGTTCCTTGGTCGTTATCTGTCGCTCCTCAGGCATGTACCATGCAGCACCGAGTGCACGTCCGCGCGGCACTATGGTCACCTTCACCAGCGGGTTGGCATGCTCGCAGAACCATGATATGGTGGCATGGCCAGCCTCGTGTATTGCGATGGAACGCTTCTCCTGTGCTGTGAGCACCTTTGTCTTCTTCTCCAGTCCTCCGATGATACGGTCTACAGCATCCAGGAAGTCCTGCTTCTCCACGGTTTTCTTGTCGTGTCGTGCAGCGATAAGAGCCGCCTCGTTGCACACGTTGGCGATATCTGCACCCGAGAATCCCGGTGTCTGGCGTGCTAGCTGGTCAACGTCAAGACTCTTGTCTATCTTGATAGGTTTCAGATGCACCATGAATATCGCGCGGCGCTCATTGAGGTCAGGAAGGTCAACGCTTATCTGGCGGTCGAAGCGTCCTGCGCGCAGCAGCGCCGAGTCGAGCATATCAACACGGTTGGTAGCAGCCAGTATTATCACACCGCTGTTTGTGCCGAAACCATCCATCTCTGTGAGCAGGGCGTTAAGAGTGTTCTCACGCTCGTCGTTGCCTCCCATTGCAGGATTCTTCGAGCGTGCTCGTCCCACTGCGTCAATCTCATCGATGAAGATGATGCACGGTGCTTTCTCCTTAGCCTGGCGGAAGAGGTCGCGCACACGGCTGGCACCCACACCCACGAACATCTCGACGAAATCAGAGCCTGACATTGAGAAGAACGGCACTCCCGCCTCGCCTGCAACAGCCTTGGCAAGCAGTGTCTTTCCCGTTCCCGGAGGTCCCACGAGCAATGCGCCCTTAGGAATCTTTCCTCCCAGGTCGGTATATTTTTTAGGGTTCTTCAGGAACTCCACAATCTCCTGCACCTCCTGTTTTGCGCCTTCCTGTCCCGCAACATCCTTGAATGTCACGTTTATCTCGCCTCCGTTCTCATACATTTTGGCCTTGCTCTTGCCCACCGAGAACACTCCCGACGAGCCGGCACCGCCACCCATGCGCCTCATAATCAATATCCATATAACGATGAGGATGATGAATGGCGCAAAGTTGATGAGGATGTTCAGGAAGTCGTTGCCGTTCTGGTTCTTGTAGTCTATCTCGCCGTTGAACTTTCCGTTGGCGTGTGCAGAGTCGAGAAACTCCTCCACCTTGTCCACGCTGCCGTATTCCACCTCCAGGTAAGGGTTTTTGCCCACCTTGTCGGTGCCCGACTTGAAGATCTTGCGGATATACTCGCCCTTGACATACATCTTCAGTTGGTTGTCGCCCTTGTTCACCTCCACCTTCTGAGCATAGCCGCTGTCAACGTAAGCCTTGAACTCGGTGTAGGTGGCCTTCTTGTTCATGCCGCCGCCGATGGAGTCGCCGCCGGAGAAATAGAAAGCCACAAGAGCAATTAACACCATGATGTAAATCCAACTCATGTTGAACTTAGGCATCTTAGGACGGTTATTATTGTTTTGTTCCATATATAGAATTACAAGTTTTAAGTTTTAAAATTACGACCTATCTCGTGCTATTCGTAATTAATCAAGATTAGGCACCACAGTCACGCCGGCGTCCTCCCATAGTTTCTCTATGTTGTAGAACTCGCGTGTCTCGGGAAGGAAGATATGCACCATCACATCCACATAGTCCATCGCAATCCACTGCGCCTGCTGCTCTCCCACCACGCGGATGGGTTTCTCGCCAGCCTTCTCGCGCGCCTGCTCCTCCACGGAGTCCATAATCGCCTCCACCTGAGTGGGCGAGTTGCCAGAGCATATCACGAAATAGTTGCAAATGGCACCGTCTATGCCTTGCATGTCAACAATCACGATGTCGTGACCTTTCTTTTCCTGAATACCTTCGGTTATAACCTCTACAAGTTGTTTTGTCTTTGTCATCTAAAAAATTAATGGTGTTTAATACAGTGCATCTTCATACGCGCACAATAGTCATGCAAAGGTACACTGAATTATCGGAAAACCACTAAAAAAGTGCATTAATTTGAGATTTTTTAGAAAAAAGTGGGTAAAAATGTTTGTAGTTCAAAAAAAATAAGTACCTTTGCACCCGCAATTCAGATGATGCTCGTGGGAGAGCAAGCGGCAATGCCGTCATCGAGTTGCCTTGTGATTGGGGTATGGTGTAATGGTAACACTACAGATTCTGGTCCTGTCATTCTTGGTTCGAGTCCGAGTACCCCAACACCTTTTGATTCGCTAAGCTGCCTTTCGGCACTTGGCGATTTTTTTGTGCCCTGCCGTTAGCGGTCGGTGCCGTCAAGCATTATGAAGGCAGCCCAGTGCGGACGTCTTAGACGCAGACTGCTGGGGAAGTAACCATAGTCGCTGTCATGCTCTTTCAGGTACCTTTGTGCTTCTGCGAACGCCTGTCGTTTGTTTTTCCCTGCCGCCAATGCTGTGTAGAACTGCGTCATCAGGTCTTTTGTGGCGTTGTCGCTGACACTCCACAGGCTCATCACTATGGTGCGTGCGCCAGCCTTCTTGAAGCCTCGCTGCAGTCCGAACACTCCGTCGCCGGTAATCTCTCCCAGTCCTGTCTGACATGCCGAAAGCACCAGCAGGTCGAGTCCTCTCAGGTCAAGTCTTGATATCTCTTGTGCCGTTAGCACTCCGTCGTCAACTCCTGCAGGTATCTCCACACCGCTGAATGTGTTCTCAGCCCCAGAGAACAAGAGTCCCGAGCGTGTCATCGCCTTGTCCTCCACATAATTCGCCTGCGCGTCTCCCATATTAAGGAACCGCATTCCTTCGCGCCTCTTCTGCCTTCTGGCATCCGTCTCGCTCCAGTAGAAACCGTGTGTGGCGATGTGCAGCATCCTCTTCCTCTTTCCCGAGAGGTCCTTCAGCGTGGTCTCGGTAGCGTCAGTTCCTGTTATCTTGCTGACTTTCGTTTTCGAGTGTTTCAGTATTTCGCACACCTCGTCAGCCTCCTCCAGGGTGCCTTTAAGGTAAGGCCATCCCCCTCCTCGGTATGTCGTGGAGTCAGCAACAAATCCGCGTTGTGCGAGGAGATTGCCTGCGTCTGTTCTCGGAGTCCCCATTGCACTCACTTCGGTGTCGTAATTTATTCCTCCGTACACCACGGCACCATCCGACTTCGTCTTGTCATGCGCCATTGCCAGTTCTCGTGTTGAAGAGAGGCGGTAGAGGTTGAACATGTCGCTCATCATGCAGTCCTTCTCCCAATGAGGCACCGACTCTATGGCGATGTTATATAGTTCTCCGCTTGGCGAGAAAAAGATGTCCTTCACCCCTTCCAGTTCACTTGCCAGCCGTCCCCATACCATTCTGCTCAGTTCCGGTCGTTTGTAGAGGCTGGTGTTTATATCGCTGAGTTCATTCTTCTCGAAAAGCGTTGTCATGTGCGGTGCTTTATACCCCTTTCTCACCGTTAGCGCTACGTACATCGTACTGTCTGTTTCAAATAAAGGAAACGCGATGAACTCTATGGCGATGTCGTCTTTATCGAGCCTTTTTTGAATGTCCCTCCAGTTCAGCCGTATGTTGCGCGAGTAGTCGCCGAAGGCCTTCGACTCCCGTGCCAGTTCCATCTCCTGCCTCTGTATTACCGCGTGCAGCGAGTCCGTGTCGATGCTCCTCTCCTGAACGGGCATCTCCATTTGCTCCTCATAGATGCCTACATTAGCGGAGAGCGCGTCATATTTCGCTATTATGGCAGGGTTGCCGCTTTCAATAATCAACTGTCTCATGGCGATGCCTGTGTTCAGCAGAATACCCTTTGAGAACAGCGCTGTCTTGTCGTAGAGTGCGGCTACCGACTCGTCGGTCTGATATCTGAAAACTGTCATCGGCAAGGCGATATTGAACATATACTCGTAGTTCTCGTTCCATAGCGTCTCCTGCAATTCTGGTGAAAGTTCCGAGAAACTGCCGAGAACGTATTGCCGTGAAGATTCCAACGACTGGTTGATGCAAGAAAACTCCTCAGCGTGGTTGCCTAATGAAGAGTAGTAACTGGCGAGGTTGCTTAGTACTGCAGCATAGTCGGGATGCTCCGTTCCGAGCATTCTCTTGTATATCTCGTTTGCCTCCTTTCCCAGTCTTATCGCCTCTGTGAAGTTGCCAATGTCAGAATAGTCGGCAGCGATGTTGTTTAGCGACATGGCATAGTCGGGATGCTCTGTGCCGAGCGTCTTCTTCCTTATTTCCATCGCCTCCGTTCCTAACTTTATTGCCTCGGCATAATCTCCTGTTTCAGACAAATAGGTGGCGAGATTGCTGAGTGCTGTGGCATAGGCGGGATGTTCCGTTCCGAGCACCTCCTTCCTTATCTCGATTGCCTTCGTTCCCAATCTTATTGCCTCGGTATAGTCACCGAGAGCAGCCAAGTCGTGCGCGAGGTTGCTTAGCGCTGTGGCATAGTCGGGATGCTCGGTGCCGAGCACTCTCTTTTTTATCTCTATCGCCTCTATTCCCAACCGTATTGCCTCTTCATAGTTGCCGAGGTCGGAGTAATAATTGCCGAGGTTGCCAAGAGCCATTGCATAGTCAGGATGCTCTGTGCCATATGCCTTTTTGTATATTTCCAGTGCCTCTGTTCCTAAAACAGCAGCCTCCGAGTTGTTTCCTGTTTCCGAATAGTAGTGCGCGAGATTGCTTAGTGCCGCGGCATAGTCGGGATGTTCTGTGCCTACGGTTCTCTTTCTTATCTCCATCGCCTCCGTTCCCAGCCTTATTGCCTCTGCGTAGTTCCCGAGTGCCGACTTGTAGTGGGCAAGGTTTCCGAGTGCTATGGCATATTCTGGATGCTCCGTTCCCAGCACTTTCTTCCTTATGTTCAACACCTCCGTTCCCAGCCGCATGGCTTCCGTGTAGTTGGCAAAGGCGGAATGATAGTGGGCGAGGTCGCTGATTATCTCCACGTAATCGAGGCTGTTATCCCCGAAAACGGTCTTTGCCGTAGGTGCCAGTTCCGTCAGGATAGAAGCAGATAGTTCGGGACGTCCTTCTACATTATAAAGATTTGCAAGGGCATAGGCTATTCCGCAATATATGGAGTCTTTCTCCCATTTCGCCTCTTCCCATTTGTCTTTTAGCCTGCTGCCATAGTAAATCGCCCGTTCGTAGTCCTCCTCTCGGAAATACTTGAAAAACGAGTCGTAATAGACGGAGATGGAGTCTTCTATGTTAGACATGCCGTCCTTTGCCTGGGCAAACAAAGAGACTGTGCCAAGCAACAAAACGGATATCAACAGAAACCTCCTCATAATGTTCTCCTAGTAAATTATAAAAACCTATTGGATGTCGGGAATCATAATGATGCGAACGGTGTCTTTCAGCACGCTGTCTTCCCCGTAAAGACCGTCGTGAAAGTGGAAGGAGACTGCTATCTCGTCTCTGTCCTCATCAGCGCCGAACGACTGTCGACTGACGGTAATGCTGTCGTCCGTGGTCTCCAGCATGCTTTTCCTGTCGCTGCCGTTCTTGTCTTTATATTCGATGAAGAAGAACGACGAGTCCTCGGGTGCGAAAGGCAGTTCCATCGTGATGTCATCCCACAGATACAAGGTGTCTGGCAGTTGCTCTGCGAACTCGTCAAGTGTCATCATGTTTCCCCTTGTAGAGAGGTGGTTCGTCTTCACATAATAGTCTTTTATCGACGTGCTTTTTTTAGTGAAGAAATCGTTGCCCACGAACAGCCGTATCTCCTTTGTCTTAAGGTTTTGCACTTTTATGGCCTGTTTGTCTGCCGACCAGAGAATCTTGTCTTGGTCGGAAAACACATCACCAGACTTGCAGATGTGCTTGCCTATTTTTATCGACGGCGTGTTCATCTTCAGTATCTTGTAGTCGTCGGCCCATATCGTTGCTGTAACGAGAAGTGCAAGAAATGCTATGATTGACTTTCTCATATCTTCGTTCGTTTATAGTTTATAATCGTTTTCTGAATGGCGAAATAAAGTGATGGGATAATGATGCTGATGGTGGTGTCAAAGAAAAAGTAGAGCACGGCCACCACGATATACAGCACTAAGGCATAGCCGGCGAACGAGAGTAGGAAGCGCACTGCCCGCGAACGCGAGTTCCTGAACAGCGGAATGCGGTCTGCCAGCGACCTGTGGCTGAACAGCGAGAGCGAGATGATGAAGAACAGCAGCGCCAGCAGCGCCGTCATGACGCGCGACACGAGGTGCTTGCCGTTGAGCAGGGAGTGCAGGGCGTGATAGGTTATGACGCTGCCGGGCTTCAGTCCCGAGTAGGTGTCGTGCACGTCTTCAGTCATGTCGCCGATAAACACCATCTTGTCCTTTGTAAGCACGGCGAGGTCGGAGTCGGAGTAACTCTCCAGGATGTCGCTCCCCAGGTTGTAGTAAGTCTTGTTTCCGCTCTCGTCATACTCCGAGAAGGCTTTTGCTGGAAAGTTCAGGAACGCGCTGTTGTGGCACAGTCTGCCGTCGCAGGTGTAAAGGAATCCGTGACGCGTGATGGTCTTCCCCGTCATCTCCCTGTATGCGTACAGCGGCATCGACGGCTGGCTGTCGTAAAGGTATTTGTAGCGTGTGAAGTTAGTGGCTACGATGGTTGAAGCATAGTCGCTGATGGCAGCCTTCTTCTTCAGGGCAGAGTCTGCCAGTTCTATGTCCTTGTGACTGGCGATGGTGATGTTGTTCATGCCCTTCAGTTTGGCGAACAGCGCCGAGTCGGCCTCGCTGTCGTATCCCTTTTCGAATCTCACATCCAGGATGATGTACCTGTGCTGCCCTATGCTGTCCAGCCTGCTGAGAATGTTCAGCAACTTGCTGCGGTCGGTAATGTCAGTATTCCCTACGGGCATTCCCATGTCGTCGTTCTTGTCTATGAGTTGCTTGTCGTAGGACACGTTGATGAACAGCGCATCTTTATAATCGGTCTTTTCAGAAAGTCCTGTCTTGTTCTTGAGCAGTTCCGCCCATGCGAACATATTCAGGTTCTCGCCCGTGAACAAAGGCTGGTTGTTCAGCACATACGTCAGGACGAGCAATGCGATGACATTGCCGACGGAGACGAGTATAGGCGTCTTCCTGTCTAATACCCACCTCGTTATAGCATTCTTCCCTTTCCTTGTAGTCTTCTTCCGTTTCATCATTAATGTATTGGCAAAGATACTATAAATGTGCAATAACACAAAAATATATCATGAAAAATTGACAATTATGTGTTTCTGCACGCTGTTTGACTGAAGTTTCGCAAACTCAACTTCTTTGGAGTTAAGGAGTTATGGAGTTAAGGAGTTATGACATTAGTTATCTTCTCCTTTTCCATTTGGAGTTGTTGGATATTAGGGTGTTGTCTTAACTCCTTAACTCCTTTAACTCCTTAACTCCTTCAACTTGCGAAAGTTGAGTTTGATATACCTTTTGGCAGGGGGACAGTATACCAGTGAGGGCGCTGATGCACGCGTTTCGCGGTGCGTGAGGTGCTTGGCGGGCGGCGAGTTCTTATGTTCTGTCAGGCGGCGACTTGTTGGTGTTTGGCTCTCTCTATGGGAAGGAATGCAGGCGGGCGTGTTACTAATGCAAAGATACAAAATGGAAGAGCGTTTTGCAAGAAAAAACACGAATTTCTTCCGACCATTTTAGGTCGGAAAATTTTGCCCTAAAAGTGGCGAAACCCTTTGTCTCAGGGCATTTCATCAAAGGTCGGAAATGGTCGGAAATAGGTCGGAAGATTTTTGAAAAATGCTCATTTTATATTGACAAGCATCAAAAAACGTTCCTTTTTACGCTTTTGACGAATTCGACTTTTCGACAATTCGACAATTCGACAATTCGACAAAAGGGTTTTTGAAGATGTGCGAGAGAGATGACGGGCGAAAAGACAATGAGAAGAGACAAAAATATATGTATATATATTTTATATTATATATATTATAATATATATATAATATAAGAAATGAGACACCTAAAATCCTGAATTCCGAAAAGGGCATTTGTCGAATTGTCGAATTGTCGAATTGTCGAATTTTTCTGTGCTTTTCCTGATTTTGGTTTTATGTAAGCAAAGTGGCAGAGCCGAAGGGGCGACCGGAACTATAAACTGCCACCCGACACCCCGTTCGCCCCAGTATCTAACACCCAAAAGTCAACAAGTCAACAAGTCAACAAGTCAACAAAAGGGGTTTTGAGATTTTCATGATGGCAGACAGATGATAGAGGCGAGATGCTGTGCTGTGATGTGCAAAAATATATGTATATATAATTTATATTTTATATATATTATAATATATATAAAATATAAGAAATAAGACACCTGAAAATCGCAAGTTCGGAGAAGGGCATTTGTTGACTTGTTGACTTGTTGACTTGTTGACTTTTTCTGTGCTTTCCCTGATTTCGGTTTTATGTAAGCAAAGTGGCAGAACCGAAGGGGGCGGCCAGAACTATAAACTGTCACCCATCACCCAACTTTTTTCCGACCTATTTCCGACCTTTAAGCAAACCCTTTGTGGCAAGGCGTTTGCGGCACATTTTGGATGTCGTTTCCGACCCTAAAATGGTCGGAAGTTTTTTAACTTTTTTCTTGCAAAAAGACGTTTTATTTTGTATCTTTGCATTATAAAACTAATTGCTATGTTCAAGACAAGATTGCTAATATCTCTCATTTGTATCGCGGTTGCTCTCACGGCTAAGGCAGGAGGCATGGTGGAGGTGACCGAGACATCTGCAGACGGCAGTTTCGCCCTGTGTGCTAACGGCAGGGCAGCCACGATATTCACCGACGGCGACGACTATAAGGTGGTGGGCATCGCGGCAGGCATGCTGGCAGACGATGTGGAGCGTGTCATAGGCACCTGTCAGGGAGGTGAGAGTGAAGTGAGTCCTTTACTTTGCCTCAATAGCGATGCTGCCAGTCTTCAGTTCTTCTGACGAGCATGAGAGGTTGAGCGTTGAGGCGCTGTTGCTGCTCTGCACGAGAATCTGAGCGAGACCGTTGAAGGCTGGAATCTGGAACGTTCTGCAGTCCTTCTCCTTCGGACTGTCGGCACCGAGATACGAGGGGTCGCCGTTGCCCACACCCAGTATGCGGCCGTTGCCGTCGAGGCGTATTGAGAGCATAGGGCATGCATCAGGCACTATGTTGCCGTTCTTGTCTTGTATCTCTACTGTAACCACCGCCACGTCGCGGTTGTCGGGCGTTATCTGCTGGCGGTCAGTTTTCAGCACTATTTTCGCAGCAGGCTTTGTGGTTGCGATAGTCTTGGTAAGGATGCGCTTGCCGTTCTTATATCCCACAGCCACCACCTTGCCAGGCTGGTATGTGGCTTTCCACTTCAGGTGACCGTTACGTGGCATCTTCTGTCTGCCGAGGTTCTTGCCGTTAACCGTCAGTTCCACCTCGTCGCAGTTGCTGTATGCCCACAACTCTATCTCCTCACCCTCGTGTCCTTGCAGGTTCCAGTGGGGGAATATGTGCAGCGTTGGCTCGTCGGTCCACCACGATTTCAGATACCATGCCTCGTCCTTCGGGAAACCGCAGTAGTCTAGTATTCCGAACTCTGAGTCGGTGGCGGGATAACTCAGAGGGTTAGGTTCGCCGCGGTAGTCGATGCCCGTCCAGTAGAACACTCCTGCCGCCCATGGCCGTTCGGCATAGAACTTCCATCCTCGCTCTATGCGGTTCTCTGTGCCGTCCTTGTCGGCTGTGAGGTTCATCGACGCCATGCGTCCTGGCTGTGCGGGGTCGTTGAAATAGACTCCTCGTGTGCCGCAACCGGTGGTCTCTTCTGTTCCCACTATTTTCCATGTGGGGTTTGCCGCCTTGCGATTGTCCACATCGTTCTGCATGATATAGTTGAATCCCACTACATCGAGTCCTTTTATCATCTCCGAGCCGCCGGCATTGGCTATGGTGGAGTGGCGTGTGGGGTCGAGCAGACGGGTATGTTCGCGCATTGCCGCTGCTATGCGTGTGCCCTGCACGCTGTTCTCCATTCCCCATTCCTCGTTGCCGTCGCTCCACAGTATCACCGAGGGGTGGTTGCGGTCGCGGCGTATCATGTTCTCCAGCAGTCGCAGGTGCTCGTCGTTGATGCCCGAGAGACGGTTCTCGTCGATTACGAGTATTCCCTCGCGGTCGCAGATGTCGAGCAGGGCGGGAGTCATAGGGTTGTGTGACGAGCGGTAGGCGTTGCAACCAAGTTTTTTCAGTTGCTTTATGCGCCATGCCATGAGGGCCTCGGGTATTGCTGAGCCCACGCCAGCATGGTCTTGATGTATGTTGACACCCTTCAGTTTCAACGGCTCGCCGTTGAGCAGGAAACCGCGCTCGGCATCGAACTCCACCTTGCGTATGCCTAATGTGGTCTCATACACATCATATTCTTCTTTGCCCGAGGACACCCTTGTCACCACCTTATACAGATAAGGGTTGTCGGGGCTCCACAGGTGCGGTTTTTCGACTACCAACTGCTGCTTGCACTTGATGGTCTGCTTAGGAAGAATGGTGATTCTGGGAGCGTCGGGCTGTGAGGCGGCTAATAGTTCGCCATCGGCATCCAGCAGTCGCTGGTGCACGCTGCACTCTTTTGTCTCGAGGCTGCTGTTGCACACCTCGGTTTCTATGGTGACGGTGGTGTATGGCTCTTCAATGTCGGCATATACGAAGGTGCCAAAGGGCGCCACGCCGACGGCAGCGGTCTTCACCAGCCATGCATCACGGTAGATGCCTGCACCCTCGTAGAACCATCCCTCCTCGAGAGTGGCGTCAGCGCGCACGCAGATGAGGTTGTCGCCGCCGTAGTTCACATATTCCGTCACATCGTACACCTGAGTGGCATAGCCGCTGGGCTCGGTGCCCATGTAGAAGCCGTTGAACCACACGCGGGCGTTGCGGAAGATGCCGTCGAACTGCAGCATGATGCGTTTGCCAAGGTCCTCCTCGGGAATGTTGATAGTCTTGCGATACCATCCCACACTTGTCGCGGGGTATTTAAATCCTACGGTCTTGTAGCCGTGAGAGTGGCTTGCCTCGCGGGCGTAGGGCAGGGTGGTAACCCAGTCGTGCGGCACGTTCACTTCTTGCCAGTCGGAGTCGTTAAACTTTAGGGAGTAAGGTCCTTCGTTATGAATGGAGTTTGCCTTTGTGAGATAATTGAAATACTCTGTTCCGCATCCGAAGTCCTTCTGTGGGTCGGCAGCGTTTCCGAAGGCGAAACGCCATCCCTCGTTGAGTCGTGTTGTTTGTCTCGCGTTCTGTCCCTTGGCGGGCATTGCCACGATGGCAAGCATCACGGCACATAGGCCAATGACGGTCTTCATGCTTCTTTTAATAATGTCATTCATTGTTAGCAGTCGTGTTATTAAAACAGTTAGGTTATTCTTTTCGTGCTGCAAAGATAGTCATTCTTTCTGAACAATACAAGAAGAATGTCATAAAAAGGGAACGCATGTGACGTTTAAGAGGTAGACGAACGTTATTCCGTATCGTTCAAAATGTCCATGTACTCCTTATAACTGATGAAACGGCCTCCCATAGAACGGAGGTGTGGAGTCTCCAGTTGACAGTCAATCATCGTGCCGCCATGCTCTTTCATAAAGTGCGCAAGGTGAATGAGTGCCGCCTTGCTGGCGCTTGGGGCAAGAGAGAACATGCTCTCGCCGATGAACACCTTGCCGATGTTCACACCGTATAGACCTCCCACAAGACGGTCGTCCTGCCATGTCTCCACGCTGAAAGCAAAGCCCTGGTCGTGCAGTTGTGTGTAGGCGGATATCATGTCTGGTCCCAGCCATGCCCCAGGCTCTTCGATGCGCAACTCCGAACAGTTGGATATCACGCCGTCGAAGTCCTCGTTGATAGTCATCCGGTAAGTGCCTCTGCGCAGCAACTGGCGCATGGAGTGGGAGATGTGTATCTCGTCGGGGAATATTACAAAGCGCTGGTGCGGACAGTACCATGCTGGCTGCTTGCTGTTGCGAAAGTCGAACCACGGGAAGATGCCGTGGCTGTAGGCAAGCAGCAGGCGGTCGATGTTCAGGTCACCGCCCACTGCCAACAGTCCACTATCCTCCGCCAGTTCGGGAGGCGGAAACCATATGTCGTTATCTAGTTGAAATACCATTTTTTAAGGTTGATGGTTGAAGGTTGATGGTTGAAGGTTGAAGGTTGAAAGTTGATGGTTCTTTTAGTCGACTAAAGCCTTTCTTAAGACTCGCTTCGCTCAACGCTCAACACTCAGCCCTCAACGCTCAACAAAATTTCTCCTTCTTTTGCGTCCACCGTGACATTGCCGCCCTTCTTCAACTTGCCGTACAGAATCTCGCGGCTAAGGAGAGGTTTCAGGGTGGTGGCTATCACGCGGTCCATCTCACGTGCACCATGGTCGCGAGTGAATCCCTGCTGCAGAAGCAAGTCGCGGGCAGCGCTGCTGAGGCTCATCGTCACGCCGCGCGCCGTGAGTTTCTCCTGCAACTGTCGCAGTTTCTTGTCGAGGATGAGTTCTGCCATGTGGCGGTCCATCTCGTTGAACACCACGATGCCTGAGAGGCGGTTGATGAACTCGGGCTTGAAGGTCTTTTTCACCTGCTTCAGCATCGCCTGTCCTGCTGTGATGCCGCCGCCGAAGCCTATCGCTGCCTGTGCAGCATACTGCGCCCCTGCATTGCTGGTCATTATTACCACCACGTTGCGGAAGTCGGCCTTGCGCCCTCGGTTGTCGGTGAGGCGTGCATAGTCCATCACCTGCAGCAGAATGTTATAGATGTCGGGGTGAGCCTTCTCTATCTCGTCGAGCAGCAACACACAGTTGGGGCTCTTGCGTATGGCGTCGGTGAGCAGTCCGCCGTCCTCATAGCCCACATATCCTGCAGGCGAGCCTATGAGCTTTGCCACGGTGTGCTTCTCGGTGTATTCGCTCATGTCAAAGCGCACCAGTTCGATGCCCATCTCCTTTGCGAGAACACGCGACACCTCGGTCTTGCCGACACCTGTTGGACCAACGAAGAGCAGCGAGGCGAGAGGTTTGTTGTCGTCAAGCAGTCCTGCGCGTGCCATCTGCACCGCCTCCACCACTTGTGTCACCGCCTCTTGCTGACCGTATATCTGACTCTCTATGCGCTCGCGCAGGGTTGCCATGCGGTCGTTGTCGTCGTTGTTCTGCACCGCCATGGTGTCCACCTTGCACATCTTGGCTATGATTTCTGCCACTAGCGCCTTTGATACGGTCTGCTTCTTGCGGCGGCCTTTCTCAGGGTGCAGTTCGCGGTAGGCACCCGACTCATCGATAACGTCGATGGCCTTGTCGGGCAGGAAGCGGTCGTTGATGTACTTCGCGCTTGCCGTGACGGCATATTCCACAGCCTCGTCGGTGTATGTCACGTTGTGGAACGCCTCGTATCGCGGCAGCAGACCGCGTATTATCTTCACCGTCTCCTCTGTAGATGGCTCTTCGATGTCTATCTGCTGGAACCTTCGCATTATACCCTGCGACTTTGAGAAGTACTTGTTGAACTCCTCGTATGTGGTGCTTCCGATGAAGCGAATGTCGCCCTTCTCCATGTACGGCTTTAGGATGTTCGAGGCATCGAGCGAGCCTTCAATCTTTCCCGCACCCACAATGTTGTGTATCTCGTCGATGTATATGATAGGCGCAGAAAACTTTGAGGCACCCTCCATCACGTCCTTGAGGCGTTTCTCGAAGTCGCCGCGATACTGTGTTCCTGCCACCATGGTGCCCATGTCCATCATGAATATTTTGCTGTCGCGCAGTCTTTCGGGAACGTCGCCGCTGTTGATGCGCGCCGCCAGGCCATAGACGAGAGCGGTCTTGCCCACGCCAGCCTCGCCCACGTGCAGAGGGTTGTTTTTGTCCTTGCGGCACAACACCTGTATGGTGCGCTCCAGTTCGCGCTCCCTGCCTATGAGCGGGTTGTGGCGGTCAACGATATCGTTAAGACATGTCACATATTTCAGCCATTCCTCCTCCTGCCTCTGCTCGCCATCCTTCTGGTCGAAGTCATCGTCGGTCTCCTCTTGTTCTTCGGGCGTCATCATCTCCATCTCCCAAAGCAAGGCATCGAGATTCTTGCCGAGAGTCTTCTTCAGCAGATAAGCCGCCCACGAGTCTTCGAGGCGCAGTATGCCCCGCAACACCAACGGGACGTTGATGTGCTGAATGCCGTCCTCCTCGCAGACGTGTGTGACATAGAGTATCACCGAGTGCATCTGTGCCGAGAAGTCGGGCATGAGGTCTTCCTCGTTTTCCACTTTCTCAAGGTTGCGGACGTATGTCTTGAGTTCCTTCTCCAGTTGCTTGACATTGCCGTAAGGCTCCATGCTTTGCGAGAGCGATGTGGTGCGCAGCATGGACAGCAGCAAGTGCTCTGGAGTGAGATACTCGTGATGGCTATGCTCTGCGATGTTTATGGCATCGCTCATGGCTCTTTCTATTTCGGTGTTCAGTTTAATCTCCATTATTTGTTCTCCTTTCTGTTATTCCTTTTCGTATTCAAGTCTCAGCGGGAATCCCTCTTCCCGCGCCATCTTCCTCACTTTCTCCACCCGTGTCATAGCGATGTCCAGAGTGTATATGCCTATCACTGCCTGTCCCTCGTTGTGCACCTTAAGCATCAGTTTGTTTGCCGACGCCTCGTCTTTACGGAACACCTGCGTGAGCACCCGCACCACAAATTCCATTGTGGTGACATCATCGTTGAAGAATATCACTTTATAGAGGTGTGGCTCTTTCAGTTCGATGGTGTTGTGCTGTTTTACAGCGGTAGATGACTTAGACATTGTGAGAAATTATGTTGTTAAGAAAAAATCCCCACAAACGTTATAGATTGCGGGGATTATGTTATTCTTGGCGTTGCTATTTATTCCTGTTCGCTGTTCTCAGCGTCGATGGCCTTAATCTTTTGGCGCACAAGTTCGCAATCGTCTTTCAGTTTCTGCACCTTGCGGTTCATCTCGTCGATGAGTGAGTTGCCTTTCTTTGAAGAGGCGTTGAGGAACCCGAGGTTGTTCTCGTATGTCTGAATCTCCTGCTTCAGGCTCTCGTAGCGGCGCATCAGTCGTGCGCGCTCTGTGTCGAGGGCACCGCTTCCACGCTCTGCCACGCTGCGCAGCGAACTGCGGAAGTTGTCGAGACGACGGCGGTTCACGCTGATGTTCAGTTCCTTGTAAATCTTGTCGAGCACCTCATGATACTCCTTGTAGAGCTTGTCTTTCTCCTTGAAAGGTACATGGCCTATGCCGTTATACTCGTCGGTGAGCTGCTGCACCTTCTCCTGAACGTCGTCGCCAGCCTCTTCCAGCAGCGCCTTCAGTTTCTCGATGATGCTGCGCTTCTTCTCCAGGTTCTCCTTCTCGGCGTGGCGTGTGCCTGATGTGGCAGCATTGCGTGCCTCGAAGAACTTGTTGCATGCAGCGAGGAAGTCGTTCCATAGCTGGTCGCCCAGTTTCTTTGGCACCATGCCTATGGTCTTCCATTCCTTCTGTAGTGCTATCAGCTTGTCGCCGGTAGATTTCCAGTCGGTGCTGTCTTGCAGTGCCTGAGCCTGCTCTACGAGTGCGCGTTTCTTCTCTGCGTTCTCGCTGAAGCGTTGTTTCAGGTCCTTAAAGTACTGTGCTTTTTTTCCAAAGAAGTCGTCGCATGCAGCGCGGAAACGCTCGAAAATCTTCACGTTCATCTTCTGCGGTGCGAAACCTATGGTCTTCCATTCTTTCTGGATTTCCATTATCTCCTTGGTGTTCTTCTCCCAGTCGGAAGCGCCCTTGTTCTCACGTTGAGCAATTTCCTCAACCTTCTCGCAGAGAGCGGTCTTGCGTGTGAGGTTCTCTTCCTCCTTGGCGCGCAGGTCATCGAAGTGCTGCTGGTGTTTCTTGTTGATTACAGTAGAGGCAGCCTTGAAACGTGCCCATACCTCCTCGCGCAGTTCCTTTGCCACAGGACCTGTCTCGCGGAACTCCTGATGCAGTTTCTGCAACTGGTGGAAAGCGCTGATAACGTCTTCCTCGCCAGCCAGTTTCTCTGCCGACTCGCACAGGCGTGTCTTTATCTCAAGATTCTTCTTGAAATCGTACTCGCGTGCCTCGCTGTTAAGTTTCAGAAGGTCGTAGAACTGCTCCACATAGAGTTGGTAACTGCGCCATAGCTCGTTGGCTTTGTCAGCAGGCACCAGTTTTATCTCCCTCCACTCCTGCTGCAGTTGCTTGAACTGCTGGTATGAGCGGTTGGCCTCCTCTGGCGATGTTGCCATCGACTTCACCTTCTCAATTATCTCGAGTTTCTTCTTCAGGTTCTCCTGCTTCTCCTCCTCCTGCTGCAAGAAAAGCTTTGAGCGCTTCTCCTTGATGAGAGTCATCTCGCTCTTGTAAACCTCCTCGTCCTCATCGGGCACAATCTGGTACTTCTCTGGGTCGCCTCCGCCGTCGATATATTCCTTAAGCCTTGCCTCACGCTCTGCGATGTGCAGCTTGTAGAATGCGGTCTTCAGTGTCTCCACCTCTTCCTTCGTGGGCACTTCCTCACCGTGAGCCAGTTCCTTCAGTCTCTCTATGACGTCTTTCTTCGTTTCATAGGTCTTCGGAGCGGGTTCGGCATCCTTGACTTCTTTTGCATCCTCAGCAGTTTCTTCTGCTGCAGCCTCTGCGGTCACCTCAGCCTCGGCAGCCTCCTCGGCCACCTCTGCAGGTGCCTCTGCTGCTTCAGCTGGTGTCTCCACAACTTCAGCTGTCGCCTCTGTTGCTTCCTCTACTGCTTCTGCTGTTGTCTCTGCATTTTCAGTCATAGGCTCGTTGTTTACTACTTCAGCAGCGTTGTCTGCTGCCATTTCTTCCATTTTTGCCTTGTCGAAGGCATTTTCTTGAGAGTCCATCATGTAACTTTTTAGTTGATGATTCGAGGTTTTTTACTATTATTCAAAGATTCAAAGTGCGAAATTAGCTATTTTATTTCAAATATCCTAAAAAAACGCGACTTTTTTTACTTTTCGCGGGTTAAACAAGCCTTTTCCAGCGCAAAACCGCCCACGAACCAAAGGAAACGAGCACAGAAATGATGAGTGCTATGGCGAAGCCGAAGGGGCTTGTCTCCATGCCGTTTACGAGGTTCATTCCGAAGAGCGACGCCACGAGCGTTGGGAACATCATAACGATGGTAACCACGGTGAGCGTACGCATCACGGTGTTCATGTTATTGTTGATGATGCTCGAGTAAGTGTCCATCGTAGATTCTAGAATGTCGGAGTAGATGTTCGTCAGTTCTCGTGCCTGGCTCATCTCAATGCTCACGTCCTCGATGAGGTCGGCGTCGAGCTCGTCCACCTGCAGCTTGAACTTCAGTTTCTGCAGCAAATTCTCGTTGCCTCGGATAGAGGTGATGAAATATGTCAGCGAGTCCTGCAGTCGGCTCAGTCCTATCAGCGACTCGTTGTTCACGCCCTTGTCGAGGTCGCGTTTTGCCTTCTCTATGATGGTGTTTATCTGTTTCAGTCGTTTCAGATACCATACTGCCGAGGAGAGGAACAATCTGAAAATCATGTCCACATAGTCGGTGAAGCCCACGCCGCGCTTCTGATGGAAGCTAAGGAAGTCGAGCATCATATTGGTTTCATAGAAACAAACGGTTATCGTCACGTCGCGCTTGTGTATTATACCCAGTGGCACGGTGGTGTACGGCGTGCGAGAGCGCACCTCCTTGACGTACGGTATACGCAAGATGATGAGCATCCATCCGTCGTCGTACTCATAACGCGCACGCTCGTCGGTATCGCTGATGTCACTGATGAAATAGTCGGGTATTCCAAATCTCTCCTCCAGCTCGCGCTGGTCGTCGTCTGTCGGACACGTCACCTGTATCCAACAGTTTGGCTGCCATTCAGTCAATTGCTTCAGGCAACCGGTAGTGTTCCAGTATTTCTTCATGTTTTCTAATCCTTCTATGATTCCTGTGGCGAAGGATTAGCCCTGCGGAAGTGGTAATCCTCTGCCTACGATAAGTTCTCGTTGTTTTCCGCCGGGTAGTCGTCCATACTGTTGTTTCGTTAGATTAATACTGCTTGCATAGACCGTATATAAATTAAGGTATATGCAAAATTATCGCTGCAAAGGTACAATTTTTTTTAATTAAACGAACAATTCTCGCATTTTTTTTACTCTTCGCGAAATTAAAATAGCAATTTTATATTATGTCATGACCGTGATATTACCATAGTATATAAAAAAACGGGCACCGCAATGTGTGAACACTGGGCGCCCGAGGCGATAGTTATCTAAAAACTAATGATGATTCTAAAATCAAGGTACGTCTCGGCACATCTGATGAGCCTTACGTCCCGCTTTGTCTTATTTTGCAGTGAGACCGAAGTGTGCTGCTACTACGAGTACTACTACTGCCAAAGCTCCAAATAAACTGATAATTGTCATAATCTTTATCCTTTCTTTTTAATTGTTTTTTAATTGCTGCCACTGCAGCATTTGTTATCCTTTATTTCTTTTTACCGGTGCAAAGGTATATAGTTTTTCGGTATGACATACAGTTCCGGTGCGTTTTTGGGGAAAGAGACCGTCTTTTTTTGACGTGAGT
Source organism: uncultured Prevotellaceae bacterium (assembly GCA_900315095.1). Taxonomy (GTDB): domain Bacteria; phylum Bacteroidota; class Bacteroidia; order Bacteroidales; family Bacteroidaceae; genus Prevotella. The sequence goes on along the minus strand of OMXS01000011.1, from coordinate 17,231 downwards.
CAATGCCTTTGACGTGGGTCAAGGGAATTGATAATTGATAATTGATAATTGATAATTGATAGGTGGTAGGTGATAGGTGATAGGTGATGGATGTTAGCGTTCGATGATGTAGTTGAACTCGTCGAAGTTCTTGATTCCCAATAAGGTTAGTTGCTGACGGCTCTTGTCCACATCTTCCTGGGTATTGAAGTCGGGGATATGGGGAAGGCGGACGATGATGCGCTCTGCCATGCCGTCGTGGGAGAGCAGCCACCGCAGGTTACTGATGGCACGGCTGCTGTCGCGCCCTGTGTATGCCTTGTAGATGTCGGGGTTGGTGTCCTTGATGTCGATGATCCACTGGCTCACTATGGGCAGCAGGCGCTCCACATGGCTCTGCTCCACGTTGAGGGATGTCTCTATGGTGATGTTCCACTCCTTGGGCATCGCCTGTGCAAACTCCTCTATGAACATGCTGCGCAGACAGGGCTCGCCGCCGCCGAAGGTGACACCGCCGCCGGTGGCCATGAAGTAGAGGTTGTCTATGCGCACCTCGTCGAGAAGGTCGCCAGTGGTGACCTCACGCCACACCCCTTCAGGTACGAGGCATGAGGAGTTGAGGCAGTAGTGGCAACGGAGTGTGCAGCCGTGGAATGCCACGAGTGTGGTGACGCCCTTGCCGTCGACAGCCAGTCGGTGGCGTCCTATCCCTATTATCGGTGCGCTCTGCATCGGGCTATTTCAATCTGAAATTAACAGGAACGGTGTATGTCGTGCGTATTGCTTTGCCGTTCATCTTTGCCGGCATCCATTTAGGCATGATGCTTACAATGCGTAAAGCCTCTTTGTCGAACACGGGGTCGACAGACTTGACGACCTTAGGACTGGTCACGGTGCCGTCTTTCTCTATCACGAACCGCACTACCACGCGTCCCTGGGCGCATGTCTGGTTCATCTCATCTGTATATTGGATATTCTCATTTATGAATTCCTGTAATTTTTGTATTCCTCCAGGGAATGACGCCGTCTGTTCCGGAACATCCCCGAAAATTACATTCTCGCTGATGGTATCGGTCCTCACCACCATCGACTTTGGCTCGCTGCAGTTGTCCTGCTCCTTGTCGGGACTTGCATACCGTGCCGGCGGTATTCCCATTATCTGTGGCTTGTGCTTGTCGGGCTCAGGAGCCACGACGTCGCCCTGCAGCGCGTTATTGTCTGTCTGCACGTTCTTATGTGTGTGACATGCGGCGAGGGCGGCGATGCCTACGCTCACGCCAGCCACCTTGACGGCCTTGCCGAGCATGCACCGCACGTCGAGTTGCTGCTCGATGTAACGCACCTCCTCCTCGCACTTGGGGCATGTGCCGAGGCAGTCGCCCTTGTGCTTGCACTCCGTTGGCTCGTACGGTATGTCGTTGGCACGTGCCACCTGAAGGCGTATCTCCTTGAGTGTCTTGCAGATTTTCTTTCCTTGCTTCATCGTTCACTATGTATAAGACTATTTCAACTTGAAGTTTACAGGGACGGTGTATCTCGTCTCCACTATGTTTCCGCCCACCTTTGCAGGAGTCCATTTGGGCATCAGGCTGATTACGCGCAGCGCCTCCTTGTCGAGCAAAGGATGGAGAGACTCAACGACTGCGGGACTGCTGACGGTGCCGTCGCGTTCTATCATGAACTGCACTATCACACGTCCTTGAACATCAGACTCCAGTTCGTCCGGATAGCGGAGATTGTTGTCTATAAACTCCTTCATCTTCTGCGGTCCACCAGGGAACTCCGGCGGTGTCTCGACCACTTCGCCCAACAGCACTTCCTCGCTGATGGTGTCGGTCCTCACCACCATCGACTTATGCCCTGCACTTGTCTCACCCTCTTTCTGAAGGGTGGAGTCAACATAGTCGTGTGCCGGCATCTTGCCCCTTACGTCAGGGCGCAGGAAATTGCGTGTGGAAGAACTGCATGCTGTGAGCGCGGTAAGTCCGGCGCTGATGCCAGCCACCGTCACCACCTTGCCCAGCAGGCGTCGTATGTCGAGTTGCCGCTCGATGTAGCGCACCTCCTCCTCACATGCGGGGCATGTGCCGAGGCAGTCGCCCTTGTGGTTACACTTCGTTGGCTCGTATGGTATGTCGTTGGCACGTGCCACCTGAAGGCGTATTTCCTTCAGTGTCTTGCATATTGTCTTTCCTCGTTTCATATATTGGTCGTTTAATTGTTTGGTTGTTTAGTTGTTTGGTTGTTTGGTCGTTTGGGAGATTGGTCGTTTAGGGGGTTGGGAGATTGGTCGTTTAGGGGGTTGGGAGATTGGTCGTTTAGGGGTTAGGTGTTTGGCCGTTTAGGGGATTGGGGTCTCCTTAATTATCTTCCGTGACCATATACGTCGTCTGTGTTTTTTGCGCATACGGCACCGACGACCACAACATCACCCATAAGGGCTTCGCTTTCTGCCATAGTGATTTCCACTGTCGGGCTCTCTTTGGCGGCAACGAAAGAACAGCTCTTATATCCTATGTAGGCCACTTCTAAAGTACAGTCCTCGGGAGCCTCGATGGCGAACATGCCGTCGGGGTTGCTCACCTCGCCTTTATTTGTTCCCTTGCGGAGAATGGTGGCACCTATAATTGGACTGCCTTCTTCGTCAATGATGCGTCCTCTCACCACTATTCCCGTCTCGCCCTCGTTGAGCAGGCTCTTCACCTTCAATGTCCGCAGCGAGTCGATAACGATGGTGTTTGTAGGTGTGGCGACAGAGTTTTTCTTCTGTGCCATTGCCTCCACGGGCTGCATGGCCATGCTTACTCCCATTGCCACGCCGGCCACGGTGGCCACCTTGCCCAGCATGCGTCGGATGTTCAGCTGATTCTCGATGTAGCGCACCTCCTCCTCACACTTGGGGCATGTGCCGAGGCAGTCGCCCTTGTGGTTGCACTCCGTTGGCTCGTACGGTATGTCGTTCGCACGTGCCACCTGAAGGCGTATCTCTTTGAGAGTCTTGCAGATTTTCTTTCCCTGTTTCATATATTGGTCGTTTAGGGGGTTAGGTGTTTGGTCGTTTAGGGGGTTGACCGTTTGGTCGTTTAGGGGGATTGGGTGCTACAAATGTACACATTATTTATAATACAACGATAAAAGGAGAAAGAAATTGTGCATATTTAACAGTTGCGATTCAGAGTTCATGCCGTTGCCTTATTAAGAATACTATATGCATTTCTCTATTTTAGTCGCCCGGTTTACGCTTTCGTAGTTTACGGAGAAAGAACTTTGGCATTGCCGAACTTTTTGCATCTCGGAAACAAATAGAAAATTTTCTTTTGTATTTCTCTCGTTTTTTTGTAACTTTGCCGTCGGAAACTTTAAATTAAACAAACATAACTATGAACGAAATCTTGAATCTTAATCCGCAGTGCATCTGGAAAAACTTCTATGCATTGACACAAGTGCCACGTCCGTCAGGACATCTCGAGAAAATACAGCAGTTCTTGCTCGACTTCGCCAAGAAGGCTGGAGTGGAGGCTTTCAAAGACCCCGCAGGCAACATCGTGATGCGCAAGCCAGCATCGGCAGGAATGGAAAACCGCAAGGGCGTTATACTGCAGGCGCACATGGATATGGTGCCGCAGAAGACTCCCGAGAGCCAGCATAACTTCGTGACCGACCCCATCGAGCCGTGGATAGACGGTGAGTGGGTGAAGGCAAAGGGCACCACACTGGGAGCCGACGACGGTCTGGGCGTTGCCGCTATCATGGCTGTCATGGAGGACAAGACGCTGAAGCACGGTCCTATCGACGCTCTCATCACCGCCGACGAGGAGACGGGAATGTTCGGTGCCAACGACCTGCCTGAGGGCGAGCTGCAGGGCGACATCCTGCTGAACCTCGACTCTGAGACATGGGGAAAGTTTGTCATCGGAAGTGCTGGCGGCATCGACGTTACCGCAACACTCGACTACCAGGAGGTGGAGACCGACGCTGAGGATGCTGCTGTACGCGTAACGCTGAAAGGACTGCGCGGCGGCCACTCGGGACTGGAGATTCACGAGGGCAGGGCAAACGCCAACAAGCAGATGGTGCGCTTCGTGCGCGAGGCCATCGAGGAGTGCGACGCCCGACTGGCATCATGGCACGGCGGCAACATGCGCAACGCCATCCCGTTCAAGGCTGAGGTGGTGCTCACGCTGCCCAAGGAGAACATCGAGGCACTGAAAGAGCTTGTTGACGACTGGAAAGAAGACTTCATCGACGAGTTCAAGACCATAGAGACCAACGGCATAGAGTTCTATGCAGAAGATGTGGAGACACCGGCAAAGGAAGTGCCTGTGGAGGTGCAGGACAATCTCGTGAATGCCATCTACGCATGCCACGACGGCGTCATCCGCATGATACCGTCTTATCCCGACGTGGTGGAGACAAGTTCAAACCTCGCCATCATCGACATCGAGGGCGGCAAGGCTGCGCTGAAGATTCTCGCACGCTCGAGCCGCGAGGACATGAAAGACTATGTTGTGAAGACCCTTGAGAGCTGCTTCAACATGGCTGGCATGAAGGTGGAGACCGCCGGCAGCTATGGCGGATGGGACCCCAACCCCGACTCAGAGATTCTCAACCTCCTGCTCCGCGTTTACAAGGAACTGAACGGCGAGGACGGCATAGTGCAGGTGGACCATGCCGGACTGGAGTGCTCTGTCATCCTGGGCAAGTATCCTCACCTCGATGTGGTGAGTCTCGGTCCTACACTTCGCAGCCCGCACACCACCACCGAGCGCGCACTGTGGGCAACCACCGAGCCGTTCTGGGCATTGCTGAAGAAAGCACTCGAGGAAATCCCGGTTAAGGGATAAGCGTTCTTTGCAAACAAAGCGCCCCTTCTTGCGTCCCTTCGGCAGCAAGCGGCCTTTGGTCGAGCGGAGCGTTATTTTTCGCAACGCTGAACGTCTTAAAGAGAAACAGGAGTTGATTGCACAACAGCAGTCAGCTCCTTTTTTTGCTATTGTGCGCTATCATACCTTTATGATAATAGCCTTCAGACATTATCGCCGAAATGCGTGTTTTGGAAAAATGAAACGAAAAGTTTCGTTTTTTCATCTATTATTCATAACTTTGCAGCCGTTATGATGAATATTATATTTATTGTATTTGGAATAATAATGGTGCTCTGGGGAGCAGGGAAACTCACCGACGGCGCCACATCACTGGCAGCAAGGATGAACATACCGCCCATCGTCATCGGCCTCACGGTGGTGGCTATGGGCACGTCGATGCCTGAATTCTTCATAAGTTTCATCTCCGCTCTGAAGGGAACAACCGACCTCGCCGTGGGTAACGTGGTGGGAAGCAATATCTTCAACACCATGCTCATCGTGGGAACGGCGGCGCTGGTGGCACCTATGACGATACTGCGCTCTACGGTGAAGAAGGACATCCCCTTCACCATCCTCGCCTCGGCGATGCTCATCCCCATGACTCTCGACGGCGACATCTCGCGCTTCGATGCGGCATTGCTCTTCCTGGTGTTCATTGTTTTCATGGTATATACCGTGCGCTCGGCAAAGAACGGCACGGCTGAGGGCGGCGAGGCAGAGGCGAAGCAGATGCCCGTGTGGCAGGCCATAGCGTTCTTCTTCCTCGGTCTGGCATGTCTCATCGTGGGCAGTAACCTCTTTGTCGACGGCGCCACAGCCGTGGCATCGCTGCTGGGAGTGAGCGAGGCGGTAATCGGTCTCACCATCGTGGCTGGCGGCACATCGCTGCCCGAACTGGCTACAAGTGTGGTGGCGGCGCGCAAGGGACAGAGTGCCATTGCAATGGGCAATGTCATCGGCAGCAACGTCATGAATATCCTTATGATTCTCGGTGCCACCGGACTTATACACCCCATGGCCATTCAGGGCATAACATGGCTCGACCTCTCGGTGATGCTTGTCAGCGTGCTGCTCCTGTGGCTCTTCTCGTTCACCAAGTACACCGTGGCGCGATGGGAAGGTGCTGTGCTCGTAATTCTCTTCCTCGCCTACATGACATGGCTGGTGATACAGGCAATTTGACAATTGACAGTTGATAATTTATAATTGATAGTTTTTCTCTGTGCTTTCAGAGCATAGTGGAGAAAGGTTTAATAAAAATAGAAGAATAACATGAAACGAACATTATTATCATTGATTACAGTGCTTATTGCAACCATCGCAATGGCGCAAACGACCAAGTCAGAGGCTTGGCAAAGCAAGTATGACGAGATTTCAAAGCGTGCCAACGACATCGCCGATAAATATGCGGAGAAGGCTAAGGCTGGCGACAATGAAGCAGCAGAGGCTCTGCTAAAGAGCATGTATGCGGAAATTGACAATATGATAGAAGTAGCCAAGGAGGTGGCAGCAGACGGCAGCGACCCCGAACTGGCAAAGAAGTACATCGCCGAGTTGGGAGAGCTCGCCACCTATGAAGACTTGCAGGTGCTCATGCCGAAGGATGCACCGTGGTATGACGCATCCGAGCTGGAGGCCGTACGCGAGAAAATGAACCTCATGGCACTCCGTGCGCCGGGCATCAAGTACACCGACCTCACCATGGCAGACCTCGACGGCAAGCAGCGCTCACTCTCCGAGTGGTGCGCCAAGGGCAACTACATCCTCGTCGATTTCTGGGCTAGCTGGTGCGGACCTTGCGTCAAGGAGATGCCCAACGTGGTGAAGGCATACAACCTCTACAATGCCAAGGGCTTCGATGTTGTCGGCGTGTCCTTCGACAGTAACAAGGACGCATGGGCAGCGGCAGTGAAGAAGCTCAACCTCCCCTGGCACCAGATCAGCGACCTCAAGGGATGGGAGTGCGCCGCCAGTCCCGTATATGGCATCATGAGCATTCCATCGAACATCCTCGTGGGTCCCGACGGCACCATCATAGCCTCCGACCTCCGCGAAGAGAAACTACTCGACAAACTCGCAGAAATATATAAATAAACGATAACACCTCCCCATGCGGGAGGAAGGAGGGGATAATGCAAAAAATAATATCATCCCAGTCACTCAACAGTGACCTCACCACCGCCATCTCCGAGTGTGAGCACGACCGCATCTTCATCCTTACGGACGAGAAGACTGCCGTGGCGTGCCTGCCGGTGATACAGCGCTACAGGAGTCTCCGTAACGCGAGGAACATCACGGTGAAGCAGGGCGACACGCATAAGGACATTGAGGCTCTGGCTGACATATGGCAGTTCCTGAGCCAGAACGGCGCCACACGCCACTCACTACTGATAAACCTCGGAGGAGGCATGATTACCGACCTCGGGGGATTCGCTGCTGCCACATTCAAGCGCGGCATCGACTTCATCAACATCCCCACCACACTGCTCGCCATGGTCGACGCCAGCGTGGGAGGAAAGACAGGCATCAACTTCTGTGGACTGAAGAACGAGATAGGGGCATTCTGCGACGCACGCTACGTGCTGCTCAGCACCGCCTTCCTCAAGACTCTCGACCAGGAGAACCTGCGCTCAGGCTATGCCGAGATGCTCAAGCACGGACTCATAAGCACCACGGAACGGTGGGCAGAGCTCGTCAATTACGACCTCACCCAGCCCGACCTCACTCAGTTGCAGCGTATGGTCGACGAGTCAGTCGCCGTGAAGCGCGATATCGTGGAACAAGACCCTCATGAACACGGCATACGCAAGGCGCTAAACCTCGGGCACACCATAGGACATGCCTTCGAGTCGTTCGCCATGAAGAAAGGCAGCCCCATACTCCACGGTTATGCTGTGGCCTACGGCATTGTCTGCGAACTGTACCTCAGTGCCGTCAAGACAGCATTCCCCACAGAGAAGATGCGGCAGACAGTGGCCTTCATCCGCGAGAACTACGGGCAGATGGACATCACATGCGACGACTACCCCGAGCTGCTCGCCCTCATGCGCCACGACAAGAAGAACACAGCAGGCACAATAAACTTCACTCTCCTCGCCGACATCGGTGACATACGCATCAACCAGACAGCAACAGAAGAGGAGATAAAAGAAGCCCTCGACTTCTACCGTGAAGGATAAAGGCAGCATATTATTAATAAGACTATACAAAGAGTCCGCAATACCGACAAAAGGTGTTGCGGATTCTTTTTTACCCTATACCCCCTACCTCCTACCTCCTAATTCCTCGCTCGGCTTCGCCGCTTTTACAAAGGCCACAGCCGACTAAAAGAACTCCTCGCTCGACCCGTAGGGGCGCTTTGCTCACAAAGAACTCCTAACTCCTAACTTCTAACTCCTAACTCTTCCCCTCCCCTTTCGATGCGACAAAAAAGAGACCCTTCCCCCATATTTGTCGCAAATTTATACAGTTGTCGCAACAATACAAGAAGAAAATGAAATGTAAACATTTAAGAATGTATTTATTGGTTATACTTTTGCATGCGAATTCAAACGAACATGAAAACAACATAATAATATACGGTATGAATACAAAAAGCTTTTTTGCAATGAACATTTACAAGACGGCAGCGATGCTGCTCACTGTGACCCTGTCTGTTGCTTTCGCCGCGTGCAGCGATGATGACAATGGCATCGAGAAAAAGGTTGTCTCTGAGATGGAAAAGGTGAACCGCATCGACATTGTCTCTTACGACGACCTCGAGGCGTTCCAGAACACCATCGTAGAGACCAACGACCTGGGAGTGGTGACTAGTTACATCTACGGCGAGCCTATCGACAGCAAAGACCCCGAGCACCTCTACATCGGAGTGGAAAACATCCATGAGGCAAAGGAGATGTTCGACCTCTGGTTTGTTAACGACGTGGTGACATCACCAACAAGTAACGGCGGACTGGCAGTATTGCTCACCAGCAGAGAGGGCAAGCCACAGGGCACAGTGTTCTTCTGTCCCGGCACCGAGGAGAATCATGTGGCAGAGGTGACCATGTCGCCTAAAACGCAACTCAAGGGATTCCGCAAGATCACATTCCTCAAGAACAGCGCATGGCCTAAGAAAAACCTGCTCAAGGCAGGACAGAAGTACTATAAGTTCGACATCGTGAAAAACATCAAGATGAAGGACATTCAGGACTGCCTCTACAGCAACGACAAGGTCCTCAACTTCGTGTGCATCCAGGGAAGCAGCAACGGCGTGAAGCCAATATTCTGCGCCATATCTAACTCGGAGTACAAGAACCCGCTCTCAAACAAGTACCTCGGCATCATGCGCGACTCTAAGTACTGCCCAGGCGAATGCAGCTCACCCACGGCATTTAACATTCAGAAGATACTGCAGGCCAACTGGAACTCTTTCGTGGAGACCTTCAAGGAGGCAGGATGCGGACCGCTCGTCAAAGGACCAAACTACTGGTACGACGAGACACACTTCACATTCATCTTCGAGTATAACGGTGTCGTGGACTATAATAGCGGATACACATACGGCGAAAAGGACTGCGGTCAGAAGTACCGCTTCCTCTACAGAATCTTCGGACATAACGACAGCGAGATTTACGACGGCGCAAGTCTGTGATAAGGGTTCTTTTAGTCGCTCCGCTTTTAAAAGCGCCCCTTTCAGGGTCGAGCGAAGGGTTATAGGTTCTTTTAGTCGGCTAAAGCCTTTGTAAAAGCGGCAAAGCCGAGCGATAGGTTAAAGGTTATAGGTTATATTTCTGAACCTTCCGTCTCCTCAGTGAGCGTAGCGGAGAAAGAAAAGAAAATAAACATCATGAAAACAAGACAAAACAATATCAGCTGCATGAAGGCAATGGCAGCCATGGCTTTCGCAGCACTTTTGACATCAGGTATCGCAGCATGCAGCAGCGACGATGACGTCGTAGAGGAGCCAGCACCACTGACGGCAAACAAGCCCATGCTCGGCGACGACATGACAAAAGACGAGTTTATGTACGACTGGGAAAACTGCCAGACGGTGAAAATAGCAGGCATACAGGACGAGGTGAACTGCCCATGGTACGGCGCTTCGGCACAGAACATCCCCGACTACGTGCGCTTCGACATAAAGAAGGAGAACGGATGGGAGATGGCGTTCTGCGAGCTCAATGACCCCAACGCCATGCGCACACGCATGTTCGGACTCTATAACAAGTACACCGGCATCCTGCGCATATTCCATTACATCGACAACCCCACAGGCTACGGCAGCGAGCTCGTTTATCTCGTCTCGGCAAACGAGTCGGTGGACAACAACAAGTACCCGCTCTACCATTCCATGGAGTTCGCCGTGCCAGCAAACCACCAGTACGGCAAGACCCTCGTGCCTAAGACGAAGATGAGCGTCGGCAAGTGTCAGCAGGAGGTGTTCACCAGTTATGTGGCACCCTACGCCAAGAAGGACACCCGCGGCGTCACCGTCAACTGGCACTGCTTCGACCTCGACCTCTCGTGCTACACCACCATAGGCACCGACTGGCGCGAGGGAATGGCACAGCAGGGACACCTCACCATATTCCCTGTTACAAGCACCACCTCAAACGTCACTCTCACCGGCTCACTCATAGGCTCTATGTCAGGCACGTTCACCGACTATGAGGTGATAGAGACAGGCGGCGGCAACTCCATGAGCGGCGTATGCAGCACGCTGAACACCATCAGCAGCATACTCGGGGGAAGCGTCACCAGCGCCAACATCCTCTTCTCGCTCATGAACACCAATAACGTACCAAAAGGCATAAAGGGCGCAGCGCCAGTCTTCTCTATAGGCGGCATGGCAGTTAACATCGCATCAGCCATCATCGGATGGTGCGGCGATGACGAGCCGGTGCAGAGAGAGGTGATTCCCGGAAAGATAGACCTCGGCCTCGACGCCACCATCAACCTCTCGGGAGTCATCTCAGGCTACACCTCCAACGGCGAGGGTGGCGTGTCCATGACGCCAGAGCTCATACGCAAGGGCAACACCGAAGGAGACCTCGGCAAGGGATGCTGGAGCCTCGCCGACGACCCCGTGGTATACATCTCTAAGGAAGACCTCCTGAGCAGCAACGACCACATCAACTACGGCGTGAAGGGCAACACATACGACAACTCCGAGTTCTACGACTACGACGTGCGCCTCGTAAGCTTCTTCGACCCCGCCAGCGTCAAGGTGAACCTCAACACCAACCTGTACCACAACATCCATGACGTGGTGGTCACCACCAACTACGGCGTTTATACCGACCGTCAGTTGGGCTACTCCGACCAGTTCCGCCACTTCCTTATGCTCGACGACCGCCCCACGTTCAGCATCAACGGAGGAAAGACCTCAGGTGTTGTAAGACTCAACAAGAACACCGTGCCGCACATCCATCAGGTGGGCATCAACGACATCCTCATAGACGACTACGAGAAGCCGGGAGACAAGACCTCCAAACCCAAAAATTTTGAGTACCTCGACGTCGATGTATGCAACTACATCAACCTCCCCGGCAGCAATATCAACGTCTATGGCCGCCAGCTCGACATCATGGGTAAGAAAGCAGTCATGGTACCGCAGGTGTTCGTGCCCTTCGTCAAGAACGGAGCCATCAGCAACCCCTTGACACCCGATTTCGTTGTCACCGTCAACGTCTCCTTCAAGTGCGACGAGGGAAGCATGATGTTCTCCAACACATTCATCCCGAAGGTCAAGCTCATCGGTCACAACGACCTCAGCTATTGGTACTCACAACTGAAGCAGTACTACAACACGTGCGTCCAAGGTATGCCTGTAGACCATCTCGCCAACGATAGCAACATCAAAGTCTACGACAAGCACAGCCAAATGTTCCTCAGCAGGACAATCAAGATGCTCGAGAAGATAAAATAACACCCTTCATGTTTGAGTCAGAGACTCCTCCGTCAGCACTACGCCAGCGGGGGAGTCTCGTTTATCTCCCTCGGGCGAGGACTGCCGCATGCGGTGAGGGATGAGAGCACCTCCATGTGATGCAGCCGCTATACTACTATATACGGTATCCCCTAGTCCTTCCACGCCTTCCGCGTCTGGAAAGCATCGTGCATTGCAGGGAAGCCTTCATCGTCATCCTCTACGACATCATCAGCGTTCTCCTTGCCCAGCACCTCGCCCTCGTTATCGCCATTAAGAGTTCCCGAACCAAAGTTTACTGGAGGAGTGTCTTGCATAAGTTCCGAACCTCTTACGATACTTGCAGTAGGCGCAGTATATATTTTCTTGTTCTAAATTATTAAGAACTTTATTTTAACATTTTCCCAAAAGGGCATTTGATGACTTGATGACTTGTTGACTTGTTGACTTTTTCAATAGCCTTTGCATTTATCTTCGCTTTCTTCTCCCAACTAAATAGCCGAGAATAAAGGCGATAGACATGAGCAGTAAGACGCTCCCGATAACATACCATCTTCCCTCAGGAATAAACCATGCGGCAGGAAGATACTCATACCAGTGTTCAATCATAATTGTTTTTCTGAAAATGATGCCTTAAACATTTGTTTTGTCATTATAATTTCTTCCCCATTGGCGTATCTGAAGATTTGCCATGCTTCACCATCTTTAACGGGAATGTAAAATAGATGATTCTTCAATTTAGCTGAAGCAGCTTTATAACAATCTTTCAAGTCTCGTATTTTAGCTTCATATTCTTCAGGATCAAACCCCGTAGCTCCATTACCATTTACACTCTTCACTTCAAAGATGTGTATCCTACCTCGCTTATCCTTCATGATGAAGTCAGGATAAGATTTATGGATACCATCACTATAATATTCATATTTTATTTCCGAATTATATGGATAGTTTTTACCCCATAAAAAACGTTCGTCATCATCACCAAGTTGTGCCACTTCAGCTGCTTCTCTTGCGGCAATTTTGGAAAGATAGTTCGCCCATTCTCTTTCCGCATCGCTGTCAAAAGCAAATGTAGTGCTATCAGTTTCCTTTCTGCACCATACCCATTCTTCTATTTCTATTCTGTTACCACTGTCCATATAGGTAGAACTAGTAGGAAATGAAACCTCTTTATCTTCTACCATACTCTTTTCATAATCGTTTATGTAGGTATCATACTTATGCTTTATTTTATCATAATGCTGCATGAAATCCCACCATTTCACATAATCGTCTTTTGCATACTCGAATGACATTTCTCTTAAAGCATTATCGCCCTGTTTTAATTTGTTGAAAAGACTGAAAATGTCTTGATGGGTGGTTGAAGGCGGTTGACTGGCCATGAAAGCATTAATATTAAAATCAGCCCTTTCTGTCAGCCCAACCAATTTAGTTGTCTTCACTCTTATTTGTTCTTGAACATCTACAGCGCCCCTTCTCCACAGCTTAACGGGCATTATTTTATTCATGCTATCAGGCTTAATGCCCCATATCCATGCTGTTGAAGCCAACTCTTGAGCCTCTTCTGAAAGCATCTCATAATCAAGTAGTCTGGGATTGCGGCGCACTCTGCCCATAACCTGTTCGTCTAATTGTCTGCTTTGCGTATCACGTACCTGATATAGCATGCAAGCACGTGGTATATCCCAACCTTCAGAGATTACCATCTTAAATACAATCACGTCGATGGTAGAATGATTTCCTTTTGCGTAGTCTTTCCATTTTGCTACAGGCAATTTCTTTTTAACATCATCATTTGTATCGCAAAGCAATTCTTTTGACTTGTCTTCTGCGCCTGTAGTTTTATAAGTGTTGACAATTACCATCCATTTCAAGGCTTGATGTTTCTCTAAGGCTGGCTTTATTTTATTCTGCCATTCTTCTTCCGCCTTGTCCTTATTAGAAATCTGGATGATGAGGCAAGGATGCACCCCAAGGAGATTGTTGTATTGCGTTTTTATTTCCAAGAATTTGTCTATGGCATCATCAACAGTGGCGTTCTCATCTTCTATCAATTCCACTCTTTTTATCAACTTTGCCGCGACAGCCTCTTCATCACTTATTTGAACATCGGGCATTTGTCCTCTTGATAGTTTGGGGGTTGCTGAAAAATTAAAGGTACGTGCAAAAAACTTTTCAGAGATTTCATCCAAATTATTTGTAGCCTGATGACATTCGTCCTTGATAAGATATATTTTCATTCCCAATCCCATTCCAAAATCGCCTATGGTCATAGTTCGGAGGAAATGATCCATAGCACCACGCATCAAAATGCCGCCAGCCTTAAACAAGTCACGGGGCAACACGTAAACGTTATAATCAGTAGGAATAAACAGTTCTTCCTCCCCGCTGATTTCTGTATTAATGAGGTAGGGTTTCAATTCTGAGTATGTTCCATCCTGACAACACTTTAGAAATGAGTCGTAGTTCTGCTGTGCCAGGTTACCTTTAGAAAGCGTTGACACAAGAAATATTACATTCTTCTGTTCGGCAAGCAGACGATTCATAAAATCTCCCATCATGTGCGTTTTTCCACTCCCCGTTGGTGCGCGGAAAGTAAGCTCTTTTTTCTGACCGTGCGCCTTGCTGAAAAGTTCGGTAACAGCTCTATTTTGCAAATCCTTAGCTTCCTGTAACATAATGTCAATCTTCGTTATTAACTGTCATCTGAGTCTGAGAAAAGTTACTGCAAACCCATTCTATTTTCTCGCGTGCTGTCTTGAACTTTTCTTGTCCATACAAAGTTTCGTCAATCACATCAAATGGCGTCAGCCCAGATGTGGCACTTGCGTTCGACACTTCCGCTATCTCATAAACGTCTAGTTTTCCTCCGTATGGAGTAAAACCATTTGCACCTCGGAAATTTCTACTTCCATCGTAGCATTTGCCTGTCATTATACGTTTTAGGCGTTTGCTAGTTACATCATAAGCTATTCCATTAGGGGCGGTCTCCGTTGGATCATTATTTTGACAAAGAATGAAAGACCTCCTCCCACCATCTGCCTTATTTAATTCCAAAACAGCATGGCCAGTAGTCCCTGATCCTGCAAAAAAATCTAAGATAATGGAATCTTCAGATTGACATACAGAATCTACTAATTGTTTTATAAGTCGTAGTGGCTTTTTCCCACCTTTATATGAAACGAAACCTTCCTTGTCTAGATTTCCTCCATCTGACGAAAACCCTTTCCATAAATTACCTCTTACAGCCCTCTCGCCATATCTGTTAAAATAATCGTCACACGGCCCTATCCTATCGATATATCTAAATACGTTCAACACCTCATTCTCTGTCCTTATATACCATTTATTGTTAATTTTGAACATTTTATACAAAGGAAATTCATGGGCATTTTCAATTTCCTCTTCCCCACTTAAACGATATAATTTCGAAGCAATCTCCTCGCTATACAGCCATTCTTTTGCAGTTTGATTCAAAGAAATCAATTTGTAAAGATTTTGGATACTCACTTCAAGATTATATGATTCAAAAAGTGTTTTTATAGTTAAATTACTATTCATAAAATCATTAAATGAGATTATGCATCCATTAACTTCATCCAACCAATTGCTATAGTGAGTATCAAAACCTTCTATATAATCATATTTTAGTTTTTTCATAACTTTGTTATTACCATTCCGAGAATATACCAAACAATACTCTGCGGTTTTAACTATACTTCCTTGCATAGCTGGCACTCTTCTAGGGCCTGCAATAACAGAAGATTCAATCGTAAGAGATGACACAAAAGATGCTTCACCAAATACATCATCAAAAAGACATTTTACATATGCATGGTTTTTGTCGTCTATGCTACAAAATATAATGCCATCATCCGACAACAATTGTTTTGCAAGCTGTAAACGGAAGTAAAGCATAGATAGAAGATTGTCTCTGCTTATGGAATTTTTATAACTTGTTTCTGCAAAATTACCCATATTGTCTTTTGCATAAGGGGGATCTATATAAATAACATCAACTTTCCTTCTATATTGGATAAGTAGGTTCTGCAATGCGTCATAATTTTCACCAATAATAAGCTTATGAATAGGGCCACCCTCTTTTGCCTCGCCAAAACTTAATGCTTCGTTCTTTTTGAAGTATTTTATCGTGTCAGACATTCTCGGCTCTTCCATTCGCTTATCGAAATGGAAACCTGTGCGTTTGTATGTTGTGCCAAGAGCTGCTATCGCCAGTGCTTCATCATCGCTTTCTGCTTTGGTGATGAGTTTACTTAAGAGAGCAGCGTTACTCGGCTCCAAAATTTTATCTTCTACGCGTGCTTGTAGTTCGGTAAGAAGACTTTGTTTTGTTTCACTAATATCAGCCATTTAGATATAATACTAATTCTCTAATCTGACTGATACCCATGTGCCAGAGGGTTATTACATTTAAGTAACCACATATAAAAAGCGGGGTATCCTCACCTGCCACGTCCCACAACTCAAGGCTTACCACGGCCCGACCAGTGAACGAACAGAGTTTTTGAATACCCACGCTAGTAAGTATATAGTACGCCCCAAAAGTGTGCGTGAGGACATGGTTAGCCCTCGCAGCACACTCCGGGAGTATATACTACACCCGTAGCATCCACCTCCGCAATGTTCCTGACTGGTCTTCTCTTGTGGTAATTTTGAGTTGTCAAAAACAAAGCATCAATGACGCTTTTCAATATGTCGTTGTCATCGCCCACAAGCCATAGTGTGAGCATTGACGTTTGCAAAAATACAATAAAAGGGCACAATAACAAAATATTGGAATGATTTTTTTCTTATTTCTAGTCTTTTCGCACCCTGTTTGATATACCTTTTAATATATTGCCTGTATATGTTTTGCGGTGCGAAAGGTGGTTAAATGCAGAATGGCAGCGCATCACTGCGCTGCCATTCTTGACGTATGATACTATTATCTTTAAAAAAAAGAACTGCTGACGGAGAACGATAGATATGATAAATATATAGCACATTTAGTAGCCCATGCAACTGGTCACGCCGAGCGTGGTTGCGATGGCGGTTAGGACGGATATCACCATTTGGATGATGAGTTTCCAAGATTCTCGTTTGAACATAGTGTTTCGGTTTTAGTGGTTAGTAATTAAGTCTAATTGGTTGATGAGATGATAGGAGGACCACCTTGTCAGGGTTTATAACCCTAAGCAAGAAAGGGGAGGTCAGGAGAGTTGTCTTGTACATAGAGTTGTTTCAGACCCCACCCGACCTCCCCTGTTAGGGGAGGAGTGGAGGTTTAAGGCTCTTCCTCCTCGCCCACGGCATTCTTCGGCAACTCCTTAGCGGTTGCTCCGCTGGAGAGGGAGCGGTGGCGCATGCCGTTCTTGTCTACGGTCACATCCTCCTGGAAGAGGGCGCGCATGCTCTTGATGTTCTTCGATGCGGAGAACTCCTTGGCGGTGGGCGCGGGCGAGGTGCGGAGCGACATC
>OMXS01000045.1 GCA_900315095.1 uncultured Prevotellaceae bacterium | reverse complement strand
AAATTTGTTTTAGTTATTTAAGATTATGTTAATGATATATTAGATTCACTCGGATTATTAGTTCTAAACGTTTGCAAATATAATAAATTAAATTGTAACAAACGTTTTTTCTTCAATTATTTTTCACTTTCTGGCGTGTTTTTCCCTTATATAATATAAATAAGGTGTATGAAATAAAAGAAAAAGCAACGATGTTTGTATCGTTGCTTCTATCTTTTACTCTAAAGGTTATTCAGTCTTCTTAGGATTTTCTTGTTAAGAGCAAGAATGGTGCGTCGGTTGCCCTCGATGTCGTCTCTTAGCGTGTTGAACGCCTCGCTTATGGCGTTAACTACAGGCGCGGGTTTGCGCTTCGACTTGTCGGCATCGGGATTGACAACCATCTTGATGCCCTTCTGCTCGACTTCAGCATCTTTATCTTGCTGTTGTTCTCGATGGTCTTAGAGAAGAGGTCCATGCTTATCTGCGGGGCGTCGAACATGTCGAACGGCTCCATGATGATGATGTCAAGAATGCCGTCGGCCATTGATGCATGCGGCGCGATGTAGGCGTTGTTGCCGTATTGCGAGGCGTTGGCGCATGAGATGAGGAACGCCTTGCGCATCTTCGTGCCGCTCTCGTCGGTAATGGTGTATGTCTCGGGCTTGTATCTCAGTCCTTCGCGCAGCACATTCTCGACGTATGTGATAGGCCCGCGCTTGCCTGCCTCGGCAAACTTCATGCTCACAAAGGCGTCGAAGCCGATGCCGCAAGTGCAGAAGAAAGGTATGTCGTTTATAACTCCATAATCGAGGTCGTGAATGACGCCCTTGTTTATGGTCTCTATTGACTTTTTAAGATTCATGGGAAGCATGAGGTGGCGCGCCAGGCCGTTGCCAGAGCCACAAGGCAGAATGGCCAATGCCGTATTGGTGTGAACCAGTGCCCGTCCCACTTCATTCACAGTACCGTCACCTCCTACAGCCACCACGATATCGGTGCCTTTCGCCACTTCGGCAGCTGCAATCTCCGTAGCATGCCCAGCACGTTCGGTAAAGACAAGTTGGTAATCATAAATGTCTTTGTCTATCGTGTTGTCTATCAGCTCCGGCACACCCGCCTTGCTAATAGTGCCAGAGATGGGGTTCAGTATGAATGTTATCTTCTTCATATTTTCGTTTGCAAATTTACCATAATTCAGCGGAATATCAGTATTTTTTCGTTATTAATTTGATTAAAATGCACTTTTCTTAAAAAAAATGAGTGGATGTATATTTTTTTTTGTAACTTTGCAGCCTGAATCTAAACTTAGTAGGTAATCTACGCATAAATTATAGTAATGGGACTATTACAAGAGAGGTATAAAAAATACCGCGAACCGCAGAAGTTCATCAACGCGGGAGTTTATCCATATTTCAGAGAAATTGTTGGAAAACAGGGTACTGAAGTTGAAATGGGAGGTCATCATGTGTTGATGTTCGGAAGCAATGCCTATACAGGTCTGACTGGCGATCCTCGAGTTGAAGCAGCTGCTAAAGAAGCAATTGACAAGTACGGTACAGGTTGTGCCGGCAGCCGTTTCCTTAACGGTACACTCGACCTTCATGTTCAGTTAGAGAAAGAACTGGCAGAGTTTGAACACAAAGACGAGGCACTCGTTTTCTCAACTGGTTTCTCAGTAAACTCAGGTGTACTTGCAAACATCTGCGGCCGTGAGGATTATATCATTTGCGACGACCGCAACCATGCGTCTATCGTTGATGGCCGCCGTCTTTCGTTCGCTACATGCTTGAAGTACAAGCACAACGATATGGAGGACCTTGAGAAGCAGTTGCAGAAGTGCAAGCCAGAGTCAATCAAGATGATTGTTGTTGACGGCGTGTTCTCAATGGAGGGCGACCTTGCTAATCTTCCAGAAATCGTTAAACTGAAGAAGAAATACGACGCCAGCATCTATGTTGACGAGGCACACGGTCTTGGCGTGTTCGGTAAAGAGGGTAGAGGAGTGTGCGACCATTTCGGAGTTACCGACGATGTGGACATCATCATGGGTACATTCTCAAAGAGTCTCGCAAGTATCGGCGGTTTCGTTGCTGCTGATTTCGACACCATCAACTTCCTGCGCCACACATGCCGCACATATATCTTCAGCGCAAGTAACACCCCTGCCGCTACAGCAGCAGCAATGGAGGCGCTTCACATCATACGCCGCGAGCCAGAGCGCATAGAGCATCTGTGGCAGGTGACGAAGTTCGCACTTCGCCGTTTCCGCGAAGAAGGCTTCGAGATTGGCGACACAGAGAGCCCAATCATCCCACTTTATGTGCGCGATGTTGACAAGACTTTCCTCGTGACGAAACTTGCTTACGACAACGGAGTGTTCATCAATCCAGTTATTCCGCCAGCATGTGCACCTCAGGACACACTCGTCCGCTTCGCACTTATGGCTACTCACACCGAAGAGCAGGTTGAGCGCGGAGTACAGGCACTCAAGAAGATATTCGTTGAGCAGGGCATCATCAAGTAAAAAACGTTTTTATTAAGATATCAGGGCATAGTTCTTCTATGCCCTTTTTTGTTGTTTGCCGTCTCAATAGTGCCTCCTGATTACCTCAATAGTGCCTCCGGAGACACTTCTGACAATGCCACTTGTCCTTCCTGACAATAAAAATATTTTACTTATTAAATGATTTTGTTGGTTATTTAAAGAAAATGTGTATCTTTGTGGGCAGAAAACTACTATTATTTCATTCTATATTTCCCAAACTACTAAAGTGGCTGTATAGCCAAAATAACGATTATGATACACGTCAACGAAGAGGCTGCCCGTTGTCTGCTCTGCGCCGACGCCCCTTGCAGCCAAGTATGTAAGAATGGCGATCCAGCCCGTACCGTTCGTGCCATTCGTTTCGGCAACGAGAAGATAGCGAATCGCTGGATTGCCGAGTGTACTGATGATGACTTGAAGAAAGCGGAAGATGCCTGTATCCACTACGACAGACCTATAAGGATTAGGGAGATGGCAAGTGCCGTGCGTTGCGATGCACCAGCTATAAGCGAGAATAAGCCTTCTCTCTCCATCAAGTTCTGCGGCATCCCTTGTGAGAACCCCTTCTTCCTCGCTTCCTCTGCCGTATGCACCAACTACGAGATGGTGGCGCGTGCCTTCGACATGGGATGGGCAGGAGTGTTCTATAAAACCATTTGCGTGCAGGACATACATGAGGTGTCGCCACGCTTCGATGCCGTGAAGAACGGCACGTCGTTTGCTGGTTTCCGCAACATGGAACAACTTAGCGAGAACCCCGTTGATGTTGACTTTGACATTCTGCATCGACTGAAGCAGAACTATCCCACAAAGGTGGTTGTCGCATCAATCATGGGACAGACCGAAGAGCAATGGATAGAACTGGCCAAGATGGCTGAAGATGCTGGGGTGGATGCTGTTGAACTGAACTTCTCGTGTCCGCAGATGCGACTGGCCGGTATGGGTAGCGACGTTGGTCAGAATGCAGAACTGGTAACATTCTATACTGCCTATGTGAAGCGGAACGTGAAGATACCTGTTATTGCTAAGATGACGCCCAACATCACACAGATTAACGAGCCTGCTATGGGGGCCTACTTTGCTGGCGTTGACGCTATCTCGGCCATTAACACCATCAAGAGCGTCACAATGTCGCCACAGTCGGCGGTAAGCGAGAAGCAGACAGTCTCTGGCTACAGCGGTCGTGCCGTCAAGCCCATCGCCCTTCGTTATATCTACGAGATGGCCGCAAACACTATAATGAAAAATGTAGAACTGAGTGGCATCGGCGGCATAGAGACTTGGCGCGACGCACTTGAGTTCATACAGTTGGGCTGTCGCAACGTACAGGTGTGTACCGCCGTGATGGAATATGGCTATCGCATCATCGACGACCTCATTCTCGGTATGCAAAACTACATGGCAGAGCGAGGACTTGACAGCATGGAATCGCTTGTTAGCGAGCAACTGCCTAACTTCTCCTTGCCTCACGACCTCGACCGCGAGACCATTGTTTATCCGAAGATAGACCGCGAGCGTTGCATCGGTTGCGGCCGTTGCTACACCTCATGCATGGACGGTGGGCATCAAGCCATCAGTTTCGACAGCGATAGTCGCCAACCTCATATCGTAGGCACTAAGTGCGTAGGCTGTCATCTCTGTCGCCTCGTATGTCCTACTGGTGCCATCGGGCTTACTAAACGCATTAAGAAAAAAATGACTCGTAAATGATAGCCAAGTTATGAGATGCAAGAAAGTAATTAGTCGTTGAACACGTAAATAGTATCACTACATCTTACTTATATAGTGGGCACGGGAGCATGTAATCCTGTGTCCACTAATTGTTTTTGGCCATTTACATGCAATTATGGATAATTTATTCCAATAAAATTTGGTGGATAGAAAAATAATGTGTACCTTTGCACTCGCAAAAACGGAACGAGGTGTAGCGCAGTTGGTAGCGTTCCTGGTTTGGGACCAGGCTGTCGCAGGTTCGAGTCCTGTCACCTCGACAAAGAGAACAACTTTCTGAAGGTTGTTCTTTTTTTTATATATATACATACTGAATGTATTGAATTCCACATAATAGAAATGCGGCCACCATCGGAAATGATGATGACCGCACTTGTTATTTGTCTTGATTGAATTACGCCTTGTTAATACGACTCTTTATCTTGTCAACATAAGCATCAATCACGGCAACGGCTGTGATGTTCACCACGTCGCGAACAGAACTACCGAAGTCGGTGAAGTGGATAGGCTTGTTGAGTCCCATCTGGATAGGGCCGATGATTTCCACATCGGGTGCCAGCGCCTGAAGCATCTTGTACGAAGAGCGGGCACTTGTAAGATTCGGGAACACCAGAGTGTTCACGTCCTTGTCCTTTAGTCGTGTGAATGGATAAAGGCTGTCTCTCTGCTCGCGGTTGAGTGCGAATCCTATCTGTATCTCGCCATCTACAATCATTTCAGGGTTACTTGTCTGCAATTCTGCAACGGCCTTTCTAACCTTCTTCGAACCCTCAGATGTGTCACTACCGAAGTTAGAGTGGCTCACCATCGCGATTACAGGTTTCTCGTTGAAGAAGCGAACGGCAGTAGAACTCAGTTTTGCCAGGTCAACAAGCTCCTCTGTGTTGGGGTTGTTGTTGATGAGGGTATCTGCAAGGAAAAGTGTTCCTTTCGGAGAGTTTATGATGTGCATCGTTCCGAAGTGCTTGTACTCTGAACGGATGCCGATAACCTCTTTCGCCACCTTGATGGTGTTTGAGTATTTCGTATAAAGACCGGTTATGAAAGCGTCGGCTTCGCCTGTCTCAACCATCATCATTCCGAAGTAGTTGCGCTCAAACATCTTGTCGTTGGCCTCCTCGAAGGTGTAACCATCGCGCTGACGTTTTTGAGTAAGAATCCTTGCGAAGCGCTCTCTTCTCTCTGCCTCGTTGTCATGACGAAGGTTCACCACCTCAATTCCTTCAAGAGAAAGGTCGAGTTCTTTCGCCAGTTTAGCGATGCGCTCGTCGTTGCCAAGAAGTATCGGCTGGCATATGCCTTCAGCCTTTGCTTGAACTGCTGCACGGAGCATGGTGGGATGAATGCCTTCTGCAAAGACAACGCGCTGTGGGTGAGCACTTGCTGTGGCATAGAGTTTCTGAGTGAGTTTGGTCTCCTGGCCGAGCAGGACGCTAAGAGAATTCTTGTAACTCTCCCAGTCGTCGATGGTCTTGCGTGCAACGCCACTTTCGATAGCAGCTTTGGCAACAGCAGCCGAGACTTCGGAGATAAGACGTGGGTCAACTGGCTTCGGAATGAAATACTCACGTCCGAACTTAAGGTTGTTCACCTTATATACATCATTCACGACATCAGGTACAGGCAGTTTTGCCAAGTCGGCAATAGCGTGAACAGCAGCCATCTTCATCTCTTCGTTGATGGCGGTGGCGTGAACATCGAGTGCGCCGCGGAAGATATACGGGAAACCGATTACATTATTAATCTGGTTGGGGTAGTCGGTTCTTCCTGTTGACATCAGAGTGTCGGGACGAGCCTCCATTGCATCCTCGTATGAAATCTCAGGAACAGGATTTGCAAGGGCGAAGATAATTGGGTCTTTAGCCATTGTCTTAACCATATCCTTGGTCAGCACATTGCCCTTGGAGAGACCTACGAAAACATCTGCTCCGTTGATGGCTTCGGCTAGAGTGTGGACATCCCGGCGGTCGGTGGCGAAGAAACGCTTCTGCTCGTTAAGGTTGTCACGATCGCTTGTTATAACACCCTTTGAGTCGAGCATCAGGATGTTCTCCTTGCGTGCGCCTAATGCCATGTATAGTTTTGTGCAACTGATTGCTGCTGCTCCAGCGCCATTAACCACGATTCTTACATCCTTGATGTCCTTTTTAGCCACTTCCAAGGCATTCTTAAGACCTGCGGCTGAGATAATTGCCGTGCCATGCTGGTCGTCGTGCATCACAGGGATGTCGAGAGTCTTCTTCAGACGCTCTTCTATATAGAAACACTCTGGCGCCTTGATGTCCTCAAGGTTAATGCCGCCAAATGTGGGAGCAATCTTCTCAACTGCCTCGCAGAACTTCACGGGGTCTTTCTCATCAACCTCAATATCGAAGACGTCGATGCCTCCGTATATCTTGAAAAGCAAGCCTTTACCCTCCATAACGGGCTTACCGCTCATCGCGCCTATATCGCCAAGTCCAAGAACAGCCGTTCCGTTGCTTATTACGGCCACAAGATTGCCCTTGTCTGTGTATTTATATGCATCATCGGGGTTCTCTTGTATTTCCAAACATGGGAACGCAACGCCTGGCGAATACGCCAAACTTAAGTCTGTTTGAGTACGATAAGCCTTAGTTGGCTTTACTTCGATTTTACCTGGCCGTCCATCTTCATGATAGGCTAATGCCGCTTCCTTTGAAATCTTTACCATAAATACCTATTTGTATTATTATACTATATGTGTTATGTCCTTGTTTTCAAAATTTTTGCAAAGTTACGAAAAAACTTAAAAAGACAAATAGTTTTATCGAATCTTTTTATTATCTTTGCCATTGATTTATACAAAAGAACTGTGTAATCAATACTTTTATAAATATTTATACGTTTTCACACCTGTGCAGATGAATAATATAACTGATTATAAGAAGGAGTTACGTTCAAAAATCTTGAGTGTTGCAATGACAATGTTCAAGAAGAACGGCATCAAGTCTGTAAAGATGGATGATATCGCGAACGCGTTGCAGATATCAAAGCGCACCCTTTATGAAATCTATGAGAACAAGGAGCGCTTGCTTCTTGAATGTGTGCGTGAAGACCGCAGCAACACAAGGAATCACCTGATGGAATTCGCTTCTCACGATTGTTGTGATGAAATGGATATTCTCATTGAGTTCTTCAAGATGAAAATGAGTGACCTTGAGATGATAAACCCCAAGTTCTTCTTAGAATTGCAGAAGTATTCAGAAGTCGTTGATTATCTTTACCAGTCACGTGACGAAGAGATACTGAGGTCAATACAGTTTATAGAAAGGGGAGTGGAGCATGGCTATTTCTTGAAAGAGCTTAATTACAGCATCGTTGTGAGGATTGCAGACGCATCCATGAACTATTTTATCGCGAACGAGATGTACTTGAAATATGATGCAAAGGAGTTGTTCCGCAATTTCTGGATTGTTCTGCTTCGCGGTTTCTGCACATCTAATTTTCAACGAAGCATAACGGTTTGAACATATATACCTTATTTTAATATTGTTCTTCTTGTTTCTTTTAAAAAAAATGGTTAACTTTGCAACCGTTTTTTAAACAGACATTAATTTTCAGATAAGTAATGAATATTTCTTATAAGTGGTTGAAGGAGTATGTTGACTTCAATCTTACTCCTCAAGAAGTGTGTGATGCATTGACAAGTGAAGGACTTGAAGTTGATGCACTTGAGGAGGTGCAAAGCATTCGTGGAGGATTAAAGGGACTTTATGTCGGTCAGGTGCTGACATGTGAGGCGCATCCAAACTCAGACCATCTTCATGTGACTACGGTTGACCTCGGCAAGGGAGAGGCTAGTCAGATAGTATGTGGCGCTCCTAACGTGGCTGCCGGTCAGAAGGTGATTGTTGCCGACCTCGGCTGTGTGCTGTATGACGGCGACAAGGAATTCGTAATTAAGAAATCAAAACTTCGTGGCGTCGAGTCGAACGGTATGATCTGCGCTGAGGATGAGATAGGTGTCGGGACAAGTCATGATGGTATAATCGTGCTTCCTGAGGATGCAAAGGTGGGAACACCTGCTGCTGAGTATTACAATCTTGAGAGCGACTGGCTTATTGAGGTTGACATCACAGCGAACCGTGCAGATGCTCTTTCTCATTGGGGTGTTGCTCGCGACCTATATGCTTGGCTTAAGCAGAATGGATATGAGACATCGCTTCATCGTCCTTCTGATGACGGCTTTACAGTCGACAACGAAGACCTTCCGATAGACGTGGAAATCGTTAATACCGACGCATGCCAGAGATATGCATGTGTAAGCATTACCGGTTGTGAGGTGAAGGAAAGTCCAGAATGGCTGAAGAACAAACTTACTACAATAGGCTTGCGCCCAATTAACAATATCGTTGATATCACCAACTATGTTATGATGGCATACGGCCAGCCTCTCCATTGCTTTGATGCAGACATGGTGAAAGGTCATAAGATTGTGGTGAAGACAATGCCGGAAGGCACACCATTCATAACACTTGACGGCGAAGAGCATAAACTGTCCGACCGCGACTTGGCTATATGCAACGCAGAAGAGCCGATGTGTATTGCCGGCGTGTTTGGCGGTAAGGGTTCTGGTACATACGACACCACGCGCAACGTGGTACTTGAGAGTGCGTATTTCCATCCCACATGGATAAGAAAGAGTGCCCGCCGTCACGGTTTGAGTACAGATGCATCGTTCCGTTTCGAGCGCGGTATCGACCCGAATGGAACAATATACGCACTCAAGCAGGCAGCAATTCTTTGTAAGGAACTTGCCGGCGGCAAGGTTTCCATGCAGATAAAAGACGTTTATCCAAAGAAGATTGAGAACTTCAAGGTAGACTTGAAGTATTCTTATGTAAACCAACTGATAGGCAAGGAGTTACCCGTTGATACAATTAAGAGTATCGTAACATTTCTTGAGATGGTTGTTCTTAATGAAGATGCAGAAGGATTGCTTCTTGAAGTGCCAGCTTATCGCGTGGATGTGCAGCGCCCTTGCGATGTCGTTGAGGATATTCTTCGCGTGTATGGATATAATAATGTGGAGATTCCTTCACAACTCAAGTCGTCTCTTGTTATTAAAGGCGACGAGGATATCAAGCACCGTCTTGCCAACCTCGTTGGCGAGCAGCTTTTAGGTTGCGGCTTTAATGAAATACTGAACAACTCACTCACAAAGGGCGCATATTACGAGGGACTCAATAGTTATCCTGAGAGTAACTTGGTTAAGATATTCAATCCGCTGAGTTCTGACCTTAATGTGATGCGCCAGACGCTTCTCTTCGGAGGTCTTGAGAGTGTTGCACATAACATCAACCGCAAGAATCCGAACCTGAAGTTCTTCGAGAGAGGTAATGTATATACCTTCACTCCAGAGAAGCAGAACGTTGACAACCCAATGGCTGCCTATAAGGAGGAGAATATGATAGCCCTTTGGGTTACAGGAAAACGTGTTAGCGGTTCTTGGGCACATGCCGACGAGGCCTCAACATTCTTTGAGTTGAAGGCATACGTTATGAATATCCTTTCTCGTATCGGTCTGCCGTTTGGCATGCTTGTGTTCAAGGACAGCGAGAGCGATATCTTCTCTAAGGCTACCGTTATCGAGAACCGTGGCGGAAAGAAGTTCGTTGAGATGGGCTTGGTGAGCAAAAAGATTCTCAAGTCGGCTGGCATCGACCAGGAGGTATATTACGCAGAACTCAACTGGACAGCCTTGATGAAGGCCATCAAGAAGCAGAAGGTGGAGTATGTGGAAATCAGCAAGTATCCTTCTGTTAGCCGTGACCTCGCTTTGTTGCTTGATAAGGGCGTTGAGTTCGCGCGTGTTGAGCAGATTGCATATCAGTCGGAGAAGAAGCTGCTTAAGAAAGTGGAACTCTTCGATGTATATGAGGGCAAGAACCTTCCAGAGGGAAAGAAGAGTTATGCCGTTAACTTCATTCTGCAGGACGAGCAGAAGACGCTTAACGACAAGCAGATAGACGCCATCATGAACAAGATAATCGCTAATCTTAAGAAAGAACTGGGCGCTGAGTTGAGATAATAATAAGCCCCTAAGTTAGGGGTTTGGGGTCTGAACAAGCGCAGACATCCAATTCCCTTTCACATAATATAAATAATTAAATTAAAGGTGGGTTTGTATTCCTCGCTTGTTCAGACCCCCAACCCCCTAACTTAGGGGGATACGAATAAATATGGGAAGAGCATTTGAATATCGTAAAGCTACGAAGCTTAAGAGATGGGGACACATGGCAAAGACCTTTACCAAGATTGGTAAGCAGATTGCTATTGCCGTAAAGGCAGGTGGTCCCGAGCCAGAGAACAATCCAGCATTGCGCGCTATCATCGCTAATGCAAAGCGCGAGAACATGCCGAAGGACAATATCGAGCGTGCTATCAAGAACGCTATGGGTAAAGACCAGAGTGAATACAAGGAAGTTACTTACGAGGGATATGGTCCTCATGGAGTGGCTGTGTTTGTAGATACTCTTACAGACAACACCACACGTACCGTTGGTGACGTGCGCTCAGTATTCAATAAGTTTAACGGAAACCTCGGTACTACAGGTTCTTTGAGTTTCCTTTTCGACCACAAGAGCGTGTTCACTTTCAAGAAAAAGGAAGGACTCGATATGGACGAGCTAATTCTTGACCTTATCGACTATGGTGTTGAGGACGAATTCGACGAGGATGAGGAAGAGGAGAGCATCACCATCTACGGCGATCCAAAGAGCTTCAGCGAGATACAGAAGCATCTCGAGGAGAACGGTTTCGAGGTAACAGGTGCTGAGTTCACCTATATTCCTAACGACCTTAAGGATGTTACTCCTGAGCAGCGTGAAACCATTGACAAGATGGTAGAGAAACTTGAGGACTTCGATGACGTCCAGACTGTTTACACAAACATGAAACCAGAGTAAGAGCCTCTCTTTCAAACAATACTATTAGAGGGAGTGTGTCAAAATCGAGGGAGTGCGCTA
>OMXS01000009.1 GCA_900315095.1 uncultured Prevotellaceae bacterium | reverse complement strand
CGCCTTCATCAGGTTTCTAAAAGTAGTATGTTCAGGAAAAGAATAAATGCAGAATAAAATGAGGGAGGTGTTAGGTGAGGTGTTGAGTGACCTCTTTGCTGAACACCTCCCTCCCGAAAAGCCCTTTAAACAATAGGGTTTCGAAAGGAAAAGTGAGGTGGTGAGGTGTTTTTTCGATTTTTCTTTTTTTAGGGAAGTATATACTGTTAGATTTCATTGCTAACGACTCCCCGCCCTTGAAGGCCGAGTGAAGCATTACGCATTATGAATTATGACTTACGCATTATGAAGTATCACCGACCCCGCCCCTATCCCCGCCCCTGCATGGGTGGGGAACCAACGGTCGCGGGCCGAAGAGAAAAGCAATTGTCGGCTGAGCATTTAACGAAATACCATCAATAGTAGGGACTAATAATATATAATTGCCTTTTTTACTTATATGTAATCGTGATGCAAGTAGTATACGAATGAGAAGCGAAAGATATATCAATTAACATGTCAAACATGGTACTTGGAACATTCTTTCTCCGCTTCGCTATGAAAGCACAGAGTTCACAGAGGAGACGGAGGGCACAGAGGGAACATTGAACCTGATGCTCGGCTCGCTCTTCTCTCCTTCTTCTCTCCTTCTTCTCTCGCTCTAGGCATACTCAAACAGGATGCTTAGGGTATAGGTAGAGTATGGGTTAAGTGTGTCTTAGGCGAGGTGTCAAGCGTCAAGTCCTTTTAGTCGCTTCACTTTAAAAAGTGGCCTGTTCCTTGGGTAGAGCGAAGAAAGGACATCAGTAGAACGAGATATGGAAATGACAGATGTAACATCGTTTAGTATCAATAGGCACTACTTGTGATTCACATTATGGTTGAATTATCGGTAAATCGTTTAAGCATTTTCTTTTTTTTCGTATCTTTGCTGTCGAAATATCATTTACTTATGAAGAAAATAAAATACCTCTTATTAGCTGCCCTAATGACTATCTCAGTTGGTACCCAGGCGCAAAACATTTTTCCCGCAACAATTACGGCTCTTTCCGAATTTAATGATAGTATGATTGTCCGTATCGCAGAAATTGAGGTGTATCCGCAGTATCTTGCGGAATATCTTGCCTATGCCAACGAGGTTGACCGCCTTAGTGTTGAACTAGAGCCTGGTGTCATTTGTCTCTTCCCGATGCAGAGTGCGGAGGACTCCACTCAGATACGCATCCTTGAAATCTATGCTTCGGATGAAGCCTACCAGCAACACCTGAAGACAGACCATTTCCAGAAGTACAAGCAGGGCACGTTGCATATGGTGAAGAGTCTGAACCTCCCCACCATGCAGCCGCTGGACCCTGAGACGATGAAGCAAATATTCAAGAAGCAAAGATAAACAATTAGGAATAAATGCCTGAGAGGGGGGAACTTATCTCTCAATAATAAGCATTTGTATACTATTAGACCTATGAGATGCCCATTAGACCGCACAATTCATAGTATTTGTTATCGAAAAGCAAGAATTTAACATTGGTTAAATGGCCGAAAAGTGCAGGAATCGTCATCGAAATAAGCGGTTTTTGCCTGTCTCTTGATGCCTTTTAGGGAAGAAAAATGCTCCTGTTTTTGCCTTTAGAAGGTTTTGACATCGTAGATGTGATGTTGTTGATATGCTGTAACGTATTGATTATTAGGTATTTAGTATGGTAATTGAGGCTTTGGATTTCCTTCCGAAATCTCAAATCTCAAATCTCAAATCTCAGTTGTTTTTTAAGGTACCCCCAACTTTTCTTTTATACTATATATATTATATATATTATTGATTATTAATAAGTTATAAGTAATATAACAGAAGATAGGGATGTGGATAGTGACTTATTTTTTTAATTGAGATTTGAGATTTGAGATTTGCGTGATTAATAATTCATCATTATACCTTCTCTACTAGGCCATCAAGTGTTTAGTGGGTATAATTGTATTATCGCCTAATAAAAAAGGGGCATACATTAAGTATACCCCTGATAGTGATAGAAAGTGCTTAATTCCATGCATCACGCCTTTGGTGTGGTGCATTCATTTACAAGGTATGCGATGGACATGTACGGCACGCCAGAGTTCGTTTGCAGTCCTATCTCGCAGGTGCGGCTGTTAGAATAGCCATAGACCACCTTGTGCTCTTCTATTTGCTTGCGTAGTTTGCGCAGGGCATATCTGTTGACCTCTGGATTGCTGAATCCCTTGTAGCCAGCGAAGCCGCAACAGCCAACTCCTACAGGTACGAGCACGTTGTTAGAGCATAGGCGTGCCAACTCGATAAGTTTGTCGCCAAGTCCCATCTCGCGTGTAGAGCATGTCACATGTACCGAGATACTGCGGTCGGTGGGGTGGAAGTCTAGCCTGTCACGCAGGAATGTCATGATGAACTCCACAGGCTCGTAAAGTTTCATTTTGGTTATCATCTTGCGCATGCGGTGCAAGCAAGGGCTTTGGTCGCACAGAACAGGATACTTTCCGTGGTCGCTTGCCTCCCAAAGAGCCTCCTCCAGTTCGGCAGTCTTCATGTCTGCGATGTCGAGCATACCTTTCGACTCCCATATCTGTCCGCAGCACATCTTGTCCATGTGCTTGGGGAATATCACACGATAGCCAGCCTTGTTGAGCAGGTTGCACATCTCATCGACCACCGATTTGCTAACAGGCGCACCCTTTGCAAGTCCCATTGTCTGGTTGATACAGCTGGGGAAGTAAACCACCTTCAGGTCCATCTTGGCATTCTTTGGTGCGCGCACGCTTCCCGGTTGTGGCTGACTGAACTTGCGTGGCATTGAAGGAGTCCACAGCGGAACACCCATCTTGTGGAATCCGTTGCAAATACCTTGCATCGCGGAAGAACCAATTACCGAGTGACCGAGGTTAGCCACGTCGAGCACCACTCTTAATCCCTTCTTTATTCCTTTCATGTGGTGAGCAGCAAAGTCGCCAATCTTGTAGCCCATGTTGCTCTCTTGCATGTTCAGTTGGCGGATGAGGTGAGTGAGGTCGCCGGTATTAATCTTCATCGGGCATGATGTAGCGCAGAGTCCGTCGGCAGCACATGTCTCGTCGCCGTAGTACTTATAGAGTTTCTTCAGCCGTTCCACGCGTGCTGGATTCTCGCCTGTTGCCTGCAAGTGCAGAATCTCGCGCTGGATGGCGATACGCATACGCGACGATATCGTGAATCCGCAAGACATGCAGTTCACCTCACAGAATCCGCACTCGATACACTTATTTGCCTTCTTCGCACCCTCGATGGTCTCCTGTGTCGATGACTTTTTGTCGTCCTCCAGTTTGTAGTAATGCCCTCCGTCGGGTATTCCGTCGAAGTTATAGTTAAGTTCTGGCAGCGGCTTGAAGTTCTTGATGAAGCAGTTGGGGTCGTCGTTGAAGATACATCCCTGGTTCAGCAGGTTCTCAGGGTCGAAGATTGCCTTCAACTCCTTCATCACCTCGAAAGCCTCATCGCCCCATTCATACTTAACAAACGGAGCCATGTTGCGGCCTGTGCCGTGCTCTGCCTTCAGTGAGCCGTCGTACTCCTCCACTACGAGTCGGGCCACATCGCGCATCATGTCTTCGTATTGCTTAACGTCGGCATCGCTCTTGAAACTCTGATTAAGGATGAAGTGGTAGTTGCCCTCGAAGGCATGGCCGTAGATACATGCGTCGCTATATCCGTGGTCTGCAATGAGTTTCTGCAGTTTCACCGTTGCCTCGGGCAGGTCCTCGATGTGGAATGCAACGTCCTCAATCAAGCAACTGGTGCCTATCGGACGCATACCTCCCACGCTGGGGAATATTCCTGAGCGGATAGCCCAGTATTTCCCGTAAACAGCAGGGTCTTCGGTGAACTCGGCAGGGACATAGAGGTTGAAGTTGCTAAGGCACTTTGTAATGCTGTCAATCTTGCTCAGCAGTTCCTCGTGAGTGATTGCCTTTGTCTCTGTGAGCACCGCCGTCAGGTTATGGTAGTCGCCAGGCTCCACTCCAGGCACCTTTCCTGCGTCAACGTCTTTCTTGTATTGCAGATAAACGGGGTCGTCAACAGATGCCAGCGAGAGGTAGTCGAGCATCTCTGCCGACTTCACCATCAGGTCTTCCTCGCTCATGCGGATGTCCTCTTCCGTTGCTTTCAGTTTCTTCATCGCCACCACAGCCTCACAACTTTCCTTCATCGTGTGGAAGTAAACCATAGCAGATGCCTTGTACTTATAATCGAAGAGAGTCTTCATCGTCACCTCGGCGAGGAATGCCAACGTGCCCTCAGAGCCCACCATCGAGTGAGCGATGATGTCAAACGGGTCGTCGTAAGCCACCAACGGGCGCAGGTTAAGACCTGTGACATTCTTGATGGAGTATTTATAACGTATGCGCTCGGCGAGTTTTTCGTTGGCTCTCACGCGGTCGCGCAGGTCTTCAATCTTCTTAATAAACTCCGGATGTGACTTGCGGAACTCCTCCTTGCTCTTTTCGTCGCCCGTGTCCAGCACCGTGCCGTCGGCCAGAATGATGCGTGCCGAGATAAGCATGCGGTCGCTGTTGGCATGAACGCCACAGTTCATTCCCGACGCATTGTTACATACGATGCCGCCCACCATTGCCGAGCCGATGGACGCTGGGTCGGGTGGGAACACTCTGCCGTAGGGTTTAAGGATTTCATTTACCCTCGAACCTACTATTCCTGGCTGGAGTCGAATGCTGTTTTGGCCTTCTTCTATTTCGTATTTCTCCCAGTTCTTTCCTGCCACTATGAGCACGGAATCGCTCACGCTTTGTCCTGAGAGCGATGTGCCTGCGGCGCGGAAAGTGTAGGGCATCTTGTATTTCGATGCCAGCTTGACTATCTTAGAGAGTTCTTGCTCGCCGTCGGAGCGCACCACAACCTTAGGCGTAAGCCTGTAGAAACTGGCGTCGGTGCCCCATCCCAGAGTGCGTAGTTCGTCTGTATAAATGCGTTCTTTAGGAAGGATGTTGCCCAATTCGGACATGAATCCAGCAAAATTGTTTGTTCCCATAGTTATATAAGTTACGTGTATTATCGGTTAATAGAAAGGATAGTTAGGTACGAAATCGTATATTGTTTACAAAAATAGTCTTTTTTATTATAATAAGCAACACCTGCATAGAGTTTTTAACATTTTTTTCTTTAATAACAAATACGGTAAGCACTAGTCGTACACTTATATTTTTGCCATTTTCAAAACCTTATAATCACTTATTTGACATAAAATGCGCCCCAAAAGTGTTAAATGTCAAAGAAACTTGTTGTATATGCTTTTTTTTATTTAACTTTGCACGATTATATAGCACTAAACAAGTACCCTTGGGTGATTAATATTTTTCTCAATGAAATCGAAATACATCAAACCATCCGCAGAATGCCTTCCATGTATGGTGGCAGGTTTGCTCGAAGAAAGTGTGAAAACCACGATTTTCGACCCGGAAACCGGCACTACAGAAGCGCTGAGCAAGGAAACTGACCTCGTTGACGAAGACACAGAATGTGAAAAGGTCATGGATACAAAAATGCATTATAAGTTGGGACAAAAAGACGGCAACTGGTATGACGCCATTGACAATATAATGGGGAGGGAATAGCCCCAAACGACCAAACAACAAATCCCCCAAACGACCATAAGATATGAAACGATTATCGCTACTTATAACGCTAATATTCACGATAGTTATCGTGGCTGAAGCACAGAGTTTCAAACTCTGGTATGCTAATAACGTTACCGATGTCGCCAATCTTGACGACATCGAGAGTGAAGGTTCCGGACTCAACTGGCGAGAGGTGGATAGTAACACCCAGACTGTTGCCGGCAATCTGGTGGAAGTGAGCAAATTGAAACAGATGCTATCCTCGACAAGGATGAAAGGTCTCGAAGACAAACGGCAGTTCTGGCGTATGCGAGACCACGGTTTGCTGTGTTTCAAGATAGAAGACCTCGACAATGTAAACCACACCTACGAGGTCTTTGTCAGCAACGGTTCCGACACCATATCACAGACAGTAGATGACTTTTTCTTCGTGAATGCACCTGTACCACAAGATACAGTAGCATACGATATCTCTGTCAGGAGGGTGGACAATGACGAGACTGTAAGGTTCAAATACTACGTCTATGAATGGGGAAACGAAAATCTCTACATGTTCATGCTTGACCAGAAGCGTCAGGTGACAGGTGAGACATACAAACTAGAGTATGTAACTGGTTATATGGACGAGGACGGTGACTTGTATAAGACATCAAACACCCTGGAATTGCAGAGCGACAAGTTTCAGAGTTTCTACGTGCCCCAGGGCAGTGACCTGCTGGACGTGTTCCTGCTCAGCGGGGACGACAAGAAACTACGACTGAATAAGAGCAAACTACACACGGGCATTGACCTCAACGACCGGATGAGTTTCATGGAAATATCCTCCACGTTCAATTTGGACAAGCATGAGGGTAGGGAGATGATGAATTTCAACTGGCTCGGAACGGGACTATACGAGAAGTACGATACACTTTACATTTCTCTGTTCAACGACAAGGGCAAGTATATAAAGAATGCCACAATACATCCTGAGCGCGTTGACCATGAGGGTAACCGCATTAATGATGCGTCGGTAAGATACGCCGGCTATGACAACAAGACCAAGCAGCATAGAGTTGTCACCATGAGTAACCCTGCATACATCGAGATTCTCGTCGATGACTATCTGCCGATGCTCTATAAATATCCAGGAGCCTTTGATGAAGAGGGAATCGTGAATCCTGAACTATGCCAAGTGGCGCTCACACCGCAAAAAGGCACCGTTAGCAGTGGATTCAATATTAGCGACCAGCACTTCTTGAACCTCCACGATAATAGAGCCATCATAGTGCGTAACGGCACAGACCACCGCTTGTGCTCCATAGATGCCGTGGACCTGAGTGGAAGGGTTGAGGCTGACACGATTTCCTATATGGACGACCTTGGCAATAATTTCCCGAAACTGCTCAACAATAAGGTGGTGGAGCATTATGCGCAGTTTGAGACTTCTTTCTCGATAGCCAAGGGTGGCAGCGCACCCGACTGCGAACTCATTGCCACCGACATAGAGACAAACATCAGTAAGGAAGCAACTGAGAAGAACACCACGGTTGTCAGAGCTTCGGAGTTCACGTCGTTCCAATACGACTATTATTTCGTTCGATTCAATCTCCTCGATGTCATTGACAAGGGAACCACAGCAAAGGTGGCCTTGAAGGTTGGTGCTAAACAGTATGCCGGTTTCCCTTACCTTAGAAACTTGGATTTCAATCGTGAAGAAGTGGAGAAAGATGCAGCAGAAGAAATCAACGAAAATTATGTAGGAGACAATGACAGTGAGGGTGCAGCACGTGGCTTTGCTGATGCCGGCTACGACCTGAAACTGCCTTTCCAGTTTAAATTTTCGTTCAAACCTGTATCGCTGAACACAGCCTTCGTTTATGACATCCGCAAGAACCTTTACTCTCTTAAAATCAACGTGGCTTTGAATCGTGGTGACGAGAATGGCGAAGTTCCTGAAGAAGATGAGAAATATAGTAAAGCACGCAAGGAACTGATAGAATTAGAGAAGTATGAGAACTTTAATATTAATGACAAAACGGAAGCAAGCGGTCTCGGTGATGAAGTAAGTTTCGATGACTGGATATATGATGAGATTGATGACATCTTCGACATCTCAAGCAGACGCATCGGTCGGGGATGGTTTGGCGGAGCCAAACTCAGTTTCAATATGCCACCTTTCGACTTTAAGCGTTTCCAGGTGACCGAGGCAGCTGGTCAGTTAGGCTATGGCGTCGGTATGCGATGGAATGCCGCAGAGAACAAACGTTTCAAAAAACTGGCGGCCGTTTTGGATAAGGTGAGCGACTACATATCCCTGTCTGCTTGCTTCGAGTTATCCATGCAGGCTGATTTCGGAATAAAATCCTTCCAAGATGGCGTTTCTGAGAGCATGTCGAGCACCAACATGGGCTATTTCTTCGATTTCAGTGGTAAACTATCGGCAGGAGCCTCACTGGACTTGTTCACTCCAGAGGAGCTGTGGGGATTCAAACTCTCTGCTATTGCAAATATCCAGGCGGGCCTCCGCTTAGGAGCAAAAGCGGGCTTCCGCTTCGGAGTGGAAGGTCCGTTCGACCGTTACGTTCCAGGTGTCGGTGCCGCATTTATTGGCGTAATAGTCGGTCAGGCTTATCTCAACGTCAAAACTCCTATCTTCTATTGGAGTGGCAGCGCTGGCTTCCAACTAGGTGGCAGACTTCTTGTACCAGACAACAACCATAATCCGTTCCACAACGACTTCCCCTACTGGCTCAATGATGCCGAGGCCAAGCCTGTGGCACTGGCATATCACAGGATTCCAGCACCTGAGACAACAGAGATTAGCGGTAAAGCCATTATAAACGACGTGGCACCTGATGCAAATCCACACTTCTTCGATAGCGACCAAATAGTGTATAATGATCTGGGAGCAGCAGGCAACTACAACGACGACAAGGTTATCGTAGCCAACTTCGCCAACGACGAGATGACCAAAGAGGTCATTTCCGCCGATGGTCTTTTTGCTGGTAACCACATGCACTCGAAGCGTGGCGAATATGAGATAATCGTCTTTGAGCAACTGTCACAACCCATCGGAGATGTTGACGAGGAACACGTGGTAAGTCAAAACAGCGAAGTGCAGCAGACCACACGCATACGTACGGCAATGCGCAAGGGAACAGGCAACTGGACTGTCACCGATGTAACACCAGATGACGGATGGGCAGACCTGAAGCCGATAGTGACCATGCAGGAGAACGGGCATGCCGCTTTAATCTATCAGCATGGAAAGTTTGATGTCATCGATCCCAATGAGTCGGCAGACTCCCTCAGCAACATACAGTTCAAGGGCAACTTGATGCTCCGCACCTTCGACGGAACTTCTTGGAGCGATCCGACAGCGCTCTACGACTTCGACCTTGACAAAGACCACGTAATCCAGAATTACGACCTGCTGATGCGCGGCGACACAACACTTGTGGCAGCCACATTGCTTGAAACGGGAAAGAAGAGCGTGATGCGCTATGCCTCGAAATATATCAGCAACAACACCGTAAACTATTATGACGAGTCGCTCAAAGCCCTTTCTTTCCACATGAAGCGTGTGGGAAAGAATGCAGTGGTAGCGATGATTTATGCTGCATCCGACTCCATCTCAGACATATATGTCAAGACCATCGACATGACAGGTAGGGGTGATGGACGTCAGGGCAACGATCTCGGTGTAGGCTACAATTTGCCGAGCAAGGTCAAGATAGTCACCGACAGCAATGCCGAGGACCTGAACAACTTTGTCGTTATGTGGACACAAATGAGCAGCGTATATCATGGCGACGAGGGTGAAAAGAAATTCTCTAAAAACTCCACGATGATGCTTCAAGCCTCGCGTATCTTTGTATCCAATGCACTGCAGATTACCGACCCGATAACCCTAGGTGCAGAGATGGTGGACAAAGTAGGTGACGAGGAGCGCAACCTCATTATCACCAGTTTCGATGGTTTCCTTGACGATGCCAAGATAAGTGCCGTTTATACTCTTGCTGATGTCAAGGAGAATGGTGCCGTGATAATGCGCAACGACAAATACTTCCGCAACAGTTACGAGTGGGATGTGTCATACGGCAGTGCCTCGTTGCTTGGAAGCAGTACCCTGCCCGTCGCTGTAAAGATTAAGAACACCGGCACTTCTGCCATCAATGGTGTGACAGCCATTATCAACGGTGAGAGCCATGTAATAGAGGGTGCCTATGTGAAACCGTACGATACCAAGGAGTTTGTGGTACTGTATCCTATCAACGACGATTTCGACGGACACATTAGCAGTCAGGTGATAGTAGATTATCTCAACACCTTCCAAGCCCAAGCACATCCACGCAACAAGGCGAAGAGTTTCCGCCGTCAGGCAAGTACAGTCAAGAACACCAGAGTCACGATGGAAGACGTGGAGTGCAACGTGGTGAGCCATAGCATCGAGAATGGAAAGAATATCATACTCGTGGAACTCACTGACCATGCAAATCTAAAGAAGGATATGACTGCCTTTGTCGGTGTGTACCCCCATCCAGACAGTTTCGAAGCCTTGGATAATGCTAAATATGTTGTCTTTGCTGAAAATGAAGAGTATGGCATTCCAGAGGAAAACGGCTACTACAAATTCCATACAATTGGCGGCAAACGCAAGGCATACGTCCCCATTGAGGTTAACGGAATTACCGAACCGATACAGGCTTACGTCAACTGTCACTTGGTTGACTGGAATTATGCAGAGGAGGGTTTAGAGACGATGATGGCGGCAGTCAAGAATATCAGAGCACAGGAGAACCCGACGCTCATCAACCTCTTCCCGGCCGAAGACCCAACTTCCTTCGTGCGTCCTGTTATCAGTGAGGACCCGACAGGCCATAAGGTGACTGTCACCATTCTTGATAATGGCGTGCGTCTCGATGGTCTCACAGCAGACAACATGGTGCGTGTGTTCACTGCCGATGGTATGACAGCCTTTAAGAAAGAGGCAACTGGAACCACCATGTTCGTGCCGTTGAGCCGACATGACGTTTACCTGCTGAGCACAGGTGAGGAGATATTTAAGTTTAGATTCTAAATTTATAATATATATAATGTATATGAAAAAGACTTTATCAGCACTTCTGCTTTGTATAGCAGGGATGCTATTCCCAGTAAACACCTATGCTGACGATGTGGCACCGGCAGACTTCACGGGGCATACATGGTATGAATACCGGGAAGATATTCCCGATGCAACAGGCACGATGACCGACCCTTTCATCATAAGTACACCTGGACAGTTGGCACAGTTGGCATACAACGTGAATACTGGCGCGATGACATATAAAGACAAGGTTGTGGCACTTGCCGCAGACATCGACCTGAATAAGACAGAGGATGGGCAACGTGTACAGTGGATTCCCATTGGCTACGACATCAGTCATTGTTTTGAGGGACTCTTCTTGGGTATGGATTTGAAAGACTATGTTGAAAATGGTTTCAAGGCAGAGCAGAAGCACAAGATAAGTGGCGTGTATATCAACGTTTCATCTGCCAGCACCGTAAAGCGGTTCGGACTATTTGGCTGTCTTGGCGGTAATGTGTCACACCTGCAACTGGAGAATGTCAGCATCAACGTAGATTTGTCTGCCTTGAATGTGGCGGAATACTATTTCGTGGGTGGACTGTATGGCAACACCTTTGATGAGAACAATAATTCAGGTGGTTCTGGCGGCTTGTGGTACCGAGGCGGGTTCGTTGAAAGAGATGGTGACTTAGTTAAAAAGTACGTTTCCTATGCCACCTACGATGTGGCTGTCAGCGGTAGCATTTCTGCCAAGGGCAACGACCAGGCTTACTTTGCTGTGGGTGGCATCTGCGGAAGGTTTGACAACGTAGGCATTATTCATACTACAGCCAATGTTACTATAAATACCTCTGACTGTCAGCATGTCGGTGGTATTTGCGGCATCAATAAAGGTGTGTATAATAAACTCCTCGATAATAGTAACTGTCTATACGACTGCGTCTCTAATGCCACTATTACATGCAATGACACCCAGAATCGCTCGGTAATGGTGGGTGGCATCGTAGGAAAGATGGAAGAAGGAGAAAATGCATACGCCTGTGTGTCAATGGGCTCCATCAAGTGTACGTATCCTGACAACACAAGAGCTATCCATAGCGTTGGTGGTGTGTGCGGAAATCTGCAGTCAGGGGCAGGTATCTTTGCCTGCGGCAGTACCATGTTCATAAAGTCGTTTGGTAATGTCGGTGGTATCGTCGGAATTATAAAAAGCACGAATCCCGATTTGTCTGAGAAAAGCAAGGTGGAGTGTTGTTCTTTCAGCGGTCATTTGGACGGCAGTCGTAAACAGATTGACGAGAAAGGGCAGACCTACGCAACCCTTTCGACAAACCCACGCAATAATTATATTGGAGGTATATGCGGAAATCTGGAATGGGACGATAATCGGGAGCATTTAACACGCTGCCTGTTACTGGGTACGATAACCAATGACGACTATATTTACGATGATGTTATGCCCAGTGCCATAGTGGGTAAGGCAGGCAGCCATTTGTCATCTACTGTGACCTTCTGCTATTATGACACTCGTCTGTTTAATGGCAATGCTATCCCTGGCAGTAAGGAAGGGGGAGAGTCGGTGAAGGGCCTTACCACAGATGTTCTCATATCAGGCGACGCAGCCAAGATGCAGTCGCTCAACGCATGTGACACAGAAGAGGAGCACTATGGGTATAGATTGGAAAAAGGTTATTATCCCATCTTTTACGAGAACAAGGGTGAACTCGCTGCGTACTATGTCAACAAATATGATGCCGAGATTGGGCGTTTTGTTAACAAAAATCTTGAGATGCTTTTCGACATTGGAAGAATTGATGAATCCAATAAAAAAAGCACGGTATATATGCCAGGAGCATTGCTGTGTGCTATGCCGGTGACTTTTGTCAAGGGCGACTGTGCGGGTGACTTTGTATCCACAATGTCGGCACCAACTAAGACATACAACTGGGAAGAGAAAGGCACAGGGCGCAATATTATAATGACATGCGAGAGTTTCTTCCCTGAAACAGAGGTAATCAGGGTAAAGGACAAAACGGCTACGGCTTATAACAACGGCACTTGCTTCGTCACCACTACGGCATCGGTGAGAAAGAAGGCGGTGGCATATAACCGGCCTGCTGTCATTGGCGGTACAAAATACATCAGTCTTAATTCCACCATCGACGAGGAATGGTTTGGCGACGAGGCTAACGAGTTTGCCGGTGGTTCAGGTACGGCTGGCGACCCATACCTCATAAAGAATGCTGCACAACTGTATCATGCCATCAAGACAAACGGTACTGGTCAGTTCTACAAGCAACTTTGCAATATCATCATAGCAAAGAGCGTTATACTGGGTGCCAACACTGTCAACAACACGCTCATCACAGAAGGATGCTTTTCACCGAACATTCCGACAAGACATTACGAAAACTACTGGAAGACACACCAGTGTACATGGAATGCCAACTATAACGGCGACGGACACACAGTGTCGGGATTGTATCTGTTTGACTATGTCGACCCGGCACCAACAAGTGAAGAAACATTCTTCTCGCTATTCGGTAATGTCGGAACCTATGGCTCCATAAATAATCTCGCTGTAGTGGACACATGGATAGGCATTGAACAATCAGTGGTTATGCATGGAAAAAATAATGCGGACCTCACAACCCATTATGGCATCATTGCTGGCAAGGTGTATGGAGCCATAACTAACTGCATTGCACAAGGCATTAATGCTGTTGGCAGACCATGTGGAGGCATCTGTGCCTATGTAAAGAACAATGGAACGTTGGAGGACTGTATCTCTGCCGTGGTACCGCAAACCACGACGCTGGACCTGTTCACACCATTCATCGCTTACAACCCGGGGGCTGGAAGTCAGGGAAGTGTAAAGAACTGCCTCTTTGTGACACCAACGATGTTTTCCTCTGCCGACAAGAGTTCGGGCGACATTGCTGCAGTACAGGACTGCTACTGGCTGAAAGGATATGAGCCAGGCAACACAGGCTATACACTTGAAGAGATTGGGGAAGCACTGGGCAGTCGGGACCGATGGACATGGACAAAAGATTACTTCCCAACACTTAAGACATTTGCCAATACCGACATTGCAAAACTGATGATGGTGCCCGTGCGCACAGATAAAAACTATATCTTTGACGAAACGACCCAAACAGCCAACAACTACCTGTTAGGATTCAAGAAGATGCTGGAATTTGAACCTGGAGCATCCGAATGGGATAACGTTCATGGAACCAACTACATCGAAGCGGATGATGAACTGGGTATTATCGCACCGTCAAATCCCATGAATCCCGTGCCATCAGGCATATCAGTTTATCTGACGAGTCCTATGGAGGCAATCTATACCACCTTGGGCAAGTCGTTTTACTACATTCCGATGCGTACCAACAGCAGCGACGTAGAACGCGGCATCTCCTTCGTTGACCCGCATGCCGAGGCTGCGTGTGTGGCAGCGTTTGACAAAAACGGTGATGGAAGACTGTCGCTGCAGGAAATAAGTAGTGTAACTACAGAACAAACGCTTAATGCCTTCCATACCACAGAAGGACAGCTGATAAAGAAGTTCCCGGAGTTCCGTTTCTTTAAGTCAGTGACAACACTCACGACACAACTTAGCGGACTTAACAACCTGGAAGAGGTGCGCCTGCCATACAACCTGCAGGCCATCAGTGGTGACCCAGAATTTACAGGCAACGGCATTAGACCGTTCTCAATGAACAAGATAAAAGATATCATTATTCCAGGTAAGGTGACAACCATTGAACCCGGTGCTTTCACAGGTTCCGAGATAGAGAACATCTACGTTGACCCGTTCAACGCCAAGTTTGTTTCTCGCGAGGGCATCCTTTTCGATAATAACAATGCCCTTGTGGCATTCCCCAACGGACGCTTAGGCGAAGAAATCACAATCCCTGGTGTCATAGAAGAGATAAAGCCAGGTGCTGTGTATGACATTACAAACAGATTGCAAAAGATATTCTTTGACACCACCGACTACAGTACTGTTGCCGACCTCGATGACAATGGCATATTCACTGGAGACGGTTCGCTTGTGGATGTTTACATTAGCGATGCCACCTATGGCAGCGTGCTATTTAATGAGTACCTTGACGACGAGTCGTGGGAGGACTATGCCGATGCAAATAAGCTGCATTGCTACTATCCTCTGAAGGTGGGGTCTGCCAAGGCAGCCACTATGTACATAGGTTTCGACACAGAACTTCCGTCAGGCCTCAAGGCATATATTGTCACCTCTGACTCGAAGGAGGAGAAACTGGCATATCTGAAGAGGATGAGTAACCAGATTCCCAACCGTTCGCCAATAGTTATCTTCGCAGATGAACCTGGTACTTACCGTCTTCTCCCTCTCGAAGAGTCGTTAGAAGATTGGAAGATGTATAATAATCAACTCAACGGTGTGGGACGTGACGGAATGGAGGTGTATCAGAGCGATGCTGACAGGGGTAGCATTTTGACACTTGGCCGCAACAGCGACGGAGAGCTCGGATTCTTCT
This sequence comes from uncultured Prevotellaceae bacterium, assembly GCA_900315095.1. GTDB lineage: Bacteria > Bacteroidota > Bacteroidia > Bacteroidales > Bacteroidaceae > Prevotella. The sequence goes on along the minus strand of OMXS01000009.1, from coordinate 94,594 downwards.
ATTACAAGGGCACGGTTCCTATACCTCCTTATCGTGCATACCTTACATACGAGTGGGTTGCCAATGCCAATCAGTATCTTTTGTTCAGTATCGTTGACGACGATCCAACGGGCATTACCCAACACATAACGCCCGACACCCAACAACAAGACTGGTACACTCTCGATGGCCGTCGCATCAATGGACAACCTACCAAGCGTGGCATTTACATACGAGGTGGAAAGAAGTATGCGGTGAAATAAAAACTATAAACGATAAAAGAAATAAGCAGCGATATGGAGTATATCGCTGCTTATTCTTTATTGGTATTTACTTATAAGCTCTTCTGCCTGGGTGTTACCGAGCTCCTTAGCCTTTTGCAAATGTTGTAGTCCTTCGGATTTCTGCCCTGACTGTACAAGTGCCATGCCAAGAACAAGATGACCTTCGTCGTAGTCGGGTGCGATGCCTACACATTGGCGAGCCGCATCGAGAGCCTCCTCTTTCTTATTGACACGCAAAAGCAGCGAAGCCTTCTCTGCATAGTAGAGTGGTTCTTGAGAGTCGATAGCAATAGCATGATTTATATCCGAAATTGCCTGTTGGAAGAGTTTTGCCTTAATCTCCACTTGTTCGCGCATGTAATAGAAATCGGCACTCATGCGGCCTTGCATCAGAAGTTCTACGCGTGCGTAATCGAACACCGCATCACGATATCGTCCTGCCTCTCTCTCAATGTCACCACGAGCCATAAAGTAGGGTGCCGCCTCGTTGAAGCGTAGCGTGTCGGTATTCACCACAGCACTGTCAATAAGTGCTATTATCTCGTCGGTCTCAGCGCCCATCTGCTTCTTGCAGAGTGCTGCCTCATAGAAGAGTTCTGGGTTACGGAAGTTAGTCTTGGCGAGAGACATGAAGCCGTCGTATGCCTCCTGATACTTGTTTTGTGCAAAAAGTGCCTGATAAATGAGATGCTGATACAGCGGTTGGTGGTCTATGTCATACGCTTTCTGTGCCTCTTCTGCCACCTTTGCGAAACTCCATGGGGCATAAGGAGCGTCCTGCATCCTGAGTTCTTTGCTGTAAATAAGGCGCGCGTATGAGAAATGTGCATCGGCCTTGTTCTTAGCCTTGCTTATCACAGTCTGCATGTCCTTGTCGGCTTCACCGAACATGTGCTTCTCTACCTCACGTTCGGCACGTGCCTGATATCCGTCGGTGTAGTTGGGGAACTGCTCTATGAAGTCATTAATCAGTTCGTCATACTTTTTCTCATCGAGTACTTGTGGCGCCATCACCAGTGCTATCTGCGCCTGCTGATAGTCTTGTGGCAGTGCTGCTGTTATGCCTATGCGGCGCAACACTGGGTCGTTTTGCGAGAGTCCGCTCACGGTGAGACTGTTAGCGAACTGAGCACTTGTGGCATGTGTCTCGCTCGATGTCAGCGAGGGCTGCACCAATGCGAGTACTTCGCCAGCGCCATTCACCAACGGGCATGAAGCGTTTGCCTCTGGCGCTGTCTGTGATAATATATAATAAGGATATGAGGTGTTGAACATCTCCACACTCTTAATGCTATTTTCCTCGGGAACTGCAGAACCTTTGGCATAGCCCACCACCCACACTTTAGCGCCAGTCTGCTCCTGTCGTGAGGCAATGGGGGCTGGAGTGGTTTTGCCGTCAACGCGGAACTTTATTACATCGTAGATATCGTTGGCGCCAAGAATCCTGATAACGTTCATCTTCTTGCCGCTATTGTCAATAACAACGGCGCTTGCAGCACCCTCGAAAGGTTTCAACTGGCTTATTGCTTCGCCGTTCTTTCCCACGAAAATACCGTGAGAGGAGGCAAGCAGCGAGCCGTCGGCCTTGAATGTGGTAAGCGTAAAAACAGCCTTCCCGGCATTTTTCACTGCTGCCGGCTGTGCTGTAACGAGCAATGGCATCAGCGCCATTGCTATCATTATGCATATCTTTCTTGTTTTCATTGTTCTTTTTGTTTTTTTCAGGACAAACTGTTTTGCCTTATCTGCTATGACCCAGCAGCACCTTTGCGTTGCTGATGGCGGCATCGGTGATGTCAGAGCCGCTCAGCATTTGTGCTATTTCTTGCACACGCTCATCATCAGAAAGCATTGTCATTGTGGAAACGGTACCTTTCTGCGTCTCTTCCTTATAAACTTTATAGTGCGTGGTGCCCCTCGCTGCTATCTGTGGCAGGTGGGTGATGCTGATTACCTGACGGTTGCCATTGGCCATCTCCTGCATAATCATGCCCATCTGCTCGGCTATCTTGCCGCTGACGCCAGTGTCTATCTCGTCGAAGATGATGGTGGGGAGTTTCACCGCACCGCTTATCATTGCTTTGATGGAAAGCATGACGCGTGCTATCTCTCCACCCGATGCTATCTCGCTGACGGGTCGCATTTCGGTGCTGGTGTTCGCACTGAAGAGGAACGACACCTTGTCGCCTCCGTTCTGCGACAAAGGTTTCTCATCGATGGCTATGCTGAAGCGCACTTTCGGGATGCCCAGCGGTACCAGCCGCTCCTTCATCTCCTTCTCTATTGCGGCGGCAGCCTTGCGCCGTTGCTTTGTTAGTGCCGTCGCTTTGTCTATGCATTTTTTGTGCAATTGTTCCACCTCTGCAGCCAGTTGCTGAAGTTCCTCGTCACTGTTCTCGATGTGAGAAAGTTGCTCTGCAAGGTCGTGTTCAATAGACAAAAGCTCTTCTACGGTGCTCACGCGATGCTTCTTTTGCAACGAGTAGATAGCGTCTAGCCGGTTGTTGATGTCCTCGAGACGTTGTGGGTCAAATTCCACATACTCGGCTTTCTGGCTTAGGTCTTGCGCGATGTCTTTCAGTTCAATGGCGCAACTGTCAAGACGTTCTGCAAGTTCCGCAGCATCGGCATAAACATCTGCGATGCCCGTGAGCGCTCTGCTTGCCTCCTTGATGCTCTCGACCACAGTGCGGTCATTGTCGCCTCCTATAAGCGATTCTGCCGTGAACAAGGCTTCCTTGATGTCTTCCACATGACTCAGTGTCTCGCCTTCCTGCTCCAGTTCTTCTTGAATGCCCTCGCTAAGATTTGCCTCGCGCAACTCATTAAGTTGGAAGCGCATGAAGTCCTCGCTCTCTGCATTGCGCTCTATGTCACTTTGCATCTGCTCCAGGCGTTTCTTTGCCTTTGTATATTCACCAAAAGCACTTTGGTATTCTGCAAGAGCCTTGTCGTCTTTTGCTATAATGTCCACCACGCTGAGCTGGAAATCCTCTTCGCGCAGCATCAGGTTCTGGTGTTGACTATGTATGTCGAGCAGTGCCTGTCCCAGTTGTTTTATGGCTGTGAGCGCCACAGGAGTGTCGTTGATGAACGCACGACTTTTGCCTGCAGCGGTCAGTTCGCGCCGCAAGATACAGTCTTCGGCATCGTAGTCGATGTCGTTTTCCTTGAAGAAAGGCAGTAAGTCGTAGTGGCTGAGGTCGAAGTGCGCTTCTATGATGCAACGTTCTGCACCCGATTTTATCTGCTTCGAGTCTGCTCGCTGTCCAAGCAGCAATGCTATTGCACCGAGAATGATGCTTTTTCCTGCTCCCGTCTCGCCTGTAATAACCGAGAAACCAGGATGGAACATCATGTCGAGCTCGTCGATAAGCGTGAAGTTCTTGATGTATAGTTGTTTCAGCATTTCCTATTCTTTAATCTTTTCCCACGAGTTATTCTGCGAGGCGTTGATAGAGAACAGTATTTCGTAAACCGATTCCTTCTCCTTTTGTGTTCCCTTGCCTTTGTATATGTTGGCAAGTTCATCCTTCTTGTAGTCGGTCCATATTTGCGGCAGCATGCTCAGCGGACGGTCTTCGTGCGCTTTCTTGAGGTTGTTCTCGAGCGCAGTAGTCACGTTTGTGCGCCCGCGTTCCACGTTGTTTGCCATCTCGTCAAGTCCGAGGCGGTAGTAGTCATACTGCAACTGACGGAACGGTCGCATGGCTCCTTCCATATAGTCGTTGATAATGGCGAATCGGTTGCGGTCGTTCTCAAATGCCTTCCACCCAGCAAAACTAAAGTTCTGGGCATTGTTGGCAAGGTTGAGGCATCGTTGCAGCACATCCTCCCCGCCCAGCGGTGAGAACGAGTCGAGGTCCATCCCTATTATGAGAAAGGCATAATAGGCGGTGAGCGCCACGAGTTGGTTATCTATCTGCTCCTCGTTAAAGTTCAACTGGTCAAACTGTGCAAACTCAAAGTCGAAGTTGTTGTCGCGGTTGTTGTAAAGTGTGGTGGTGTAAGAAGAATTATACACCGGTCTGTTTGCTTGTATCAGTGCGTTGCAGGTGAAAAGATTCGACGATGCATCATACTTCGTCACAGTTATATTGAAATTGCATTGTATGCGTTCGTTCTTCTGAAACTGTAACGAAGTCCATTGCGTCTCGTTGATAAACTGTTCCAGTGTTTGCTGAAGGTTTTCGAATACCGATGCATCGGTGCCCTGTACTTGTTGTCGGTTTATGGTGACACGCGCCTGTAACTCCTGTGCTTTCGAGCATAGGGCAATGGCGAGCAGAGGTATGATGATTAAAAGTCTTTTCATCTCCAAGGTATTTCCAGTTCGTCGATAATGTCACGGGCGACCTCTGTCTTCGGCTTCTTTGGGAATGCTTTCTTTGCTGCTTCCGATATAATCACCACCTGGTTGTCGTCGCTGCGGAATGTGGTTCCTTCGTTACGGGTGCTGTTAAGCACAATGAAGTCGAGATTTTTCTTGTGCAATTTCTGCTCGGCGTGTTCCTCTTCGTTGTTCGTCTCGAGTGCGAAGCCCACGAGAATCTGGTCGGGATGTTTCATCTTGCCTAGTGCTGCCGCGATGTCCTTTGTCGATTGCAGGTGCAGCGTGAGTTCGTTTCCCTCGCGCTTAATCTTCTCGTCGGCCACTTCGGCAGGCTTGAAGTCGGCTACGGCGGCACACAATATGGCTGCGTCAGCATCAGGGAATGCTGCTACGGCAGCGTTATACATCTCCTCGCAACTCTCCACGTCAATACGTTCTATTGTGCTCGAGCATGTTAGGTTAACGGGGCCGGTGATGAGTTTCACCACCGCACCGCGTCGTGCGCACTCCTCAGCGAGTGCAAAGCCCATCTTGCCACTTGAGTAGTTGCCGATGAAGCGTACAGGGTCTATCTTCTCGTAGGTTGGTCCTGCGGTGATGAGCACCGTTTTTCCCCACAGCGGCGAGTTGGAGTAGTATTCCTCGTCGAAGTAACGGTCGAGAATCCTCACTATCTCCTCGGGTTCTTCCATACGTCCTTTGCCCTCAAGACCGCTGGCAAGCACGCCGCTCTCGGGTTCAATGATGATATTGCCGAACTCCTTCAGGCGTTCCAGATTGTTCTGCGTTGTGGGGTGTGCGTACATGTCGAGGTCCATTGCTGGAGCAACGAACACCGGAGCCTTCATTGAGAGATAGGTGGTGATGAGCATGTTGTCGGCAATGCCGTTGGCCATTTTGCCTATCGTGCTTGCTGTAGCGGGTGCTATCAGCATAGCGTCAGCCCACAGTCCCAGCTCCACGTGCGAGTTCCATGTGCCGTCTCTTTGTGAGAAGAACTCGCTGATTACCGGCTTACGTGTCAATGCCGAGAGCGTGATGGGAGTGATGAACTCCTTGCCTGCAGGTGTGATGACCACTTGCACCTCGGCGCCTTTGCGCACGAGTTGCCTTATTATCATGCATGCCTTATAGGCAGCGATGCTGCCCGTAATGCCCAATACTATCTTCTTGCCGTTTAACATATCGTTTGTTCTCTATTGTCACTTTTGCATTTCGCGCAGGCGAATCCTCGTGAGTGCCTGCTTGGTGTTGTTGGTGAAATCGCCTCCGAGCATCCAACTGTAGTAGCCTGGGTCTTTTCGCAGAATCTCGGCCACGTCCCATCCCTTGTACTTGCCGAAGTTGAACACCTCGTGTCGTCGTGGTTTCCCTTCGTTGTCAAGCAACGGTTTGCCGTCTTTATCGAGCATAGGTTTCCACACTATGCGTCCTGCGAAATCTACATTGTCGTTGGTCTTCGACAATTCGGCCAGTTCGTCCATATCATTGTGCAACTGTCTCTCGGGCTCCTCCTGACGTCCTGGCTCATACATGTCGAGCTGTCCCATAAGCACGCGGTAGGTGGCTTCGGTGTCCTGGTCGGCCTTGTGCGCCACAAAGTCCTCCTCCATCTTTCTGCCGCAATAGAACTTATATGCTGCTGCAAGGTTGCGACGCTCCATCTTGTGGAAAATCGTTTGTGCGTCGATGAGGCGGCACTTGCCGAAGTCGAAGTCAATCCCTGCACGAAGGAACTCCTCGGCAAGCATAGGCACGTCGAAGTGGTTGGAGTTGAAACCGCAGAAGTCGCATCCCTTGAAGTCGTCCTCCAGAGTCTTTGCGATGCTCTTGAACGTCGGAGCGTTTTTGACGTCCTCGTTGGTAATGCCCGTCAGTTTCTCCACCTCTACGGGGATGGCCTTTTCGGGGTTCACAAAGATGTTTTTGCGCTCCTCCTTGCCGTCAGGACACACCTTGATGTAGGATATCTGTATGATGCGGTCTCTAACAATATCAAGCCCCGTGGTCTCGAGGTCGAAGATCACAAGGGGCTTTGTAAGATTCAATTTCATAAAATGATGATTAGTCGTTCAGCAACATTGGCATGATGAGCATGAGAACCTCCTCGCCCTCAGGCTGCTCTGCCGGTACGATAAGACATGGACGGCTTGGGTCGGCAAACTCCAGCAACACCTCGTCGCTGTCCAGATTGTTCAGAATCTCGGTGAGTGACGGACCCTTGAAGCCTATGCTCATCGCGCTGCCGTCGTAAGAGCAGCTCACCTCTTCCTTGGCGCTGGTGTTGAAGTCGATATCTTCTGACGACACCTCTATCTTGCCTGACTCAATGCGCAGGCGCACCTGCTGGCTGTTCTCGCTTGCGAATGGCAACACACGGCGCAGAGCTCCGATGAGAGTCTTGCGGTCGATGCTCAGCTGGAACGGGTTGTCCTGCGGAATCACCGAGTTGTAGTTGGGGTAGCGGCCATCGATGAGGCGGCATGAAAGGAGCGAACTATCGAACGCTATCTCTGCGTTGCGGTCGTCGAAGCGGATTATAACGTCACTCTCGTCCTTTGGCAGTACATTCTTCAACAGAGTTGCTGGCTTTTTCTGAAGAATGAACGAGCGTGGTTGCTCGCTCTTCAGTGCGAAATACTTGTTGCGCACCAGTTTGTGTCCATCGCTTGCCACGATGTTCAGCGACTCGCTGGTAAGGTCCATGTAGATGCCGTTCATCACCGGGCGCAGTTCCTCGTTGGCTGTGGCGAATATCGAGCGCGTGATGTTGTCGAGCAGAACCTGTGACGGCAACTGCAGCGTGGCAGCCTGGTCGCCCATCTGCTGTGCGCGTGGATACTCCTCGGCGTTCTGGCAGGTGAACTTATACATACCGTTCTGATAAATCACCTTTATCAGCATCTCCTCAAGGTTCACGTCCAGTGTAAGGGGCTGCTCAGGCAGTTCCTTTACTGCATCGAGGATGTTGCGATTGTTCACGGCGAAGCTGCCTTCACCCTCCACCTCGTCGAGAGTCAGCGTGGTCTTCATCACGTTCTCGCTGTCAGAAGCCGTGATTTCCAACTGTCCCCCAGCCACTTCGAAGAGGAAGCAGTCGAGTATTGCTATACTGTTTTTACTGTTAATCACTCTTGAAAGAGTGCCCAAACGGCTGCTAAGAGCCGTGCTTGATACGGTAAATCTCATATTATTATATTTGTTATTTTTTTATAATTCTCGAATTAGGTACAAAATTACAAAAAACATTAGAGGTAAGCAAAAAAAAAGCAAAAAGTTTCTGCTTTTAAATCTTTTTTATTAATTTCGCAAACGATTTTGCAATGAGGAACATTTCGCATTGTGAAACACGAGACTCAAAACGTTAAACACTAAACACAATCAATAAAATGGAAATAGAAGGTAGAATAATCAATGTGCTGCAGAAGCAGGAAGGAACATCAAACAAAACAGGTAACCACTGGGCTTCTCAGGAATATGTCATTGAGACACACGAGCAGTATCCACGCAAGTGCTGTTTCCGCGTCTTCGGTGAGGACCGCATCACAGCAATGAACATCCAGGTAGGCGAGGAGCTGCGCGTCAGCTTCGATGTTGACGCACGCGAATATCAGGGACGTTGGTATAACACGCTCACAGCATGGAAAGTGGAGCGTATAGATCCGGCAGCAGCTGCTCAGGGACCGTTACAGCCAGACGTACAGACCCCGTTCGCGACGCAACAACCAGCGACTCCATTCGGAGAGCAACCAGCAGCGCAGGCTGGAGATGGCGCCACAGACGACCTCCCATTCTAAACTTAATGTTTGTCGGAAGGTGTGACACACATCACTCCGCTCGTTTGTCATGAACAGACGCGGCCCTTTCGGGGGTTTAAGGGACTGAAACGAATAAACTAAAAACGCACGTTTTGAACTCAAACGTGCGTTTTCTTATTTATTTAACTTCTGTCTAGTACTTTTCCAAACTCTTATCTTTTAACCTTTATACTCTTAAGGATTGCCTTGACATCCTTGTCTGTCAACGGATAAGTTCTTACGTCTATACGCATAGCACCGATTTCTTTAAGTGGAAGAGCAAGGACTTGGGACGAACCATAACCTTCATCAAAGAAAGTGTGCTGGAAAGTGTTAGAGCCGAATTTAATATCTTCTTTCTTCTCAACCGCATTTTCTCCGTACTGATGCAACGCCTCGTCTATAATCTTCTCTACGGTAAATGTGCGGCTGTTGAATGACCAAATTTCAAGGTCAAAGCCAAAATTAGTACGAACGTCAGGTTTTACTTCGGGAGCCAAAGTTACCGAGCTGATATTTCCAGATGACTTTTTCTTAACCACCCAACCTTTAGGCACTTTGACTGAGAAGTTTTCTGTCTCTACTACAGTAGGGCCTTTTTCCTGGGCCATTGCTCCCAAACATGCCATCATTGACATGACAAATAAAAGAATAGTCTTTTTCATTTCAGTTGTAAATTGGTTTATAGTTTTATAATTCAGGGTTCTGACCTCTGTTATTGAAAAATCGCTGTAAAGGTAATGGAAAAACGTGGAACGTGCAAAACAAAACAGCGTATTTTGTGATATTTAACGTAGGATGCCATCCATCATTCTCGTGGGTAAAACAAAAGAGGGTATGCCTATTGACATATCCTCTTTATGTAGGGACGATCGGGCTCGAACCGATGACCTCTGCAATGTGACTGCAGCGCTCTAAACCAACTGGGCTACGCCCCTATTATCTTGTTAGCGACTGCAAAAGTAGCGATTTCTCATGACATTGCAAAACATTTGGCAAAGAAAATCTTCTTCTTTTGCGCACTCGTTAGGGACATGTGAGGGCGTGCAAGTTGTCATCAAATCTTGTTTGGTGACTGTAAAATACAATATAGCAGCATGTTGCATAGAAAGTCATCAAGTCATCAATTCATCAAATAGGGTTTTGCCAAGTGAACAGCCACAAAAATGTGTTATATATATTATTATATTATATATATTATAATATATATAATATAATAAAAATTAGACATATAAAATCATGAATTCTGAAAAGGGCATTTGATGAATTGATGAATTGATGAATTGATGACTTTTCGTGGTTATTGTTTCTGTGCCTCCTCATACTTTATGAGTTCCACGTTCAGCTGCTCTAAGAAGGAGAGTTTCACCTTCGAGTTGTCTGATATTGGCTTGTACCACGACTGTTTGCCGAAGTATTCCTGCAGGTCTTTTGACTTGAAGCGGTAACCGTGACGTGCGAGTATCTCGTTGCGCATGATGCGCAGAGTCTTCTTGTCGAAGTGGCGGAACTGCTTGTCGTTGAGCAGTATGCGACTGGCATAGTCGAAACGTCCCGATTGCAGGTCGGTTCTCTTTAGGTTGAACTCTTTGCCATCGGCCTCCCAATCCCACGGTGAATTACCTGTTTCCGTGTTTACTGAATACATGTGCAGTCCTTCGAGGGTGGGCTCTATCTTCCACATGCCCTGCAGTTCGTTGAGGGCTCCCGGCACTTCTTCCACTCTTATAAATCCTGTTGCACGGCCGTTGAAGCATATTATTTCGTATGGATAGACGATATGGTCGACACTCATTTTTTCCATTGTCCATTCTATGTTCTTAACGTCGCCGTTTTTGTCTTTGGTGGTGTAGCTGCCCTTTACCTGGTTCAGCCATCTGTTTTGGTTCAGAATCTCTGCTTCCCACTCCGTCTCTCCCGACATCACAGTCTTCAGAAGGTCATTGCTGTCGTAGATGCAGATGACGTCCAGTCCCTCGGCTTTCTGATGGTGTGCTGTGAGCCCTGTATTGTAGAAACCTAGGTTGTCGTCAATTACCGAATACAGTTGATGTTCGGGGTTCACTTCCTTGGTATAACGCAATACGAACTCATGCTCCTCGCCCTCGTCCATTCCGTACATCTTCACGTTGCTGTGCTCAAGGTGGGTTGCCGTGTAGGTGATAGTCCCGTCATACCAATGGTAGCGGTTATCTATCTGTGCCTGCACGTCACAGAGGGCGAACAGGCACAGTATAGCTGTTGTTAAAACAGTTTTCTTCATTGTTTCTTATTGCAGTTCCATTGTTCTTTTCACAATTCCGTTGTATCTCAAAGAGTTGACAATAGACTTCACCTTTTCGTTCTGCTCGAAGAACTCCTTGCCGCCAGGACCGTCGCTCTTCATCATCAGTTGTTTCAGTTGTATATCAAGGTAACGGTCGGTTGTCTCAGAGATGTTCTCAAAAAGAATGGTCACATTATAGTCTTTGTTGGAAGCGTAGGCATAAGCATCATATTCGCCCACCTTGAATTCCTTGTAAGACTCGGGATAACTCTCCTTGGCGTTTGTCTTGTGATTTGAATAAGTAACGCTCTCTTGGAGGTACAGCGTCATCTTCACGTTCTCTGTAGAGTCGGCGAGGGTTTTTCTTCCGTTGAATGTGTCGTATTCCTCAATCTCCTTCATGCTGGCATCTTCGGGATACCAGACATCGCATGACAGCATGAGCGTGTCACCTTCATAGGTATGAACGGCCAGAGTGAGCTGTTTGCCCTCTGGTTCTGCCTTGTCTGTACCTGCACCCGCGCCCTCAGCGCCCTTGTTTCCACACGATACCATAGCAATAGCAGCTACGGCGATGGCGATACTCATAAATGCTTTCTTCATAAATGTCGTAGTAGTTTAGATGGTTAATAATAATTTATTTAATAGATAGGTTTTGTTTTAGTATAAACTATCCGCAAAAATAGTGTTTTCTGTTAATACCGCCAAATTTTTCTCGAAGAAAACATGTCCTTTCCTGTTCATAATGCCTTTTCGCGCTGCGTTTGATGTACCTTTTGGCATGTCAGAAGTATACCAGTGGGGTGGTGAATGATGGCTTTTCAGGGTGCGAGAGATACACTTTTGGCCGCCGGATGGCGCCTTTTTATATATTTAATTATGTATAATAGCAGCAGAGGAGGGAATTCCCCTAACGTATAGGGAAAAGCCTATGGCGTTTTAGGAACAATCCTTTTCAGTGAAGATGTTTTGTTATTATCTTTGCACCAGAAAAAAGAACAAAAGTTGAACCATTTAAAAGATCAAGATTATGAAAAAGATATTTGCAACAATGGCATTGATAGTAGCGATAGCAACTTCTGCCGCAGCAATGAATAGTCGCGAAATTCGCAGCACAGCACGCATGATGACCGACAGGATGGCAATGGATCTGCGTCTGACAAGGCATCAGGAGGCTATGGTTTACAATATCAACCTGCGTTACATCAACGCTATTGACCATCCCCGCGCTGACGTGCGTCGCTGCATCGACATACGCAACAGCGAGTTGAGAAGAGTGTTGAACGGTCATCAGTTCCATCGTTACATGGCTTCATCGCATGCACGTTGGACTCCCGCTCGTCATCACATGCACCACGCACCGGCACATCACCCACACCATCATGCACCGGCACCGCGTCATCACCGTCACTAAAAAAGGAAATAATGCTTCATAAAGGTTAGTTAAAGATAAAAGATTAGGTTGTTAATTATTTAAAGTATTAAGAAGAAAGGCCTTGCAACAGTGGTTGCAGGGCCTTTCGTTTGGGGTAATCGCAATTGAATTAGAGCAGCCAAATTGCTCATTTTGCAAGGCAATGCTTAGATGCCCGTCATCTAGACATGACATGTTAAAGCTTGTAGAGGTCGCTGGCTGCCATCAGCTCAACCTTCTTCTCTGACAACACGCGGTCGCATGCCTCGAGGTCGGTGGGACGCACCACCACATGAGCCACATCGCCGTTGGCGAAGGAGTACATGTACTCTATGAAGATGCCGTTGTCAGACAGGTGTTTCAGCACCTTTGCAAGAGAGCCGCTGGTGTTGGGGCAAACAAAACCGATAACATCGGTAATCTTTACCGTGAAGTGAGCGGCTTTCAGTTCCTTGTATGCTTTGTCGGGGTCGCTTACAATGCAGCGCAGTATACCGAAATCGCTGTTGTCAGCGATGCTCATTGCCGAGAGGTTTACGCCGGCGTTGCCAAGCACCTCGGTCACTTCGGTAAGTCTTCCGGATTTGTTCTCTAAGAACACTGATAGTTGTTTTGCTAACATATTCTTTTATTTTTGAGGCCGCCCTCCCGTCTCTCAAAAGTGGGGAGGGCAGGGCTGTTGTTTACAGTTTTCTGTTGTCAAACACACGGCGGGCCTTTCCTGTAGAACGCTCAATGCTCTTCGGCTCTACGAGTTTTACCTTGAAGCCCAGGCCGATGACGCTGCGCAGTTCTGCCTCAAGTTTCTTCTGAAGTCCCACAAGTTGTGCCATCTCGTCGGTGAAATACTCTTCCTTGACCTCAACTTTCAGTTCTGAGGTGTCGGTGTTGTTCACGCGGTCGACGGTGAGAATGAAGTGTGGCTCGAACTCAGGCAGGCTGAGGATGACTGCTTCTATCTGTGACGGGAATACATTGACACCGCGTATGATGAGCATGTCGTCGCAACGGCCAAGGATACGGTCCATGCGCACCAGAGTTCTGCCGCACTGGCATTTCTCATAGTGCAGGGCGGTGAGATCGTGTGTGCGATAGCGCAGCAACGGCATTCCCTCTTTGGTGAGGTGAGTAAATGTCAGTTCTCCAAGTGTGCCCTCGGGTAGCGGTTCGCCTGTGTTCGGGTCGAGTATCTCGGGATAGAAATAGTCTTCGCTGAGGTGTGTGCCGCATTGATGCTCGCACTCGTATCCCACACCAGGGCCTGCAATCTCGCTCAGTCCGTAGATGTCGTATGCCTTGATGCCTAGTGTTGACTCCAGTTTCTGTCTCATCTCCTCGGTCCAGGGTTCTGCACCAAAGGCGCCAATCTTCAGTTTGAACTCCTCGCGCGGCCATTCACATTCGTTCAGCGCCTCGCCTATGAACATCGCATACGACGGTGTGCAGCACAGAACAGAAGCGCCGAAGTCGTGCATCAGCGTTATCTGCTTCTGAGTGTTGCCTGATGACATCGGGATTACGCTCGCGCCGATGTTCGTGGCACCATCATGGGCTCCCAGACCTCCTGTGAACAGTCCGTAGCCATATGACACTTGGAAGATGTCGTTCTTTGTTGCACCATATGCTGTGAATGCTCTCGAGATGCTCTCGGCCCACATTGCAAGGTCCTTGCGGGTGTAAAGCACCACCACAGGCTTTCCTGTAGTTCCTGAAGAGGCATGTATGCGCACTATCTGACTCATAGGAACGGCAGCCAGACCGAAGGGATAGTTGTCTCTCAGGTCGAGCTTGTTCGTGAATGGCAGTTTCACGATGTCGTCAATGTCCTTGATGTCGCCAGGCTCAATGCCCAGTTCCTGAAATTTCCTGCGATAGAAGGGAGTGTTGTGATAAACATAGTCTGCCATCTTCCGGAGTCTGATGCTCTGCATCTCGCGCAGCTGCTCGCGGTCCATACACTCAATACTAGGATTCCAAATCATCTTTTTTTATTTTCTCTTTTGTAACTTATTTTGCGTTTTGGCTTACAAAAGTAAACATAAAACGCCGTTCTTGCAAGAAATTGTCAGTATTTAACAGAATTTTTGTTCTTGGAGTTGTGGGGTTACTTCCCTATAATTCCTACTCATATCTCCTAATCCTCACATCTATCCCGCTATCCTTCAGCATGTCGGTGATAGCATCCACCTTTGTGTCTCCGTAGTGATAAGGGAAGAGAATCTTCGGTTTTATGGTCTTTGCAGAGCGCACCAGTTGGTCGGGAGTCATGGTGTAAGGCTGGTTGCAAGGCAGGAATGCCACGTCGATGTCCTTCACCTGTGCCATCTCCTCAATGTCCTCGGTGTCGCCTGCGAAATAAATACGTTTGCCGTCGATGGTGAGGATATAACCGTTGTCACGACCTTTGGGGTGGAACTTCTCGCGTCCTGGAGTGTTGTTGTATGCTGGCACGGCCTCCACGTCGATGCCTTCTAGCGCCTGACGGTCGCCGTTCTTCATTGCGATGCCCTTGCCCAGCATGTCGGCACACCTCTTGTTCAGTACTACCACCGTTCCTTCCTTGCTCAGAGCATTGATGGCGGCTGCATCGTAGTGGTCGCCGTGCTCGTGAGTTATGAAGATATAGTCTGCCTTAGGCAGTTTAGAATAGTCTATACTCCAGTTGCCGAGACGTGTAACGGGGTCAACATAAATATTCTTTTCGCCCATTTCGATGCGTACCGAGGCGTGCTTGATGCAATGGAATGTAAGCGCCCCGCTCTTAGTGTCTATGCGGTCAATCTCCATACCGTACTCGTCTTTAGTCTCCTCCGCTACATCCTTGTGTGTTTTCTGCCATTCCAGGAATCCGCCAGCGAGGTTTACTACCGTCTTGAAACCCTTTTCCGTGAGAATCGAAGCGGCATTAGCCGACCTGCGTCCACTTCGACAGAACACCGCCACAGGACGTTCCTTGTCGAGCATCTTCTCGGCACGCTCAGTAAAATCGCTCTGTTTAAAGTCTATGAGCATAGCGCCAGGGATGGTGCCCTCGGCATTCTCTTCTGCCGTACGCACGTCCACGAGTTGCAGTCCCTTGTCCTTGTTCTCTGCTATGTATGCGTCGAACTCCTCCACATTGAGGTCTTTATATGCCTTCTGGCTGCAAGCCGTGCCGCTGATGCACAGTCCTGCCAACAATAACTTTATAAATCTATTCATCGTATGGTAATGTTTTTAGTGATTATTGTTTAGTGATAGAAATATCATTGCATTTGCAAAGATAATCAATAATATGGTAACCGCAATTCTCTTACACATTCTTTAACTACTTTTCTCAGTCATGCCTCTTTCCAATCTTGCCTCTTTGATTTCCCCTTTTATATGTTTTCGGCTCGCCATTGATGCCCTTTCGGCTTCCCATTGATGCCTTTTGGGGTTGTCAAAGGTATACTTCTCGTCGGCCAAATGTATACATCTTGCATGCTGTTTAAGCCTTTCTGCTCGTCAGCAGAGTAAAAGCGGGTGCTTAGTAGAAGTAAAGTAGAGGTTAAGTAGAGGCAATAATACGGTTATGTTGTTAATTTCCAGCAACTTGTCATAACATTAGTAGAGGTAATAAAAAAGCACCTTTCAGTCAAGACGGAAAAGTGCACAGAGTGTGATGGAGTGGAGCATACAGGACTCGAACCTGCCACCTTTTGACTGCCAGTCAAACGCTCTAGCCTGATGAGCTAATGCCCCTTGAAATTACCGATTGCAAATATAGCACATTTGATTTAAAGTAACAAAGAAAAACGAAAAAAAAGACAAAATAATTGTATGTTATGAAAAAAAACACTAACTTTGCCCCTTGAAAAATACAAGATGGCTAAGTAGGCGCCAGAGAAAGGAGAGTGTTTCCTGTCCATAAGGGCGCAACTAAGCAGAATGCCATTGACAAATGATAAAAAGACGGATTCCGACATCATGATGAGAATGTCGGAATACTTTTTTTGTCGGATTTCATCCGACCTTTCCCATGCCTCGGCATAGCCAAACATGCTTTGGACTCTGCCCTCGGCAGAATGAGAACGTTGGATTGCTAAGCGATTGAAAACTATAAAATAATATAAAAAAGGAATAACTATGGCATATATGTCACAAGAGGGCTACGACAATCTCGTGGCTGAACTGAAAAGGCTGGAAGCAGTGGAAAGACCCAAGGCTTCGGCAGCTATCGCAGAGGCACGCGACAAGGGTGACCTTAGCGAGAACTCCGAATACGACGCTGCAAAGGAAGCGCAGGCGAAACTGGAGAACAAGATAAATCTTATGAAACGCCAACTGGCGGAGGCAAAAATCGTGGACACCTCAAGACTGAGCACAGACGCGGTGCAGATAATGTCGAAGGTGGAGATGACCAACATGGCCACGAAAGCGAAAATGACCTACACTATCGTCAGCGAGAGTGAGGCAAACCTTCGCGAGGGTAAGATCTCAATCACTACCCCGATAGCACAGGGACTGTTGAACCACAAAGTGGGAGATGAGGTGGAGGTGACGATTCCGCGTGGCACCATTAAACTGCGCATCGACAAAATCACCGTGGGATAATAACCATACAATTGTAAAATCGTAAAACAATTAAATAAAACCATGAGCATTTTCAGTAAGATAGCAGCAGGTGAGATACCGTCGTATAAGTGTGCGGAAAGCGACAAGTTCTACGCTTTCCTCGATATTAACCCGCTGGTCAAAGGGCACACATTGGTGATTCCCCGCAAGGAGGTGGACTATATTTTCGACCTCTCTGACGAGGAGATTGCCGAGTTTCAGGTGTTCGCGAAGAAAGTGGCTGTGGCGCTGAAGGCTGCATTCCCCTGCAAGAAAGTGGCGCAGGTGGTGCTCGGTCTTGAGGTTCCACACGCTCACATTCATCTCATCCCTATGCAGAGCGAGGCAGATGTTGACTTCCGCAAGGAGAAACTGCAACTCACAGAAGAGGAGTTCAAGGCTATTGCCGACAAAATTTATAAGGAATTTTCAAAGTAGGCTCTGAAGAAGGAAGAGAGAGGAAGGAGAATACATTTATGGGCAAGGCATAAAAACATGCTCACAGATGTATTCTCCTTCCTCTCTCCTCTTTCCTCTCTCCTCCTTTTAAATATACTCCTCCCCGTACTTCAACTGCACATCATTTATATACTTTCTTATTAGTGCAGAAGAGTCTTCACGCTTACAAATCATCAGCACGTTGTCGTTTTCGGCAACGATGAAACCTTCTAGGCCGTTTATAATTCCTATATGGTCGTCGGGCAACTTTATTATGTTGCCGCGACTGTTCTCGATAATCGTCTGACCGCTGATGCTCACATTGTCGTCGTCGCTCTTGCGCATGCTCTCATATATGCTGTGCCACATGCCGAGATCTGCCCATCCGAAATCGCATTTCATCACAAACACATTTTCGCTCTTCTCCAATATCGCCATGTCAATAGAAACGTTGGGGTATGCAGGGAAATTGTTCTGAATGTATGTGGTTTCTTCTTCAAGATTCCATACATGACCTTCCTCGTCAATCTTGCCTAACACCGATAGCGGGAACACTTTCTTCATGCTGTGTCGCATGTATCTCACGTTCGATAGGAAAAGACCGCTGTTCCAAAGGAACTCGCCGCTGTCAACAAACATCTTGGCGAACTCGCGGGCGGGCTTCTCTGTGAACGATTTCACGCGGTAGATAGAGTCGAACTGTGTCTTCTCGCAGTACTGTATGTAGCCGTATCCAGGTTCAGGGCGTGTAGGCTGCACACCCATAGTGAGCAACGCGTCATACTCCGACACGATGTCCAGTCCTTGTTCTATATTGTCAAGGAACGCATCCTCTTTGAAAACAGCCTGGTCGCTCGGCACCACCACCATCCTCGCATTCTTGTTCTGATGGTAAATGCGGTATGTCGCCCATGCCACGCTCGGGGCGGTGTTGCGGAATATAGGCTCGCTGAGGATGTTCTCACGAGGCAACTCGGGCAACTGCTCTTCAACAAAATGGGCATAAACATGATTTGTGTTGACGTAAATGTTTTCCACAGCGATAATTTTGCTCATGCGGTCAAAGGTATGCTGCAGTAGCGTCCTGCCTGTTGAGAAAAAGTCTAGGAACTGTTTAGGATTCTCTTCTCGACTGCATGGCCACAACCGTCGTCCCTTTCCACCCGCTAAAATAACACAGAAATTATCTTTATTTTGAGTTCTCATTCAGTTAGATTTTATTCGCGCCACGAAAATAAGCATAATTCTTCATACTTCCAAGTTTTACCTGCATTATTTAAATATTTTTTCCAATTCCTTTGTTTTTTACTAAAAAAGAATTACCTTTGCACCCACAATTCGTCTCCATGACGTTTCGCTGAAGCCCAGATGGCGGAATCGGTAGACGCGCTGGTCTCAAACACCAGTGGGGCAACCCGTGCCGGTTCGACCCCGGCTCTGGGTACTTTGAATAATTAGAAGTGTGTTGACTATTTTTTAGTTACAACACACTTCTTTCTTTTTATAGGCATATACCCCATAGGACAATAAGTGCCCCTGCGGGTAGAGCATTCGGATTTTTGAGGAGAATTTCAAAAAAGACCTCACCACCTCACTTTTCCTTCCGAACTCCCTTTGTTTACTGGGGGTTCAGAGAGTGAGGTGCTTGCCAAACACCTCACTCAACACCTCACTTAATAGGTCACTTTTCCTCTCTTTTTCGTCTTCATCAGATTTCTGGAAGTGTCGTGTTCAGGAATAGAGTAGATGCAGAATAAAAATGAGGGAGGTGTTAGGTGAGGTGTTGAGTGACCTCTTTGCTGAACACCTCCCTCGCGAAAAGCCCTGTAAACAAAGGGAGTTCGGAAGGAAAAGTGAGGTGGTGAGGTGTTTTTTCGATTTTCCTTTTTTATATGTATTCGTGTTGCTGCCAATATATGAATGAGTAGCGAAAGATATATCATTGAGATATACAAGACATGTCTTATGAGAAGCCAGTTATATATTATTTGCCCCGTCACCATTGGCGAGTGAGCGTCGTTAATGACACCTCTTTGTCGTCAACCATTCTTCATCTTGACTTTTCTGTGTTTGCGGGTATAATTGCATATAACTCCCTAAATTTTTAGCGGATTATGTAAACGTATTTTAATTTTTCTTGCTGCAGTTTATTTTTTTTGGTTCCTTACGGCCTTTTTAAAATAAAATGTTTATCTTTGGACTCGAATTTATACAGGCCGAGAAGAAACGAACAGGACTTTGAAGGGTGATGTAAGGTAGGTAGAAGAAACCCCGATGCTGTAGCATTTGGCCTAATATGGAGATGTCATTATATGCTTCGGAGCAGTAAAAACTCGGTGTGAGGGGGTATAGTATATTAGTTTATTATTGAATAATTATGAAGTATGCTTTGGTAACAGGAGGTTCGAGGGGGCTTGGAAAGGCAATTTGTTTAAAGTTGTCCTCTTTGGGTTATTCTGTGATTGTTAACTTTCAGTCAAATCAAGACGCAGCTGAGGAAGTCAAGGCTTCCATTGAGAATATGGGCGGTCATGTGGAATTGCTGAAATTTGATGTTAGGAGCAAAGAAGAGATAGATAATGCTATCGATTTATGGGAGAAAAACCATAATGACGATTATATAGAGGTGTTGGTTAACAATGCCGGAATCCGTCGTGATAACGTTATGTTTATGATGTCTGACGAGGAATGGCATAGTGTTATCGATACGACCTTAAACGGATTCTTTTATTTGACAAGAAGACTCCTGAAACATATGATGCCTAGGAAAAGGGGTGGAAGAATAATCAATATCTCTTCTTTGTCAGGTGTTAAAGGTATGCCTGGCCAAACAAATTACAGTACGGCAAAAGCGGCATTGATAGGTGCGACTAAAGCCTTGGCTCAAGAGGTGGCTCCTCGAAATGTCACCGTAAATGCTATTGCTCCCGGTTTCATCGAAACAGATATGACAAAGGACTTGCCTCAGGATGAACTTAAGAGAATGGTTCCTGTGGGAAGATTTGGCAAGCCTGAAGAAGTGGCAGCTTTAGTGGGTTTCCTCGTCTCTGAGGATGCGGCATATATAACAGGAGAAGTAATTAACATCAATGGAGGACTATATACATAAAAACATAGAATATGAAAAAGATTTTATTGTTTTGTTTTATCATTGTTAGCACATTAACATATGCTCAAAGTTCACAAGTAAGGGTGACTTTGAAAAATGATGTAGTTGTTATAGGAGAACTGGTAGAGTTTGACCCTTTAGATCATGTGACCTTCAAGGTTGCAGGCAAAGAAACTACAGTTCTGATGGCAAATGTTAAATCTGTCGAAGCGGCAAAAAAAGAGGCGACAGTTTCTGCTGAAGCAAATAATGCTTTTGCGAGTGGCCAAGTTGGGTATTATGAAATAACAGACAATAAAGATTATCCAGAAAGTTATTCCTTAGATATTGAAGGGCAAACAATAAAAATGATATTGGTTAGGGGCGGCTCATTTAACATGGGATATGATGGAAATGGAAGCCTAGGAATGAAAAGTGAGCCTGTACACCAAGTAAACCTTTCTTCTTATTATATAAGCGAACAATGTATAAAGGAAGAAACCGCATATAAACTATTAGGAAAAGGAAAGGGTTCTTATAAAGATAAATACTATGTAAATAAATGGAAATCTGCAAATCACATTGTAGAAAAGATAGCATCTGCCACCCAAAAACCTTATAGAATGTTGACGGAGGCAGAATGGGAGTATGCATCTTTAATGCCGAATGCAGATTCTGTATTGGGATCAGAAAAAAAGTTAGAATGGTGTTCTGATTTTTATGAGAAGTATACCCCAGGTATACAAACCAATCCACAAGGCCCTCTTTCGGGAAAGTCGCATGTATATCGTTCTTATAGAGTGGGGAAAAACAAATGGGACAGGAAACCAGGAACGATGAGTATTGATGATATTGAGGCTTGTATTAGAATAGCAATAAGTGCTGATTCTATTAAATAGGATACTATGACAAAACGAGTAGTTATTACAGGCATGGGTATTTGGTCTTGCCTAGGTACGGATATCGAAATGGTCAGGCAGTCCCTTTATGAAGGGAAGTCTGGCATTGGATTGCAGCCAGAACGTCTGGAATATGGGTATCGTTCAGGTCTAACAGGAATAGTGGAAACGCCAGTTATCACGAAGCAGATGTTAGACAGGCATACTCGTGCCGGTATGTCAGAGGAGGCACAATATGCCTATATGGCAAGTCGGCAGGCTTTTGAACAAGCAGGAATTGACGATCAGTACTTGAGAGATAACGAAGTAGGTTGTATCTTTGGTAATGACTCTTCTGCAAAGCCAGTTATTGAGGCGTCAAAGATTATGGATGAGAAGCATGATTCCGCGATGTTAGGTTATGGTATTATCTTCCAGTCGATGAACTCGACGGTTAATATGAACCTTAGTACCATTTTCCATCTCCGTGGAGTTAACTTTACTATTAGTGCGGCCTGCGCTAGTGGTAGCCATTCTATTGGTTTGGGATACATGATGATAAAGCAAGGACTACAGGATATGGTTCTTTGTGGAGGAGCCCAAGAGACCAACTACTACTCTATGGCTTCATTCGATGCGCTTGGGGCTTTTTCCGTCCGTATGGACGAGCCCGCAAAGGCAAGCCGTCCGTTCGACAGAGATAGAGATGGCCTGATTCCTAGTGGTGGCGCAGCTGCTTTGGTGTTAGAAGACTATGACCATGCTGTTGCTCGTGGAGCCAATATACTTGCAGAGGTTGCGGGATATGGATTCTCCAGCAATGGTGGTGGCATTTCTGAGCCTAGTGATAATGGCAGCGTTATTGCTATGTCAAGGGCAATCAAGGATGCGGGTATTGCTCTTGACGATATAGACTATATCAATGCCCATGCTACATCGACACTTCAAGGCGATATGTATGAGGCCATTGCTCTTGACAGATTGTTCAGGGGACAAAGGGCTTTGATAAGTTCTACCAAGTCCATGACAGGTCACGAATGTTGGATGGCTGGTGCCAGCGAGATTGTGTACAGCATCATCATGATGCAAAACAACTTTGTGGCTCCAAACATCAACTTTGAGAATCCTGATGAATATTCTGAAAAGATTAATCTTACTGCCAAGACAGTAGAAACGGAGGTAAATACCGTGCTCAGCAACTCGTTCGGTTTTGGCGGTACAAATAGTGCATTAGTTATTAAAAAATTAGCTTAATATGAAAAAGAAAGTATTAATTATGTTGTTTATGGTCATAGCTGCCAGCAGCTATGCACAGACTGTTACAAAAAACAATCTTCCCAAGAATATTAAGGGAGCCCGAATGAATCTAAGAATGGATTTCTCGGATGCTCTTATTTGTGGAATGAGCGAAGATGAGTTCTCAAGATACGAGAAAGACTGGGAAGAAGATAAGCCAACAATTGTCCGTAATTTCAGGTCAGGAGCAAATGTGGGTATCGGAAAGTCATATAAAATAGGTGACTATAGAGATGCGAAATACACAATTGTGATAAAAGTTAATACAATTACAGATGATGGCTATATCATATGTGATGCAGACATTATAGACAGTAGTGGAAATGTCTATTTCACGGTGGAGGAACTGACAGGCGGTAAAGAGCCCCCCTTCATGATTGGTACCAAACTTGCTCGAATGAAGATCTGGGCTACAGTCACAGGAAAAAAATTGGGAAGTATTTTGAAGTCAGAATTGCCTAACAAATAACATTTTATTGATTAAGGTTACGAATTAGCACGTATTAAATAAGATGATTCTATTTCCCTCATTAGTAGAGAAATATACAAAGGAGACTCTGTCTGCCCGTGAAGCCCAGAGGCTGGCTGAGTTCATTGCGTGGGGACCTGTTGTATTTCAGGCCTCGCGTATTATGCTCAAATGGGGTATCTTTGACCTTTTGCGCGACTCTGACGGTGGCCTTACTAGACAGGAGATATGCGAGCAGACAGACTATTCCGATTATGCAGTCAAATGTCTTTTGGAGGCTTCTTTGTGTATTGGAACTGTCCTTGTGGATGTCAATACAAACAAGTATTCATTATCCAAAACGGGATGGTTTCTGATAAATGACCCAGCCACGCGTGTAAATATTGACTTTAACCACGATGTCAATTATGAGGGATGGTTTCATTTGGAGGAGTCTCTGCGTAATGGGAAACCTGAGGGGCTGAAGCATTTCGGATCATGGCCTACGGTTTATGAAGGTCTGTCCAGTTTGCCGGAACAAGTACAAAAAAGCTGGTTTGGTTTTGATCATTTCTATAGTGATTCGTCTTTCCCTGAGGCTTTGAAAATCATCTTTGATAAGTATCAGGTCAGATCACTCTATGATGTTGGTGGTAATACGGGAAAGTGGGCATTACGGTGTGTAAGCTATAACCCGGAAGTGGAGGTGGTCATTTTGGATCTGCCACAACAAATAGAGTTGATGCGAGACAACGTTTCAGACAAAACAGGGGCAGAACGCATCAAAGGGTATGGCATTAATCTGCTTGATTCCAATGCCGTATTCCCTCAACGGGAAGGTGGACTTGATGCAATATGGATGAGCCAGTTCCTCGATTGTTTCAGTATGGATGAGATTATCTGTATCTTAAAGCGTGCCAAAGATGCGATGACCGAGCGAACACGTCTGTTCATCATGGAGACCCTCTGGGATCGCCAGCGCTTTGAACCCGCAGCATTCTGTTTGACTATGACAAGCCTGTATTTTTCCGCTATTGCCAATGGCAACTCAAAGATGTATAATACAGAGGACATGGAATATTGTATCAATGAGGCCGGCTTGGAAATAGAACAAATTCATGACCATCTGGGACAAGGGCATTCTATAATAGTTTGCAAGATTGTTAACAAATAAAATATAAAGATAATGACAAGAAAAGAGATTGAAGAGAAGGTTAGGGCTTTCCTGATTGATGACCTCGAAATAGACGAGGACAAGATTAGCGACGATGCCAAGCTCAAAGACGATATGGGTATTGACAGCCTTGACTTTGTTGACATCGTCGTCATCGTAGAAAAGAACTTTGGCTTTAAAATCAAGCCGGAAGAGATGAAAGACGTGACAACGCTAAGTCAGTTTTGTGATTATATTGAAAGCAAGGTAGGATAAGAATAGTGACGGAGAAAAAGTGGGAAGGCACAACTTTCGGCAATAGCTTGATGCACAAATGGCTCATCAAACTGTTGCGAGGCATAGATATCAGAATTATCTATTTCTTTACCTATGTGTTTGTGATTCCTCCTTGTTTGCTGCGTCCTGGCTTTAAGCCAATATACCATTACTTTCGTGAGCGGTGGAAGTTGTCGCCTATAAAAGCTTTCATAAAGACGTACCAGAATCACTATATGTTTGGTCAAGTAGTCATTGACAGATTTGCCATGTATGCTGGTAAGCGATTTCATATGGATATTGAGGGTTACGACCATTTCCTGAGTTTGGCAAAGCAACAGGATGGTTTTATACTATTAAGTTCTCATATTGGCAATTATGAAATAGCTGGCTATACACTTGTTGCTGAAGACAAACCATTTAACACATTGGTTTTCTTCGGTGAGAAACAGTCAATCATGGACTATAGAAACCAGATGTTTGCGGATACTAACATACGAATGATTCCCGTAAAAGAAGACATGAGCCATTTGTTCCTAATTGATCATGCCCTTCAACAGGGAGAAACTGTCAGCATGCCCGCAGACAGGATATTAGGGTCAAAAAAGGCTCTCAAAGTCACCTTATTGGGGGCTGATGCTCAAATACCTATGGGACCATTTGCCGTTGCGACCATGCGTGGATTGAATGTCCTTGCAGTAAATGTAATGAAGACCTCAGTAAAGGGATATAAGATTTATGTAAAGCCCTTACCTTATGACAAGGAGGCCTCTCGTAAACAACAAATATCCCAGTTGGCCGATGGTTACATTGCTGAAGTAGAGCGTATGCTAAAACTCTATCCGACACAGTGGTATAACTTCTTTGAATTTTGGAAAGCGTAAATATGACAGATTTTAAACAGCCAGATACTGCTTTTCTTAGAAGCATAGACATTCATGAACTCTTGCCCCAACAAGAGCCGTTTGTGATGGTTAGCCGGTTGGTTCGGTTTGATATGGTTCGAACGACAACAGAGACCGATATTCTTGCAGATAACATTTTCGTTGAGAATGGTTGTCTCAGCGCTTTCGGACTTATCGAGAACATTGCCCAGACCTGTGCCGCACGAATAGGATATGTTAACAAGTATATCTTTAAAAAGGGAATTCAGATAGGGTTTATTGGAGCAGTTCGTAATTTAATGATATCAGCATTACCGCAGATAGGTGACACCATCGTTACCAATGTGGATGTCAAGGAAGAACTCTTCGGTATGATTTTAGCAGAAGCAACAATCTACTGTGGTGACAAGCAACTTGTGACTACGGAAATGAAAATTGCCATAAAAAGTAAAGAAGAATAGATGGAGTTGAAAGCGTCAAAACAGATAGAGATACGGTTTAGCGAAGTAGATTCGATGAATGTGGTATGGCATGGCTCGTACATGCTCTATTTCGAGGATGCCCGTGAGGAATTCGGCAGGAAATATGACCTTACTTATATGGGCTTCTTCGATCATGGCTGCTTTGCGCCTCTGGTAGAGATGAGTTTTCAATGGAAGAAACCCATCAAATACGGCATGAAGCCAAGAATAGATATCATCTATCGCCCTACGGAGGCAGCAAAGATAGTGTTTGATTACGAGATTCATGACACAGAAGATGAGAGCCTGATAGCTACAGGTCATTCGGTACAAGTGTTTATGGATACTGAATATCAATTAATCTGGGACAACCCTGATTTCTATATGGAATGGAAGCGACGCTGGAATGTCATATAATGGGTTATGGGTTATAGGTTAAAGGTTATATGTTAGTGCTTAACGGTTCAGAAGTTTAAATTAAAAACGAAACGATAGATGGTCTATAAATTGGCGGATAATATCATTTCACCTCTTGGTGCAACGACAGAGATGAACTACCAAGCAGTTAAGTCTGGTATTTCCTCTCTTCGCCGCTATGACCATTTATGGGGTATTCCTGAGCCCTTTACCGCTTCATTGTTCTCTGCTGAACAGCAAAAACAATATAGTATAGATGGACTGACACGTTTTGAGTCTCTTGCATATTGCTCAGTAAAAGAAGCTATTCAACATACTAATATCGACTTGTCAAGTCATCGCGTAGTATTTATACTCAGTACGACCAAGGCAAATGTTGAATTGTTGGAAGACCCCACGACGCCTCCTTCTATGCTTTATCCTGGTATGTCCGCAAAGCATATAGCCTCGAAACTCAATATACAGACGGAACCGATAGTCGTGTGCAATGCCTGTATATCTGGTGTCTCTGCAATAGTATTGGCGATGCGCTTGTTGGAATCGAACAGTTATGATTATGCTATTGTATGCGGGACTGATGTCCAAAATAAATTTACTGTCTCTGGATTCCAATCTCTCAAGGCTCTGTCAGAAGAGGCATGTAAACCTTTCGATATTGAACGGATAGGACTTAATCTCGGGGAGGCGGCAGCAACCATTATTCTGAGTAATAAAGATGAAAGTTCAAAGTTCAAGAGGAATTGGGTTATTGAAACTGGGGCCATTCGAAACGATGCATTTCATATCACTTCTCCTTCGAAGTTAGGTGATGGTGCTTTTGAAACACTTAGGGCTGTCATGACTGATGAAACCGTGGAAAACCTTGCGTTTATTAACGCACATGGCACAGGGACACTTTTTAATGACCAGATGGAATCTGTTGCTATCGAGAGGGCTGGATTACAGTCTGTCCCTGTTAATGCCTATAAGGGCGTTTTTGGTCACACTTTGGGCGCAGCAGGTATTCTCGAGACAGTTATATCAATGGCATCTATGGATGAAAACATCATTCTTAATACCAGAGGATATGAGGAAAAGGGCGTTTCTGGAAAGATAACTATAACTACAGAAAACAAGAAAACGTCCCAAGGGTGTTTTATCAAGATGATTTCTGGTTTTGGAGGCTGTAATGGTGCCATCTTATGTAAAGATGTGCAAAGCGAAAAGGTTGATCGGAAAGTCCAAAGTCCAGGAACTCGTCCCATACTTAGAAAGACTCATTCTGCCAAGATAACTCCAAATGGGGTTTCTATTGACGGATTGTCAAGAGAAAGTCATGGAGAAGGGATGTCTCTTATTACCGATATATACAAGCGTTATTTGGATGATAATCCGAAATACTATAAGATGGATCCCTTGTGCCGCTTAGGCTATATAGCCACAGAACTTTTGTTAATGGCAGAGAATAGTCCTAGTGACACGTCTCGTAATGACAGGGCTGTCGTATTTTTCAATGGCTCATCCTCTATTATGGCTGATATGGTGTATGAGAAATCCATAGAGGATAAAGACAACTATTTCCCCAGCCCCTCTGCTTTCGTCTATACACTTCCCAATATAGTGATTGGCGAAATAGCGATTCGTAACCATTATCAAGGTGAAACGTCTTTTTATATATTGAACCAACGTAATGATGACATCATAGAGCAAGTTGTTGAGGCTTCCTTCATTGACAAAGATACAACAAGTATGATTAGCGGGTGGCTCGACTATCAGGATGATGCTCATTTTGAAGCAGACTTATTTATCACAGAAGTAATCAAATAATAAAGGATAAAATGGAAGAATTAGTTTTGGAACTTAAGAAACAGATTATTGAGGTCCTTAATCTGGAAGAAATGACACCAGAGGATATAGAGACCGACTCACCTTTGTTTGGTGAAGGTCTAGGACTAGATTCCATCGATGCTTTGGAACTCATAGTCTTGTTAGAAAAGAAATATGGCATCAGGCTGGCAAACCCTGCAGAAGGAAAGGCAATCTTTAAGAGTGTAGGTACTATTGCAGATTTTGTCAGTAAGAACCGTAAGAAATAACTCCTATGGGTAAGAACATAGTCATCACAGGAGAAGGTATCGTCTCTGCGATAGGCAACGACAAGGATTCTGTCTTAAACTCCTTAAGGAGAAATAAGACAGGAATAGGTGAGATGAAGTTTTTGAAATCGTCTCACCATGAACTCCCTGTCGGTGAAGTAAAACTATCGAATGAGGAGATGAAAGCCATGCTCGGTTACGGTGCGTCAGAGTTGATTAGCCGTACGACGATGATGGGTATGTTAGCTGTTGGACAGGCAATAGAAGAAGCAAAACTGGTACGTCAGCAAGGACTTAAGATAGTCTTGGTAAACGGGACGACCGTTGGTGGCATGGATATAACAGAGCAGTATTTTGAAACCTTTACTGATAGCGATAAATATATCGGCTGCTTAAAGGCTCATGACTGTGGAAGTTGTACTCAAATGATAGCAGAGAGATTCGGCATGTTTGATGATAGCACAACGATATCTACAGCATGTTCCTCTGCTGCTAACGCCTTGATTCTTGCAGCAAATCTCATCAAAGCAGGGGAAGCGGACATCGTGGTTGCTGGGGGATGTGAGGCTTTGACACGTTTTCATCTGAATGGTTTTAACTCTCTGATGATTTTGGATGGTGAACAATGTAAGCCTTTTGACGAGAATAGAGCAGGCTTGAATCTCGGAGAGGGCGCAGCTTTCGTTGTCCTGGAGTCTGAGGACTTGGCTCGTCAACGGAATGCAACTATTCATGCTTATCTGACTGGATATGGAAATGCCTGTGACGCCTTTCATCAAACTGCCACATCAGATAACGGCCAGGGGGCTTTTCTTGCAATGAAAGATGCTTTGGAAATGGCTCATCTTTCCCCTGAAGAGATTGACTATGTAAATGCTCATGGGACAGGAACACCCAATAATGACCAGACAGAAAGTGTAGCCTTGCAACGTGTTTTTGGTGATTTCATACCGAAGGTGTCCAGTACAAAATCCTTTACGGGGCATACGACTAGTGCATCGGGCAGTATAGAGGCTGTCATTTGTCTGCTTGCGATGAATAATTCTTTTGTTCCTGCTAATATCGGGTGGAAGAATCCTATGGATAACGGCATTATCCCGACGATGGGTGCTGAAGGCTGTAAACTGAACCATGTGATGTGCAACTCTTTTGGTTTTGGAGGCAATGATTCCTCTATCATACTGTCTTCTAAACCTGTTCTTGATAATACAGAAGACATATATGCCGATGTCGAGATACATGAGGTTTCAAGGGTTGAGATAACAAACGAGGACCAATTATGTGACCTTCGCAATTATGTAAAGCCGTTAGAAATCAGGAGAATGGGGAAGATTATCAAGAGCTCTTTACTCTCGTCATTGCAGGCATTGGAACAGGCAGGTATAGAATGTCCCGATGCGATTATTACTGCGACTTCTCTGGGTTGCTTGGAGAATAGTGAACGTTTGTTAGTCCAGCTTCATGAAGAAGGGGAGGTGATGTTAAAGCCTACCTATTTTATGCAAAGCACTCATAACACCATTAGTAGTAATATTGCCATTCATACGAAATGTCATGGATACAATATGACTTATACTCATGGCAATCAATCCTTGGAATGGGCATTGAGAGATGCAAAGATGTTGCTTCGAAGTGGAAAGGTGCGTAGCGTCTTAGTTGGATTGCATGATGAAACTACTGTGATGTGGCGTTCATTCATGGAACGTATGGAAAGAAAAGATTTATTACCGATACATTCAATAGCAATAGTATTAACATGTGGAAGATAATACCGTTAGCGATTTTGCAGAGTGTGTTACTCTGTGGCGGGCAGGTTTTCTTAAAATTTGCCTTGATAAAGATGCCTGCCTTTTCATGGACGAAGGACTTCTGGGTTGCTCTGCTTTCTAACTGGCAGTTTGCAGCATGTGGCCTGTTCTTTGGGGCGGCTTCCCTTTTATGGATGTATATCGTAAAATACTTCCCGTTTGCTACTGCATATCCTATGATAAGTCTTAGTTATGTATTCGGTATGCTGGCTGCAATTCTCTTTTTCCACGAAGAGGTTTCAGCCGTAAAATGGATAGGTGTTGTATTAATAATGTTAGGTTGTTTCTTAATAGCGAAATAAAGATGAAAGTAAAGTTTGTCACAATATTCTTGCTATGGATTACGGCTTTGCCGCTTTTCGCACAGAAAAGTAGTGATGCCCAGATAATTCATACTATTAGCAAGGCAGCATCAGCGGTTACATCAATGAAATGCAGTTTTGTTCAGACGAAACACATGAGATTGCTGAATGAGAAAATGGTATCTAAGGGTAAGATGTATTATCAGAAAAGTGATAAGCTGAGGTGGGAATATCTCTCTCCTTATAATTACACCTTTATACTCAATGGGAATAATGTCCTGCTTAAAAACAAGAAGAGGAATGATGTTATCGACGTGAATCAGAACAAACTGTTTAAGGAGATAGCACAAATCATGATGAGTAGTGTGGTGGGAAATAATTTGTCTGATGATAAGAGTTTCAAAACGACTATCTCTGAGACATCTTTGGAGTATGTAGCATCTATGATACCTCTGCGTAAGAACATGAAGCAGATGTTTAAGACAATAGTTATTCACTTTGACAAGAAGAAAAAGTATGTGACTAAGGTTGAATTGTTAGAAAAGAATGGAGACAAAACAATCATAGAATTACAAAACATATCTATAAATGAAGCAATTAGCGCGAGTCTGTTTAATATTCGTTAGCTTGACATTCTTGACTGCACATTTTAGTACAGTCAATGCTCAGGTTTGCTTTCCTTCTGCCCAAGGGGAGAAGGCTAAGTATTCTGCGTATATAGACATGCCGCAAGGATATGTTAGTGGTGTCTGTGTTCTTTTCAATGAGGGAACTGTCATTCGAGGTTCTCTTTTCAATGAATTTGGAATAACGGCATTAAGTTTCTCGTATGATATAAAGAAAGAAAAGATAAAACTATATTCGGTCGTTAAATTGATGGATAAATGGTATATCAAGAAGATTCTTAAGAAGGACTTAAAACAACTGATGAAGTGTCTTCAGAAAGGAGAATCTGTCTATCAGGACGTAAAATACCATATCACCTATAGTTTCTCGACATTAAATACTGAAGAAGTGTATGATACTGAAGAATAGTCTTTATACAATAGCCGATAAGAAAACGGAAGGAAGTGGTGTCTTTTATCAGATACTGCTGGACAAGAATCATTTCATATATAAGGCTCACTTCCCTAATGAACCTATCACGCCTGGAGTCTGTATCATACAGATTGCCAAGGAACTCTTGGAAGACTATTTGCATGAGGAATATGAAATCTCGTACATCAAGAACATCAAGTTCCTGTCTGTGCTTTCTCCTTTATCAACACCTACTGTTGCCTATGTCTTTGATAAGGTAACTTTTTTGCCGGAAACGAATGAATGTAAGACTCAAGTACAAGTGCAGCAGGACAATGTCCTGTTTGCTAAATTATCAATAATCTTTAAGAAGTCTCATTAATGACAGAGAAGGAATACCAGAAGAAATTACTCCACGACAGAGGAATATGCGTCGTGATTCCAACATACAACAATGCTGGAACGATAGACTCTGTCGTAAACAAAGCTCTGGTAGAATGTAATGATATCATTGTGGTTAATGACGGTTCGACAGATGAGACTTCTTCAATATTAAGAAGTATTCCACGTATTACCTTGGTTGAATACGACAAGAATAAGGGAAAGGGATATGCGTTGAAAAAGGGGTTTACTCAGGCACTTCAGATGGGTTTCTCGTATGCAATAACGATTGACGGTGACGGGCAGCATTACCCTGAGGATATCCCCTTGTTTCTTCAAGCTAACCAGCAGTATCCCGGTTCTTTAATCATTGGAAATAGGAATCTTACAGGTGTAGAACGTTCAAAAGGGAGTAGTTTCGCCAACAAGTTCTCTAATTTCTGGTTTTTTATCCAGACAGGGAAAAGACTCTCTGATACCCAAACAGGTTATCGCTTATATCCCATCAAGAAACTGCCTTTTTTGTCACTGCTGACTTCAAGATATGAGGCAGAACTGGAACTGTTGGTCTTCTCTTCCTGGCATGGAATCAGCATACATCCCATTCCTATAGAAGTGTACTATCCACCCAAAGAGGAAAGGGTCAGTCATTTCCGCCCTGTGAAGGATTTCGCAAGAATAAGCATCCTTAATACGGTTTTATGCTTCTTGGCAGTAGTCTATGGTTTACCGCTAAGAATCTGGCGTTTCCTCTGTAAATATATAAGAACCATTTACTCATTGCTTTTCTTTATATTCTTCTCTTTGTTCATCGTAACCCCATTATGTTGGATATATGTACACTGGGGAGCCATGACGGAGGAAAAGAAGTTTCGCATACATCAATTGATACAATGGCTCTCTAAATTTATTATGAAGAAGCATGGTATACCTGGTACGTCATTTAAATATCAGGTAGCCAAGGATGTTTCTTTCGATAGCCCTCATATCATCATCTGTAACCATCAGTCGCATTTGGATTTAGTGTGCCAGTTGGTCTTTTCCCCTAAGATGATTTTCCTAACGAACGACTGGGTATGGAATAATCCGTTCTATGGATTTATGATACGTCATGCAGAATACTATCCTGTTGCAGACGGAATAGAAGCCCTCTTGCCTAAGTTAAGATCATTGGTAGAACGAGGATACAGTATTGCTGTATTCCCTGAAGGAACACGCTCTAAGGATTGTCGTATCGGGCGTTTCCATCAAGGTGCTTTCTATCTGGCAGAGCAATTGGGGATACCTATACTGCCGATGTGTCTCTATGGACCAGGGAAAGTATTACCCAAGAAAACATATTCACTCAACAAAAGCCCGATATATATTCAGGTTGATAGCCCGATATCACTTTCAACATTAAAAGAGGTCGGTGATTACAAGGCTCAGGCATCGTGGATGCGAAAACGATATATCCAGGAATATCAGGACATAACCAATAAGATAGAGCAAGATGTCTAAGAAGAAGGTCGTTATCATAGGAAGTGGACTGGGAGGTCTGTCATGTGGCTTGATCCTCTCAAAGAACGGCTATGAGGTTACTGTTTTGGAACAAGCACCTCA
This sequence comes from uncultured Prevotellaceae bacterium, assembly GCA_900315095.1. Classification (GTDB taxonomy): domain Bacteria; phylum Bacteroidota; class Bacteroidia; order Bacteroidales; family Bacteroidaceae; genus Prevotella. Next base: position 61,422 of record OMXS01000009.1, on the reverse strand, counting down.
ACTGGGGGGCTGCCTTCAATGTTTCTCTCGAAAGGGTGCTAAGTTCGAGACGGGAATGCATTTCGTAGGAAGTGCATCGGAAGGACAGACGCTTGACAGAATCATGCGTTATCTTGAAATGAAGGAGGATGTTGTGTTATCACCATTGGATAAAGACGGTTATGAAGTGATTGCATTAGGTGGTCGGGAGTATCAGTTTGCCAATGGTCGTGATGCTTTCATTGAAAAGATGACCTCCTATTTCCCTAATCAACGCTCCAATCTGGTGAAATACTTTGATTTGGTGGAGAAGGTGGCAGGTGCCTCGTCGTTACATTCACTGCGGTATGCTGAATCTGATGTGGCGGTCAGTATGGAGTATCAACTTCGCGCTATTGATGAGGTGATTCGTGAAGTAATATCAGACCCTCTGCTCGCTGATGTGTTAGTAGGCAACCTGCCCTTGTATGCTGCAGAGAAGGGAAAGACACCGTTCTCTACACATGCCTTTATCATGGACTTCTACAATCAAAGTGCCTATCGCTTTGTGGGAGGCAGTGAGGTGGTTGCTTTTTCTTTAATCAATACGATAAATAAGTATGGCGGTCAGGTGTTGAAGCGTCATAAGGCAACAAGAATAGTCTGTGATGAGTCCCATGCCATCGGTGTGGAGGTCAATTCAGAGAAATTCTTTCCTGCAGATTATATTATATCAGATGCTCATCCCATGAGAACGTTGGAACTGATAGACTCAAAGATGATACGACCCGCATTCAGGACGAGGATCAATTCCCTTCCACAGAGTGTAGGATGTTTCTCTGTCTATTTGGATTTCAAGAAGGACTCCGTTCCTTATATGAACTACAATTATTATGGGTATCGTGACAATACACCATGGAACTGTGAACAATATGACGAGGCTTCATGGCCTAAGGGGTTCCTTTACATGCATTTCTGTCAAGAGCCTAATCCGAAGTATGCTTCGACAGGTGTTGTCGTTTCATATATGCAGATGCAGGATGTAGCCCGATGGAAAGATACGAAAGTAGGATGTCGAGGTGAGGATTACGAAAAGTTCAAGCAACATAAAGCCTGTCTGTTGTTAGATGCTTTAGAGAAGAGTTTCCCGGGAATCAGGGAATCGATACAGAACTACTATACTTCCACACCATTAACCTATCGTGACTATACTGGAGCAGAGAATGGCGGTATGTATGGAGTCGCGAAAGACGTTAGTCTTGGTGCTACTTGCCGTATTCCTCATAAGACAAAGATTCCCAATGTCTTCCAGACAGGTCAGAATGTTAATTCACATGGTATGTTGGGAGTTCTTGTGGGAACTATCGTGACGTGTAGTGAGTTCCTGACGGCAGAGAAAGTATATCACCAAATAATAGAAGCGAACAAATGAAGAAAAAAGTTGTCATCATAGGCGGTGGACTTGGAGGGCTCTTTACAGGAGCCATCCTTTCAAAGGAGGGGCTTCATGTAACTGTGCTGGAGAAAAACGCCACGATAGGCGGGGGACTTCAGTCCTTTAAAAGGTTTGGTGAGACTTTCGACACGGGCATGCATGTGATAGGAGGTATGCAGACAGGTGGGAATATCAGAAAGATATGTAATTATCTCGGTATTTTTGACCAGGTAAAGCTGATGGACGTGGATGATGAATGTACAGACCGCTTGTATTTTGCGGAAGACCATGAGTGTTATACCATCGCCAAAGGGAAACGTGGGTTTGTGGATTCTCTAGCTGCCAGTTTCCCTGAAGAGAGAGAGAATCTGGAAAGATATGTGGAGGCAGTCTTTGACCTGACAGCTCATGTGGATCTATTTAATCTTCGTCCTTCAGAGGGCGCGATGAGTCTCTTCTCTGGTTCCTCTGACTTCTTGATGTCTGCCAATGACTTTATAGCCAAATATACAGATAATAGGAAACTAAGAAGTGTTTTAGCCTATATGAATCCTCTGTATGGAGGACGTGCTCATCAGACGCCGGCATATATCCATGCTATCATTAGTACATTGTATATCAATGGTGCCAGTCGTTTCGTGGACGGCAGTCACCATTTTGCAGACCTGCTGGCGCAGGTAATAACCTCACATGGCGGATATGTCATCACCAATGAAGAAGTAGAATGGATAGAAGTGAATAATAGGGTGGTGGATTACGTGCAAACCAAGAGAGGAGAACGGTATCAGGCAGATTATTATATCTCGGATATCCATCCGTGTACGATGCTTCAGTTGATGGACGAGAAGGCGATGCCCAAGTCCTATCGGGAGCGTTTGAATTCCATTCCCAATTCCCATTCTGCTTTCTCGTTATATATTAAGTTAAAGGAAAGAAGTTTTCCGTACATCAATTATTCCGAGTATTATATGACGTGCTATGATGATGTATGGAACTTCAGTAATCCAGGAAAGCCGTGGCCATTAGGTTTCCTTTTCATGACACCGCCCAATCATCAACAGGGACAATATGCAACAAAAGTCCTTGTGACAGCCCCCATGCCCTTTGAGATGGTGAAGAAATGGGAACATACTGTCGTAGGACATCGAGGTGAGGATTACGAAGAATGGAAGAAAGAGAAGACCGAAGCCTTGCTGAGCCAGATAGAGGATATCCACCCGGGATTCACGGATTGTATCGCAGACATCAATGCTTCGTCCCCCTTAACCATCCGTGACTATTATCACGTCAAAGAGGGGAGCATCTGCGGCTTCAGCAAAGACTGTCATCATATTGCGTTATCACAGGTTCCTGTGGTCACGAAAGTCAGCAATCTCTTTCTCACAGGGCAAAACAATAATATGCATGGCTTTTGTGGGGTTCCACTTACGGCAATCAATACTTGCGAAGCCATCTTAGGTATTAATCACGTGATTAACAAGATAAACGAATGCGACAGAGGTTAATCATCATAGTATACTTGATGCTCAGCCTGAGCTCCTTAGCACAGATAAACATCTGGGAGGGAGAGTCTGGTAGGCCGAAGGTGGGGATGGATGCTTTCCCCGCTCAGAAGTCCCGTCATGTCGCCATCATCGTATGTCCTGGCGGTAGTTATTTCTGGCACGATACGGAAACAGAGGGCGATAAGGTAGCACACTGGTTGCAGGAGAATGGCATCACAGCCTTTGTGCTGGATTACAGGACAGCCTATGTGCCTGCCTTTATAACCCATTTCCGCTATATCTTCCGTGGAAATCGCTATCCAGATCCTCAAGATGACTTACGACAGGCTATCCGTTATGTGAAAAACCATGCTAAGGAATACGACATAGATCCAGATAAGATTGGTGTAATGGGTTTTTCTGCGGGAGGACATCTGGTTATGTCAAGCGTGGAATTGTTCGAAAAAGATGATTGGCCAGCATTTGTCGTTCCTGTCTATCCCGTGGTGACAATGACGGCTCCTTGTGTGCATAAGCGTTCACGTAGAGGGCTGTTAGGCGATTCAAGGGTAAGGAACAAGGAGTTGAGGGAGTTGTTGTCGTTGGAGAAACATGTGCCGTCTGATTGTCCGCCCGTATTCTTAATAAACTGTAAAGACGACCCAGTCGTGGATTATCATAATTCCATATTACTAGACTCCGCCCTGACATCACAGAAGATATCTCACCAATACCTTCTTTACGAAACTGGTGGACATGGATTTGGTGCGAGTGACATAAAGGGATCGCCAGAGTGCAGACAGTGGAAAGAAGAATTTATAAAATGGATAAATAAAATACTGAAGATATGATGAAGAATCCCAAATTTGACGACATCCGTCCGTACTATGAGGATGAGATTCCTGCAGCGATGAAGCGTATTGCCCAGTGTGATGTGTTTCCGTTACTGGCTTCTTATGTCTTCCCCAACGAGCCCTTAGAAGATGTGCGGAAAAGAGTCAGTTCTTATGCTACGACTAAAGAGTTTCAAGAAGATACGATGTGTAAGGTTAACGAACAGATTATTGCTCGTAGTATTTCTGATTTCTCCTGTTCTGGTTTGGAATTCCTGGATTCCAAGAAACGGTATCTATTTGTCTCCAATCACAGGGATATAATGCTTGATGCCAGCTTGTTACAATATTTCTTTGTCATTAATGGATTTGAAACCACCGAAATAACATTTGGCGCAAATCTTATGATTAATCCCGTTGTTATTGATGTCGGTAAATGTAACAAGATGTTCAAGGTGGAACGTCCAGGAGGAGACATTAAAGATTTCTACAGGGCTTCCATGCATCTGTCTGAATATATTCGTTACTGTATCACAGAAAAGGGTGAGTCTGTATGGATTGCACAACGTAATGGCAGGACAAAGAATGGAATCGATACCACAGACCAAGGCATTATAAAAATGTTTTGTATGAGTGAGCCGAAAGATAAAATTAAGGCGTTGGCAGACCTTAATATCGTACCGGTATCGGTATCATATGAGTGGGAATCCTGTGACATTCTTAAGTCTCTAGAACTATACGAATCTCAGTTTACGCGTTATACGAAGAAACCCGGTGAGGACTTAAATAGTATATTAACGGGTATCCTCCAACCCAAGGGCCGGGTCCACTTTGAGATATGCAGGCCTATCTCTCTTGCAGAACTCAGTTCTTTTGAAGGACAGACGAACAACGAATACCATAAGTCAGTAGCCAAACTGATAGATAGAAGAATTAATCTTGCCTACAGGCTATATCCTAACAACTATATTGCTCATGACTTGTTGTATGGTAATTCTAAATATAAATCTATGTATTCTGAGGAACAATATGACGCATTTACTTATAGGTTATCAAAGCTTGATAAATATGATACGTGCGACATGGAGCGTCTTAAGGATATATTCTTAGGTATTTACGCCAATCCTATTGACAATAAATAGAGATAAAAAGTTCAAAGTACAAAGGTAAGATGGTGGCATTTATCATTCGAATATATGAATGGATGAGACGGCAAAGAACAGTATGCTGGCTTTCTTTCATTCTTCTGACAGTTCTCTTATCGGTCTTATTGCTTAAACAGACCTATCAAGAGGACATCTCTGCATTCCTGCCACTTAACAACAAATACAACAAGGCATTAAAGGTATATCAGAGCATATCAGGTACAAACAGGATTTTTGTCATCTTCCAATATGCGGATTCCACCAAATCTGATCCTGATTCTATCATTCAGGCAATAGATGATTATGTGGAACTATTGAAAACGAAGGATACAGAAAAGGAGGTTCGAAACCTTGTCAGTCAGATAGATACGGAAAAGATGACGGAAACACTGTCCTTTATCTATCAGCATATACCATGTTTCTTGACAGATGAGGATTATTGTAGGTTCGATAGCTTGTTAGAAGACCCGGGATACATTCCTTCACAGGTTTATAACGATAAACAAATGATGATGCTTCCAGCAACAAGTCTGTTGTCTGATAATCTTCAGCGTGACCCCTTAAACTTTTTTACTCCCGTTGCTGCGAAACTTCAGAATGGTTCAAGTCTAAACTATGAGAATTACGAGGGCTATATCTTCACGCCAGATATGAAGAAGGCTATCATCATGCTGGATTCACCCTATGGATCGAGTGAGACAGATGGTAATGCTCAACTTTATAGCCTTCTTTCCTCTTGTGCTCACCAAACAGCAGAGAAGTATCCTTTCATTGATATTCACTTTACAGGAGGTCCCATCATTGCGGTAGGTAATGCCAAACAGATAAAAACAGACAGCCTGACGGCTTTGGCGATTGCCATCGTGATTATCGTGATGCTGCTATTTTATGCTTTTCGTGACATCAGGAATATCTTGCTCATTGTGATATCCGTTGCATGGGGATGGCTCTTCGCGATGGGTGCATTAACCCTCATACACAACAATGTCTCGTTGATAGTCATAGGAATCTCATCCGTGATAGTAGGAATCGCGGTCAACTATCCATTGCATCTGATTGCTCACTTAAAGCATACCCCAACGGTAAAAGCCGCCTTAAAAGAGATTGCCATGCCTTTGGTGGTGGGGAATATCACGACGGTAGGTGCCTTCTTAGCCTTAGTGCCTTTGGAGTCAGTGGCTCTGAGAGACTTGGGACTTTTCAGTTCTTTGTTACTGGTAGGTACTATATTGTTTGTTTTGTTATATCTTCCTCATATCTTAAGACGTGGAAAGCAAAATGTACAGAGCCGTCTGTTGAACAGGATGAGCGAGTTTTCTTTAGAAAGCAATCATAGGGTGGTATGGATAGTTGTAATACTGACATTTGTCTTTGGGTATTTTAGTTTTAAAACGACTTTTGATCCCGATATCAGTCACATTAATTATATGACAGACGACCAAAAGGAAGACTTAGCCTACTTGCAAAGCATGAAGCCAGCATCTACCTCTTTGGAGAGTGTCTATGTGGTATCTTCCGATTCTTCATTGGATAAGGCTTTAGACAAGAGTATGTCAGTCAGGTCGAAGGTAGAGGAAATGAAAGAGAAAGGAGAAATCTCAGACTTCCATGACTGCCATCAGTTTATATGTTCTAAGGGGGAACAGGAAAAGAGACTAAACAAGTGGAACACTTTCATTGCTAAATATGGTGGTAGGGTAGAGACGGCTGTAAAAAAAGCAGCGCAAGCAGAAGGGTTTATCCCTGAGACCTTTGATGAGTTCTACAAGTTGTTGCATACACCATTCAAGGCAGGCGATGCTACCGGCTTAGAGTCGTTGTATACATTGGCATTCCCGACAAATATTATATCCGATAGTGTCAGTCATACTTATCATGTCATTCAGACCCTTCAGACGCAACCGTCCTTAACATCTGATATTGTTCATCAAATTCAAGGTTGCTCTTCCGAAGTATATGCGTTTGACGTGCCGAGTATGAACACTTCCATTGCGACTCGGCTTTCCGATGATTTTAATTATATCGGATGGGCATGCGGATTGATTGTATTCTTCTTCCTCTGGTTCTCTTTGGGTTCTATCGAACTTGCCATGCTGTCGTTCTTGCCTATGGCATTAAGTTGGGTGTGGATACTTGGCATGATGTCATTGTTGGGAATCCAGTTCAATGTGGTGAATGTTATTCTTGCAACGTTCATCTTCGGCCAAGGAGACGATTATACCATTTTCATCACCGAAGGTTGTCAGTATGAGTATGCGTATCGCAGAAAGATGCTTTCCTCCTACAAGAGCAGTATCATCATCTCTGCATTAATTATGTTTGTTGGCATAGGTGCTTTGATTATTGCTAAGCATCCTGCATTACAATCCTTGGCAAAAGTAACCATTGTCGGCATGTTCTCCGTAGTGCTGATGGCTTATCTGTTTCCCCCGCTCATCTTCCGCTGGCTGGTAGAGGGTAAACAGGGTTCCCGCTTACGTCCTATCACGTTACGGAACCTCCTCATCAAACCCCGGAAGGATGATCATATACAATTTGTGAAAGACTGCTATCGGTATAAAGGCGTAGAAATCTATTCCTCTGTGAAAAGGAGGCTAAAACAATATCAATCTGACTTTATGGCTATTGGCAGACAGTCAGATACTACATCCTTCGCAATAATCAATAACGGGTGGGGGGAGTGCTCTCTTCTTATTGCCGTGATGCGTCCAGAGGCAGACGTTTATGCTTATGCTAATGATGCGGATGAATATGATGTGGCCCGTTATAGTGCGGAACGCATTGCTCCCAGACTGAGAATAGAGATGAAAAAAGATGCAGAGCAAATAGAACTGTTATGCCAAAAACATAAACATCTGCAATTAGTGATGATAGAACCCTCAGAAGAAGATCTGAGAGTCTATAGTAAATACAATCCGATAATAATTCCACAACGATAATGAAAGAAAGAATTAGAAACTTATTAGAGGATGCCCTGCCATTGGTGGATTTTGATTCAGAGTTCCTGTTTAGTGAGCTGGATTCCTTGGGTGTCACTACCATTCTCATGCTTTTATCTGATGAGTTTGGTATTAAGATGGAGTCAACAGATGCGACCCCCAAGAACTTAAAGACACTTGATAGTATAGTGTCCTTAGTAGAAAAGAAACTATCTGAAAAATGAACGTTTTCATGCAGCCGAGAGCAGAGGCGATGCTTGCATCGACTCAGCCGAGGCAAGGAAAAGGTCGAAAGAAATTCAAGTAATGATGCATTTAGAAGATTATCTTGAGAGCAACGCTAAACGGTATCCTCACAAGACCGCTATGGTCTGTGGACAAGAGCAGTGTACCTATGAAGAGTTGTATGACAGAGTCGTTTCCCGGATGGAAGAATTAAGGACGTCATATCCGCAAAAGGGACATATTGTCTGTTTGCGTGCGTTCCCGACAATAGATTATCTGGTTACTTATTTTGCCTTACATCAATTAGGGTGTGTTGTCACCCCATTAGAGCAGAATATACCGGAAGAGACGTTCTGCAAGATAGCAAAAGAGTTGGAGCAGCATACTGTTCCAGAGGACACTGCCGACATACTATATACTACAGGAACGACAGGACTGTCGAAGGGGGTCATGATCAGCCATCGTGCGATTATTGCTGATGCAGAGAACCTGATTGCCGGACAAGGTTTTAGTCATGATTTGGCCTTTGTGGTTAATGGACCGCTTAATCATATAGGAAGTCTTTCAAAGATATATCCTGTTATCATCTTGGGCGCTACGCTCATTATTGTTGACGGGATGAAGGACATGAACAAATTCATTGAGGCTTTCGATTACCCTTCCTCCAAGATGGCGACATTCTTAGTTCCTGCAAATATCAGAATCTTGTTGCTGTTCTGCTCTGAAAGATTGGCACTTTTAAAAGACAAGATAGATTTCATAGAGACGGGTGCCGCAGCAATCTCTCAAGCAGACATGGAGGCATTATGCAAGTTGCTGCCGAACAGTCGGTTGTATAACACCTACGCTTCTACAGAAACGGGAATCATCTGTACCTATAATTACAATGACGGGAGATGTATAGCAGGATGTCTGGGGAAACCTATGAAGCACTCACAGGTAATCATTACGGATCAAGGATTGATCGCATGTAAGGGTGAGACAATCATGACAGGATATGTTGGTGATTCTGAAAGGACTTCCTCGGTCCTGAAGAACGGAACTATTTACACCTCAGACATGGGCATTCTTGACGAAGAAGGTATGTTGCATCTGATGGGAAGAGAAGATGACGTCATCAATGTAGGTGGTTTTAAGGTTGCTCCTTTAGAAGTAGAAAATGCAGTACTTTCTTATCCTGGCATTTCAGATTGTGTATGTATACCTGTTCGACATCCAATTACAGGCTCGGCACTTAAGTTGTTATATGTGGAAAATGAGGGGATAAACATAAATAAACGACAGCTGGCTCTATTCCTTAAGTCAAGGCTTGAACCTTATAAGGTGCCAATGCTTTATGAAAAGGTAGAATGTGTTAAAAGGACCTTTAACGGGAAAATAGATAGAAAGTTCTATATTAACATGAGTTCAAAAAGTTCATAATAGTACTGATTTGTCGTCAATAGCCTTATTATTTCCCGATTTCCTTTCCTATTTGCATGATTCGTTGCTGACGCTGGAAAGATAGAGTATGGCTGTGGGTGTCGATGAAGATGAACAGTTTATGAGCGTTTTCGAGAAGCATGTCGCGCGCAGGACCAGACTTCAGATAGCTTTCTGCGTAATACAGTTCGGCCAGCATTTCCATGCGATCGAGCCGTTCCTCTTCAGGAAAACGGGTGAACGAGTCCATGATGTCGTCCATTGAGGCTGTGTGGTAGAAGATGTTGTCTCCCACGTAACTGTCATAAAGCTTCAGGATTTCCTCTTGTTTATGTCCGAGGTCTTTCTTGTTGAGCATGAAAAGGCTCAGCGCCTTAGCAAATTCCTCAAGAATCCTGATAAAATAGTCTTGTTGAAGCATGCTTTTCTCTTTTTGTCCACAAAGTTACTATTATTTTCCAATTTACGTCATTTATCGTTGTCTTTTTAACAAACGTTTTCGCTAATAAAAAACTATGGCATTACTCTTTTGCCTGATTTGTTGTGCCTTTGCTTTCATTTTGAGAGAAAAGGCGACTGTTTGGTACCGGTTTGTAATTTTTTCCCTTTTTCTTGAACAAAAAAGCAGAAAGAATTATGTTTTTTATGTCTTTTTGTATTAACTTTGCAGCGCGAAAGGGAAGTGCTATGTTTTTAAGTATTTCTTCTCTTTGTTCCGTTGACAATTAGTTGTATGGAGAGACGTATTCATTTCACAAAGATGCATGGTGCTGGTAACGACTATATTTATGTTGATACCTCGCTTTACAAAGTGCCCAATCCTGAAGAAACATCGCGACAATGGAGTCAGCCGCATACAGGAATAGGCAGCGACGGTTTGGTGTTGATAGGTGTTTCGCCTGTTCCGGAAGCCGATTTCACTATGCGCATCTTCAATGCTGACGGCAGCGAGGCGCTGATGTGTGGCAATGCATCGCGTTGCATAGGCAAGTATCTCTTTGAGAAAGGACTTACGCGAAAGAAAGACATCCGCTTGCTTACTCTCTCGGGGGTGAAACATCTTCATCTTGAAGTTGATGGGAAAAAAGTCGTCTCGGTCACAGTAGACATGGGGACCCCGCAAATCACCACTCAGTCTCTCCTGAATGCAGAGAATCTGAAGACAGCGGACGATGGACATATGTTGTTGGAGGCCGATGGAAAGGAGTGGCGTGGTACGTTTGTGTCTATGGGCAACCCTCATTTTGTGTTTTTTGTAGATGATATCAATGAGGTTGATGTATCGCTTTATGGTTCGTTGCTTGAGCATAATGCAGCCTTTCCTGAGCGTTGCAATATAGAATTTGCTCAACTGTTGGGCGACAATAAGATAAGGACGCGCGTATGGGAACGTGGCAGCGGCATCACTATGGCATGCGGAACGGGTGCTTGTGCCACAGCTGTTGCGGCATCACTTACCGGTCGCGCTGGTCGCGAGTCGGATATTATCATGGACGGCGGCACGCTTCATGTGCGCTGGGATGAGGTGGACAATCGCGTTTACCTCTCGGGCCCCGCAGAATTTGTTTTCGAGGGAGCGGCAGAGGGGATTTGAATGAACATTGAATGAATAACAGAATATGTGTGGAATAGTAGGTTATTTGGGTGATAGGGATGCTTATCCTATCCTCATAAAAGGATTAAGAAGACTGGAGTATCGTGGTTACGACAGTGCCGGCGTGGCATTGCTCAATGCTGGCGGTGACCTGAACGTTTATAAGACAAAAGGCAAGGTTAGCGACCTTGAGAACTATTGTGCCGAGAAGGACATCACGGGCACTATAGGTATAGCGCACACGCGTTGGGCCACTCATGGCGAGCCTTCGTCGCGCAACGCTCACCCACATTATTCCGAGTCGAAGAACCTTGCGATAATTCATAATGGCATCATAGAGAACTATGCCGACCTGAAAAGGAAGTTGCAGGAGAAAGGTATCAATTTCCGCAGCGACACCGACACCGAGGTGCTAGTGCAGTTCGTGGAGTATGTTATGCAACGCAAGTCTGTAGATCTTCTCACCGCCGTTCAGCTTGTATTACATGAGGTGATAGGAGCATATGCCATCGCAATTGTAGACAAGAACGACCCCGACACCATCATTGCGGCGCGCAAGCAGAGTCCGCTCGTTGTGGGCATTGGCGAGAATGAGTTCTTCCTTGGTTCCGATGCGAGTCCTATCATTGAATATACCGACCGTGTTGTATATCTGGACGACGGCAATATTGCCGTGATGCGTCGTGGTGAAGACCTGCAGGTGGTGAACATGTACAACGTGAAGCTATCGCCAGAGGTGAAGACCGTAGACATCAGTCTCGGCCAGATAGAGAAGGGCGGCTATCCTCACTTTATGCTGAAAGAGATTTTCGAGCAACCTGAATGTCTCACCAACTGCATGCGCGGGCGCATTAATGTCGAGGCAGACAATGTTATTTTGAGTGCTGTTATCGACTATAAAGAGCAACTTCTGGCAGCTGAGCGCATCGTAATCGTGGCTTGTGGAACTTCATGGCACGCAGGACTTATAGGCAAGCAACTCATAGAGAACTTCTGCCGTATACCAGTTGAGGTGGAGTATGCATCTGAGTTCCGCTATCGTAACCCCGTGGTGACCGATAAGGATGTGGTTATTGCCATCTCGCAGAGTGGTGAGACTGCCGACACTTTGGCTGCTGTGCAACTCGCAAAGGAGCGTGGCGCTTTTATCTATGGTATTTGTAACGCTATCGGCTCGAGCATTCCGCGTGCCACAAACACAGGTTCTTACATCCACGTTGGACCTGAGATTGGTGTTGCTTCCACAAAGGCGTTCACCGGACAGGTGACCGTGCTTGTTATGCTTGCCCTCGCATTGGGTAAGGAACGTGGCACTATAGCACCAGCCGAATATGCTGAGGTGGTGAGGGAACTGGCGGCAATGCCAGAAAAAATAGAGGAAGTGCTGAAGGTGAACGACCGCGTGAAAGACCTCAGCCGCACATTTACTTATGCGCGTAACTTCCTTTATCTCGGTCGTGGCTTCAGTTATCCTGTAGCCTTGGAAGGTGCGCTGAAACTGAAGGAAATCAGTTATATACACGCCGAAGGCTATCCTGCAGCCGAGATGAAGCACGGTCCGATAGCGCTCATCGACTCTGATATGCCTGTTGTGGTCATTGCCACGCATAACGCTATGTACGAGAAGGTGCTGAGCAATATTCAGGAGATAAAGGCGCGCAAGGGTAGGGTGATAGCTCTTGTGAGCAAGGGCGACGACACCATAAGCAAGATTGCCGATGAGGTGATAGAACTGCCCGACACCATTGAGTGCCTGGAGCCTCTTATTGCCTCCATCCCTCTGCAACTTATGGCTTATCACATCGCCGTATGTAAGGGTAAGAACGTAGACCAGCCACGAAACCTCGCCAAGAGTGTAACGGTGGAATAGTCATTAAGCATATATTACCGAGCGAAACACCCTTTATTGCACGTCAATAAAGGGTGTTTCGCATTCCAATCAAGCATGTTTGGGAGTGTGAAACATATACTAATGGCGTACCGAAAGCTATACCTTTAAGGTGGTGGGATATCCATTGGCGGTGACTTGTCGTTCCACCTCGCTGTGGTCATGCTGTCCGTGAACGTAGGCGATGCCTTTCACGAGGTCAACCTCAACGCTCTCTACGCCAGCGATGCCGCTGATGATTTTCTCAACGTTCGCCTTGCAGTGGTTGCATGCCATCTCTTTAACATCGTATATGGTAATGTCGGAAACCGTATCTCCCTCTTTAATATTTTGCTCTCCTCTTTCCTCTTTGCTCTTTTCTCTCCGCAGCATCCACGAATGGCGCAGGCGGTCGACAAAGGCGTTGACAAGTAAAAGGAGGAAAATGGTCATCCACACCCAGTCCATTGTGCCAAGACAATGGGCACAGTGGCCTCCGCTCATTATCATACCGCTTACTTTGAACCATTGCTGAGGCAGTAGGTAGTCGATGCAAAGCCCGAACACTACAGCGCCAGTAATTATAGCGGTGAGATATAACCGCAATGTGCGGCACCCGAACACCTTGCCCACAACGAGCATCGAGGCGCTGTTTACGGCGGGACCAGCCATCAGCAACACTAATGCCGCACCTGGTGTCAGCCCCTTTGCCATCAGCGACACAGCGATGGGTATGCTTCCTGTGGCGCAGACGTACATCGGGATGGCTACAGCGAGCACTATCAGCATGTTCAGCAGTTTGTAATCGTGAAGTGCGGCGAGCCATTCGTTGGGTACGGCGACGGTGATAAGTGCCGCGATAAGCAAGCCAACAACGAGCCATTTGCCCACATCCTGCAGCATCTCTACGAATGCGTAACGCATTGCGGAGATGAAGTTGTTCCAAAATGAGGGTGATGTTTGTTGGTCGCAGCTGCATTCCGCAGTTTCCTTTGTCGCTTCTTCAGAGAGCGTTTCGTCTTCATGGGCGAACTTATTCACGAGCCATCCGCCGAACATTGAGGTGAAGAGTGCCGCTATGGGGCGCACGATGGCGAAGGGAAGTCCCATGAGTGAGTAAGTTGCTGCTATGGAATCTACTCCCGTCTGCGGCGTAGCGATGAGAAAACTGGTGCATGCTCCGTGTGAAGCACCTTCTCGGCGTAGCCCCACACTTGTAGGAATCACTCCGCAAGAGCATAGCGGCAGCGGAATGCCAAGCAGCGCCGCCTTCACCACACTCTTCATGTTGCGCGGTGCGAGATGTTTCCTGTATATGCTTTTAGGCACAAAGGCACGCAGCAGTCCTGCGAAGAAGAATCCCAACAGCAGGTAGGGCGCCATCTCCGCAAGCATCATTATCAGTGCATCCCAGTATTTCTCTATATATTGCAGCATGGGTTTATTGGACAATTTTACGATTTCAAGATTTTCAATTACCTTGTTAAGTATAATAATTCATTTGCAAAGGTACGAAAAATAATTTGCAACAAGGTCGCAAATGGGGAAAATACTATTATTGGCAGATTATTTAGAGTGTTTTCTCAAGAAATTCAATATGTTAGCACTTGTTATGGATGAATAATGATATTAATGTTTGGCTGCAGACACATGTGACTAATATACAAATCACTTTTTTCATAATAATTCTCAAATGTTGGCATCAAAATAAGGATGTTTCGTGAATTATCACTACTTTTGCAAATAGATAAATAAGATTTACATACTGCATACAATGCGGAAAATATAATTATAGTAAAGATGGAAGTAATACAGAGTTTCACAATCGACCACACCCGGCTGAAGCCAGGCATCTATGTGTCGAGACAAGACAAAGGATTCACAACATTTGACCTTCGAATAACAGAACCGAACAAAGAACCAGCAGTTGCCCCTGCTGCCATCCATAGCATAGAACACTTGATGGCTACCTGGTTCCGCAATTCTTCAGTTAAAGACGACGTGGTGTATGTGGGTCCTATGGGATGCCTTACGGGCATGTATATCATAATGACTGGCGACTACACGGTGCAGGACATGCGGGAGTTGACGATACAGTGCCTGGAGTGGATTATCACACAGGAGAAGGTGCCTGCTACGGAACCGCAGACCTGCGGCAACTACTTGCTCCACGACCTCCCGATGTGCAAATGGGAGTGCAGACGATATTTGGACCGTCTGAAGAACGATTTCCACTGTGAGTATGACAAACTTCAGGTTCGGTTAGATGACGGAAAAACATTTGCAGACGCATAACGATGCGCTAATTACAAATAACAGAATATGAATCGCAGCCAAGAAATCATACGCGAATAAACAAATAAAGACTACTATGCAAGGAAACTTTTCTTATTACAATCCCACCAAACTTTATTTTGGTGAAGAGTCCTTGAACTTCCTCAAGGACGAGTTAACCCATTATGGGCCTAATGTGCTGCTCAACTATGGTAGTGGCAGCGTGAAACGCAACGGTATCTACGACCAAGTTGTGGCTATTCTCAAGGAGGCAGGCAAGACCATCGTGGAGAATCCTGGCGTGATGACCAACCCCACGTTGGAGAAACTAAACGAGGGCGTGAAGATTGCCCGCGAGAACGATATCGACCTGGTTCTTGCCTTGGGAGGTGGCAGCGTATGCGACTATTCGAAAGCCGTAGCGGCATCTGTCTTCTACAAGGGCGATTACTGGGATCAGTTCTGGTTGAAGCAGCAGAACCCTGCTGAAGATCAGCGCTTGCTGCCGGTGGGATGCATCCTTACGATGGCTGGAACAGGTTCAGAGATGAACGCAGGAACTGTGATTACCGATGCTGAACACACCTTTAAGGTAGGGCATGTGTTCGACGACCGTCTTATGCCGAAGTTCTCCATACTGAACCCGCGCTTCACAATGACCGTGCCAGACAACCAGATGAAGGCTGGCATCTACGACATCATGAACCACATCATGGAACAATACTTCAGCGACTTCGACGATAACACCAGTGACTACCTTGCTGAGGGTCTGATGCGTTCAGTCATCCATAGCAGTCGCATCGCCGTGAAGAATCCTCAAGACTATGAAGCCCGCTCCAACATCATGTGGACAGCAACATGGGCGCTGAACACTCTCATCGGATTAGGCAAGAAACAAGACTGGATGGTACACATGATTGGCCACAGCGTGGGCGCCTGGACACACGCCCCTCATGGCTATGCGTTGGCTTCAGTATCGATGGCCTACTATCATCGTGCCATGAAGAATGGTCTTCCTAAGTTTGTTCGTTTTGCCAAGAACGTGTGGAACATAAGTGGCGAGGGCATGACTGACGAGCAAGTCGCAGAAAAAGGTCTGCAGGCTCTTAAGGACTGGATGGTGGAGATAGGCCTTCCGCTGACCATCAGCGAACTTGGCGCTACTGCCGAAATGATTCCGGATATCACCAGCACCACCGTCATCTATCCCGCTGGTTATCTCGACCTCTCGCCTGAGGATGTGACGGAGATTCTGAAAGAGAGTCTTTAACCGTTGATTCCTTCGATTGAAGTCACCCAATCGTGGCTTTCGGTAAAAACGAAATAATCCCCGCAACTATCATTACAAGAGTTGCGGGGATTTGTTTTATCTTCTTATAACGGAACTTATAGCGTCCTAAATATATAGGAGATAATGCTGATTCTCACGATTCTGCTCTTGGGCAGTAATTATATCACTTGTAGGGAATGTTGAATGTTATCGGTAAAGTATATTTTGTACTTGCGGGAACACCATTAATCATTCCAGGTGTCCATTTCTTCATCGACTTTATCACTCGTGCACCCTCTTTGGCAAACAAAAGGGCAAACTGCTCCCTCAGCTTCTTTTGCTTTGCCTCTGGCTCCTGTGCGAACTTTGTGGTGATGAAGCGATTTATCTGACAGTCACTTGCCGTAATATTCGACAGCGAACCATCCTTTTCAACTATGAAATGCATAACAATCCTGCCCTCTACACCGTATTTCTCTGCTAGTTCAGGATATTTAATGTTGTTTCCCAAATACTCAGTCAAGGCCTTCACTCCACCAGGATACTGAGCTGGAATATTCTTGTTTTCATCTGTTGATGACTTGTCGCACTTCGCGTCTTTATTACATGCACAGGTTTTCTCATGCTCTGGGCATTTTACACATGTGCTGTCTGCGCATTGTGCTGCTGCACTTATCGTAAGCGAAGCGAACAGTATTGTTGCTATTGTTTTCTTCATGATGTGTGAAATATGAGTTTTCAATTAATTTTATAATGCTTCGTAACTTGTTTTCTTGCTGCAAAGATACAAAATAAAAGAGCACGCTCCAAATAAAAGGGTAAAAAAACGATGAAAAAACGAAGCACACGGTTGTATATGCGCATCAATATATTAATAATCAGGTAGATGCGCGCATTTTTGAATGGGTAAAAGTATACGCAAAACTAGCGCGGCATTTCACACGAAACAGTATGGGGTGTGACAGTTGACAGTTTACAGTTTTATTTTAAGCCCCCCCTAACCCGTCACAAAAATTTTATTATATATATAATATATATATTATATATATAATAAATATATATACATATATTTATACATTCTTCTTGTCTGCATCATCACTATAGGCTCATTTTAAAACTGTCAACTGTCAACTGTCACACAACAACACAAAACGGGCTTAAGTCCTAACCCTTCTCACCTCCTGCAATCATACATCTATCATTACCAACAAGCCTAACAAAATCTTAACTTGAAGCATCATACAATACAATGCATTTGCAAAGATTAGTAAATAAAAAGATTAATAAATAATTGGAAAGATAGTATTCGCTTTGAACTTTTTCTTGTAATTCGTTGTGATAATCATTATTTTTTCGCTATCTTTGCCCCTGTTAAACCTTAAATCATTAATAATTATTTGGGAGAGACGGTGACAAGGGGAGTGGAATATGCCCTATGGAGAGCCGAAAAGCCCGCTAACTAACAAAAACACTATGGCAAATGCAAATATGATGATGAATGCCAACCCCGTTGTGGCATTCTTGCAGAAACCCGCAGAGGACTTTACCAAAGCGGACATCATAAGTTTCATTGAGGCTAATGATGTCAAGATGGTGAACTTCATGTACCCAGGCGGAGACGGAAAACTTAAAACGTTGAACTTCGTTATAACGAACAAGGCTTATCTTGATACGGTATTGACATGCGGAGAGCGTGTTGACGGCTCGAGCCTTTTCTCTTTCATCGAGGCAGGAAGCAGCGACCTCTATGTGCTTCCGCGATTCAGCACCGCCTTCGTCGACCCCTTTGCCGAGATTCCTACACTCTGCATGCTGTGCAGTTACTTTGACAAGGACGGGCAACCGCTGGCTTCTGCACCCGAGCAGACATTGAAGAAAGCGTGTCAAACGTTCCGAGAGACAACGGGAATGGAGTTCCATGCTATGGGCGAACTGGAGTATTATGTCATCACGGAGGACACCTCTCGTTTCCCCGCCACCGACCAGCACGGCTATCATGAGTCGTCGCCTTACGCCAAGATGAACGACTTCCGCCAGAAGTGCATGCTCTATATAGCGCAGACGGGAGGGCAGATTAAGTACGGACACTCTGAAGTGGGCAACTTCACCGAGGACGGTTTACTCTACGAGCAGAACGAGATAGAGTTCCTGCCCGTCTATGCCGAGAAAGCCGCCGACCAGTTGATGCTCGCCAAGTGGGTGATAAGGAACCTGGCATATAATATGAACCTCAACGTCACCTTTGCCCCGAAGATTACCGTGGGCAAGGCAGGCAGCGGACTCCATATCCACATGCGCATGATGAAAGGCGAGAAGAACCAGATGCTTGAGAACGGAGTGCTCAGCGATGCAGCACGCAAGGCTATTGCGGGAATGATGGACTTGGCGGAGAGCATCACCGCCTTCGGCAACAAGAACCCCACGTCATATTTCCGACTGGTGCCCCATCAGGAAGCGCCAACAAACGTGTGCTGGGGCGACCGCAACCGTAGTGTGCTGGTGAGAGTGCCTCTGGGATGGACCGCTGGCGTCGACCTCTGTCATGCAGCCAATCCTCTGGAACCGTCGGTAGATGTTGACACCACCGCGAAGCAGACCGTAGAGATGCGCTCGCCCGACGGAAGCGCCGACCTCTACCAGCTTATCGCTGGCTTATGTGTTGCCTGTCGGCACGGCTTTGAGATGGACAATGCCCTCGAAACGGCAGAACGCACTTACGTCAATGTGAACATCCACGATGCCGCTAATGCAGACAAACTGGAGAAACTGGCACAACTGCCCGACAGTTGCTGTGCTTCTGCCGACTGCCTTGAGCGCCAACGTGCTGTATATGAGGCAAAAGGCGTGTTCAGCAAGGCAATGATTGACGGCATCATTCGCCAGCTGCGCTCCTTTGATGACCGTACACTTCGTCGCGACATCGAGAACAACCACGATGAGATAAAGAAACTCGTGAGCGCCTACTTCCATTGTGGCTGATTGCAGATAGCATTTGCTAAGTGGAGTTTACAATAAGACAGACACTGAAACAAATTAGTATAAAAATGACACTAAAGGTGTGAAAAATGAGACATTTTCATGCCTTTGGTGTCTATTTTTTGAGTACCTTTGCAGTCGTTTTTGCAAAAGGGATTATTTATTGACTCATAATTCGCAAGTTGAAGGAGTTAAGGAGTTAAAGGAGTTAGGGAGTTAAGACAACACTCTACTATCATATAACTTCAAACGAAAAAGGAGAAAACGACTAATGTCATAACTCCTTAACTACATAACTCCTTAACTACAAAGAAGTTGAGTTTGGGAAACTTCAATTATTGATAAGATATGTTTAAGATTTTTACAGGATTTCACCTTGTGGAAAGTTACCACAAGGCAAAGAGAGAGAAGAGAGGCAGCGAGTCGCATGTCCTGAAGAAACTTATTCTCGCACTCATCACGCTTGCCGTGACGCTGATAGTGTGGAACCTGCCTACCGAGAGTTTCGGTATCAATAACCTCACCGTAGTGCAGCAGCGCATCATTGCAATCTTCGTTTTCGCCACTTTGATGTGGATATTTGAGGTGGTGCCGTCGTGGGCTACATCAATAGCGGTAATCGTAACGATGCTGCTTACCACGTCGAACAGCGCGTTCAAGTTCTTCCTTTCGGGTGATGTGGGCGAGCCGTTGCAATACAAGAGCATCATGGCTTCATTCGCCGACCCTATCATTATGCTGTTCATCGGCGGTTTCGTGCTAGCCATTGCCGCTACGAAAACAGGCCTTGACGCTCAGTTGGCGAAGGTGTTGCTCAAGCCGTTTGGCTCGAAGAGCAACAACGTTTTGCTGGGATTCATTCTTATTACGGGCATCTTCTCGATGTTCATCAGCAACACCGCAACCGCCGCAATGATGCTTACGTTCCTCACACCTGTGTTCAAGCAGTTGCCGCCAGAGGGTAAGGGACGCATCGCATTGGCGCTTTCCATTCCTGTGGCAGCCAACCTTGGAGGTATGGCAACGCCTATCGGAACCCCTCCAAACACCATCGCGCTGAAGTATCTCAACGACCCTGAGGGACTCAACATGAATCTCGGATTCGGCGAGTGGGTGCTTTTCATGCTCCCGCTGGTGCTCGTGCTGCTGTTCATCGGCTGGCTGTTGCTGCGCTCTCTGTTTCCCTTCACCCAGAAAACGGTGCAACTTGAGATTGAGGGCGAGATGAAAAAAGACTGGAAAACCTACACCGTCATCGTGACATTCATCGTCACCGTGCTGCTGTGGTTGTTCGATAAATACACCGGAGTGAACTCAAACACGGTGGCAATGATACCGTTCATGGTGTTCGCTCTTACGGGAATAATCAACAAGTACGACCTTGAGGAAATCAACTGGAGCGTGCTTTGGATGGTTGCCGGCGGTTTTGCGCTGGGCGATGCACTCAATGCTTCAGGCTTGGCAGCCAACGCTGTGGAGAGCATTCCTTTCGGAATGTGGTCGCCTGTGCTCATTCTCGTGGTTTCAGGACTTATATGTTACCTGCTCTCCAACTTCATCAGCAACTCTGCAACAGCAGCATTGCTCATGCCTATCCTGCTCGTCGTATGTACGGGTATGGGCGAGAAACTTGGTGCCATCGGCGGAACGCCAACGGTACTCATCGGCATTGCGGTAGCATCTTCAAGTGCAATGATTCTCCCGATATCAACACCGCCGAACGCATTGGCGTTCTCCACCAACCTCGTTAAGCAGAACGATATGGTGAAGATAGGTATCATAATGGGCGTAATCAGCATGGTGATGGGCTATCTGCTGCTTTATCTGCTCGGTACTAACGGCATGCTGTAACATTAGGAAAACAAACTATAGTTTTACATATATGTCAAACGCGGAACGAAACATTATGCTTCGTTCCGCGTTTTATGGTCTTTGACTTAGCGAAAGGTCATCAATGGGAGTCCTAAATGCCCATCAATCGCATTGCGAAAAGCCATCTTTCGCATGCCGAAAGGTATACAACTGTTTAGAAACGATATACCGAGAAGGTCTTGGCAGGTATCGTTACGCGCAGTATGTTGCCGTCGGCGCTTACCTTAGAGGTCTTCGGTGTCACGTTGTTTTTATTGCTGAGAGAGTTGAAGGCATCGGGGTTGCCGTCGTGAATGGAGGTCACGGTGCCCTCGCCCAGACTCTTCACGCCCTTGAATGTCACCTCGATTGTGCGCTCGGTGGCGTTGGTGTTGGCAACCTTCAGGATGTAGTCGCCCGACGGCTTGTCGTAAACGGCCGATGCAAACATGCCGTCGTTGCCCTCGAGAGGTTTCTTGTTCTCAGTCGTTTCGAGAACATTGGTGCCGGCATTGGTGGCATAGAGTTGCTGCACATAGTAGTTCGGGGTGCGCACGGTGGTGAGGTTGTCCATCCATATGAGGTCGGGACGCCACTGCCATCCGTCGACATGAGAGAACAACGGGGCGTAGGTGGCCATGTGAACAACATCAGCATTGCGCTCCAGTCCTGTCATGAACGCCGCCTCGCAGAGTGCTGCGTTGAACGTGTTCTTGCTCATTGGCTCAGCAGCAGGTGCCGGGTCTTCGCTTCCAGAGATATGACATGCATACTCGCCAGCAAACACCTTCGGGCCCTTGCGGCTGTAGTTGTCATAGCGTCCTGCCTGACTGAGGAACCACTCGGGGCTGCGATAGAAGTGCTCGTCAACGAGGTCGGCCTTCAGTCGGCGCATCTGCTCCCATCCGTAGGTGAACTCCTTGCCGTCGTTATCATCTGGCGACGGGCCTGAAGAGCCCACAATCTTTATTTCGGGATACTTGGCGCGGATAGCCTTGATGAACTTCTCGAGTCTTACAGGATACAACTCGCCCCACTGCTCGTTGCCCACGCCAATCAGTTTCAGGTTGAACGGAGCGGGATGTCCCATCTCTGCGCGCAGCTTTCCCCACTTTGTGTCGGTGGAACCGTTAGCAAACTCGATGAGGTCGAGTGCATCGTCGATGTAAGGTTGCAGTTCGTCGGGCGACACATGTGCGCAGATGTCGTCGTTCTGGAACTGACATGCAAGTCCGACGCTTACTACTGGCAGCGGCTCAGCACCTATCTTCTCCGACAAGAGGAAGAACTCATAGAAGCCAAGTCCGTAACTCTGGTAGTAGTTAGGATAGAGGCGGTGCGGGAAGGTGTAGTTCCAGCGGTTCTCGTTGAGTGGTCTGTTCTCAACAGGACCTACGGAGTTCTTCCATTGGTAGCGTGAAGCGAGGTCGGTACCCTCGACGATGCAACCGCCCGGGAAGCGGAAAATGCCAGGATGGAGGTCGGCAAGGTCTTTCACAAGGTCGGCTCTCAGGTTGTTCCAGTTGTCCGCCGGGAAGAGCGATACGTGGTCGATGTCAACGCCCTGCGGTGTCTCGAGGAATATGCGGAGCATTCCCTTCTGGTCTGTCTTGTTTGACTTCAGCGTGGCGGTGTATTTCTTCCACTCGTCGGAAGCAATAGTAATGGTCTTGCGGTTGATTACCTCGTTGTCGCTACCCACCAGTTCCACGCGGATGCGAGCATCGGGCGACTCGGAGTAGTGACGGCGTGCGGTAATGGTAAAATTATACTCCATCCCCTCTTTGAACCCCATTCCGAAGTGTCCGCGGTTCTCAATGCCCGTCTGCTTGTGCAGATGTCCGTCGTCGGTAAGTGCCACATAGTGAGGGTTGCGGTCGTAGGCGGGTTTCTCGTCCATAACCTCAACGCTGCCGAATGACTCCCATCCCATCAGGTGCTGGGGGAACTCGAACGAGCGGTTCTCCACCAGGTCGGCATAGAGTCCGCCGTCGGCGCCGAAGTTAATGTCCTCAAAGAAGATGCCGTACATCGTGGGTTGTACTGCGGCTCCAGGTTTGTTGGCTTGCACCAGAATCTTGTGCTCGCCCTGTGCCATTGCCGTTTGTGCCAGCGAGAGCAAAGTCCCGGCCAGCAATGTGCTAAATAAATGGTTTGCTTTCATAAGATATGATATGTTATTTGTATGTAATATCGGTTTTTAGCAGTTTCTATTCTTTTGTGCAGAGATGCCATATCGTGACCTCTCTGCTTATGACTGCAAAGGTAATATTTTTTTTCTGTAAATTATCCTTATAACAAAAAAAATGCGTACTTTTGCAGAGTAAAACATAAAACACACACATAATGGCAAAGTTAATAGTCAAATCCTATGATGAATTTGCATCTTATTTAGGTAAAGAACTTGGAAAATCAGAATGGCTTGTTATCGACCAGGAGCGTATAAATCTTTTTGCCGATGCCACTATCGACCACCAGTGGATTCACGTTGACACAGAACGTGCCGCGAAGGAGAGTCCGTATAAGACAACGATAGCACACGGATATCTTACGCTCTCGCTGCTTCCGCATCTTTGGGAGGAAGTTATTGAGGCTCAGAACATCAAGTTGCTCGTCAACTACGGTATGGACAAGATGCGCTTCGGACTGCCGGTGAAGAGCGGTTCGCGCGTGCGTCTCAACGCTTCTCTCCACAACATAACAAACCTTCGCGGCGTTTGCAAGGCCGAGGTGGCGTTCAAGCTTGAGATAGAGAACGAGCGTAAACCAGCTATTGAGGGAATTGCAACATTCCTGTACTACTTCAACAACTGATCTCTCCGTACTTAAAAGGGTGGAAGACATCACGTCTGACAGCCCAATGGCGGAAGTCGAACACTTGGAACTACAAACTTTTAACCTCCATTACATAACCCGTAACACCTTTACTATAATGTTATCCCTGCTTTTGGAAACATATCCGGGACTGCAAACGGAGCACAGCCTGCCTATGAAGGTGTGGCTTTTTATCCTTAACAACCCCAATGTGACACTCATATTGCTGCATGTTGTGGTGATAATACTGGCTTATATATTATGTAAAATGGTGAAGTATCATGGATAAGAAAGCCCGTACATCAATCATCACCCGTCACCTGTCACCCGTTATGGTGCTTCTAGTCTTGCTGTTGTGCCTCGCCGCATCAAAGGCTTATGGCAGCAGGACACTCAAAGTGAATATTGGTATCGAACTGTTAGACAACGGTGATGCTATAGTCACAGAGGAACGCATAGCGGATATCTCTTCTTATGGTACTGAAGGTTACATCGCCCAGTATAACCTCAGACCAGGAATGAGAATCACTGACTTGCAAGTCAGCGATGAGACAGGCATTGAATATGAAGTGGAAGAAAAGTGGGATGTTGACCGAAGCAGAAAACAGAAGACCAACAAGTGCGGCTATAACATGACCGATAAGGGCGTGGAGCTGTGTTGGGGTATTGGTGAGCCTGGCATGAGGACATATTATATAAGGTATCGTGTGGTGGGCTTGTTGATGGGATATAAAGAAAGCGACGGCTTCAACCATTGTTTTTTCTCTACAAGTGAAGCTGGTGTGGACTCCGTCTCGTTGACATTCTACAGCAAGGACAAGGTCTTCGAACAGTACAAGCCTAGGGTGTGGATGTTTGGATGCTATGGAAATATTAATGTGGTGGATGGAAAAGCCGAGGCAAATCTTACCGATTTCATAACCAGCGGTGAAGAAATGGTTGTCATGATGGAATTTCCGAAGGGTATGTTCCACCCCAGTGTAAATGTCGATAGCGATTTCAAGACACAGGTTAAGGATATAGCGCTGGAGGGAAGTTCATATGCTGAGGTGGCATTGGAGAACAATCCGTCACCTTTTGCGCACATCGCACACGACCCAGACCAATGGATGTTCGCTTTGGGTGGTCTCGTCTCACTATTGATAACAACTTTTTTTGGTGGATTGGTAGTGTCTGATGAGAATAAAAAGAAGCAAATGCTGGTAAATCTTTTCGGCAAGAAGAAAAACATACTGTGGTATCGCGATGTGCCGGTTAATGGCAATTTGCTGCGTGCTCGTGCCATATATCACGCCGTAGAGGGTGAACTGTTCAAAACCGATGACACTATTGCCGCCTACACCCTGCGTCTCATGTTGCAAAAGAAGATAGAAGTCCGTAGGCGCACCAATGCCGACGGTACTTATGAGGACCTGCTTTTGGTGAACGATCCCCAACAGTTTAACGACACAAGGGAAGACCAGCGGGAAACCAAAATACAGAAGAGCATACACCAACTCTATTATGATGCTGCGGGAACAGACCACTTGTTGGAGCCGAAAGAGATAAAGAAATACTTCAATGATAATCCTGTGATGTACAGAAAGAATGTGCGTGAGATAGACGGCATACTGACATCGTCAGGAAACATGCAGCTGAAGAGTGTGAAAAGGGAGGAGGCTCACGCTGTGCTGGGATTCGAGAAATTCCTCAGAGAGTTCACTCTGTTGAGCGAGCGCGGCACTATGGAGGCAACGCTTTGGAAGGAGTATATGACCTTTGCCACGATGTTCGGCATCTCAAAGCGTGTTGCAAAAGAGCTTCGTGCTATGCTTCCGGAGATGCCTGTCAGCGATGTCGAGCTATATAACTCCATCTCCGAGGCTCCGCTCTTTTATTACGCGGCATCTTCTCTCAACTCAGGTATGCAGCATGTACGCGATTATAAGACACCAGAAGAAAGGGCTTACGAGAGCTCAAGTTCACGTTCAAGTGGCGGTGGTGGCCACTCTTCGTATAGTGGCGGTGGCGGTCACTCTGGCGGCGGCGGAAGTGGCTTCAGATAATTACTGCGTTTTTCTTTTAATGTAAAATGTAGAATGGAGAATGTAGAATTATGATTACAACTGAGCTTTAGGCAAATAGGACAAGTTCCTAATGGTAATCATAATTCTACATTCTCCATTCTACACTCTCCAATATTATCGTTTCGGTGTTATACAGAACTGGAATGAAAGTTCTTTGTCGAGTTTCACTCGGTACTGCGGCAGAGCTTCTGCCCATCCGCTCCAACTGTCTACACCGCCCACACCAGTATGGTAACCATCAATGTAGAGGTTGGTGTACTTCGACTTCGTGAGTTGTTCAGGATGGCGTTGTGCTTTGTTGTCGCCCTCGTCCAGTTCCTTTATGTCATAATGAAGCGCTGAAGCATACATCAGCGACGGGTTTGCTGGCGTCACAATAACTCCATAACCATTGCCGTCGGTCTGCTCCCAGATGCTGATGTCGCTCTTTGTGCCTGTCTCTTGCGGACGGATGTAGGGATAGAACTGCTCGTCTGCCGTCTGCGTGTACCATCCAAGGAGTTGCGACTCCTTGCGGTCGTTGTAGTTCTCTATAGGTCCGCGACCGAAGAAATGACTCTTGTCCATAGTGTAAGGAAGCCCCATCACCATACCGAAACGGAACATTCCTGCCACCTCCTTATTGCTGTCGGCAGGTACCATCTGTTCTGTAACGTTAAGACTTGTGCCGTCATACAGGTAGGTAATGCGCATCTTAGCGCCCGCCTCACTCAAGTCATAATAGGCAATAACCTCTACTCCGTTGCCGTTTTCGGCTTTCTCAGCCTTGATGTCGGCAAGCACCAACTGCGGGGTGCGCCATACTTTGTACTTGTGTTGCAGTCTTGCTCCCATATCATTGTCGGTAACTGCGCGCCAGAAGTTAGGCTTCAGCGTACCTCCCTCGCCAAGAACCGACTTACCGTCAACAATCCATGAGGTGAGGAATCCAGAGATTTTAGAGAACACCATCTCGCTGTTGCCAGCCTTGAGGACGATGTCTGTCATCTTGCGGTCTATCTTTACCTTACGGGTGTTAGGTGTTAGGTGTTGGGTGATGGCTGTCGGCTTTGCTACGGGGAATTGCTGGTAGGCAACTGTTTGGCCTTGTTTCATCAACGGTTCGTCGCGCAGCAGACGATAGAAGACATTTACTAACGCAATCTCTGCCTCGTTTCCGCTGAACGGAACCTCGATGGTTGTGGTCTGTTGAGGCATCAGTTTCAGTTCCTCCACAGTGCCTTGCTTTGCCACTTTGCCGTCAATGCCGATGGTCTCCCAGTCGAGTTGAACGTAGTCGAGTGGGCGGAAGAAGTTCTCGTTCTTCACTTCCAGCACGATGTTGCCGTTCTTTATTCCCTTATATTCTGTCCAGATGTTCTGGTAGAAATAACCCACCTCGTACATCTGCGGGTTAGGCACGCGGTCGGGCGATACCAGTCCGTTGCAGTTGAAGTTGTTGTCTGATGGGTCATAGTTGTTATAATCGCCGCCGTAGGTATATTCTTTAAGTGAAGAGTTAGGAGTTAGTAGAGAGTAGTTTATGTTGCCTCGTTCTGAAAGGTAATCAAAATTGTCCATTCTCACCTCTCCATTCTCCATTGGCGTGCGGTGCAATGCTTGGTCAACAAAATCCCAGATGAAACCGCCTTGGAACTTCGAGTATTTGCGGATGAGGTCCCAATACTCCTTGAAACCGCCGCAAGAGTTGCCCATAGCATGACTATACTCACATTGGATGAGTGGTTTCTGGTCCTCGGGAGCAGTCGATTTAGAGTATCCCTCGCTCCATACCTGTGAGAAATACATCGGGCAGAAGATATCTGTGTTGTTGCCTTTGCCTGCCTGCTCGAACTGTATCGGTCGACTGGGGTCTTGCTCTCTAATCCATCGATAGGCAGCGCTGAAATTCTCGCCGTTGATGGTTTCGTTGCCCAAACTCCATATTATGACACTTGGGCGGTTGCGGTTTACGGTAACGTTATGCTGGTTGCGCTCCAGTATCTGGCATCCGAACATCGGCTTATAGGTAGGAGCGTCGGCAGGGTTATAACCGAATCCGTGGCTCTCTTGATTAGCCTCGGCAACGAGATAGATGCCTAGTTCGTCGCACATATGATACCACTGCGGATCGTCGGGGTAGTGACTGGTGCGCACGGCGTTAACATTAAAACGCTTCATCAGCATGATGTCTTGCAACATACGCTCGCGACTCATCACATAACCGCCGTCGGGGTCCATCTCATGTCGGTCGACACCTTTTATTAATATTGGTTTCCCGTTCAGCAGAAGTTGTGCGTTCTTTATCTCAACATGTCGGAATCCAATGCGCTCGGTGATTGTCTCCATCTCCTCGCCAGGTTCATGACGATTGCCTTTCCGGCATATCTTGGCCGTCAGAGTGTATAGAACTGGAGTCTCGGCAGTCCACGGTTTCACGTTCTCTACGGTGATTACATTACCGCTTTGAGTGCCCACTTGCTGGCCCTCATCGTTGCGAAGAGTATATACGATGTCAACATTGCCCGTTGTCTTGGCATCAATAGTGAGTTTGCCGTCGCGGTAGTTGTTCACTAAGTCGGCGTTTATGCGAAGGTCATCAAGATGAATGTCTTTGTCGCGTGCATATAGATAACTGTCGCGAGCCACGCCGGAGAGACGCCAGAAGTCCTGGTCTTCGCAGTAACTGCCGTCGCACCAGCGGAACACCTGGAATGCAATGAGGTTCTTGCCCGCCTTTACATAGGGCGTGATGTCGAACTCTGTAGCCGCTTTGGAATCCTCGCTGTAACCCACGAACGAGCCGTTGACGTACAGATAGATGCATGAGGTGACGCTGCCAAAGTGGGCTATCACCTGCTTGCCTTGCCAGTTCTCAGGTACTTCTATCTCACGACGGTATGTGCCGACATGATTGTCCTTTACTGGTGCTTCAGGCGGATTGTTCTTGAAATGTCCTCGCCATCCGAAGCCGATGTTCACATATTCAGGGTCGCCATAGCCATTCAGTTCCCACATTCCGGGCACAGGCATCGTGCCCCAGTTGCTGTCGTCGAGGTCGGTGCGGTAGAAGTCGGTGGGCCGCTGGTCGGCATTCTCCACCCAATTAAACTTCCAGTTGCCGTGTAACGACACTATTCCAGCATGCTCGTTGGGGTTGCTTGAGATAACGAGTGATGGCGTTTCGTACTTGTAGTACGCCGCGTGCATAGGCATACGGTTCACCTCGTTCACTTGCAAGTCGCGCCACTCGGTCCATGTCTGTGCGCTGGCAGCGGTGCCAGTCAATATCAAAACGGCAACCGCAGCTGCCTTTATCATATTTATCTTCATGCTCAGTATGTTTAGGTTATTTGATGCTACAAAGTTAAAAATAAAATGTGAAATGCCAAAATAAATCATTTAAAAATATAGAACGCAGAATCTAATACCCACCACATGAGACATTACAGATGAAAATACAGAGTGTTTATTACTTTGGGAAAGAAACACTTGCCAGATAATAGAAATTTAGTATCTTTGCAATTGCGTTAAGTAATGATAGTCTGAACCTTACATCAAATATAAATAACAAATATGAATAAAAGACAATTAGCATTATCGGTGATAATAATGGTGGCTCGTTTGGCAGAGAGTCTTAGTGTAAGGAATCTTATACTTTATCACACAGAAGACCGCACTCTTGATTCCCGCCGCCAGCGTTACACGGCTGAGGCAGAGACTGTTTTCAGCGGGCGTGTCGTTGTTCCTGATGATTTGGAACGAATCATTCTTTAGTTATATAACAATAGCTTCTCGTTGATCGATTGGTCGTTTCCCATTTGTCTACTAACCGCTTCTCATTCATATATCAGTTGCTTCCCATTGACCTGTCAGTTGCTTCTCGAATATATAGAAAATGAAAAAACGCCTCACCACCTCACTTTTCTTCTCGAATTCCCTTTAAACAAAGGGGATATCGTAAGGGAGGTGTTTCTCAAACAGGTCACTCAACACCTCACTTAACACCTCCCTCAAAATGTTTCTGCGAACAAACTGAAAAAGAGATACTTCGAGGAAAAAAGTGAGGTGTTGAGTGAGGTGTTGAGTGAGGTCTTTACAAAACACCTCCCTCTCCAAAACCCCGATAAACACGGACGTTGCGAGCTAAAAAGTGAGGTGGTGAGGTCTTTTTGTGATTTCTATTTTTTTTTGAAGCGAACTACTCAATTACTTGCTGTTTTTAATAAAATAGTGTAACTTTGCAGCCGATAAAGTAAGTTTACTTATCAACATAAGAGAAACAAATATAGAGTTGTATGGCAAACCTGAGATTCCAAGTTGTAGAGGAGGCTTTCAAGAAAAAGCCCGTTGAAGTGATTGCTCCAGTAGAACGTCCATCGGAGTATTTCGGCAAGTATGTGTTCAATCGCGAGAAGATGTACAAGTACTTGCAGAAAGACACTTACGAGAAACTCATCGACGTAATTGACAATGGTGCACGTCTCGATCGCTCTATCGCCGACGAGGTGGCGAAGGGGATGAAGCAATGGGCTAACGAAAACGGCGTTACGCACTATACACATTGGTTCCAGCCACTCACGGAAGGTACCGCTGAGAAGCATGATGCTTTCATAGAACACGACGGCAAGGGCGGAATGATAGAGGAATTCTCGGGCAAACTGCTCATGCAGCAGGAGCCAGATGCCTCGTCGTTCCCTAACGGCGGTATCCGCGCTACTTTTGAGGCGCGTGGCTACTCGGCATGGGACCCTACATCGCCGGTATTCATCATCGACGACACTTTGTGTATCCCTACAATCTTCATCTCATACACAGGTGAGGCACTCGACTACAAGGCGCCGCTGAAACGTGCCATCCGTGCCGTCGATGAGGCTGCAACGGCTGTGGCAAAATACTTCGACCCTGCTGTGAAGAAGGTGCAGACAAACCTCGGATGGGAACAGGAGTATTTCCTCGTTGACGAGGGTCTCTATTCAGCTCGTCCCGACCTGATGCTCACAGGACGCACGCTGATGGGACATGACTCGGCGAAGAACCAGCAGATGGACGACCATTACTTTGGCACCATCCCCGACCGCGTGCAGGCGTTCATGAAAGACCTTGAGATACAAGCACTCGAACTGGCCATCCCTTGCAAGACACGACACAACGAGGTGGCACCAAACCAGTTTGAGCTTGCGCCCATATACGAGGAGATGAACCTCGCCATAGACCATAACATGTTGCTGATGTCGCTGATGAAGAAGGTGGCACGCAAGCATGGGTTCCGTGTATTGCTGCACGAAAAGCCGTTCGACGGCATCAACGGTAGCGGTAAGCACAACAACTGGAGTCTTTCTACTGACACAGGGGTACTGCTGCATGCACCAGGCAAGAATGCTGAGCAGAACCTGCGTTTCGTGACATTCCTCGTGGAGACTCTTATGGGAGTGTATCGCCATAACGGACTCCTCAAGGCGAGCATTATGAGTGCCACCAACGCACATCGACTGGGCGCAAACGAGGCTCCGCCTGCTATCATCTCCAGTTTCCTCGGCAAGCAGGTAAGTGAACTGCTCGAGCATATAGAGAAAGCAGACAAGGAAGACCTTTTCACGATGCAGGGCAAGCAGGGAATGAAGCTTGACATACCGGAGATTCCTGAACTGCTGATAGACAATACCGACCGCAACCGCACATCGCCATTCGCCTTCACGGGTAACCGTTTCGAGTTCCGTGCTGTGGGAAGTGAGGCAAATTGTGCATCGGCGATGATTGCTCTGAATGGTGCTGTTGCCGAAGCGCTGGTCAATTTCAAGAAACGGGTAGATGAAAGAATGAAGAATGGTTCAAGTACCGAGGAGGCAATCGTTGACGTTCTTCGCGAGGATATTAAGACATGTGCTCCGATACGCTTCGACGGTAACGGCTATTCAGACGAATGGGTGGAAGAGGCAACACGCCGCGGACTCGATGTTGAGAAGTCGTGCCCTGTAATCTTCGACCGCTATCTCGACCCCGAAAGCATCGAGATGTTCGAGAGTCTGAACATCATGAACCGCAAGGAACTGCGTGCCCGCAACGAGGTGAAATGGGAAACCTACACTAAGAAGATTCAGATAGAGGCGCGCGTGCTTGGCGACCTCTCGCTGAACCATATCATTCCTGTTGCCGTTCACTATCAGACACGACTGGCAAAGAACGTCAGTTCTATGATGGAAGTGTTCGGTGATGAAGAGGCCAAGGCTCTTACAGCACGCAGTATAAAGATTGTTCGGGAGATAGCAGAGCGCACACAGGCTATAGAGACAAAGGTGGAAGAACTGGTTGAGGCCCGCAAGGTGGCTAACCGCATCGAGAGTGAGCGCGAGAAAGCCATCGCCTATCACGACACCGTAGAGCCCAAGATGGACGAGATACGCTATCACATCGACAAACTGGAACTCATCGTTGCCGATGAGTTGTGGACACTCCCGAAGTATCGTGAGCTGCTGTTCATCCGTTAGTGTTTGATGCTATCGCTCCAATTTATATTGTAAATCGGAGAATGGAGAGTTATGATTATTTTTTATGAACTTGTCCTTATGGTCTGTTCATTGTTCTAATCATAACTCTCCATTCTCCATTTTGCATTCTAAACTATTCACGTTTATCTTTAAAAATGATTAGAAGAACCGACCCCATGATTTTAATAATTGAACCGTTCTTTTCCTTCTGTTACATAGACTTTCCCATCAATGACAATTCGAAATCCGACACGTCTGCCCTTATATGGCATAGAACTTTTTTGTCTGTATATGTCGATTTCATTCTTACTATTATCAATCATGAAAATCCCAACAAAAAGAGAGTCGTCAGTTTCATGGTGTTTAAATGGGTAGTCGTTATCACTAAATGGATACAACTTAGGTTCTATCAAAACCTTGTTAACATGTATGTCATGTTTATGGTCTCCCTCACTAATTGTAACGCTATTGTTCCAGTTAAACTTAATAGTCATTATTTGCGGGATACTATCCTGGTCAAGTAGCGGAATATCGGGATACACATCCCCTTTATGAATGAACCAACATATCGGATATATCCGCAGACGTTCTAAATGTTCTTGTAATTTATCTTGAAAGGAGTTATCAAAATAAAAACCTACATTTCTAGACACATCCATGTTCTTCATCTGGATAAAGGGTATATAACACAGCACAATGATTGCTATAAAAGTTATAGTTACCACCGATATCCATATTGTCTTCTTGGAATTTAGTTTATTCTTCATAAACAATTATAATATTAAATTGGTGACCATATATAAAACCTCCATTATTTGAATGCAAATGCGGAAGAACCCTCACGATACATCAGGAAACAATCTCGGCATCCTCGATATCGTGCTCCATCCATTGGCGCAGACGGTCACGGTAGCCAGCGAGGTTGTCGCTCTGCTGCTGCATTTGCTGCAGTTCTTCCTCACGGGTGGATATGAGTTTCAGCATCTCGGGATAACTTGGGGCGAAGGTCTTGTAGTAACTCTCGTCGCTGTCGAACATCTTGAAGATGCCAGAGAATATCTCGTTGACGCTCTCTCGTAACGTGTGCTGCAGTTCGGCAACCTTTTCGTTGCGTTGTTTTGCTTCATACCAGTCGTATAGTTCCATCGCCACGCCTAGCGCAACGCTGGCGTTGCCAATCCAACGACCTGCCTTTGTCTCGAACTTCGCTGCGTGACCGATAGCTGTGCGGTATGTTTGTGAGAACACGCTATAGGCATGACTCACCACCTCCAGTTTCGACTTAACATCGCGCAGCACCTTCTGTGACTCCTTAAGACTATTACCCAGCAGGTCATTTTGTGCTTGGAAGCGACTCTCAAACTCTATTTCCTTGCGTTCAAGCGACGTGTTGTTAGCCTCGGCACACTCAGACATAATCTGGCTGATGTTTCTATTTAATATATAGCATGTCACCTTGCCGTGCTCCATTCCGAGTTGTTCCTCCACTACCTGTACCAGTTGGTCGGCTGATTCGGCGTGACGTATCTCACTCAGCACACGTTGCTTGAGGTCGTTCATGCGGTCGGTCATAGTGCCTCGACTGCTGTTCAGTTCTTGTCGGAGAATAGAGCAGTCGCTTCTCATGTCAGCAATCTCCTCGCGACAGCGCATCAGCGGCGTTGCCATCTGACGGTTCACCACGTCGATGTTTTCGCCAATGTCCATCAGTACGTCACGAACCACCGCCATACTCGACCCTTCTGCCAGTTGCACGGCAGATGTAGAGCCTATTAATTGTTCCACTTCCGCACGCAGCAAACCGATGTGTGAGCGGCGCTCATAGTCGTCCTTGTGCTCCATCCAGTATTCCAGTCCTCGCCCTTTCGGGTCGGCAGCGATGCAGATGATGCGCAAGGCGGCACGCTCCTCGTCACTCAGTTCAAGGGTGTCGGTGAGTCTTTGCGCCAGCGTCTCACGTTTCACGGCGGCATGATCTTGGTAGTCTTCCTCGTCAGTCATGTCTGTTCCCGCCTCGTCCATTTTGTTAATAACGAAAATGGTGACAGGAAGTTTCTTGAAATCGCGCAGCACTAGTCGCAGGCTTTCCTTGTGGGAGTCCTTCAAAGGCAGTACAGCGTCGCAGACATAAACCACTACCTCTGCCTCAGAAATATACTTACGGGTAATCTCGGAGCAACGTACCTGCTGCCCGTCTATCTCTTTTTCCTTTGTCCCGAACAGTCCTGGAGTGTCCACTATCTCGTAGTCGTGACCAAGAGAGTCGAGGTGATATACCGTTATTTCGTCAGAAGACTCCGCCACATCAATCTTCATTGAGTCGTGCAGTTTGCCCAGCATGCCTGCCACAGCACTTGTCTTGCCGTCGCTGAACGAGCCAAGCATCACGATGCGTGTCTTTCCTGCCTGTGCGCTACGTATCGCCGAGTTTATCTTCTCGGCAACATCGCTGAGTTCAAGTCCCAGTTCCTGTCCTTGCTCCACTATGCTTTTCAGTTGTCTTAACCGCTCAATGTTGTTCTCAAATTGTGCCATATTCCTTTGATTTTATGTCTTCAATGAATGTTGTTATGCTTTGTTGAGTGTCGTCGATGATTCCTTCTATTGTCTGCAAGTTGCGCGTCTCCTCCTCGATGGCGCCCATCATGCGGTCGCGGTTCTCTGCAATTTGGTCGCAGATGCCCTTTGTGAGTTCTTTTAGACGTATCTTGCTGTCTATGCGTGCCGCGTCTATCTGTCGGCGTGCCACCTGTTTTGCCTTGCTGCGTCGTTCATCTCCAAATATTGTCTTGCGTGCTATGTGCGACAGTCCACCAAGTACTGCGCCTGTCGCTGTTGCCACTCCTGGTGCTATAAAGGTGAAGAAACTGCCTATAGAAGCACCTCCTGCCACCGAGATGGCGAAGCTGCCGACATCGCTCATGCCCAGATTGAGTGCCTGCTCTATGCGTTTTGTGCTCACGAAGAACGAGCCGAGACGTTTCTGCGGGTCGTCGATGCTCAGTTGTTCGGTTATCGGTATATAGTCTATTTGCTGCTTCCGCTGCTTTATGTATTCATTCATCTCGCCGATATCTCGCGCCACCACCTCGTTGATGTCGCGTTCGAGACGTGACGGAAGAGTAGATTCCAGTTGTTCGATAGCAAACTTCCGCTGCTTCTCGTTAAGCACTTTATTGTCTATTGCAGCACAAACCTTATCCTTCAGTTGATTGTATGCGTTGTCGTTCACCTGCTTTATGTCACGTTCTACGGCCGCCTGTGTCTTCACGGCAATGCTTCTTATGTCGCCCTGAAGGGTGTGAAGCAACAGTCGGGTGCGGCGCGTTGCATCCTGTTGTCGGCTCAGTTCGTCGCTTATTCCGTGGTATGCGGTGCGCGCCAACGATATCATCTTCTGTTTGTTTGCCTCCACTATCTCTTCCAGGAAGTGGTCGGCCATATCGTCAATAAGTTCTATCAACGAGTGCATTCGGCTGAAGCGGAACAGAGCATCGCCGTCTCCGAAGTAGGCTTTCAGTTTCTTTTGAGTGCGCAGAAGGTCGGTACGGCTCTCGGCAAACTCTGCCACGGAACACATTGCGAGCAGTCCTTGAAGAGATATGTTTCCCTTGTAGCGCTCGCCGAGGATATCGCGGAAGGTGTTTGTGATGAGCACTTCGGTCTTCACCACTTTCTCCTTCATCAGCGTCTCGCGTTCCTCGGGCATATCGTAGTCACCACTTCCACCTCTTATATTATATATTGAGTAAACGCTCACCCAGTCTTTTAAATAGCGTTTTATCTTCTCTGCCGTAGCCGTGTCTGGCTGTTTGTTGTGTCCTTGCACGTAGAAGATGCAATGAGCCTTGGCAAGTGCGCGCTTTATCTCTTCGGAGTAGTCCTCCTCGCGACCCTCGATGCCCGGCACATCGATAAGGGTGAACGGCTTGCCGTTAATCTTAAGATGATACTCGCTATACACTTTAGTGAAGTCAGCACGCCCGTCACCGACAATCATTCCATCCTGTGCGTTGCCCGTCTCGGCACGTGCCTGTGCGCGAGTCTCCTCGTTTGTCAGAATGCGCATTGTCTCTATGAGAGTGCTCTTGCCAGCATTCGTCTCGCCGAAGAAGGCAATCACCAGTTGGTCCCACACCGTGGAACCTATCGTTTGCTCCGCCTGTGTGCTGTATTCGCTGATGAGTCGCTCAAGTGTTGTGGCGAGTGCATCACGGCTTTGCTCCAATGAGGCATCGCGCCCACTGGTCCCTCGCATGTTGCTTGCCGCCTGTTGCAGCTCAGCCACTATGCGCCTATATTCCCGTTGCACTTTAAGCTTCGCGTCGTCGTTCACTTATCCCAAAGAGTTTTACAAGGCAAAAATAAATAATTGTTATGAGATAGCATAGGGAACAATCGCTGTTTTATGCTTTATTAACCATGAATGTTGCTCGAAGAGCGGAAAAACTTGTAACTTTGAAGCATCAAAAAAGAATTCTCTAACTAATGGGCGCACAAGGAGGTACGCCCCAATAAATTTACTTCTAGTATGGAAAACCAGTATCAAAAGCAATTCCCCGACATCATGGAGGGTAAGAAGATAATGTATGTTCACGGCTTTGCATCTTCTGCAAAAAGTGGAACGGTAACGAGGATACGCACCATGTTGCCCTCGGCAACAGTTGTTGCAGACGATATTCCCGTTGACCCGCACGAAGGACTTGCCATGCTTCGCTCGATGGTAGAGCGCGAGCAGCCCGACCTCATCATAGGAACATCGATGGGAGGAATGTATACCGAGCAACTGCATGGCTTCGACCGAATTCTCGTAAACCCTGCTCTTCGTATAGCAGACACTATGGGCGCGCATGGTATGGTGGGCAAGCAGACCTTTCAGAACCCGAGAAAGGACGGCGTGCAGGAGTTCATTGTGACTAAAGCGATGGTGAAGGAATATCACGATGTGCAGGAGCAATGCTTTGCCGACACGTCAGAAGCGGAGCAAGAGCACGTCTGGGGACTCTTCGGCGATGAGGACCCGCTCGTTCATACCTATCCACTCTTCTCCGAGCATTACCGTCATGCGATATGGTTTCATGGTGAGCACCGCATGAACGACGACATCTTCCTGAACAGCGTCATACCTGTGATACGCTGGATAGACGATCGCCAGAACAAGAAAGAGCGCCAGGTGGTATTCATAAGCATCGATGCGTTGCGCGACAAGAACGGCGGTCAGCAGCCATCAGCGCGCAAGGCGTTCCGTCAACTGCTCGAGACGTACAATCTCTTTATCGTTGCTCCTTCGCCCAACTATAGCGGTGACGGGTGCGCCGACGTGCAGTCGTGGTTGAAAGATGTTATCAGTGTGCCTGCATATGACCACATCATCTTTGCCAACCAACCGCAACTTTTGCTCGGAGACTTCCTCATTCAGCCCTCCGCCATCAACCCTCATAGCTCCTTCATGGGCACAGTCATAGAGTTGGGAAGCGATACATTCAAGACATGGGATGACATAATGGAGTATTTCTCACGGTTGAACGGGCATTGAAAAACCATCTTATAATGTGTTACAAGCCGTCTGTAATCTTATTACAAGCCGCTTGTAACACTATTACAGATGCTTTGTAACAAGATTACAAACAGTTTGTAATACTATAAAAACATATAGATGACAGCAGAAGAACTATTCAGCAGGGCATCTGAAATAGCCCATGCAGTACGCAACACCAATGGGGCAGAGCAGTATATGGAACTTTGTCCGAAACTGCTGCGCCACATGCACGAGACCCTGGTTATGACGTGCGCGGCGGGAATTGCCGACACACGACAGGCATACGGTAACCTCTTCTCGCAGGTGGACTATCTTTGCAAGCGCCATAACATTAAGATTAGTGATGTTGTTGACATTCAGTCAATGCGTCGCCACAGCAATTCCTCGAAGCCGATTACGCCCGAACAGTTGCTGTATGATGTGCGAGCGCTATGCATCTTCATCTCTGCTGTCTTCGGCGAGGATGTTCCTGGCTCGATAGTCGGCATGGTGCCGCAGACAACAAGCGAGAAACTGGCGAAACAGGAGGAAGCGAAACGCGAGCGCTATCCTTATGCCAGATGTATCGTTGATAATGTGGAGAACACCTCGTTCACCGCCACTACCGATGACCTCGGTGACGGACGGGCGGTTATGGTGGACCTTTCGGCAGAGCATCTGCGGTACTTGCAGGGCATACTCCGCCCTGGAATGCAACTTAACTTGCTTGACTGTCGTTCGTCAAAGGGCGATAAGGAGGGTGTCCATTACCTGCAACCGTCGCTCATAATCATAGAACCTGATTTCCTAATAGATATCAGTACCATCGCCTCTTGCTTTAAGAATTACGGGCAGAGTCCGCTGAACTATATTGTGAAGCGCCTCGGTCCGCCAGTAAACACACAGCCGATATTACTCGGAAACCTTGCAAGTGCGGTGCTCGATGACACCATCAACGCACCAGAGACCACCACAAACGACACCATTCGCCATAACTTCTGCGACAAG
Organism: uncultured Prevotellaceae bacterium; assembly: GCA_900315095.1. Classification (GTDB taxonomy): domain Bacteria; phylum Bacteroidota; class Bacteroidia; order Bacteroidales; family Bacteroidaceae; genus Prevotella. Next base: position 22,276 of record OMXS01000009.1, on the reverse strand, counting down.
GCGATGGGCTTCAGCACATGCGAACCATTCTTTCCCAGTACGTTTGTTGACGATGCGCGGCGACAGGCGGAAAATATCCGTGCTGCAATCGATGTGCTCAAGAATGATAGCGTGGCTCCGCTCGAGACTGAAAAGGCGCTGCTCGAGCCCTCTTTCGTTTGCGAGCAACTCGGAATAATGGGTCGTGTGGACCTTATGAGTATGGACAAGAGAGTGCTGGTGGAGCAGAAATCGGGAAAGAACTGGAACATCGAGACGGGCAAGAAAGAAAAACACGGAGTGCAACTGGAGGAAAACTACGTTCAGATGTTGCTCTATTATGGTGTGCTTCAGTATAATTTCCAACTCGGCAACAATAAAGTTAACATGCACTTGCTCTACTCCAAGTACCCGCCAGAGCAAGGACTGGTGTCTATGAACTTCTTCCGCGGTTTGTTCCGTGATGCTATCAAGTTGCGCAACCGCATGGTGGCGATGGACATGGTGATAGCAGACCGCGGCTTCGAGACCGTTCTTCCGCTGCTCACTCCACAGCAACTGAACGAGAATAAGTGCAACGATGCGTTATATGTAAGGTATCAGTTGCCGCAACTTCAATGTCTTCTTGACCCGCTTCATAGCCTTTCACCGCTTGAGAAGGACTATTTTTGCCGTATGATGACATTTGTTTTCCGCGAGCAGAGGGTGGCACGTCTGGGTCTGCAGGAAGGAATCGGCTCGTCGGCTGCCGACCTTTGGAACATGCCTCTTGCCGAAAAGCGTGAAACAGGCAATATTTACATCAACCTGACGATAACAAAGAAGGAGAAGAGCGAGCCTTATCGTGGTTACGACCTCATAACACTTGCGGTGCCAGACCAAGGTGACGACTTTCTGCCGAACTTCCGTCGTGGCGACGGGGTATATCTTTATGAATACCAAGGGGAGCCCGATGTGCGTCGAAGTATTCTCTTTAAAGGTTCGCTAAAAGAAATAACGAGCACCGAAATAACCATCGCTCTCACCGACGGACAGCAGAACCCGAACATACTCTTGCCGCAACAGGAAGGTTCATATGCCGTGGAGCACGCCCCCGGCGACCTCTCGCAGCGCGCCAAGATACACTCTCTACACTCTTTCATCACCTCCCCCAAACCCTTCCGCGACCTGCTCTTGGCTCAGCGCGAGCCTTGTTCTGTATGCTGCGATGCCATCGCAGCCCCCAAAACATCTACTGATGACATCACCGCCCGCGCCCTCTCAGCTCAAGACTATTTCCTCCTCGTTGGCCCGCCGGGCACAGGCAAGACCTCACGAGCGTTGCGCAGCCTCGTAGAAGGGGAACTAGCGGCATCGCCAGAGACTGAACTTCTGCTGATGTCCTATACCAACCGTGCCGTTGATGAGATATGTGCTATGCTCACCGATGCCGGTATCAATTACCTCCGTATAGGCTCACCATATCGTTGCGACCCACGTTTCCATGACCGACTTTTTGCTAATGCCGTGGGCGAAAATGCTACTTTGGCGGGCATGAAGCAGTTATTGACCGAGACAAGGGTTATCGTTGGCACCACTACAACTATGTCGTCACAGGAGGAATTGTTCCGTCTCAAGCACTTCACGCTTGCCATCATCGATGAGGCAAGTCAGATACTTGAGCCTGACATCGTTGGACTTTTGAGTCAACTCCATATCCATCACCAGTCATCCACCGCCCGTTTCATTCTCATTGGAGACCACAAGCAACTGCCGGCGGTGGTTCAACAGAGCATCAACGACAGTAGGGTGGAGGAGCAGAGCCTGCAAGACATCTGCCTTGACAACTGCCGTAATAGTCTCTTTGAGCGTTTGTTGAGGATTGAGAGACGTGCGGGCAGGGAACAGTTCATAGGCATTCTTCACAAGCAAGGGCGCATGCACCCAGACATCGCAGCATTCCCGTGCCGCATGTTCTATGCCCGTGAGGATATTGTTCCTGTGCCTTTGGAACATCAGAGCGAACCATCCGACCCGCACAAGCGGCTCGTCTACATCCCCTCTGACGACTGCCGCGAGCCTGGACGTTCCGACAAGGTGAACGTTAGCGAGGCAACAATCGTGCGCGACCAGCTGAAACGCATCTATGAAGAACATCACGAAGACTTCTTGCCGCAACAAACGGTAGGTGTCATCGTGCCCTATCGCAACCAAATAGCTGTGATACGGCGCGAGATTGAGTCGCTGGGCATACCGCCATTGGAGCAGATTTCCATCGATACCGTGGAGCGTTATCAGGGTTCGCAGCGTGATGTCATTATTTATTCTTTCACCATTCAGAACCCGTATCAGCTCGATTTCCTCACCGCCAACTGCTTTGAGGAAGATGGAATGACCATCGACCGTAAACTGAACGTTGCCCTTACGAGAGCGCGCAACCAACTGATTATAACGGGAAACCGACGAGTCATCTGCCGCAACCCAATATTCAAGCAACTCATAGAGAGCATCGAGAACGCCGCGCAGCCACCACTCGGCACCTGATATCGTGCCGCAAACCTTGCGGAAAGTTGCCCTAATGAAAAATCTTTCCTATCTTTGCAGGCAAAAAAAGGAATAAATCCAAACTCATAACTCCTAATTCCTAACTTATAACTCCTAACTCAAATATGCCAGATCTTCTAGATTTCGGACCTATAGACGACCTCTCACAAAATATTATCAAAGTGATTGGTGTCGGCGGGGGCGGTCAGAATGCCGTCCGCAACATGTATAATGAAGGCGTGCAGGGCGTCACTTTCGCCGTCTGCAATACCGATAGCCAGTCGCTGTCACGCTCTCCCATCCCCGTTAAGATACAACTTGGCGAGGGACTTGGCGCTGGTGCGAAGCCCGAAGTGGGACGAAAGGAGGCGGAATCGAACATTGAGGACATCCGCCATCTGCTCGATGACGGCACCAAGATGGTGTTCATCACCGCAGGAATGGGCGGCGGCACGGGTACAGGCGCAGCCCCAGTGGTGGCTAAGGTGGCACAAGAGGCAGGAATACTCACCGTCGGTGTGGTCACCATACCATTCTATTTCGAGCGCAAACGTAAGATAATAAAGGCGCTTCGAGGCGTTGAGGAACTAAGGAAACATGTCGATGCCCTGCTGATAGTGAACAACGAGAGGCTTTGTGATGTGTATAGCGACTCTCGAATCTCGCTGAAAGAGGCCTTCGAGCGTGCCGATAACATCTTGAAAGATGCCGTGAAGGGAATTTCAGAACTGATAACGGTGCACAGCGATGGCAACATCAACCTTGACTTCCGTGATGTGGAGACAACGCTGAGGAATGGAGGCGGTGCGATAATGGCTATGGGACGTGCCAGCGGCGACCATCGAGTGGAACGTGCTATCATTGATGCGCTCGACTCACCGTTGCTCTATGGCAACGACATAGGTCGTGCCAAGCGTATCCTTTTCAATATATACGGCAGCGAGTCGTGCCCTATCATCATCAACGAAATGCAGGACATCGACGACTTCTTCGACCAACTGGATCCCAATATCGAGGTTATCTGGGGCACCAGTACCGACGAGTCGTTGGGTGAGGACGCCAAGGTGACCATCTTGGCGACGGGCATGGACAGCGATGATGACGACATTTTGGGCAGTAACGGGCGTAAAAAGGCGATGGAGGAAAAGGACGATGAGTATTTCGAGAGTCTCATCCCTCTGCTATATAAGTCGCGAAAGAAAGATAAAAAGCCCGCTTCTGAGGCTGTAGAATCAGAGCAACAGCCCGTCCCGTCTGCTGAGATGTCATCGCAGCAAAGCGATCAGCCAATACCTGATGACGAACACCCATCACCCAGCCAAACGCCTCCCCCGCTTCCAATAGAGAAAGAAGAGGAACCAAGACCAATAAAGAAAGAACCCGAAAAAACAGAACCAGGGCAGTCAAAGGCAACGCCACAGCCATCTATCATTGATAAATGGAAGTCGTGGTTAATTGAAAAAACAGGGCCATTTTTGCAAGAAGACGAATGAATAGAGATGCAATTAATGTGGAGCTTACCCCTGAGGAGAAGGCGGAGACACTGAAAAAACTTGTAGAGGAGTTACAGATGGCAGGTCGCACCGACCTCCTGCTGCATGCCATCGGTGCGCCGTTGCTCGAAGAACTGCGCATCGAGGCAGCGCGGCCGCGACTCAGTAGGCTTCGCATAACTGCCGACTTCCGCTTCTTCCTTATGGATTACGGTAATCGGGAGGTGGAGATACAGCCTGTGCATAAGGCGGTATATCTGCTCTTCCTCGCACATCCCGAGGGCATAGAGTTCAAGTTCTTGCAGGACTATCGCGACGAGCTGCGCTTCTACTACGCTGCTGTGGCACCCAACCTCGACACCGAAAGACTGGAGGAAAGCGTCTCACGTCTCGTTAATCCGCTTGATAATGCGATTAGCGAGAAGTGCTCGCGCATCAAAAACACGTTCCTGCAGATGATGGACGAGTATTCCGCAAGCTATTACATCGTGTCGAGTCACACGAAGAAACAAGTGCAGTCATCCGCCCGCATCTGGTACAAGCGTCTGAAACTTATCACTCTCCCCCGTGAACTAGTGGTCTGGGAATAACTCCTTTTAGTAAATATACTCTACTTTCTTCAACTTCTCGTCGTCTGAAGAACCGCCGACAAGAATGTTATATTTGCCTTTCAGCGGACGCACTACATTGTGGTCGCTATCCCACCAGTTGAAAGTCTCGTTCGTGAGTGTGAAAGTTACGTTGGCGGTCTTGCCCGCTGCAATCTTCACTCGCTTTGTCGCGCGCAGCGTTTTCTGTGGACCTGCATTGTCATCGGGGCGTTGCAGATAGAGTTGCACCACTTCTTCGCCGTCTCTCTTGCTCTTGTTCTTAATGTTGATGGTAAGCACGTTGTCTTTAATTTGTGGCTTGCCATACTCGAAACTCGAGTAACTCTGTCCGTGACCGAAACAGAAGAGAGGTTTTTCTTGCATGTAACGATAGGTGCGCCCTTGCATGCTGTAGTCCTCGAAGTCGGGCAGTTGTTCTATGCTACTATAGAATGTTACGGGCAAACGGCCAGCAGGGTTATACTTGCCTGCTAGCACCTCCGCGATGGCTGTGCCTCCCGCCTGTCCTGGATACCATGCTTGCAGAATGGCGTCGCAGTTCTCTGTCTCGGGAACAAGTGCTATCGCTGACCCCGAGAAATTAACAAACACCACGCGTTTTCCTGCTTTATGCAATGCTGCAAGCAGGTCGCGCTGCACTTGTGGCAGTTGAATGTCGGTGCGGTCGCCGCCCTTGAAGCCTTCAATATTTACCGCCATCTCCTCACCTTCGAGACTTGGCGCAATGCCACCGGCGAACACCACAACAGCGGCATCCTTGACTTTGCTGAGCAACTGTTCTGTTGACGACGGAACAAACTCACCCATATTGAACGTCAGACGGCTCACTCCGCGCTTGTTCTGATAGCGCAGTTCGATGTCATAGCGTTTTCCTTGCTCGGCGTTAAGTGTGTAGAACGACTGTCGCCCGTTGTTCCTGCGCTCCTCTTTTGCCACCGTCTTGCCGTTTATGCGCAGCTCAGCAGCACCCCATAGAGTAAGGAAAAACTCTACTTTGCACTTATGGTCGGGTGTGAATGATGTCTCGTAGATAGCTGAGAAATCATCAATGGGCACTCCTGCGGTAAATGCTGTACCGCCGTCGGTGGTCAACTGGAATGTGGTGGGGTAGTGGGCTGTGGCTGCAGGTGTGCCTTCAAAGTCCTGATTATTATAATATGTCGCCTTGAATCCTTCACCCATTTGATTTCGGCACTTGTCGAACAGACTTTTGAAGATGTCCTTTGATGTGCGGTCGCATGCAAAGTCGTAAATTATATTCTCCTTTCCGAAGATGTTCTTCATGCCCTCCAACAGAGTCACAGTATGCGAAGGGAACCCGTTGTAGTTGCCCCACTGCATCACAGAGTCGTTGGCATTAGGGCCGATTACAGCGATGCGGGCGTTGCCGTTGATGCCCAACAGCCTGTTAAGTGCCTGCAGTTTCTCAGAGGTGAGCGGTAACAGTCCCTCGCCTTTACCCAAAGACGGAATCTCATTGTTCTGTAACAGCACGATGCTTTCGCGTGCCATCTGCAACGACAGTTGACGATGACCGTTGCTGTCGAGCAGAGAGTCGGGCAGAAGGTCCCATTCCGAAGTGTCGTCCATCTCGCCAAGTTCGAAGCGAGACTTAAGCAGTCGCATCACCGAACGGTCGATGTCGCTCTCCTTTATCAGTCCTCTCTGCACCGCTTCCACCAGTCCTCGGTAACTCTGTCCACACTCAAGGTCGGTACCGCTGAGCACAGCCATAGCCGAAGCCTCGACGTTTGACGTCGTCACTTCATGATGTCCTTTGCGGTAAAAGTCATCGATGGCACCGCAGTCGGATACCACCAGCCCTTCATATCCCCAGTCGTTGCGTAGTATATGGGTAAGAAGACGGTCGCTGCCGCAGCACGGGTCGCCTTCATATCGGTTGTATGCGCACATTACTTCCTGCACATGTGCTTTCTGAACGAGGTCCTTGAAAGCTGGCAGATATGTCTCATAGAGGTCGCGAGGGTTAATGTTCTCCGCATTATATGTGTGACGGTTCCACTCCGGACCGCTGTGAACGGCGAAGTGCTTGGCGCAGGCGTGGGCTTTAAGGGTGGGGAATAGGGTGTTAGGTGTTGGGTGTTGGTCGTATGTTATATTGCGCTGTGTGTTGTAATCCCATTCTTCTTCGGGTGTCAGGAACGGTGTTCCTTGCAGTCCGCATACAACGGCCTGTCCCATGATGCTTGTCAGGAAGGGGTCTTCTCCGTATGTCTCCTGTCCCCGTCCCCATCGAGGGTCGCGGAAAATGTTGATGTTCGGCGTCCAGAATGTAAGTCCCTGATAACGCAGGCGCGAACCTTTCTGTCTGGCGATGCGGTTCTTCACGCGCCCCTCATCGCTGACTGCTGAGAACACATTATATAATAATGGCGCGTCAAAACTGGCTGCCATTCCTATAGCCTGTGGGAAAACGGTGGCGCGTCCCGAGCGAGCAATACCGTGAAGTGCTTCGTTCCACCATTCATAGGGGCGCACTCCGAGTCGTTCGATGCCAGCGGAGTTATTCTGCATCAGCGCCACTTTCTCCTCGATGGTTAGTCGGCTGAGCAGATCTTGTGCCCTTCTCTCGGGCGATAAAGTACGGTCTTTGTAATCTTGTGCATTAGCACCGCAACAGCAAACTAGAGCAACGGCTAATAATAACTGTTTCATAACGGTTCTGTAGATGATGATTAATCATTATAAATAACGATTCCTTACATATAATATTATATGCAGGCAGTTGCCTTTTGAAAATAATTTGCTATCTTTGTAGCGTGAAAACATATAAACATACATACTTACAAACTCATAAACTCACGAACAATGACACTTGATGAAGTAATGATGAAACGCCGCAGCATTAGGAATTATGATGCGGAGGCAGTGGTGACAGAGGAGCAGTTGCGACAGATAGTAAGTGCAGCACAAGAGGCTCCCTCGTGGAAAAACCAGGAAACGACACGCTATCACATAGCATTCAGCGACGAGAAGTTCAAGGCGGTGCAACAATGTCTGCTCAGCACCAACCCCAGTCGTGTGGAAGGGTCGAAGGCTCTCGTTGTGGTCACCTTCGTGAAGAACATCGCGGGCTTCACGCTTGAGGGTGAGCCAAATAACGAACTGGGCAACGGGTGGGGCATTTACGACGCAGGTCTGCACAACATGCTGCTGATGCTGAAGGCTGCCGAATTAGGACTCGACACGCTGGTGATGGGACTTCGCGATGCCGATGCTCTGCGCCGAGAACTCAACATCCCAGAAAACGAGACTATCGTTGATGTCATTGCAGTAGGCAAACGTGCCGCCGACCCTGCTCGCCCGCCACGAAAGGAACTCGATGACATTATGAAAATCTATTAGGAAGCAATTCCTTAAAATACAAGAAGGCATCTCTCGCATTGCGAAAGATGCCTTCTTGCTGTCTCATTGATGGCTTTTGACCTCCTCATTGATGCCCTTTTGCATCCTCATTCATATACAAATGGGAAATGACTTGTATGCTATACGTTTCCCAACGATACAAAATGCCTTTTACATATATCCCAGCCAGCGCAGGATGTCGTTGAGATTTGCGACAACCATAAGCAGGATGAGAATACCGAAACCAACGTACTCGGCATACAGGAGGAACTTCTCCGACGGCTTGCGGCCCGTAATCATCTCGTAGATAAGGAAGAGGACGTGACCTCCATCGAGTGCAGGGATGGGCAGGATGTTCATGAAGGCGAGGATGATTGACAGGAATGCAGTCATCAGCCAGAACGAATGCCAGTCCCATGTTGGCGGGAAGAGACTTCCTATAGCACCGAAACCGCCGAGTGACTTAGCACCTTCGGCAGAGAAAACGTAACGCAGGTCGCTGACATATCCTTTCAGAGTGTTCCATCCGTAGGCAATACCAGCGGGGATACTCTCAAAGAACCCGTAGTTAACATCAGTGGGCTTGTAGTATGTCGCGATGCTTGTCTGTGTCACGCCGAGCAGGAGTTCTGGAGTAAGAACTACTTTAAGTGAGTCAATTGTCTTAGTGCCTGCATGCTCGATGACCACATTGGCGTTTCTCACCTTCATGGAGTCAGTGGGTGTCTGTGCTGTTGCAAGCATGTCAACGAGCACTCCACGCTGATAGTTGAACTCATTCCATGAGTCGATAGGCTTGTTGTTGATGGCTACCAGACGGTCACCCTTCTTTATTCCTGCCTTCATCGCAGGCGAGCCGGGCAACACGCTGTCTATCTCTGCTGGTATAAAGGGACGCGCGAAGACAGGTTCTTCCTTGAGCATAGTGAGCAGGCTCATGTCGCCTGGCATCTTCACGTCAATCTTTTTGCTTGCTACAACCTTGCCGGTAGAGTCGGTCTGGTTGCGAACCACCTGTACCGTCTGTGCGTCAGCAATGTGGCGGTAGACGTCAACATTGAATTTCCCAAAGTCCTTGCCGTCGTATCCCACGAGGATATCATGGTCTTGGAATCCCAGTTTCTTTGCTTCGGTGTTGAATTTCCATCCCATCGAGAGGTCGCTTGTCTTGAAGTAAGAGTCTCCCCAGGTGAAAAGCACCATAGCATAGATGAACAGTGCGAGGAGAAAATTAACGAGAACACCGCCTATCATGATGAGCAGTCGCTGCCATGCGGGCTTCGTTCGGAACTCCCAAGGCTGTGCTGGTTGCTTCATTTGTTCGGTGTCGAAACTCTCGTCTATCATTCCCGATATCTTGCAATAGCCTCCCAAAGGAAGCCATCCGATGCCGTAGGTGGTGTCAGACTTCTTCGGCTTGAATTCAAAAAGATGGAACCAAGGATCGAAGAAGAGGTAGAACTTCTCTACCCTTACGCCGAAAAGTTTTGAAAAGAAGAAGTGCCCTCCCTCGTGAAGGAGCACTAAGAGCGAGATTGCCAGCATGAACTGCAGCAGTCTGATTAAGAATTCTTCCATTAGAATTACACGTTTTAAATTTTGAATTATAAGTTCTCGCGCCTCTTAGGGGCGAGCGGTCGCGCATGCGCGATAAACATCTATCAATTATTAATTATAAATTCTCAATTAATTAGTTCCCTTGCGATTGCCCTTGCTTCACGGTCTGTCTCAATGTAAACATCGTAGTCGGGGTTGGCATTGAATGTGGCGCGTTCCATAGTGCGCTCAATTGTCTCTGCAATCTGCGGGAACGAGCAGCGGTCTTCAAGGAAGGCGCGGTTCACTATCTCGTTAGTAGCATTGACGATGCACGGCATGTTGCCGCCGCGACGTATCGCCTCGAAGGCCAATGCCAGACAACGGAACTTCTCAAGGTCGGGCTCGAAGAACTCCAGCGGATGCTTGAAGAGGTCAAGACGGTCGCCGGTGAGCGTCAGACGGTCGGGGAACGAGAATGCATATTGTATCGGAAGACGCATGTCGGGAACGCCAAGCTGCGCCTTGACAGCGCCGTCGCAGAACTGCACAGCACTGTGAACGATTGACTGCGGGTGAACAAGCACCTGTATCTGGCTGGCATCTACGCCGAAAAGCCATTTCGCCTCGATTACCTCGAAGCCTTTGTTCATCATCGTGGCAGAGTCTATTGTAATCTTCGCTCCCATGTCCCAAGTGGGGTGTTTCAGAGCATCGGCCTTCGTGACACGTGCTATCTGCTCTTTCGTCATCAGTCGAAAAGGACCTCCTGAGGCAGTAAGCAGTATCTTTTCGATGGGGTTGTCGCCCTCGCCCACAATGCTCTGGAATATCGCGGAGTGCTCGCTGTCGACGGGGAGTATCGGAGCATGGTTCTCCATTGCCAGTCTTGTGATGAGTTCTCCAGCAACAACCAGAGTCTCTTTGTTAGCAAGGCATATCTTCTTCTTCGCCTTAATGGCGTGGATAGTGGGCGAAAGTCCAGCAAAACCCACCATCGCCGTGAGCACCATATCAATGGGGTCGGCCTCCACAATCTCGTCGATGGCGCGAGTGCCGGCATACACCTTCACTTCAGGAACATCGCTGAGCATTGCTTTCAGTTCATCGTAATGTGCCTCGTTGGCAATCACCACTGCTGCAGGACGGAACTTTCGTGCCTGTTCGGCGAGTTCTTTCACGCGGTTGTTTGCTGTCAGGCAATACACCTCATATAGGTCGCTGTGTTCCTCGATGACCTGTAATGCCTGCGTTCCAATGCTTCCTGTGGAACCTAAGATGGCTATTTGTTTCTTCATATTCGTTGTTTTCTTTGTCAGATGTCAAGCAACCCCTCGGGCAGCTCCATGTTTATTGTATGCTCTTCGGTATCTATGCTGCGTATCAGTTCGGGCGATGCAGGTATCAGCAGTTCGTCACCGCCCTCTGTTTTCACCTCGAAGAGAATGTTCTGTGTGCTGTCGTCGATGCCGCAGATAGTACCTACTACCTTATTATATATATGGTCTATCAGTTTGAACCCGTTAAGTTCGCTCAGCGAGATGTCATCATCGCCGCTGTCGGATAGATGGCGTGGGAAATAGACTTCGCAGTTGGTGAGCTCTCGTGCCTGGTCTTGTGTGTCGATGTCGCAGAACTTCACTATTGCCGTTTCATCGGTGCGGAAGCGGTACTCTTCAAAGAAGAAAGGCACGAGGATGCCGTCGAGCATCAGCACAACATATTCAGCATCGACGCGGTCAAACACATCGTCGCTGAACATCATGGTAACCTCACCCTTTACTCCGTGCGGTTTACCTATCTTTCCTATGCGATAAACGTCCTCTTCTCGAATCATATTAGCTCTCCACTCGCGTTATGCGTGCACCAAGGGCATTAAGTCGCTTCTCGATGTTCTCATATCCGCGGTCTATCTGTCCGATGTTATCTATGCGGCTGGTGCCGTTGGCGGTGAGCGCAGCAATGAGCAGCGCGATACCTGCACGGATGTCAGGGCTCGTCATGCGACCTGCACGCAGGCGTTTCTGGTGGTCATGTCCCACAACCACAGCACGGTGAGGGTCGCAAAGGATTATCTGTGCGCCCATATCTATTAGTTTGTCAACGAAGAACAGGCGGCTCTCGAACATCTTCTGATGGATGAGCACCGACCCGCGTGCCTGCGTTGCCACCACAAGGAGTACAGAGATGAGGTCGGGAGTAAGTCCCGGCCACGGTGCATCGGCAAGAGTCATTATCGAACCGTCGATGAAAGAATCGACCACATAATGCGGCTGGCGCGGAATGATAAGGTCATCGCCGTCGGCAATAATCTCCACTCCCAGTCGGCGGAATGCATCTGGGATGATGCCGAGATTGCGAAGCGACACGTCCTTGATGCGGATGCCGTCGCCAATCATCGCCGCCATTCCGATGAAAGAACCCACCTCAATCATGTCGGGCAGTATCTTGTGCTCGGCACCGCCAAGAGATGCTACGCCCTCGATGGTCAGCAGGTTACTGCCAATGCCGGAAATGCGTGCTCCCATCTTGTTGAGCATAGAGCATAATTGCTGTATGTATGGCTCGCATGCTGCGTTATATATCGTCGTTGTGCCATCAGCGAGCACGGCAGCCATGATGATGTTTGCCGTACCTGTCACACTTGCTTCATCGAGCAGCATATATGTTCCCTTGAGGGAGTTGCTGCGTTGCTTGTCTCCTGCATTCTCCTCGGGCAATGCCTGTATCTCATATACATTGCGATTGTCGTTGAACTCGAAGCGCGCACCAAGGTTTTTGAATCCCATGAAATGGGTGTCGAGACGTCGGCGGCCTATCTTGTCGCCACCGGGCTCCGCCACAACGGCCTTGCCGAAGCGTGCCAGCAACGGACCAATCATAAGCACCGAGCCACGCAGGGCCGAACACTTGCGCACGAAAACATCGCTGCCGAGATAGTCGAGATTAAGACTTGCAGCGCAGAACGTGAAGTCGCCATCGCCCTGTTTCTCTACCTCCACGCCGATGTCACGCAACAACTGGATGAGGTTGTTGACATCGAGGATGTCGGGAACATTGCATATCCTCACCTTCTCTGCCGTGAGCAGCGACGCGCAAATCACCTGCAGCGCCTCGTTCTTTGCCCCCTGCGGCACTATGGTGCCGCTAAGCATGTGACCACCTTCGATAATGAATGATTGCATAGCAGATGGGTTTGGTTATTTTCTTTTTCTTTTCTTTGACTGTTGTGACTGCGCTGGCTGCTTCTGCGAATACTGAGTGTCGAACTTAAATGTGGCAAGATCGAGTTGTATTACGCCGTCTGTGAAGCGTGCGAGGTCGCTTGCTATCTTCTCATCGTCGCTCGACCCGTGTCCCCATTGTGCCAGATTATGTTTCATCTGGTTGGCAGTGAGGCGTGTCAACTGGTCGCGTTCCTTGCCAGCAGGCATGGTCTTCAGTTTCTCGAAGAGCTCGAACATCATCTTGCCATAATGCCTTACTGGTATCTGTTGCATGGGATATTCCATCGGCTCGGGCTTGGTGGCAATCTTCAAAGCCCCCGACACATCGTAGGGATAATCGATGTCGAGCTTGAAACCGCTCATGATGGCGAGATGATCCCATAGTTTGCGCTCGTAGTCGACGCTCTCCTTGTTCTTCGGAACCATCTGTCCCATCACTTTTATGATGGTGTTTGCACAGCGTTGACGCTCCTGTTTCGACTCCAGAGTCATGGCATAGTCAACCATGTTCTGCACTTCCCGACCATATTCGGGCATCACCAGCTTCTCGCGTTGTGTGTTGTAGTCAAGTCCTTCAATATTCATATTTCGTCACTATTTGTTTTCTTTTGTAATATCTTCTCCCTTTTGGGGAGATAAGAGGTAGACCTCCTAATTCAAATAAGCTTCTTCGGCATCTTCGCTACGAAGTCTTTCAGATAGAATGGAACGAAGTATGCCACGTCTTCATATTCCTTCTGCACCCATCTCCTCTCTGCCAATGGGAACATATACTTGGCAAGTGGCTCTATTCCCTTTATCAAGTGAGCATTAGGATGGTTTATCGTCTCCATGCATTTAGCTGCCCCGTTGCCAAAGAAATACACGGGGTGGCGGTCAAGGAACTCGCGATAGGTATCGCTGTCAACGATATCTGCACGTGTCTCGCGCTGTGGTTTCAACGCACGGTCGTAAATGGCGGAATACACTTCCATGCGTCGTGCATCAATCATAGGGCAGAGCAGGGCATCCTCTTCAATCTCATGGTTGAGCAACACAGGCACAGCCATTACCTCAAGAGTAGGCACTGCCAGCAGAGGCACATCCCTTCCATAGCATATTCCCTTCGCCATCGACACTCCGATACGCAGTCCTGTATAGGAACCAGGCCCTTGACTCACGGCCACCGCTCCAAGAGGTATGGCGTGATTGTCGGTGAACGACAATGCCTCGTCAACGAAAACGCCCAGACTCACGGCATGGTTCGGACCGCTATGGTCTTCCTTCTTGAAGATGCATTGGCCGTTCTCGCTCATCGCAACAGAACATACATCGGTGCTTGTCTCTATGCTTAAAATACACGACATAATTAAAGATAATCTTAATAATTTTGCAAAAGTACGCATTTTTCCAGAAAAAATAGTACTTTTGCAAAAAATTAACGTGTTAGATAGTTATGATACAGTCAATGACAGGATACGGCAAAGCCGTTGTTACCTACAAAGAGAAGAAGATAAACGTGGAGATTAAGTCGCTTAATTCCAAGTCTTTAGACCTTTCTACGCGCATTGCGCCGCTCTATCGGGAGAAGGAGATGGAGATGCGACAAATGGTTTCGGCTGCCCTTGTCAGGGGAAAGATAGACCTTAACGTGTGGATAGAGAAAGAGGCAGGTGCCGACGCCACACCCATCAACGGTGCACTTGTAGAGAACTATTTCAAGCAGATAAAGGAAATAGCTGAGAAGGTGGGCTTTGAGGTGGCACCAGACCAACTGCTCCCAACGCTTATGCGCATGCCCGATGTGCTTGCTAAGACTGAGGTGGAAACGCTTACCGACGAGGAGTGGGCAGCCGTGAAGCAGGCATTGACACAATCTATTGACGCCATTACTGAGTTCCGTCGCCAAGAAGGTGCTGCACTTCAGAAGAAATTCACAGAGAAAATAGATAACATTGCGGCACTGCTGGCAAGCATCGAGCCGTATGAGAAGTCGCGAGTGGAGAAGATTCGTCAACGCATTGTAGGCGGGCTGAGTTCCATTCCAGAGGTGGAATACGACAAGAACCGCCTTGAGCAGGAACTTATCTACTACATCGAGAAACTTGACATTAGTGAGGAGAAGCAGCGCCTTACCAATCACCTTCGCTATTTCCGCGAGACAATGGAGCAGGACGACTGTCAAGGAAAGAAATTGGGCTTCATCGCTCAGGAGATGGGACGTGAAATAAACACCACCGGTTCGAAGAGTAATCAGGCGGAGATGCAGAACATCGTCGTAAAGATGAAAGACGAACTCGAGCAGATTAAAGAGCAGGTGCTGAACGCTTTGTAAGGTTGAAGGTTGAGGGTTGAAGGTTGATGGTTAAGCGACATTAGTATTCTTAGCAAACTTCGCTCAACCCTCAACCTTCAACCATCTTCTCAGCGCTCAACATCCAAGATTACTTTCCATGCCGAACGCTCACCCTCGGCACCAGGTATGAGTTTCATCTTACCGTTTGTCCATAAAGCACCAGAGAAGATATGGTCGCCAGCAGCATAAATGTTGCCATTGTAAACGGCAATAGACGTGATGCGCCCCATATCATTCATCTTGTCAATAGTCATAGGTTTGCCGTTTTTCCATATGCGCGGCATGTTTATAACGGTGTTGTTTTCGCCTGTAAGTTTGTCTGCGGTTCCCCCCACATATACATCGTTGCCGTCAATGACGATGCATTCTGCCATCGGGATGTTGTTATTCTTCACAAGAACAGTCTCCATCTTGCCGTTTTTCCATAATGTGAGGCTGTTGTCGTCTGTATCTTTGTTCTCGCGAGACACCATAGTGGTGTAAACGTCATTGCCGGAAACGCCAATGGCGGTGAAACCAAACATCGTGATGCCGCCGTCGGGAGCGGGATAGGTGGTCAGTTTCCCGTTCTTCCATACCGCACCAACACCCTGCCATATGTCGTCACCATAAATTCTGCCGCATGCATACACATCATTTCCTGACACAGCGATGTCTTCCAGCGAGCAGTTGGTGTATTCTCCCATTTCCATTGTGGTCATGTTGCCGTCCTCATCCCATATAGCGGGAATTTTCTCAATGCCTTGATCATTGCCCAAATTTTCCAGGCAGCCCACCACTTTCACCCGTTCGCCGACACAACAGAGTTTCATGTCTTCTGCCAATTCACTATCCTGAAGTCTGGTGAATTTACCTTTGTTATAGATGAAAGGCATAAGATAGAAATTTTCTTTTTTCTTTGCATATCCCCAGTACACACGTTCCCCGTTTACAATAATCATGTCCTGAGCATCGAAATCGTCGTATCCTTCGGGTATTCCTATTTCATCTGTGATAATCGTTGACTTTCCGTCCTTCCAGTAAACCGAGTTCGCCTTGCCGTCGGGATATTCCTCAAAGTTGACGTTGTCGCTCATATCTCTCTCATAACCAAAGACATAAACGCCACTTACTTTTTTGACGTTGCCATCATTGCTTGTGTTGGCAAACACCTTTCCTTGATTGCATATGTTGCAAGCAATAACCAATAAAGCAATAAGATACTTTTTCATATGTTTTTGTTTTTAGGTTTCTGTGGCAAAGATAATAAAAAGAATTGAAAATCACATAAAACTATTTACTTATTTTGTTAATACAATGATTATATTTATCTTTGCAAGAAAATAACATGTCAAACTCACATATTATGAAAAAACTATTAATTACCTTAGTCCTCATGATGGGCATAATGACTATTAAGGCGGCTGATCCCGTGAAGCAATGGGGACAGTTGCAAGTGAAGGGAGCGCAACTATGCGACCAAAAAGGCAATCCTGTTGTTCTTAGGGGCGTGAGTCTCGGATGGCACAACCTATGGCCAAGATTCTATAACAAGAAAGCCATAAAGTGGCTTAAGCAAGACTGGCACCCGACAGTTGTCCGTGCTGCTATGGGAGTGATGATAGAGGACAACTATCTCGAGAACCCCGACTTCGCGTTGAAGTGCATTGAGCCAGTCATTCAGGCGGCCATAAAGGAGAATCTTTATGTAATAGTTGATTGGCACAGTCATAAGTTACTTACCGATGATGCATGCAAGTTCTTCAGTATGATTGCTAAGAAATATGGCAAGCATCCACATGTCATCTATGAACTGTACAACGAGCCTGTTAACGACAGCTGGGATGATTTGAAAGCATATGCCGATGCATGTATAAAGGCGATACGCCAATATGACCCCGACAATGTGATTCTTATGGGCTGTCCTCATTGGGATCAGGATGTGCATATCGTTGCCGACTCTCCCATGCAGGGTTATAACAACCTTATGTACACACTCCATTTCTACGCCGCAACGCACAAACAACAGTTGCGCGACCGTATGACCGATGTCGTAAAGCGTGGCATCCCCATCTTCGTGAGCGAGTGTGCAGGTATGGAAGCCTCGGGCGATGGTCCGCTGAATGAAGCGGAATGGCAGGCATGGGTGGATTGTATGGAAACGAACGGTATAAGTTACGCCTGCTGGTCGCTATCCGACAAGAACGAGACTTGTTCGATGCTGCTGCCGAGAGCAAAGGCGACAGGCCAGTGGACACCTGACCTAATCAAGCCTTGGGGTAAGATGGTGCGCGAGACGTTGCGACGCTATAACCCTTAATGCAGTAATGTTTTCATGTGGAAATGATAAAAAGTTATTGAAAAGGGCGCTTATTACAAACTTTTTTCGTACTTTCGCAGCCATGAACAACAAGAAACTTATAATCTTCTCTGCTCCCAGCGGGAGTGGAAAGAGCACCATCATCAACTGGCTGATGGCAGAACATCCAGAACTTTCATTGGCTTTCAGTATCTCATGCACCAGCCGCAAACCGCGCGGAACAGAGCAGAACGGCGTGGAGTATTTCTTCCTTACGCCCGAGGAGTTCCGCCAGCGCATCGCCAACGACGAGTTCCTTGAGTATGAGGAGGTATATGAGGACCGCTTTTACGGTACATTGAAGTCTCAGGTGGAGCGACAGTTGGAGGCAGGACAGAATGTTGTTTTCGATGTTGATGTCAAGGGAGGCTGCGCCATTAAGAAGTTCTATGGCGACCGAGCACTTAGTGTTTTCATACAGCCCCCGTCGATAGAGGCACTTCGCCAGCGTCTTGAAGGCCGCGGTACTGATGCCCCCGAGGTTATAGAGCAGCGTCTGCAACGTGCCGAGTTCGAACTCTCGTTTGCCGACAAGTTCGACCGTGTGGTAGTTAACGATGACCTCAAGACGGCAGAAGAAGAGACATTCCAGATCATCAACGATTTCTTAACTCCCCATAACCCATAACCTATAACCCCTAACCTTTTACAAATGTCCTCCATCGGCATCTTCGGCGGTTCATTTAACCCCATACACAAAGGTCATGTTGCTCTCGCTCGTCAACTGTTGCAGCGTGCGCAACTTGACGAGGTGTGGTTCCTTGTCTCGCCGCAGAATCCGCTGAAGCCCCAGTCGTCACTTCTCGATGACAATATGCGTCTTGAGATGGCGCGGCTGGCACTCAAAGATGAGCCTAGCCTTGTGGCAAGCGACTATGAGTTCCATTTGCCGCGACCGTCATACACATGGAACACTTTGCAGCATCTCTCTCAAGACTATCCACAGCACCACTTCACCCTCCTCATCGGTGCTGACAACTGGCAACTCTTCGGCCAGTGGCGCAACAGCCGTGAGATAATCGAGAACTACCCCATAGTCATCTATCCTCGTGACGGCTATCCCATTGATGAGGCCTCTCTGCCACCCAACGTGCGCCTCGTAAATACCCGGCTTTACAATATGAGCAGCACACTTATCCGACAACTCATAGCAGACGGTCGCGGAGTCCGCCGCTATCTTCACCCAGATGTAATATCTTACATCGAGTCGAACCACCTCTATAAGTAAGGGAAAACGCTTGTTGTTCTGCCGCTTGTGTCTTTTTAGGAAGTGATTAGTGCTTAATCGTTCTCTCACTTGTGCCATCTGAGCACCTCATTTATATACCTTTGAGCACCTCACTTGTATACATCTGACCTCCTCAGAAGTGCTTCTTGACAACCTCAAGTGTATCTCCTGGCAGCTGTATGTCTTTATGTTCAAGTAATAAGAAGCGGTCATTTGTTAAATAAACATAAATCTTTATTTCTTCTTTCCCCTTGCGTATTTTATTAGGAATAAAAGAAGTAACTTTGCACCCACAAATTTTAGAGGGGCCTTAGAACCCCCAGAGTCACCGTGTAAATAGTGGTCACCTGAATGAGATTATGACGGTCATCGCGGTTTGTGAATCGGTGCTCACTGGCAGGCGGAGAGTCTGCTCGCTCCCAGGTGCGTGAAGCCAGGCGCAATCGGATGGCGACATATCCGGCAATATAAAACGTTTTAAGTAATAATTTCAAAATTACATGGACACTTTAAGTTACAAGACTGTCTCTGTGAACAAGGAGACAGCACAGAAAGAGTGGGTGATTGTCGATGCCACCGACCAGGTAGTGGGACGTCTCTGCTCTAAGGTAGCGAAGTTGATTCGCGGTAAGTACAAGCCAACGTTCACTCCTCATGTTGACTGCGGCGACAATGTTATTATCATCAATGCCGAGAAGGTTATCTTCACTGGCAAGAAGGAGACTGACAAACTCTACACCCGTTACACAGGTTATCCTGGTGGTCAGCGATTCAACACTCCTGCACAGCTGCGTCTGCGCAAGGGCGGTATTGACAAGATCATCCGTCATGCTGTAAAGGGTATGCTTCCAAAGGGTCGTCTGGGCCGCGCTCTGCTCGACAATCTCTATGTTTATGAGGGCACTGAGCATCCACACGAGGCACAGAAGCCAAAGGCAATTGATATTAATCAGTACAAATAAAGAATAAAGAAAAATGGAAGTAGTTAATGCAATAGGTCGCCGTAAGAGTGCTGTAGCACGTGTTTACGTAAGCGAAGGAACAGGCAAAATCATTATAAACAAGAAGGAACTCGAGGTTTATTTCCCATCTGCAATACTTCAGTATGTGGTTAAGCAGCCGCTGAACCTGCTCGAGGTAGCAGAGAAATATGATATTAAGGCTAACCTCGACGGTGGCGGTTTCACTGGTCAGAGCCAGGCTCTGCGCCTTGCCATCGCTCGTGCGCTGGTTAAGATTAATGCCGAGGACAAGAAGAACCTGAAGGATCACGGATTCCTGACACGCGACAGCCGTGCTGTTGAGCGTAAGAAGCCAGGTCAGCCAAAGGCTCGTCGTCGCTTCCAGTTCAGTAAGCGTTAATATCCAGTTGATAATTGACAATTGATAATGGATAATTATCAGTTGACAGTTATCTGAGGGTATAACTGAAACGTTTAGTATCTAAACCGCTGAGACTTGAATTGTCAATTCTTAATTGTCAATTATCAATTACCCAGTGGCTGATTCTAACAAGTAATCGCTTTAGCGCTTTTACCAAGCGTAGCGACTAAAAGAATTAAAAAAGAAAGTAAACAACAAACAAAATTAAAGTAAAAATGGCAAGAACAAACTTTGACCAACTGCTTGAGGCAGGTTGCCACTTCGGTCACCTCAAGCGCAAATGGAATCCAGCAATGGCTCCTTACATCTTCATGGAGCGCAATGGTATTCATATCATCGACCTCAACAAGACTGTAGTGAAGATTGACGAGGCTGCTGACGCATTGAAGCAAATCGCTAAGTCAGGCAAGAAAATCCTCTTCGTAGCTACAAAGAAGCAGGCTAAGGATATCGTGGCAGAGAAGGCTACAAGCATCAGCATGCCTTACGTTATCGAGCGCTGGCCAGGCGGTATGCTCACCAACTTCCCAACTATCCGCAAGGCTGTGAAGAAGATGGCTACCATCGACAAGATGATCAACGACGGTACATTCTCTAACCTCTCTAAGCGCGAGATGCTGCAGATTACACGCCAGCGTGCAAAGCTCGAGAAGAACCTCGGTTCTATCGCTGACCTTACACGTCTGCCCTCTGCGCTCTTCGTTATCGACGTTATGAAGGAGCACATCGCAGTTAGCGAGGCTGTACGTCTCGGTATTCCTGTGTTCGCTATCGTTGACACCAACAGCGACCCGAAGAACATCGACTTCATGATTCCTGCTAACGACGATGCTAAGGACTCTATCGAGGTAATCCTCAACGCTTGCTGTGAGGCTATCAACGAAGGTCTCGCTGAGCGCAAGGCTGAGCGTGCCGACGAGAAGGCCGCTAAGGAGCAGAGCGAAGAGGCTGAGGACGCTAAGCCACGCCGTCAGCGCCGTCAGCGCAAGGACGAGCAGGCTGAGGCTCCAGCTGAAGAGGCAGAAGCACCAGTAGCAGAGGCTCCAGCAGAGGAAGCTCCAGCAGCAGAAGAGGCTGAGGCTCCTGCAGAAGAGGCTAAGAGTGAAGAGTAAACTGTAGAACAGTACAATCGTAAAATTGTCAAATCAATAATTGTATAATAAATATGGCTATTTCAATAGAAGATATCAAGAAACTTCGCGCAATGACAGGCGCTGGTCTTGCTGACGTCAAGAAGGCTTTGACAGAGGCAGAGGGCGACTTCGACAAGGCGAAGGAACTGCTCCGCGAGCGCGGACTGGCTATCGCTGCTAAGCGTAGCGACCGTGAGACATCTAACGGCTGCGTTCTCGTGAAGAGTGTAGACGGCTTCGCTGCCACACTGGCTCTGAAGTGCGAGACTGACTTCGTTGCTAACGGCGCTGACTTCATCGCCCTGACACAGTCTATCCTCGATGCTGCCATCGCAGCAAAGGCTAAGACTCTCGACGAGGTTAAGGAACTGGTGCTCGCTGACGGTCAGAAGGCTCAGGATGCTGTTACACAGCGTTCAGGTATTACTGGCGAGAAGATGGAACTCGACGGATACCTCGTACTCGAGGGTGAGAACGTTGAGGTTTACGACCACATGGGCAAGCACACCCTTTGCACTATGGTACAGACCAACAAACCAGCTGCTGACGCAGGTCACAAGGTGGCAATGCAGGTTGCTGCAATGAAGCCAGTGGCTCTCGATGCAGAGAGTGTTCCTCAGAAGATTCTCGACGAGGAGTACAAGGTGGCTGTTGAGAAGACCAAGGAAGAGCAGGTGGAGAAGGCTGTTGTGGCTGCACTGAAGAAGGCTGGCATCAACGCTAACCTCGTTGACAGCGACGACCACATCGAGTCAAACATCGCTAAGGGCTGGCTCACACGCGAAGAGGCTGACAAGGCAAAGGAAATCCGTGAGAAGACCGCTGCCGAGAAGGCTGCCAACCTCCCTGCACAGATGGTTGAGAACATCGCTAAGGGCCGCGTGGCTAAGTTCTTGAAGGAGAACTGCCTCGTTGACCAGGAGTTCCAGTTCGGTGACGGCGACAAGGCTACTGTTGCTCAGTGGCTCGCTGCTCAGGACAAGGAACTGAAGGTGGTTGCTTTCAAGCGCTTCACCCTTGTAGCTGACTAATAAGTAGAGTGTTGCTTAAAGCAATCTCAGTATAATGAAAAGCCGAAACGCCTCGTGTGTTTCGGCTTTTCTTTTTATCTCAAAGGCCTCGTA
>OMXS01000008.1 GCA_900315095.1 uncultured Prevotellaceae bacterium | reverse complement strand
TTGTGAAAACCAATCTTTAATCTGTCTGTTCTCAGAACGCCTATCCGGTACAATCAACATTATCAGGCTGTAAAGGCACCTGTACAATCATATCCCGGCGCAAAGCCGGGTCGACGGTTTCCTATACACCAGGGACATCAGGCAAAAAGCCCGACACCCCGCTTCTTGTACTACTTCTCTGTCTTGTGAAATCTGTCAAAGAACTCTTTCCTTATCCGCCAAACCGTACCGCGGAATCACCCGTTTCCGGAAAAGCGAGTGCAAAGGTACACTTTTTATCCGAACCGCCAAAACTTTTCGCAATATTTTTTCAAAAATAATCGATTTTTCTTAAATAACGACAAAACAAAAAGAACGCAAAACACCATATACCTTATTATATAATATAAAGCAGAGGATGGTGGGTGCCATGTGACGGATGGCGGAGAATCCATATAGGCTCTACGGACTTCTTGGACTTTAGGACGTGTGTTACGTCATTTTACAAATTGACGGTTGGACTTTTTTACCACATAGTGCTGATTAGCGGACAAATGTTTATCACTCTGCAAAGATACGAAATTTTTAGCAAATCACAACAGGACAGCATGTCAGGTCACGAAAAGCCCTGGCACTGATAAGTGTCGGGGCTAAGCGTTTGCTGTCTCATATGTATGGTGGCGTGTGTAGCCTTTAATGTTCAGAACTCATCAAAGCCAATCAGTTCGTCGAATCTCTCATAAATAGGTTTCCCGTCGAGTTTGAAATCACTGATCATTTCGTTGGCAGAACTCCATTCTGAACTTTTATAATCATTGTCGTTGAGCATCAGATAAACGCCATTTTCATTGTGGTAGAACTGGTAAAGGTTTCCTTTATAATGGAACTCGATATCCAAACCTATTGCCGCGAACTGGTGGAACAGCAAGTCCTCCTGCCATGTCTTGTAACCGCCATAGCGACCGCTAATCTTTCCTGTCGGAGGGAATTCCTCATTCACGTAGTCGTCCCAGCCGTCCTCCAATACTCGTTTGATTCCTTTTTTCATTTTATGCCCATTTTTGATATTTTGTCCAAAAGACGCTTTAACCATGGATGCTCGGAGAGTCTGTCAACTCGAGTTGCTTGTTTACAATTCTTTCAGTAATGGACATGACCTCCCTTCCATCTTACTTTGCCCTCCTTATGTTCATTTGTATGTATGCTCCATATTTTTTGATGGCTTTTGTCGTAACGCGCAATTTCCTTTATGCCGCTGCCATCCTTTTTCATCGAGACATATATCCTGTTAGCGGCATGACTTGTGCGGGGCATACTATCGTGACTACCTCGTTTTTTCAGTTCAATGACCCTAATGTTCTTGCCTATGCTGAACACCGTGCGATAGTGCCGTTCATCCTCACTGTCATACATGCCTCTTGAAAAACTACCGTTTCCTCCCATATTGCTTGAGTTTTTTAATTTATTCGTTAGGATAATATACGCTGATATCCTCATTCTCGCCAGGCATCATGTCGCCATAGCGGAGTATCAGCCTTGGCTTGAGCCTTCTGAAGGCTTCCTCGTATCCAGTTCGCCAAAGTTTGCTGTCTCTTATGTATGGTGGCGTGTGTAGCCTCCTAAACTACCAGAGTTCCACTTCGAGTTCGTCGATGACTTCGGGTATAGACTTGCCGTCAGGGAAGCGGTAGTTGTCGAGGAAGTCGTTGCCATCGGCATAGAGTGTTCCAAAGGGTTCGTCGAATGGGGTTTTATATTGCTGGATTCCTGTTTCGTCTGAACCGAAATAATAGGCATTGCCTTTATATACGACTTCTGCGTCGTAGCCACCTACGACAAATATGAGAAACAGAGCATCACGGTTCCAGTTGGGGTAGCCATCCCATTTGGAACCATTCTTGTCAAAATCTGGAGGATATTTTGTGTTCATAAACCATCCTCTGCCATTTGGTACGATACAATCACTCATGATTTTTCCATTTTATGAATTTTGTTCAACAATGCTTTTAGTCTTGGTGTAAGATTATATCCTTCTTTCGAGATTTTTTCACCATTCCATTTGTGGCAATGGGGAGTAATGCCTTTATGAGCATGGGTATGGATTGTCAACTTGACTTTGTGGTCTTTTCCATAAATTGCGATTTCCCTAACTCCACTTCCGTCAGGTTTCATGGTGACATAGACGCGATTTGCTGTGTGGCTGGTCATGGGCATTCTGTTATGAGACCCTTGCTTCTTCAAGGCAATCACTATAATATTCTTAGTAAGGCTATAAACCGTTCGATAATGGTGTTTATCACTCTGCAAAGATACATTTTTTAAGCAAATCACAACCTATAGTTATCTACAAGGCAAAGATAACAACAGGCATCAAGACTGAAAAGGACGAGAATTCATGTTAGTTGGTCCATTCCCCCGTACATAAATAAGTCCTCCTGTCTTTTTTTGTCCTCTTCTGAGGGGTTGGGATTGTCCGGCAATTTCATAATGAAGAGGAACAGCGGTATTCCCAGTAACGGTGTGAAGAGGAAACATGCAGCATAGTAGAACAGTCCGTAGCCTGGATATTTGTCAAGGTAACGGTGTCGGAGCATGTATGCTATGAGGAGACATGTGAGTGTGTACATAGAAGGGGTTGTTTTATTATGATATAGTAAATGATGGAACCCAATCCTTTGTGCATCTACAAAGAATTTACTATGTTGTTAATAGAATTAATGTCTGCCATTGTTCTGGATTCACCTGGCTTACGGTCTTCTATTGGTGACTCTATGAGGATTTTGAAGAAAAACGGCCCTAATATAGGTGTTAGTCCCACACAACAAACATAATAGATTATCTTGTCGGCTCTCGCAGCATTCTTTGGTACAAACTTGTTGCGGAGCAGGTAAGCGATAATGAGTGACAATGTTATCATTTGTATCTCCTTCCTTTTTTATTTCTTGGTGCAAATATATTCAATAGAGTTTAAACGAGCAGGGATGAATCCCTATAACTTGGATAGTGACACCATGAAGGTCGTTCCTGTAAAGGATAGTGGTCAGATGACATCGGGAGGTATGAAACAACCTCCGCCGCTGTCATCGTCATGGTCAGAGAACTCAGACTCGAGCAGCATTTTTGCGAAGAACGGCCCGATTAGTGGTGTCATTGTCACGGAGAAGATGTAATATAGCACCTTGTCTGAAGTAGTGGCATTCTTCGGCAGGAAATTTTTCCTGATAAGGAATGCGATTATGAGAAACAACGTAATCATATCTTGACCCTTTCTTTTATTTCTTGGTGCAAATATAGGTAATTATTTGAAACTATCAAGGGGGAAATCCCTATTTGTGAGAGGATGGATTCCTATGTTTTTTGTTTGGGTATCACAGATGGTTGCCACTTGGTTATTAAAGCCTATTTAGATGTAGAAGGGACATTAAAACGTATTGTTGCAAAATAGGTGTTGTCCGCTGTCATGATATTGTAGCCTCTTGAGTGGGCTAAGCCACGACTAACAAGCCCTTCAAATCTTTTTGCAGAGTCTTCCAGTCTTTTTGCTGCCTTTTCGTCCATACACTTATGTGTGTCTCTTATCATTGTCAATTCTTTCTCAGTATTCTCCATGACTATATGAAATATCTTGTGTGAATAAATAATCCTCCATTGTAGTACTGCCTAGAGAAATCACGCATCAAATTATAATAGTATCGTATGATTTGACGCTCAGGTTTATTGCTGTAATCTTCTATTCTCAGTTTTAATTCTTCAAGTTCTTCAATGTTGATGGGGCGTCCATGTGTTTTCCAAATCTTATTATCTCCCAATTTGTCGGCGATTTCTTCTGCCCTATCCTTTTTGTCCTGCTCGGTAACAGGAAGCCCTGTTGATTTGTGTGTGCTCCAGTTTTTGAACTTATATTTTACCAACCATCTTTTCAACAGGTCGATAGTTAACTCTTTTGCCTGTTCATAAAAACGCAGTTCTGCCAAATCAAAATCTTTTAGTATAAGGAATTCCGCATCAGAAATGTTGTTTGACTGTGCTTTTAAAAGCAATTCGTTAATTTTGTCAAGATAGCCCAATGCAGGTACAAATTTGCCGTCTTTATTGGGGACTTGTGGGTCAATAGGTCCTAAAGCAGAAAAATAATCCATCCAAATTTCGTCACCACTCATGCAGAAAATGGTTCCTGCGCTGAATGCATAATCAGGAACGATGAAAATCACCTTTTCGTAATGTTTGCGTATTATATTGACATATCGCTCCACTGTCTCAGAACTACCTCCATTGGTAGTCAATATAACAGCTAGTTGGTCTTTTTTGTCTGGATTGCTGGCAAGTTTTTCTATAATGTCGAGTAACTCGTTCTCAATGCCACCCATAATGGGGCCATAGTAATTAATGACATCACAGCCTAATTGACCTTCAAGCTGAAGTAAAGCATTGTTTAGCAAATCTGTTGCTGCTTTGTTGATGGAGTTTGCCATGATAAAAAAGCGTTTCTTGTTATCTTTGATTGCAAAGATACAAAATTAATCTGATATTGTTGCGAAGTGCAAATATTTTTTCGTAATGTTAGTAATAATTACGTTTTCACTGCCTTTTCAAACCGCTGTCGGATTTGTGATCGTACCTCGTCGGTGAATCCGTGGCGCAGTTCCGGAAGCATCTGCTTGTAGGTGTTTATCACTCTGCAAAGATACGAAATTTTAAGCAAATCACAACAGGCATTCACCGCATCGATCGCCCTCTTTAGGTGTTTATCCCTCTGCAAAGATACGAAATTTTAAAGCAAAATGCCCCATCGCTGGCTCCACGACGGGGCGGTGTGAAATCGATATCGATGCTAACTATGCAATACGATATGAGCCTATAAATGTTCCTATTTCAGAAAAAGCACGGTTTAGAATCTGTTTCTGTTCTTCGGTCAATGTATACACCTTTCCCCTCACTGGATAGCCATTAACACGCTGTGTCAGCCATGACACGCTTTTCCCGAAATAATTCTTTGCTATGTATGACCAAGGAATGAGTTTATATGCCTTTTCGCTTATTTGCTCTCGTATAGCCGCCTTCTTTATTTCCTCGTTCTCCACTTCCATGTTGGCGAGCCATTCTTCCATAAAAGCTTCTATCTCCTTCTCGTGTCCTTCCTTATGTTCAACTATCCATTGCATAAGTTCTGCTTTCCTCGCCCCACTCTGCACGTCGGAATATCCAGTAACCGCCTTCAATTCCTCTAATACTTTTGTTATCTCTTCCATAATAAATATTGTGTTTATTAAGATTTTACTCTTTTTCGTTTGCTTAAAGTTCTGTATCTTTGATTATTTCACATTGCAAAAATACATATTAATATTTATATGTGCAAGTTTTATATATACTTGTTTGGGAGTTGCATACAATTATATTTCTGACCGCCTTACTGTCAACGTGAATTAGTTCTATATTACCTAGCCCTAAGCAAGCTCTAAGTAAGCTTTTCTTTCGCTCTAAGCATGCTGTTGAGTATGCCTAGAAGGAGAGAACAAGGAGAGAACAAGGAGAGAAGAGCGAGACTACACCTTAGGTAGAGCGAAGGAATAACTACTAAAAATGAGACAAAGCCACCTTTCTATATTTCCGTCACGCTTCGTCACACGAGGCAGGGGATTGCCGTTCGCCAGTAACGACATTTGACATGTCAAAGATACATGTTTGACAACCTCAGGAAGCACAAGTGAGAGTGCAAGGAGGCACAAGTGAGGGTGTCACTTGTGCCTCCTGAGCAGATAAGAAATATGTTTATGTTATTTCGTTTGCCACAGGTCACTCTCCACTATGCGGCGGAGTCCTTCGGCAAGTGTGGCTCGCGGGCATGCGAGATTGATGCGGATGAATGAGCGCTTGTGTTCTCCGTACGCCTCACCATCGGCTATCCACACCTTGTCTTTATGGTACAGGTGGTCGGCAATGGCAGGTGATGAGAGACCTGCAGCAGAGCAATCTACCCATGCAAGATATGTTCCTTCGTGCGGAGCGACCCATAGTTGCGGCAGTTTTTCGGCGAATAGGTCGCGCAGGTAGTTGTAGTTGTCTAGCACATAGTCGTTTAACTGCTTGAGCCACTCTGCCCCGCCATCGGTAAATG
The DNA here is from genome assembly GCA_900315095.1 of uncultured Prevotellaceae bacterium. Classification (GTDB taxonomy): domain Bacteria; phylum Bacteroidota; class Bacteroidia; order Bacteroidales; family Bacteroidaceae; genus Prevotella. Next base: position 109,627 of record OMXS01000008.1, on the reverse strand, counting down.
CTGCCTCTGTGGCCACTATTCCAAAGGGGTTGACATCGCACGTCTCGAAGATGTTTATTGCACGGTCAATGCGATAATGCTTATCGGGATCGGCAACGATGATGTCAGCATTTTGGAGTCCTGCGATGTTAAACGCCTTCGACGCCGCCACACATGTGGCGCTGTTCTGCAGGAACTGCTCGCCGAGCGATGAAAAGGGAGTATATTGATAGCCAGGCGCTACGAACTCACAATGTATCTCATCGGAAATGACGAAGACATTATGGCGGAAACATATCTCGCCCATGCGCTGGAGTTCCTCGCGCGTCCACACCCTGCCAGCTGGGTTATGAGGGTTGCATAGGAGGAAGATGCGCACCTTGGGGTCGGCACATGCTCGCTCGAAAGCTTCCCAATCGACGGTAAAGGCGGGGGTAGCGTTGAGGGTTGAGCGATGAGGGTTGAGCGGAGTGAGCGGGGAGGTTTCGTTGAGAAGAAGGGGGACTTCCTCTGCTATGCACCCTTGGTTGCGGATGCTGGAGAAGAAGCAGTTGTAGACCGGCGTCGTCACGAGCACCTTGTCGCCAGGAAGTGTGAGTGCATGGATTATTGCGGAGATTGCGGGCACCACACCGATGGTATAGATGAAATGCTCTCGTTTCCATCCTTTTGCTCCGTGACGGTCGCGGAACCAGCGTATCACGGCATCGTAATAACTCTGTGGCACGAGGGAATAACCGAACACGCCGTGTTCGACGCGTTTGCGGAGTGCCTCTACGATTCCCGGATATACATGGAAATCCATATCGGCCACCCATAATGGGATAATGTCGGGGTCTTCTGCTTCATCCCATTTAATGCAGTTGGACCCTCGTCGAGTAATGATTTCGTCGAAATTGTAATTCATAGTTTTAAAGGTTATGGGTTATAGGTTATAGGTTATAGGTCCTTTCTATTGCTACGCTTTATGAAAGCGCCCTTACGGGTCGAGCGATGGGTTATTGGTTAAAGGTGTTTTGCCGCTCTGTAATCTTGCAGTCGGCTGGCTGCTTGATGTTCTCGTCGATGGTGATGCGGCCGATATGGTCGGCCACGATGCTGCCTGAGCGAGGGTTCTTGATTTCCGTGATAGAACCTATGATGGTAGCGCATACATCAGAATCCTCAAAGATGCGGTCTGAGTCGGCACCGAAAGTGCAGTCTTCAAGCACCAGTTGCTCGGCATAGCACAGCGGCTGCTCGCCTGTGATGTGACATCTCACGAGTCGCACGTTCTTTGAGTGCCACGCAAGATACTCGCCGTTGAGCTCGCTATCATATATAGTAACATTCTCAACCTCCCAGAAAGAGTCTTTCGTCGTTATCTTGGCATTATGCACCTCAACGTTTTTGCAATACTGGAACACATACTTCGAGTCGCTCACGAGCCCATCAACAAAGACGTTCTCGCAGAACATGAAAGGATAGGTGCCTTCGTGAAGTGTGACGTTCTTTATCTTGAGATTCTTCACCTTCCAGAATGTCTCGTCGGCATCGTTGAAAGTGACGTTCTCAACGGTAACGTTATTCATCTCGCGGAACAGTTTCGGAGCGTCTATTATTGTATCCCGCATCACCATATCGTTGCTGTACCAGATGGCGGAACGCGAGCCCACCTCAAAGTAGCAGTTGGTTATAAGCGAGCCGTCAACGTGCCACCAAGGATATTTCCCTATGAAACGGCATCCGTCGGCCTCGATGTTTGTGCAACATTTAATGCCCGACTCGCCTTCAGTTATGGTGACATTCTCGAGCCTGGTATCATGAATTGCAAACAGAGGTCGCTCGCCTCCGAATTGTTTGTCGCGTATTATATTCATTGCAGTATTATCGTTTTCGTTTGCAAAGATACAACAAATAATGGAGAAATGACATACCTTTTTAACGGATAAATTTATCATTAATACGAAAATAACAAAAAGAAAGTGCTAAAAAAGTATAAAACGGCAATTGTTCAAATAGTTTTTATTAATTTTGCCGCACTAATCTAAAATTCAAATTATTAGGAAAACATAAAACAAAAGATAAATCTAAAGAAATGGAACAACAAAAAGTTAAGCCTGCAGATGGCAAATTAGGTATTATGGTTGTCGGATGTGGTGCCGTGTCAACGACATTCATTACTGGCGTACTCATGACTCGCAAGGGTCTGGCAAAGCCTGTCGGTTCAATGACACAATACGACAAGATTCGCATTGGTCGTGGAGCAGACAAGAAGTACATGAGTTATGGTGACATCGTACCATTGACAAAACTCGAAGATATTGAGTTTGCCACATGGGACGTTTATCCACAGAACGCTTACCAGGCTGCCATGTATGCTGAAGTATTGAAAGAAAAGGATATCAATCCCGTACGCGACGAGCTCGAGAAGATTGTGCCTATGAAGGCCGCTTTCGACAAGAACTACGCCAAGCGTCTTGACGGTGACAACGTTAAAGACTGCAAGACACGCTGGGAAATGGTAGAGGCTCTGCGCGAGGACATCCGCAAGTTCAAGGCAGAAAAGAACTGCGCACGTATCGTTGTTATCTGGGCTGCATCTACAGAGATCTACGTTCCCGTTGACGAGAACGTTCACGGAACTCTCGCTGCACTCGAGAAGGCGATGAAGGAAGACGACCGCGAGCACATCGCTCCGTCTATGTGCTATGCCTACGCAGCCCTTACAGAAGGCGCTCCGTTCATCATGGGTGCTCCGAACACCACCGTTGACATCCCCGCAATGTGGGAACTGGCAGAGAAGACCAAGATGCCTATCGCCGGCAAGGACTTCAAGACAGGCCAGACACTGGTGAAGAGCGGTTTCGCTCCTATCATCGGCACTCGCTGCCTCGGTCTTAGCGGATGGTTCTCTACAAACATCCTGGGCAACCGCGACGGTCTTGTGCTTGACGAGCCGGCAAACTTCCGCACCAAGGAGGTGTCGAAACTCTCTACACTTGAGACCATACTGAAAGCCGACGTGCAGCCCGACCTTTACACCGACTACTATCACAAGGTGCGCATCAACTACTATCCTCCACGCAATGACAACAAGGAAGGATGGGACAACATCGATATCTTCGGATGGATGGGCTACCCGATGCAGATAAAGATTAACTTCCTCTGCCGCGACTCCATACTGGCAGCACCGCTGTTGCTCGACCTCTGTCTGCTCAGCGACCTCGCTGCTCGTGCCGGACGCTACGGCATTCAGCGTTTCCTCAGCTTCTACCTGAAGTCGCCAATGCACGACTACACCGTAGGCGAGGAAGCTGTAAACAACCTCTACCAGCAGTACACCATGCTGAAGAACGCCATCCGCGAGATGGGCGGCTATGAGGCTGACGAGGAAATCGACTAAAAGAAATGTCTAAAAGTAAGAAACAGAACCCGCGACGTCTGCTCAGATGGTTGTGGGTTCTTTTGGTTTTTGTCGTGGTGTCATGGATAGGATGGTACTGCATGCCCATGACCGCAAGCCAGAAAGAGCGTAACAAGACTACCATTGAGTACAGGAGTTGTTACGCACTTATGTCTGGCAAGGATACATTATTATATATTGGAGAGCTGACCAACGACTGGACACGCACCCGACTGTCGCCTAACGACGAGAGCAAGGTTGAGAAACGGGAAACCTTCGGCGGCGCATGGCACAACAAATACTGGCTTGTGCCATCGTGTTTGGGGCGTATCGTCACTTATAATCCCGACTACCGCGCCGACAGCGTGCTTAAGATAGTCAATGACACTCTACCCAATCTTGTAAAACAACAGCAGCAACTGCTTGCCGAGAAGAGCAAGATGCTGGAGCGAACGCTTTCAGAACTGCGCTATTACATGCGTGTTCATGGCGTTGCCGACGATGGATACCATGTTGTAGCGGCGCATTATGTTGAGGTGGAGGCCGACAAGGAACACATAGACGCCGCACTAACGGCACTTCAAAACATCGGCGACAAACCGCTGAGAATGCAACTGGTACAGCGATATACGGCCATATACAAGAACAAAAGAGGCAAGACACGCCGACGCAACTGCCGTCTGCTGAAGAATGAAAGTCCTGCCCTGCTCTGCACGATACAAACGCGCAACCATCTGAAACCTCTCAACGCATACGCCACATTCGCAAGCGATCCAGGCATTTACACCGCTCCCGAGCCACAGCCAACATACACCTACGACGGCGAAAAGGTAGAAGGAAAACGCGAAGGTCACGGCATCTACTTTGACAAGGCGGGCAACTACTACGACGGTTTCTGGTCAAACAACATGCGCGAAGGCTTCGGATGTTCCGTAGACTCGGCAGGAAACGTGCGTGTGGGACTATGGAAGGAAGACCGTTTCCGCGGCGAACGCCTCAACTATACCCCTGAACGCATCTATGGAATAGACATCGCACGCTATCAGCATGAGGTGGACGGCGGCGTTTATCCCATAAACTGGAGTAACCTGCGCATTACAAGTCTTGGTGTGAAAACACCGAAGACAATAACCGGAACGGTAAGCTATCCCGTGTCATTCGTGTTCATAAAATCAACCGAAGGCACCACGGTGCTCAATAAATGGTTCAATTCTGACTATGCCGAGGCGAGAAAGAACGGCATCCGTGTAGGTGCCTACCACTTCTTCTCCACAAAGAGCGACCCTCTGGAACAGGCTCACCACTTCCTCAGAAACACAAAGTTCAGCCGCGGCGACATTCCTCCGGTGCTCGATGTGGAGCCCAGCGATGCACAAATAGAGGCAATGGGCGGCGCAGAGGTTATGTTCTCATGGATAAGAACATGGATGGTGGCGGTGGAAAATGCCACCAAGGTGCGCCCGATACTATATATCAACCAGATGTTCGTCAACCGTTACATGCCGCTCGCACCCGATGTGGCGGCCGACTATGAAGTGTGGATAGCGCGTTACAACGAGTTCAAGCCCGACATGCACCTCTCCTTCTGGCAACTAGGTTATGATGGCAGGTTGTCGGGAATACGCGGAGATGTAGACATCAACGTTTTCAACGGTTATCATGACGAATGGCAGGCTTATCTCAAGCGCAGAGCGTTTTGAGAGTTAGACACAAAGAACTGGGAGTTGTACAACAGTCATAATTAACACATGTATAAACTAGACTTCAAGAAGCGCATGGCCCTGGAGATGGCGCGGGTGATCAGGAACAACAACATCATGAATCACCCGCTCAGACAGTTGTTCTGGGAGTGCACCTTGCGATGCAACATGCATTGTCGTCATTGCGGAAGCGACTGCAAGAAGATAATGGAGCAGAAAGACATGCCGAAGGAAGATTTCTTCCGCGTTCTTGAAGGCATCGCCCAGCGCACAGACGCCAGCAAGGTGTTTGTAATCATCACCGGCGGCGAGCCTTTGATGCGCGACGACCTTGAAGAGTGCGGTCGCGGAATACATGAGAGAGGCTTCGCGTGGGGCATCGTAACCAATGGTTTCTTGCTCACTCCAGAGCGCTACAACAGTCTTCGCGAGGCGTTTATGTACACCGTTGCCATAAGCATCGACGGCCTTGAAGACGACCACAACTGGATGCGCGGCCATCGCGAGGGTTTCGCACGAGCATCGCAGGCACTCGACTTGCTTGTCAATGACCCGCTGATGAAGTTTGATGTCGTCACCTGCGTGAACAAGCGCAACTACCCCCACTTGGCAGAGATACGCGACTTCCTGATAGCAAAGGGCGTGAAGGCATGGCGGCTTTTCAGCATCTTCCCTGCCGGAAGGGCAGCAAACGACCCGCTGATGCGCCTCAGCAACGAGGAATATCGTGGCATGCTCGACTTCATAAAAGAGACACGTCAGGGCGGGAAAATACATGCCTCATACGGTTGCTCCGGCTTTATAGGCAACTACGAAGGCGAGGTTCGCGACCATCCTTTTTCCTGTCAGGCGGGCATCACCATTGGTTCCGTGATGTCCGACGGTGCCATTGCCGCCTGTGCAAGCATCCGTTCGGACTACAATCAGGGAAATATCTACGAGGACGACTTCATGGATGTGTGGGAAAACCGTTATCATCCGCACCGCACCGACGAGTGGAAGCGCACCGGAGAATGTGCCGACTGCCGTTTCTTCCGCTATTGTCACGGCAACAGCATGCATCTGCGCGATGATGAAGGTCGCCTGATGGTATGTCACATGAAACGACTCGAGGAACCATAAAATGTTAAATAACATCATTTTTATTGCGGAATGAAGTTTATTTCGTATCTTTACACCGCATTATATACTACCACTAAAACGAGACACTTATGAAGAAAAGATTTTATACCATAGGAAGCCTCATCTGCGCAGGACTTCTTGCCGTGTTCGGATTTGGTTCTTGCAAGAGCGGCAAGGCTCTTCAGGCAGAGCGCACAAGACTAACGACACAGGCAGACTCACTGACAAGGCGCTTGGCTGATTTAGAGGGGCAACTCGAGAACACAATGGAAAGGATTGCACGACTTCAAGCTGATACCCACTTGGCCATGTATGGCGGTCCAAACATGACCGAAGAGGAGAGAAGAGAGATGATGCGCGCTGTGGAACAAAAGGAACGCGCAGCACGAGAAGCGCTCAAAGTGGAGCAAGCTAACGAACAAAAACTTAAGTCAGAAATAGTCCAAACGCGTGAAAGGTTTTCCGATGTAAGTACACAATTGTATCAGTTGAACAACAAATAATGACAAACGGCTTAACACGGTTGACAACTTTGTTAAGCCGCTTGTGTTATATTGGGAACTGGATAATCACTTAATATAAGTGTCCTAAATAAAAAATAATATGTCGAAAATAAATATTCTTTCAACTCTTGCAATGATGGCCATGTTCACATCATGCAACATTATCCATAAACCAGACATCAATGGCAGCAAGAGACAGCCCATAATGCACGGGTGGACCTTACAACAAGCAGGCGAGTACTGGCTGCAGAGCGACCTCGACGTTGAACGCTCACAAGCAATACATAGCGGAGGGGAATGGATGACTGCAGAGCAACTCGCGAGTCTTGACGACGAGAACGTTAAGGTGAACCTTCCTCTTGCCCCTGAAGGCACTAACCCACTGCCTCGCAACGGCATAGAATACCGTCAGGCAGATACTGAGGGGTTCATCACGTTCAATTTCAACGAGAAAGAACTTGCCGCCGACACCATACTCTCAGAGTATCTTGCCGCCGACTCACTCACTATCAAACAACTGATGACCGTCGGTAAGGCACAAGTAAACCTGAAAGAACCGCTCTATTTCACAAATGACACCACGCTAAACTGCTACGTTCAGCAACGAGGGCGAGGCATCTATACACTATATTATGTGACCGATCGCGGCACTCGCCATTATCCTCACGGACGTCTCAGGTCTATTGCAGCCGTTATCTCTGTATATGAAAGTGCCGACAGCCTCGTCATCTGTCGCGGCAACATGCTCGGGGCGGCTTATAGGGCAAAGAAAAACTGACGAAAGACTAATCCTTCTAGGGTTCGAAGAAAAAAAGAAACCCATTAAACGCGTAAGTATAAATGCGCACTACATAAAAAGAACTACGGATTTCACGAAATAACAATTCGCGAAATTCGTAGTTCAAGGTCTTAATCGTTTGCTTTCATAGCGCCCATGAAGACGGGTGCTACATTATGTTATCAATCATCAGCATCTGGAGCCTTGTCGATGAGGTCCATGAACTGGTCGAGTTTCGGAGTGATAATTATCTGTGTGCGGCGGTTGCGTTGCTTACCCACCTCGGTACTGTTGGTTGCCAGCGGATTATACTCGCCGCGGCCACCTGCGGTAAGACGCTTCGGGTCAACGCCATAGCGGTTCTGCAAGAACTGCACTACGCTTGAAGCACGCAGACAAGAGAGGTCCCAGTTGTTGCGGATGTTCTCGCGAGAGATGGGCACATTATCGGTATTACCCTCCACGAGCACGTCATAGTCTTTGTAATCCATGATAATCTTCGCAATCTTCGACAATGTCTCAGCCGCGCGGTCGTTGATTTCGTAAGAACCGCTCTTATAGAGCATGTTGTCGGCAAGCGAGATATAAACCACACCCTTCAGCACTTGCACGTCAACCTCCTTAAGCTCTTCCTTCGAGAGCGAGCGTGTGAGGTTGTTTGTCAGCACCATGTTCAGCGAGTCGCTCTTCGACTTCACCTCCACCAAGTGGCGGATATACTGGTTTGACTCGTTGATTTGGTCCACCAGTTTCTCTATGCTGACGTTGTTCTGGCTTACGTTTGTGAGGCTCTTGTCAAGCGACTGCTGCAGTCTTGCGTTAGTACGGCGCAGTTCCTTCACCTGCTCTTCAAGGCTCGAAACGCGTGAGTTAGATGCTGCAAGCTGCTCTTTTGTGTTCTGCAAGTTGCTTGTCAGGTCTTTGTTCTCAAGTTGGCAATTCTGAAGGTCTTTCTTGCTTGCGCAACTTGTAATGAGAAGTGCGCCTGCCAACAGTGTCATAGCTAAAATACTTTTTTTCATATTCTCTTTTAAGTTTACAATTTACATAATTAATGTGTCGCGAGCTCACCTCGCCAATATAAAGACGTTTCAGAGCGAGATTTGTTGCATGGCATTATGTTTTTTTAACCGATTTACCCTAAAATAAGCGCTTTTGCAACGTAAAATAAGTGATTTGAGTGCGAAAGATATACACTTTGGTCTCTCATTTGTATACCAATGACATTGCAAAAAGCCATCAATGAGAGTGCGAAAAGCCATCAATGGGAATGCAAGAAGTCAATTCTAAAATAATCATAAATAGGGAGTTGATGATTAGGTTAAGCGAAATAGTTTTGCTATCTTCGCAGAAGATTTTAAAACTTACTGCTTTGAAGACAAGACTTTTTATATTATCACTATTCGTGTCGGCAAATTGCTTGGCACAACGGACTGAGACTTACATCAGCGAATGGCAGTTCTCGCGCGACAGCATGTCGTGGGAGACAGTTACGGTGCCGCACGACTGGGCCATCAGCGGACCCTTTGACAAGAAATGGGACTTGCAAAAGGTGGCCATAACCCAGAACGGTGAGACCGAGGCCACAGAGAAGAGCGGACGCTCAGGCGCACTTCCTTGGATTGGGAAGGGATGGTATCGAACCGAGGTGACGATTCCCGACGGCTACGAACATGCCGAGTTGCTCTTCGACGGCGCAATGTCGGAGCCGCAGGTGTATATCAACGGTAAGGCGGCAGGCTACTGGGCATATGGTTATAACGCTTTCCGAGTGGATGCGAAACCATTTATAAGCAACGGGAAACTGGACATTGGCGTATGCCTGAACAACCTTGAGGAGAGTTCACGTTGGTATCCTGGTGCAGGCATCTACCGCCCCGTGAGACTCATCTTGACGCAAAAGACACGCATAGACGACTGGAGTGTGTTCGTGAAGACGGTTTCAATAGACAGTCAGGGGGCGCTGGTGAACGTTTCGTTCAGCGCCAAAAATGTCGTGAAAGGCATGAAGGTAGCCGTGTATCTTAAAGACCCGCAGGGCAATTTCGTAGGAAGGAAGAACATCGACATGCCTGCCGACGGAAAGGTTAGCACCGACTTCCGCGTGAATAACCCGATGTTGTGGTCGCCAGAGAGCCCAACGCTCTATCGCGCAGGCATCAGCATTGCCGCAATGGAGACGCAAGACGATACAGGAGCGGGGCCTGGCAGAGGCCGCATGCCCGGACTTAGGCCCTTGGACAACAAGGAATGGAAGTTCGGAATACGTACCGTCAGCGTCAGCAAAGAACATGGATTCCAGTTGAACGGCATTACAAGAAAGATGAAAGGCGTATGCCTGCATCACGACCTCGGCCCACTGGGTGCTGCCGTTGACCGCGATGCCCTTGCAAGACAGATAAAAATACTGAAAGACATGGGGTGTGATGCTATCCGCACCGCCCACAACATGCCCTCCACATGGCAGATGGAACTGTGCGACTCGCTGGGAATGATGGTGATGGCAGAGAGTTTCGACATGTGGATATATCCTAAGTGCAAGAACGGCTACGCCCGATTCTTCGAGCAATGGGCAGAAAAAGACATCACCAACCTTGTGCTGAACCACCGCAACCACCCATCTATCGTGATGTGGTCGATAGGCAACGAGATTCCCGAGCAATGGAGCGAGGAAGGCCGCAATATATCCGAGAGGCTACAAGACGTGATTCACCGCCTCGACGACACACGCCCCGTGACTCAGGGAATGGACCGTGCCGAAGAGGCTCTTGGCTCAGGTTTCGCACAGGTTATGGACGTCCCAGGGTTCAACTACCGCGTATATAAATATGACAAGAATATCACGCAACTTCCCGTAGGATTCCTATTAGGTTCTGAAACGGCATCGACGGTAAGCAGCCGAGGCGTTTATAAGTTCCCCGTTGTCATCACCGACAACTCACAGTTTGCCTCTTATTCGCCAAACTATGACCCTACAGCGCTTGTACATGCTGACGGACAATGCTCCAGTTACGACACGGAATTCTGCCCGTGGAGCAATCTGCCCGACGATGATTTTCTGATGATGGACGACCGCACATATACCATAGGGCAATTTGTATGGACGGGGTTCGACTATCTTGGCGAACCGACGCCTTACGACGAGTATTGGCCCAGCCGTTCGAGCTATTTCGGCATCTGCGACCTTGCCGGACTGCCCAAAGACCGATATTATCTCTACCGCTCGCAATGGAACACCGAGGAGCACACTCTGCATCTTCTGCCCCACTGGACATGGCCAGGACGTGAGGGCGAGATTACTCCTGTGTATGTATATACAGACCTTCCCGAAGCAGAACTCTTTGTGAACGGCAAGAGCCAAGGGCGCATCCGCAAGGACATGACGCAGAAAGAACTCTCTTGTGACCCGCAACATCCCGAGCAACAAAAGGCAGAACGCAATTTGCTCGACCGCTATCGCCTGCGCTGGAACAACGTGAAATACGAGCCAGGGGAGATTCGTGTAGTGGCGTATGACAGCAACGGCAACAAGGCGCTGGAACGTTCCATCAGCACGGCAGGCAAGGCAAGTCGTCTCGTCTTGAGCACTTCGCTCATTCCAACCCCGTCGGCAGACGGCAGATACAGCGATATGGGCACCGCAACCATTGGCAACGAGAAAACCATTTTCATAACTGTTACCATGACTGACAACAATGGCCGCCTCGTGCCTACTGCCCAAGACAACCTTCGTTTTGAAGTAAGCGGAGCGGGAGTGTATGTTGCCGCATGTAACGGCGACGCCACCTCGCTACAGTCTTTCACACAACCTGAGATGCGGTTGTTCAATGGTCAGGCAGTCATCGTGGTGCGTGCCAACGAAGGCGACAAAGGAGATATCAAGGTGAGAGCCACATCTCTTGAGAGCGGAATAAGCAAGGAGATTTCCATTACAAGAAAATAAAGGGGGTATGTTTACCTCCTTTTATCATCTATTTATTTTTTCGTATAGAAAAAAAGTAGTACCTTTGCAGCGTTTAAAGCAACCTAATATTTCAGAACGATTATGATTCTTTTCTTTAAGACTCCAACAAAGAGCATCATTGCAACTGAGACAGACCATCAGTTGAACGTACAGGAAATCGAAGAGTTATGCTGGCTTTACGGCGGTGCAGAACTTCTGGCATCGGCGGGCGAAGCGCAAACGACAGTAGAGGGATTCTTCGTTGGTCCGCGTCGCGAGATGGTAACACCATGGAGCACCAATGCGGTAGAGATTACGCAGAACATGAATCTCAAAGGCATTGTCCGCATCGAGGAGTACTTCCCCGTGGCTGACGAGAACGCAGATCACGACCCTATGCTTCAGCGCATGTACAAGGGGCTGAACCAAGAAGTGTTCACCGTGAAGCGCGAGCCAGAGCCGATAAAGCATGTGGAGAACCTTGAAGAATATAACGAACAGGAAGGTCTGGCACTATCTCCTGCCGAGATAGAGTACCTTCACAACGTGGAGAAGCAACTTGGCCGACCGCTTACTGACAGCGAGATTTTCGGCTTCGCACAGATTAACTCTGAGCATTGTCGCCACAAGATATTCGGTGGAAAGTTCATCATCGACGGCAAGGAGATGGAGTCGAGCCTGTTCAACATGATTAAAAAGACGACAAAGGAGAATCCTCATAAAATCCTTTCGGCATATAAGGACAACGTGGCTTTCTCACAAGGTCCGATGGTTGAGCAGTTCGCACCCGCTGACCAGTCAACAAGCGACTGGTTCCAAGTAAAGGAAATAGAGAGCGTCATCTCGCTGAAGGCAGAGACTCACAACTTCCCTACCACCGTGGAGCCGTTCAACGGAGCCGCAACAGGTACAGGTGGCGAGATTCGCGACCGTATGGGCGGTGGCGTTGGCTCATGGCCTATCGCCGGTACTGCGGTTTATATGACTGCATACTCAAGACTCTCAGACAGAGCCAACGAGTCAGACACCCAGACTTTGTCATGGGAACAGTTGCTCCCTGTTCGCGAGTGGTTGTATCAGACACCTGAGCAGATTCTCATAAAGGCAAGTAATGGTGCTTCAGACTTCGGAAACAAGTTCGGTCAGCCGTTGATTACAGGCTCTGTACTTACCTTCGAGCATCAGGAGGGTGATGAGAAATACGCTTACGACAAGGTGATTATGCTTGCCGGAGGTGTAGGTTACGGCACCAAGCGCGACTGCCTTAAGAAAGAACCTACCAAAGGAAATAAGGTTGTTGTAGTAGGTGGTGACAACTACCGCATCGGTCTCGGCGGCGGTTCTGTGTCATCTGTTGACACAGGACGTTACAGCAACGGCATCGAACTGAACGCCATTCAGCGTGCTAACCCCGAAATGCAAAAACGTGCATACAACCTCGTGCGTGCTTTGTGCGAGGAGGAAGTGAACCCCGTTGTCAGCATCCACGACCACGGAAGCGCTGGTCACGTGAACTGCCTCTCAGAACTTGTTGAGGAGTGCGGCGGCGAGATAGACATGACAAAACTGCCTATCGGCGACAAAACGCTGTCGGCAAAGGAGATAATAGCTAACGAGAGTCAGGAGCGCATGGGACTTCTCATCGACGAGAAGCATATCGAACATGTGCGTCGTATTGCCGAGCGCGAGCGTGCTCCTCTGTATGTGGTAGGTGAAACCACAGGCGATGCACACTTCTCTTTCCGTCAGGGCGACGGCATTAAGCCATTCGACCTCGACGTGGCACAGATGTTCGGCCACTCGCCTGTTACGGTGATGAACGATGAGACCGTTGAACGCCACTACACACCAGCAGAATATGATAAGTCTGGCAAGAAGGACTTCTCTGAAACACTTAATGGTTATGTGAAGGATGTGCTCACTCTTGAGGCTGTGGCATGCAAGGACTGGCTGACCAACAAGGTTGACCGCTCTGTGACAGGAAAGATTGCTCGCCAGCAGTGTCAAGGCGAGATACAGTTGCCGTTGAGCGACTGCGGTGTTGTGGCTCTCGACTATCGTGGCACTAAAGGTATCGCAACAGCACTGGGACATGCGCCACAAGCTGGCCTTGCCAATCCTGCTGCTGGCAGTGTGCTCTCTGTTGCCGAGTCATTGACGAACATTGTGTGGGCGCCTCTAGTGGAAGGACTCGACAGCGTGTCACTCTCTGCTAACTGGATGTGGCCATGTCGCTCGCAGAAAGGAGAGGATGCCCGTCTTTACAAGGCAGTGAAGGCTCTCTCAGATTTCTGTTGCGCACTGCATATCAACGTGCCTACAGGTAAGGACTCGCTCTCTATGAGTCAGCAATATCCTAATGGTGACAAGATTATTGCACCGGGAACGGTTATCGTAAGTTCTGGAGGCGAGGTGTCAGACGTGAAGAAGGTGGTTTCGCCAGTTTTGGTGAACGACAATGGCACAACTCTCTTCCATATCGACTTTTCGTTCGACGAGCAACGTCTTGGCGGTAGCGCCTTCGCACAGACAAGAGGCAAGGTGGGCGATGACGTTCCAATGGTGAAAAACCCAGAGTATTTCCGCAATGCTTTCAATGCTTTGCAGGACATGATAAAGCAAGGACTGGTAATGGCTGGTCACGATATCAGCGCTGGCGGTATGATTACCACACTGCTCGAAATGACCTTCGCTAACCAGAACGGAGGTCTTGACATCGACCTCAGTGCATTCAGCGGTGACGACATCGTGAAGATGTTGTTCGCAGAGAATCCTGGTGTGGTGATTCAGATTGCCGACAGCGACATTGAGGCTGTTGAGAATCTGCTCGACGAGATGGGCATAAGCTACGCGCCTATCGGTAAGCCTGCCGATGCACGCTGTATCATGGTGAAGAAAGATAACTTCTGTCATTGCTTCGACATCAACGAGATGCGCGATGCATGGTATGAAACTTCTCATCTGCTCGACCGTCGCCAAAGCTTCAACGGCTGCGCAGACGAGCGTGCAAAGAACTACAAGAACCAGCCACTGGAAATGAAGTTCAACGACAACTTCACAGGAACCCTTGCACAATATGGCTTAAATGCTGACCGTTGGAAGGAGGAAGGAAAAGATGATGTACGCCCGAAGGCTGCGATAATTCGCGAAAAGGGTACTAACGGTGAGCGCGAGATGGCTTACTCCCTGTGGCTTGCCGGTTTCGACGTGAAGGATGTCATGATGACTGACCTCATCACTGGTCGCGAGACTCTTGAAGAAGTGAACATGATTGTCTTCTGCGGCGGTTTCTCTAATTCCGATGTTCTTGGTAGTGCCAAGGGTTGGGCAGGTGCGTTCCTCTTCAATCCTAAGGCAAAAGAGGCACTCGACAAGTTCTACGCTCGTGAGGACACGCTATCGCTTGGTATATGCAACGGCTGTCAGCTGATGGTGGAACTGGGGTTATTGGACTATTCTACTATTTCACAATCTGACAATTTGCCACAACAACAATTGTCAAATAGTGAAATTGACAAATCGTCAAATATCCGAATGCTTCACAACACAAGCCATAAGTTCGAGAGTGCATTCCTCACACTTAGCATTCCTCAGAACGACAGCGTGATGTTCGGCTCACTGAGCGGGAACAAACTCGGCATCTGGGTGGCTCACGGAGAGGGCAAGTTCTCGTTGCCAAAGGCAGAAAACGAGTATAATATCATCGCGAAATACAACTATCACGGCTATCCTGCTAATCCTAACGGCAGTGACTACGATGTGGCTGGTATCTGCTCTAAAGACGGCCGTCATCTCGCAATGATGCCACACCTCGAGCGTGCCATCTTCCCTTGGCAGAATGCATGGTATCCGCGTGACCGTCGCTTCGACGAAGTGACTCCATGGATAGAGGCCTTCGTCAATGCACGCAAGTGGATAGAAGCAAAGAGTTAATGGTTTCCGGACTGCCCGTTATATACGGAATATCCAGAATAATACAGGAACAAGAAAGATGAGCAATATCTATTGGGACTCGTTCCGCACTTTCTTTAAGATTGGCGCCGTCACCTTCGGTGGCGGCTACGCCATGATCCCCATCATCGAGACAGAGGTGGTGGAGAAGCATAAGTGGGTGAACAAGGAAGAATTGCTCGACCTCATCGCCATCGCCCAAAGCACACCGGGAGTGTTTGCTGTGAACATCAGCACATTCATAGGATATAAGCTTCGGGGCACTAAGGGAGCAATATGTGCCACAGCGGGCTCTGCCCTGCCCTCTTTCATCATCATATTGCTCATTGCGATGTTCTTCCATCAGTTCCAAGACAACAAGATCATTGCCTCGATATTCAACGGGATACGCCCCGCGGTAGTCGCACTTATAGCCGTGCCGACATTCAATCTCGCAAAGAGCGCACATATCACGCTCTCTAACTGTTGGATCCCTATTGCCTGTGCATTGGCAATCTATGCTCTTGGCGTCTCGCCTATCCTTATTATAATAATTGCAGGAGTGGGCGGATACATCTACGGCAAGTATATCAAGCCCACGGAATAAGCAGTTCATCATCTAACACTCATCACCCAATATGATATATCTCTATCTGTTCATCACATTCTTCGAGATCGGACTCTTCGGGTTCGGTGGAGGATACGGCATGCTGTCGCTGATTCAGAATGAGGTGGTGCGCACTCACGGGTGGATGACGATGAGCGAGTTCACCGATATCGTGGCAATAAGCCAGATGACACCAGGACCTATCGGCATCAACTCCGCCACATATTGCGGCTACACAGCCGTGAAACACGCGGGTTACGATGGAATAATGGCGATATTGGGAAGCGCCACAGCAACATTCGCATTGGTATTGCCGTCGCTGATATTGATGATACTCATCAGCAAGATGTTTCTGAAATTCATGGAAACGCCCACTGTTAAGAGTGTTTTCCTCGGACTACGCCCTGCTGTTGTAGGGTTGCTTGGCGCAGCAACACTTATGCTGATGACACCTGAGAATTTCGGTACGCCGACATCAGACCCTTGGCGCTTCTGGATTAGCGTAGCACTGTTTATCTCATGCTTCATAGGCACGAAATTCTTAAAGATAAACCCAATAAGAATGATTCTTTACAGCGGTTTTGCTGGACTGCTGCTTCTCTATTAGTACTTTTTGAATTCAGATGTTATCTTACTGATTAGCGACTACTGGCCACCCGTCAGCAGTCCACGCTACCTTGCGCTGCACTAAAAGCGGTGCACCGTTTTTGCTTACGCTATAACCATGACAGAAGAACCAGTCTTCGCCATTAAAGTTATACACAGAGCAATGACCAAGAGCCTCGAATTCCGTCTTGTCACCTTCAATGAAGATTTCGCCGCCGCCGAGACGCATGTCCTTTCCGCTACGGTCTTGATACGGACCAGATACGGAGAGGCTACGGCCCACCGCCACGCGATAATTACTGAGTGAGCCACGACAACAATAATCCCACGCCACGAAAAGATAATACATACCGTTGTGCTTGAATATGAACGGTGCCTCTATGGCATTAGGTCCTGCGAACTTTGAAGTGGGGTTAGGCTCGTCTGGTTCACATCCAGGAGCATAGCGACGCGCTATGGTTTGCGGTTTATAACCACTGAGTATGTGCATTGTATCATCGAGCGGTGCCATTTGTATTCCATCCCAGAACGATCCCCACACCACCCAAGGCTTATCATTATCATCAATGACAATGTTGGGGTCGATGGCGTTCCAGTTGTCTTGCTTGTGGGAAACCACTACCGGACCATGATCCTGCCAATAATAATCATCCGCCTGAGGGTTGAGAGTGACGTTGCTCATCACTCCAATAGCAGAGGTATTCACTCCAAACGACGAACAACTGTACATCATCCACCACTTGTCGTGCCATCTGATTACATCTGGCGCCCAGATATGTCCTTTGAAGTCAGGCACACTGTCGAAAGTCCATTGCGGAACACGCTCGAGCACATCCTTGGGATATACTGTCCATGTATTACGGTCTTTAGATGTCGCCATACTTATACCGTGTCCTGTAGCATAAAGATAGTATGTACCATCTTCAAAAGCCATAACAGGGTCATGAGCCATCAGAGTGTCAACTACGAACGGCTCAGAATGGGGTGTGCGTTGAGCATTAACGCATAATGACAACGCACACATTCCACACATTAATAGAATTGTTATCCTATTACCTTCCATTACTTTACCAAATACTTTTTACCATTTTCAATAACTATACCCTTATATGCCTCATCCACACGCTGACCAGCAAGGTTATAGCGTAATGACTTATTATTCTCTGCTGATTGCTGCACGCTACTGATGCTGTTTACAGCATCCTTGATGAGCAGATGACCGCCCTCTGTGAAGACGAAAGCGCGGATTGGCTGAGTGCCATCGCCACACTCTGCCGTTAATTTTTCAAAGTAAGTATTACCGCTCTTTGCTGTTATATCAGCATTGGCAGTAACAGTGCTACCCTCGCGAGTTATGGTCATCTTCACTGTTGCGCCATCCATATCGTCCTTGAACACATCCCAGTTGTAGTTACTTGAGAGGTTAGCACCATCGTATGCAGAACCCCATCCGTAGTTGTCTGCACGCAGCATGAAGTATTCCGTGCTTGAGCCGCGGTCAGCGTCACTTGTAACACCAAGAAGCCAGTTGTGATAGCTCTGTACCTTACAACTGTAGTTCTCGAATTCTATTGTCTTTGTCTCGTTAGGTTGGATGGTATAATAGTCAGAGAACGCAGTCCACCAAGGAGTAGCATTGTCCAGTTCGCCCACCACTGTTCCCTCTGTTGAAGGCATATCGGTATCGGCAATAGTGGTCTTGCTGTCATCAATAACAAGATGTCCATTCTCTGTAGTCAGGAACGCACGTATGGTCTGGTTTCCATCACCACAATTCATTGCATAGAAAGAACGATACTTAGCACCACCTGTAGATGTGATGTCGGCAATTATCGAAACGCTCTCATTGATACGCTTAACGGTAAGCACCACTTTGGCACCGTCCATGATATTCGTAAAGTCAGCAAAATCATCACCAAAATTATCTACCTTATATTTATAAAGCTCGGGGTTTTCAGCGGTGTTCATTCCATACTGCCATCCGTAGCAGTCGGCACGATAGACAATATACTCGGAATAATCAGTTGCTCCCCTGTCTGCATCAGTAGTGACGACAGTCATATAGTTGAACCAGTTGGCTGCCTTATTAGAGTAATTGGTAAACTCAAGAGTGAGTGTTTGATTAGGAGCAATGGTATAATAATCAGAAAAGGCGGACCACCATCCTGTAGTATTATCCTCATTACCTACGGTTGTTGCCATCGAAGCAGTACTAATCATTGTCATTGCGCACACAAGTGCATAGCGTAAAAGTTTTCTCATAATTGTTAGTGTTTAATAAAAAGTTGAATTTCATCCGACATTTTAACTACGTTTTCCTCTGTGTAACTCGACATAACTATTGCAGCAATATTCTGCGCTCGCTATTCCATCGGTTCTTTGCGTAGGCACAGTCAAACAAGTTTGGACTATGCTCTCGGTTGTATGAAACGTTAGTTTTGTTTGTTTATTTAAAGTATGGTAAAAGGAATGAAGTGCCTGCGAGCTGTGAGTGCACATGCCCACAAGCACTTCATACTAACCTTAATACCTAAAATTATTATATAGTCTGTTATTCAACAGCCACGTTCTTGTAGCCCCAGATGGTGACACCTGTAGAACTGTCGAGAGCTGTGAAGCTTGGAGTCTGTACGCTGTATGGCTCCAATGTCTGAGGAACCATTACGCCCTTGTAAACCTTACCTCCCACATTGATGGTGATGTAAGAAGTGCCCGACTTCATTGTCCATGTGCCTGTCTGTGCACCCGAGATTGTGCCATCAGCATTCAGTGTGATGTCCACAGGAGCAGCGTAAGCCTTAGCAGCATGGTCGAGACCATAGTTGTGAATCAACAGTTTATAATCGCCAGGGATATTGGCTGTGGGCACCTTCTGTGCAGCACCAACGCCAGCACTCTTGACACCCTCGCCAGTATATTCGAACGGACAAGCAACCAGCCAGCCTTCCTCGTTCTGGAATACCTGGTGAACACGCACCTGATGACCTTCACCCTGTTCTTGGAAGCGAGAGTGATAAACCAAATAAGTACGTCCGTCATCAGCAGCTATGATACTGTTGTGGCCCTGTGCACGTTCGCCCCATGCACCTACTGTCTGATAGCCCCAGTCGCTGTAAGCACCGAAGATGTTAACACCACGGTTGCCATCATTCTCTGTAGGACCATAATTCATGTAACGCTGGTCAAGAAGTGCTGTAGAGCCCTTGCTGTCAACGTATGGACCATCAGGATTCTGCGAGCGGAACACACGCATCTGATAACCTTCAGCTGCCGACAGGCCACCATTAGTAACAAAGAGGAAGTAGTAACCACCGATGTACTCTATGTAAGATGCCTCACCCGAAGCATAATAACCACCAGAAATCTTCTTTCCGAAGTAAGGATCGGAGGTGTCATTTGTAGCATAGGTTACGTCATAGTCACGCAGACCTGTCTCCTCATCAAGCTCAAGCATAAAGATACCGCCGCTCCATGAGCCATATGACATCCACAGTTTGCCGTCCTCATCATAGAACACACAAGGGTCAATAGCATTTGGCCAATGATTACCGTAGTTGTCAGAAGGAGTATAACGTGCCGGCAGCGACTCTTCGCCCAGAACGATACCCATGTCTGTACTTGCAAAAGCATCGTTGTTACGTGCGCCACTGATGACAACAGGAGCCTGATAGCGATAAGGACCTGTTATATGGTCGGCTGTCAGCATGATGATGCTTGAATACCAATTGTCACCGTTGATACTGAGGTACATACACCACTTGTTCATTTTCTTGTTGTATATCACGTCAGGAGCCCACATGTTACCATCAACATTATAGCCAGCATTGCCACGAGCCGACCACGCTAAAGCGTCGAAGTTGAAATCATGTGCTGTTCCGCCCTTCGTCACCTTTGTCACCTGTGGTGTGGTGAAGGCGTCCACATTGTCAGCATTGTTGCTTGAAGCAGTAGCCCAAGGAGCAGTGAATGCTTCCCACGACATCAAGTTTGTAGCTTTAGCAGCAGCACGATGTGAACCAAAGACATAATAGCTACTTGTAGAAGAATCCCATACCACACTTGGGTCGTGCACGCTGACACGCTTCAAATCAGAAGGCCAGTATATCTGTGCGTCATCCTCGTCAGAAGCATTGGCCAGTGTAGTGAAAGAAATCTCCTGAGAATATGCCACGCTATTCATTGTCTGCGCGAAGCCACGAACATAGTAAGTAGTGTTCTTGGCGAGACCAGAGAGTGTCAGCACCATATCCTTGCTGGTTGAATAAACCTTACTGTCATCGACAGTAGGACTAGGTGATGTGGAGTAGCACACACCACGATATGTGATATGCGAACCCGTTGCCGTTGCAGAAACAACAGCAGAGGTGGCATTGATGGCAGACACTGAAGGATTGGTGATTACCAATGGATTGTTCACCTCTTCGATGTCGTTGCTACAGGCTGTTGCCATCATTCCGATGGCAAACAGCGCTAATAGTTTAGATATATATTTCATAATACGATTCTTTTATATGATTATTCAAATACCAGATAACTACCATCAACGGTGAAATTGAAATAGAAGTTATCAGGATCAACAGTGTTAATGCCGATATAATCCTGAGTATAGTCGTTTCCATCAGTTCCATGCATCACAACCTTGATATCAGCGGTACCATCACCGTTATTGACAATCTGTGCAGAAACCTTAGCACCATTCATCGCAGGACGCCACGCATCCCAGTTTCGACCTTCCTCCATCGTCGCTGTGCAAGCACCATAGCCGTCACCCCAGCCATAGTTGTCAGCACGGACAACAGCATACTCAGTATTGTCTGCCTTACAGAGAACGATACAGAAGTTGTTCCAGTTGCTTACGCATGAAGAGTAATTCGTGAAGTTGACAGTACATACCTGATGTCCGATAACCTGGATGTTAGGAGAGTGTGCTCCCCAGAAAGGCGTAGAGCAGTCAGAAGCACCCACCTCCTTGTCGAATACGAGATGGCAGCCGTCAACTGTGAAGCGGAAGTAGAAGTTATCCGGATCAACGGTGTTGATTCCCTTATACTCCTGAGTGTATGTAGCACCATTGTTGCCGACCATCACAGCCTTCACGTTAGCTGTTCCGTCACCGTTGTTGGTGACATAGGTTGTCACTTTAGCGCCATCCATAGCCGAACGCCAAGCATCCCAGTCTCTACCTGCCTCCATCGTCGGTGTACAAGCACCATATCCGTCACCCCAGCCATAGTTGTCAGCACGGACAACAGCATACTCAGCATTGTTTTCCTTACAGAGAACGATACAGAAGTTGTTCCAGTTATCGGCACATGAGCTATAGTTAGTGAACGTTGCCACCTTCGTCTCCTTCGGAGCTATCTTGATATTCTCAGTATGTGCGCCCCAGAAAGGCGTAGAGTTGTCTTCTGCACCCAACAGGATTGGAGTAGGAACGACATAGGTCTGAGTGAACGCAGAGAGTTCCTTCACGAGGCTAAAGGTCTTACTAGCGATAACAGGCTTGCTGCAATTATTGCCCATGTAAGTCTTGTTATAGACAACAACAAGCGTCTTCTGTCCTAGTTCCGTGAAATCAGGGATAATCTCGAACTGCAGTTCAGAAGCAGGGATTTCCTTTGTAACGCCTTCTGCGAAAGTTACCGTAGCAGTAACAGTAGCCAAGAACTCGTTAAGTTCTGTTCCGAGCACCACTTCACTTGGCACACCGTTCAGAGTCATAGCGGTCGGTTCACTATCTTCTATATCAATATTTCCGAACTCAAGGTGACTTCCTTCGCAAGTGAAAGAGAAGTAAAGATTGTCCTTATCCACCGAGATGTTGTTATATTCCTGGGTGTATGTCTGGTTGTCAGAACCCAGCATTATAACCTTGACATCGGCAGTGCCGTCACCATAATTATAAAGAGTAAGTGTACACTTGGCAAGACTCATCGCCTTTGCCCAAGCACCCCAATCTCTGTTCTCACTCTCCATTTTCTTTATGAAGTGAGCATCACTTTCTTCTCCGGTGTAGCCAGTACCCCATCCCCAGTTATCGGCACGAAGCACAGCATATTCAAAGTCCTTAGCCTCGTTACGAAGGACGAGCAAGTAGTTGAGCCAGTTGCTCGTTCCGCTACCATAGTTAAGGAACTGTACCTGATATGTCTTACCTGGTTCAGCCTTGATATCATCGGTGAAAACAGTCCACCAAGGTGTAGTGTTATCTGTATTTCCCAGCGTTGTAGGATTGGGCACAACAGTGATAATGTTTGAATCATCCTCTTCGCCGCCACCCATCTCTGAGAGCCATTCAGGAGAACCTATGTCATAAAGGTCTCCACCCTCACAACTCGTCATCGTCAGCATGCCAAGCATTGCTATAAAGAAGACGGATGCTAATTTATTGAGATATTTCATAATTATAATCTTTATTTCGTTTTAAATCTTATTTGCTCAAATCTACAACAGGATGTATTGTCCAACCCTTCTGAGAGAAATAGAATGAGTTGTCTACCGTCTCATTTGCAGAGTTTCCTACAAGATTAGGATTGTTGTTCAGAGTTGTCTGCCAGATAGGATAGTATTCATGACCATTCAGATAGGTAGAGAAAGAACACTCCACGCCTGAGTCGCCATATTTAACAGCGTTTTTCACCGTTGACTTATCGGTAGAGAGTTTGTATGCGCTATGCTGCTTCATCTGGTCCATACGCTTGCTGTCATAGAAGAATCCCCAGCGCTGCAGGTCGAGTCCACGACCATACTCGCAGCCGAACTCCTTTGGACGTTCAACATTTGCAATCTGCTCGAAGAGTTTATCCTTTGTATCGAAGTCGGCCAATGACAAATCGTTCAGTTGAGCACGCTGACGCACCTCGTTAATCCAGTTGATAGCGCGCTGTGTAGGACCATTAATCTCATTCTCACACTCAGCGGCACGCAACAGTACATCAGAGTAACGCATCAGTCGGAGGTTGATACCGCACTTCAGACCTACAACAACGGTGCTGTAAAGACCAGTACGCATGTTGGTCCACTTAGCGATAGGCAGACCGCCATTATTGTTGTTTGTCACAACGGGAGCGTCTTCAGTCATTGTTGTATTATAGCATACATTGCCCAATGTTCCGAGTTCGCTCTTATATGTATCCCAGTCAGCCTCATAAGTGCCGATAGTCCAATAGAGACGTGGGTCAAGACGACCGTTCTTCGTCTTGTCGCCATCTACGAAGAGGTGATAGAGCCAAGGAGCAGCAGAAAGGTCTGCCCAGCCACCGAAATCGCCAGGACCGAAGTTACTCTCTACAGCATGACCCTGAGAAGCGTTCTTGCTGATGTTTACAGGTGTCCACTCATCGTCAGGACCCTGTGAGCCGTAATCCAGGAACTGCACCTCGAAAAGACTCTCGGCGTTGTTCTCGTAAGCACTACCCTCACGGAAGTTGTCGCCGTAATTGCTCATCAGTTTATACTCGCCGAACTCCTTGTTGATGATTCTCTCCAGCAACGGAAGAGCTTCGCTATACTTATGACGCTGCATCAAAGCACGAGCATAGAAACCTGCTGCAGCACCTTTCGTGGCACGGCCCTTTGCCCATTCGCCGCCTTCAGTCTTAGAAGGGAGCAACGACAACGCTTCAGCGAAGTCTGCCTCCACCTGGTCCATAACGCGGTCATACTGCTCGAATGCAGATGCATCGCCCTCAGTAACATTAGAAGCATAAAGACCGTCGAGTGAAGAATACTCGTTATAGTCCAGAATCAAAGCCGGGTTCTGATAGTATCCTGCCAGATTATAGTATGCAAGACCGCGGATAAAGAGAGCCTGTCCCTTGATGCGCTGCTTGGCAGTTGAAAGACTTGCCTCCTCATTACATTTTGTAATAACGAAGTTGCAGATATTAATTACATAATACCAGTCACGCCAAGACCAGAGAGCATATATCTCGTCAGTTGTTGATGGGCTCAGCTTATCAGCCAGATAATAACCCCATCCCTGAGCAGAGTTCCAAACCTCGTCACCGCGAACAGCGTCGAGAGTGTATCCCACACGGGCAAAAGTACCCTCCATACGGATGTGGTGATAGCAAGCAATCACTGCCTCCTCTAAGTCATCAACAGTATTGCCGAAAGTGCCTGTTGTAGGCTGGTTGGGGTTAGTCACCTCCAACTTATCGCTACATGATGTCAGCATGCAGAAGCCCAACATCAGGGCAAGTGAAATTTTATGTAGTTTCATAATAATTACCTCCTTTATTATTAGAATGAGAAAAGAATACCACCCATGATGCTGCGTGCACTTGGATAAGAACACCAGTTGAAACCAGGAGTAAACGTACCGCCAGCATAGTCGACATTATATCCCTTATACTTTGTGAAAGTATAGAGATTCTGTGCAGAAACGTATGCACGGACACCAGAGACAACGCCTTTGAACCACTTGTCTGGGAAGTTGTAACCCAACTCGATGTTGGCAATCTTCCAATAAGCAGCATTCTGTATCTTGCGGTCGCTGAAGTAGTCATTCCATCCCTCACCGTTAGCAGAGATGTATGTTCTCGGAGTGCTTGAGATGTAAGTCAGTCCGTCAGCAGAGTAACGATTTGCCTCGAGCATGCCTACGTCTTTATTAGAATAGCCGTAGCAAGAGGTCAGACCGTTGTAGATACCATCAGAAACATGATAGTTCAAAGCACCGAAGGTAGAGATGCTTAAGTCAAAGTTCTTGTATTCCAAATGAGCGCTGAGACCGTAGCTCACCTTTGGCAGACCGCTACCGAGCACCACACGGTCGTCGGCATTGACAACGCCGTCGTTGTTAACATCTTTATAGAGGCAGTCGCCGATAACAGCGCCTGGCTGAGAAGCGTGGTCGTCAAGGTCGGCCTGTGTACGAGCGATACCCTCGTAAACCCAACCGTAGAACTGACCCACCTCCTGGCCTATGAATGTAGCATAGTCGCCCGTGATGTATGACTCTGTACCGAAACCGAGAGAGTTCACCTTGTTCTTCAGGGTGCTCAGGTTGGCTGATACCTGCCATTTCAGAGCGTGGTCACGGTTACGATAAGTTGCCGAGAACTCGAAACCGCTGTTCTGCATAGAGGCGGCGTTCATCGTCACGCTGGTATTGGCAACACCTGCGTTAGCGGGAACGGGCACGCCGTAGAGCAGTTCTGTTGACTTGTTCATATACCACTCGGCAGTAAACTCCAAGCGGTTGTTCCACATAGCGAGGTCGATACCTACGTTCGTGGTCTTCTTCTTCTCCCACGCGATATTGCTGTTCACAAACTCCTCGATAGAAGAACCTACTACAGGATTGTTGCCGAAACTATAGGTCATGTAACCGCGGCGCATCGTTGCCTGATAAGCATATTCACCGATGTTCTCGTTACCGAGTTCACCGTAGCTGGCACGCACCTTGAACATGTTTACGATATTACGGTCGATGGGGAAGAAACTTTCCTTATCGAAACGCCATCCTACAGAAACCGAAGGGAATGTACCCCAGCGGATGTTCTTGGTCAGACGAGAACTGCCGTCACGACGGAGGATGAACGAGAACAGATACTTAGCGTCGTAGTCATAAATCAAACGGCCGATGAAAGAAGTGAGGGCGTGCTTGTACTCATACGAGCTGGCATCGCGAGTCTCAGCATTCTGCAACTGCAGGAAATATGGTTCAGGAAGATTCATGCCCCATCCGTGCAGTTCATCGGTATTCTCCTCTTCATAGGTGATACCGCCCAGGAGATTAATATGGTGCAGGCCGAAGTTTCCGTCCCAAGTCAGAGTGTTCTCAACCAGGAAGTCAGAATAGGTACGCTTGTCCTTTGACAGGCGCTCGTTGCTCTTGTCAAGATAAACGCGGCGGCTCTGAATCCATGCAGAAACCCAAGTCTTATCCTGTGCAACCGTCTTGCTGTAAGAAAGATTCAGTTTGTAGTTCAGTTTGTGGCTCTTGTTTTCCACACCAATCATCTTCAGCAAGTCAACATCAGCAGAACCTGTGCCGACAACGCGGTCAACGATAGTGTTACGAGTCAGCAAGTTGTTAACCAGCAAGGGGTTAGAAGCCGAGATGTCACCATGAAGGTCATCATAGTAGACACCATATCCGTATGCGTCGTATGAGAAATTCCTTGCAGAACTTACCTTATCATCCAGATACCATGTAGACTCATCGTATGCCTTGATGGTCGGCTGCATCAGCAATGTACCGCGCAGCACGTTGGTAACGTCACCATACAAGCCCTGTACATACTCGTTGGCATTAGAAAGACCCATACCGTCCTGGCTGGAGTGAGAGTACACCAGACTGGTACGGAAGTTGATGAACTTGGTGTCCATCGTATTGTTCACACGGGCTGTGAAACGCTTGTAGTTAGGACCAGCACCTTCCAGAGTACCTTTCTGCTGGAAGTAGTCAAGACCTACATTATAAGTATTATGTGCACCGCCACCACTCAGATTGATGTTGTGGTTCTGACGGATACCTGTCTTGAATACCTCTTTAAACCAGTCGGTATTAGTGTCGTCGATGAACTGATACTTGCCTGTCTCGGGGTTCTTGACATAACCGCCAGGAATAGGAGTGCCAGAATTCAGGCATGCAGTAGCCAGATATTCACTATACTGGTTGGCGTCCATCAGGTCGTAAGTGCTGCTTGGAATCCAGTCGGCACCGAAGTAGCCCTTATAATCCACCTTTAGAGGCTGTTCTTTCTTACCGCCTTTGGTTGTGATAATTACCACACCGTTGGCAGCACGAGAACCGTAGATGGCACCAGCCGAAGCGTCTTTCAACACCTGAATGGTCTCAATGTCGTTAGGAGAGAAGTCACGAATAGTGGTACCCATAGGCACACCGTCGATAA
Source organism: uncultured Prevotellaceae bacterium (assembly GCA_900315095.1). GTDB lineage: Bacteria > Bacteroidota > Bacteroidia > Bacteroidales > Bacteroidaceae > Prevotella. Next base: position 82,209 of record OMXS01000008.1, on the reverse strand, counting down.
CATACAAAGGCGCCGTGCTTCCGAACGAGCCGATACCGCGGATACGTACGGCAGGGTCGGCACCCGGCTGACCGTCGGAGGTAATCTGCACGCCGGCAACCTTACCTTCCAGCATTGTAGAGATGTTGGAGTTAGAAACACGCTTCATCTCTTCAGCGTTGACGATAGACACAGAACCCGTAAGGTCGGCCTTCTTCTGTGTACCGTAACCAACAACTACCACTTGTTCAAGAATCTGAGAGTCTGATTCCAACTGAATAGTCTCGATAATGGCACGACCGTTGACTGCAATCTCACGGTCTTTGTAGCCCACATAACTTACTACGAGCGTAGCATTAGCAGGAGCGTCAATGGCAAAGTTACCGTCAAAGTCGGTAACACTTCCCGTCTGAGAGCCCTTCACTCTGACTGTTGCACCGATAAGAGGCTCGCCGTCTTGGTCAACAACCTGACCCGTCACCTTAATGGTCTGCTGAGTCACCGCCGCCAAGGCTGGAGTAGGACAAAGAGAGAGTCCTCCTGTTGCCCCAAGGCACAACATCAAAGAGAATAATAATTGTTTTCTCATTTGTTAATTGTTTTTAGGTTAATATTATCGTTAAAGTTTTTAGGTTTTTATTTTAGTGACTAGTTTCGCTGGCAAATTTAGTACAAAAGGTTAACATGCAGGGTGGACAAAACGAAATAATAGGTGGACAAAATGCTTTAATAGTGTAAAATACCCACTATTTTAACATCTTTGGTGTCTTTTTGCGACTTTGCTGTGCATCAACGCAACCTTATTTCCTGACACCTCTGCCAATCTTACGCATCATCATTCTGCTCGTCAGAAATGTCCGCAGACCTTTCCAAGTCGCTTTCTACATCCTGAGAGCTGCTATATGGGGTTTTATCTGAATTGTCAATGTTATCTTCTTCGCTGGCCACACCGCTGGGGCTGACACCGAATTTCTTTGTGAAGCATCGGGTGAAATACTTCGGGTCGTTAAATCCCACGCTGAATGCAATCTCCGCGATGTTGCGCTGCGACCCCTTGCTCTGCAGCAGACGCTTGGCGATGTCGAGACGGTAGTCGCGGATGAACTGGCTTGCAGGCACTCCGACCTCCGCATTCAGTTTTCTGGACAGCAGCGTGCGGCTCATGCCGAGGGCACCGCACAGTTCAGTAACGCCGAACTCCGAATTGTTATAGTTCGCCTCCAGCGCCTCCATCACCTGTTCCATGAAGGGGCGCGTGTTGGCAATAGTGCGCTGCTCGTCTACGTCAGCGGTCTTTGTGGAACTCTCCTTCAGTCTGCGCTGAATGTGCAGGATGTCCTGGATTCGCGTCTGCAGTTCCTCGGGGTTCTCCGACTCGCGGAACACCTTCTCTATGGGCTCCATCAGTCGCCGCTCCTCGCGTTTCTTCAGCAGGGCAATGCGGCGTTTATAGAGGTACGCTCCAGCCACAGCGAGCAGCAATATCATTGCCGACCAGAACCACGGGGTGCGCCAGAAAAAGGTGCTCACGCTGATGTCAAGACTTATCATAGCATCCTCAGGGCTGCCGTTGTCAGCAATGTAAGCCACCTCCAGTTTATAGTCGCCCGACGGAAGGTTGGTGTATCTCACCGAATGCTCTCCGCGCTGCAGTTGCGTCCACTCGTTCTCAAAGCCTGTAAGACGGCATTTATATGTGCCTGTGCGCTCGTTGCCGTAGTTCAGGGCAGAGAACTCCACGTTGAGCGTCTTGTCGCCGGCACGCAGCCGCAGTCGCCTCGCCACCGTGATGTCCTCGTCGAGGTTTCTGCCGTCGGCAATCACCTCCTGGTTGTCTATCGTCACGCGGGTGAAACTCAGGTTGTTTCGCTTCACTTGGTTGACGTTCATGCCCAGAAGTTCTATCAGGCCGCGCGTGCTGCCGAGATATATCACCGCGCCGTCGGCAGAGCATACCGCCGAGTTCCAGTAGAACTGCTGGCACAGCAGGCCGTCGCTCTCGCCGTAACTCGTTATCACACCCGTCTGAGGGTTCAGTTTCGAGAGTCCGTTGTTGGTGGTGACCCACAGCATGCCGTCCTTGTCCTCGGCTATTCCCTTCACCGAGTTGTTCGCCAGTCCCTGCTGCACGGTGAACCGTCGGAACACGTCCTTGCCTTCGTTGTCGCGCTCCCTCTTATACAGGCCGTACTCGCTGCTGCCTATCCAGAGGTCGCCGCTTTTCGTCTCGCAGAACGACGATATCTTCTCCAGCATTTGCGACGAGGGGTCGTCGAGACGGTTGAAGTAGTACTCACAGTTGAATTTCCCTGTTTTCGCGTCTCTCTTCTTCAGGAATATCTTGCGCGCGCCGCTGATGCAGCCCATCCACAGATATCCCTCACGGTCTATCGCGGCACCTATGCACCCTCGGGTGTTGCGGTTGCCCTCGAAGGGCTCCTCCATCTTCTGCGTCTTCAGATTGTAGAGGAACACTCCGTCGTTAGAGCCTATCCATAGCGCGTCGTTAATGGCGTCATACTTCAGCGCGCCCACATGCTGCGTCAGTCGCTCGTAGGTTGAGTCCAGTTGCAGCGGAGTGACGCTCTGCGGGTTGTCCGTGCTGATGCTGCACACTCCCCCGCCCCACGTGCCTATCCACAGACGGCCGTACTTGTCGCCCTCCAGCATGCTCACGCTGTTGTGCGTCAGCGCAGAGTTCGAGGTGGTGAAATGACGGAACTGCTGTTCTCCGGCAGCGCGGCGGTTCAGCCCGCCTTCCACCGTTCCCACCCACAGCGTGCCGTTGCTCTCGGCGTAGATAGCGTTCACCGCGTTCGGCGACAGGCTGCCCTCAGCCCCGCTGTTGCTGTAACTGTGCGTCAGCAGTTCGCGCGGCATCAGTTTCGATATTCCGTCGGTCTCGGTGCCCACCCATATCTGTCCGTTTGCCACCATTATATTGCTCACGAAGTCGCTGCTCAGCGGCAGTCCCGGCGTTCCTGTGTCCCAATGCTCGAAGGAGCCGTCGCGCTCGCAGAAGAAGTTCACACCGCCCAGAGTTCCCGCCATCAGCGTCCCCTCGTCGCTCAGCGCCAGGCACGACACGAAGTCATGACTCAGCGATGTGACGTCGGCCGAGTGGGTGTAGTGCGTCATCTCGCGCGTCTGGTTGTTCAGGCGGAACAGTCCGTGGTCGGTGGCCACCCATGTGCTGTTGCCGCGCCGCATGAAGTCCGTGATGTAATACCCATACAGCGGCTGCAGCATCTTGTCCACCTCGCGCTTCACCAGCCGACCGTTCTCTGCCCACAGTTCATACAATCCGCCGTCGATAGCAGCCCACACCTTGCCGTTCCCGTCCACATCGCGCAGCCTGACGCTCGGCGTGTTGCTGCGGTACGGCATGTCCAGCATCCTCGCTATGTTGCCCCCGCTGTCAAACTCTATATAATATATATATGCACGCGCGACAAGCCACATCGCGCCCTTGCTGTCCGAGAGTACACGCACCGAAGGCATTCGCAGCACGCTGTCAAGACGTTCGTCGCCTCGCGGAGTAACCTTCTGCATCGTGTTCAGCGCCACCACGTCGGTACCCTCCTCGTAACTTATCCAGAGCCGCTTGAACTTGTCTTCGGTCATATTGAGGCACGAGTTGCTCATAGGCGAGAACCCCATGTTATAAGTCATCGGAGAAAAAAACGTGTAACCGTCATAACGCGCTATGCCGCCGCCGATTGTGGACACCCATACGAAGCCGTTGCTGTCGGCGAAGATATCCGACACGTTATTGCTGGGCATGCCCGAGCGCATGTCCATCCGGTTCAGGATATACTTGTCCAGTAAGTTGTCTGCAGCATCTGTCCAAGTAACGACGATTAGCAATAAAGCCGTTAGTAGTGTCCTCATAAAAGACCTTTGGTTAATATTTGTAGTTTTCAAGTAGTGCAAAATCGCATTTTGTTATTGCAAAGATAATAAAAAAACGCGAAATACAAAAATAGTTATATAAAAATATAGAGAATTATATAACTTTATGCCATTTCTATATAAAATTATATATAGTTCTGGCTCTATAGAAATCGATAAAAATACATTTTTGCTATGTCTTTTCTATTACTTAAACATCAAAATCGGTAAATTTCAGTCGTTATCTGCACCAATTTTATGAAAATTACACCCCATTGCCACGATTTTCCACCCCTGTAGAGGAGTGAAATTTAGTATATTGGCCTCATCAGGTGGCGGAGTTTCTACCAGACCGCAATATCGGCCATCACTCCGAAAGTCTTAATAAAAACCACGGTGTTTACAGGGTTTGAGAAGGGTTATGACTTGCTTCGGTTTGTACTGTTTTGGTGACAGTTGACAGTTGACAGTTTTAAAGAAAGCCAATAGTGGTGACGGACAAGAAAAAATGAATATATATATATATATAATAAATTTTTTCGACAGAGGTGGGGTACTTAAAACAAAACTGTCAACTGTCAACTGTCACACATCACCCTGTTGCGAGTAAAAAAGTACAACACTTTTTGCGCGTATTTTTTGCACTAGTTTTACCCCTTAACAAATGCTTGTATCTACTTGATTGTTAGCGCGTTGCACCCGCATCGAAAACCGCTTTCATCACTTTTTTCTGTTTTTTTGCCCTATTATTTGGAGCGCGTTGATTTATTTTGTAACTTTGTGCAAAGAAAAACAAAGCCCAAAAGCCTCACAGTCCAAACCCATCCCCATCCCATCCCTAAGGGAGGAGGGCTCCCCCACCATCTCCCCCGAGGGGGAGGGTAAAACACCTGAAAAGCACAGTAACCTTAAAACTCAGCCCTCAAAATTCAAACATCAAAATTCAACCTTCCCAAAGCCCCTACCGCACCTCACAGCCTCTCCCCGACCCTCCCCCGTAGGGAGGGAGAAAAAACACCTGAAAAGCACAGTAACCTTAAAACTCCTCAAACCCCAAACCACAACTCTATGTACAGACAATCCCCTCCTGACCTCCCCCTGCTAGGAGGAGGAAGACACCTAACAAGCCCCTACCGTTAAATGATGGAACGAGAAGGAGGAAAAACAAAACACAATCTGCACGATTATTCTGTAGGGGCGTACCTCTGCGTGCACCCGTAAAAAAACAACGTGAGGCCGACATCGCGGGCGCACACGGGGGAGCGCCCCTACCGCTAAATAATGGTATGTGATTTCTACTCCCCTCCCTGCGGGGGAGGGGCTGGGGGAGAGGCCGTTAGGGGCTGGGGGGGGAGAGGCCATTAGGGGCCTTTGAGGGCGCGAAACATATACTTTCCGGAGCCAAAAGGTATATCAAACAGGGGATGAAAGGGCATCATCCATAGTGACTGTAAGGGCTCTTCCCATCGCCGCTCCCCCACCCGCTGGAAGTGTTTTGTCGGGGAATTATCAGTATTCCAGGATGAGTGTCTGGCGCGGCTTGAGATACATGGTGCCGCCGAACTTCACCTTTTCTCCTGTTATTACGTCGGTGGTTTCGAGGATTCTCGGGTGGTAAACACCATAGGAGAAGAGTATTTCTTGTCTTCTGCCGTCTTTATCGACCTTGTATTGTGTCATCTCGCGTGCAAACTCCCTGCGCTTGTCTTCGATGGGCTCCAAACGCATGTTCTCGTAGTCGGACTTCTTGTCCTTGCGCTTATAGAGTTCGCTGTAGCGGAGAGTGTTGACGGCCTGTCCCTCTGAGGTTCCGTTGAGAAGCACTATCACACCGTGTTCGCCCAGTTGTCGCGCGATGACATACACTCCCTTGTAAGGTATGAACTGCTTCATCGTTCCTTGTGTGATAATGTCGTTGCCCTTGCGCCAATGGAGGAGTCGTGAGAGCCAGTTGAACATCGAGTTCTCTGCCTGTGTGCGTCCTTCTGCGGTGAAGGCGTTGCGGGTGTCGCCCGGGAATCCTCCGGGGAAGTCCTTGCGCACGTTGCCGTCGGTGACCTCTTTGGTGCCATTCATCAGTATCTCGGTGCCGTAGTATATCTGCGGCGTGCGCTTCACGGTGAGCAGCATTGCGAGTGCCTGCTTGAGCATCAGCGTGTCGCAGCCGTTGCCGAGGAAGCGGTCGGTGTCGTGGTTGTCAATGAACGCCATCACGTTGTCGGGATTCTCGTAGAGGTAGTCGTAAACGAAGGAGTTGTAGATGCGGTTCAGTCCGTTCCACCAGGGGTCGGTCTCCTCGTTCTTTGCCTGTGAAAGTTTCTCGAAGAAGGAGAAGTCCATAACACAAGGCAGGTAGGTGTTGGGCATCGGCTGCTGGCTCTTGAAGTCTTTCTGCCACGATGCGGTGTATGCCGGCTCTGTCACCCACGTCTCGCCCACCACATTGAAGTGCGGATACTCGGTGTTGAGGGTTTTCATCCACTGGGCCATAGCGTCGCCGAAGGCGTAAGGATAGGTGTCCATGCGTATGCCGTCGATGCCTACTGTCTCTATCCACCATATGCTGTTCTGTATGAGGTATTTTATCACATGCGGGTTATGGTGGTTGAGGTCGGGCATTGTGGGCACGAACCATCCCTCCACAGTCTCTTGCTTGTCAACCTCGGAGGCGTAGGGGTCGCGTGCGGGGGTGAGTTTATAACTTGTCTGCAAGAAGGTCTTGGCCTTGCCCACATAAGCATCGTCGAAGTCGCCTGTTCCCATGCGGCTGTCCTCTGCCTTGCCTGTCTGACTGGAGTGCTCTATGCGCTCGCTCATATCGGCCTCTGCTATTGCGTCGATGCTGTTGAACCAGTCTTTTGCGGGAACGTCCTGCACCCACGGATGGTTGAAGCCGCAGTGGTTGAAAATCATGTCCATCACCACTTTCAGCCCCTTCTGGTGGGCCTCGTCGATGAGTTGGCGATAGTCGTCGTTGGAGCCGAAGCGCGGGTCAACGCGGTAGTAGTCGGTGGTGGCGTAGCCGTGATATGTGCTGTAGCCTGCGGCGTTGTCGGGCGCGTTGTTCTCAAGCACGGGAGTGAGCCAGAGGGCGGTAACACCCAGTTCGTTGAAGTAGTCGAGATGCTGGCGTATGCCCTCGAGGTTACCTCCGTGACGCAAGGAGGGCTGACTCCTGTCCACAACATAATGGTTGAGTCCCTTCAGGTCGAGCGAGGCTTTCTTTCCCTTCTTTGCGTTGAGGGGTCTTCCCTCTGCAAAGCGGTCGGGCATGAGCATATACAGCACGTCGGCATTGGAGAATCCCACGCGCTTGTCGCCGCTCATCTCGCGCTCCTTAAGCACGAACGACACCGTCTGCGAGCCTTTCACCTCCTCTGTGGCGCCGCGTGAGAAATAGTCATACGACATGAGACTTTTGTCTGAAACTTCCTGCCCTTCCCTTGCGGTGAACTTCAGTTTCATGGTGCCTGGGGCGGCTCCCTCGATGTTAAGGTAAACGAGGAGGTAGTTAGGACTGTCGAGACGTGCCACGCTGTCGATGCGCACACCAGGATAATCGGTGGTGACGTCGGTCTCACGGATATTCTCGCCATAAACCATCAACTGCAGCGTGGGGTCTTTCATGCCCACATACCAGTTTGACGGCTCTATTCTCTTCACCTTCACGGGATTGGCGTTCGCCGTGATTGAGAAAGACAGGGATAACAGGAATAATAAAATGTGTCTCATTGCATTAGGAGTTAATTATGAAAGATTAGTGCTGACTGCGGAGCAACGGTTACTTTGCCGCCCTGAAGGGCGCCGAGACCCTGCTCGTTGATTGTTCCTTCACGGCAAACTACGGTGTATGTGCCTTCGGGCACCTCTATCTCACGCGGTTCGGTATTGCCGTTGAGCACCACATAGATGTCTTTCCACGCATCGCCGCCAGCATTGCCTGCGAGGCGATAGGCCACAAGACAGGGCTGCGTGGGCAGGAAGTGCAGATGCTTGCGCACGAGGTCTGCCTTAGCGAGACGGAACGCGGGATGGTTCTTGCGCAACTGTATGAGGTTCTTGTAGTATGTGAACACCTCGGGATAGCGCTGCAGGTTGTTCCAGTCGAGACGGTTCACGCTGTCGGGCGACTCAAAAGAGTTGTGGACGCCCTTCTTGTCGCGCAGCATCTCCTCACCGCTGAGGATGAACGGCACGCCCTGTGACGTGAAGACGGCTGTCTGTGCGAGGAGGTCGAGACGTATGAGTTCGTTCATCGCGATGCCTGGCAGTTCTGTCTTCAAACGGTCTACGAGGCACATGTCATCGTGACACGAGACGTATGAAATCTGCTGCGTCGGCTCGTTTGCCCACGCCTCCTTGGAGTAGTTCACCTTGCTCATATCCACCTGAGGATGAGCGATAGCGCCTGCGATGCCGAACTTCAGGCTCTCCTCCTCGCCAGCGATGCCTGCAAGGAACGCTCCCTTGGTGTCGTCGGAGAAAGGACCGCGCAGAGCGTCGCGCATGTCATCGGAGAAGGCGGCAATGCCGTTGAGACGCTTGGTGTTGGCCTTCGTTGCCAGTTTCTCGGCAGGATAGGCGCACTCGCCCGCACTCCACCCCTCGCCATAGATGAAGATAGTGGGGTCTATCTTGTTCACCTCGTCGCGGATGATGTTCATCGTCTCGATGTCGTGAACGCCCATGAGGTCGAAGCGGAAGCCGTCGATATGGTATTCGTTAATCCAGTATTTCACCGACTCTATCATGAAGCGGCGCATCATAGGCCGGTCGGAGGCTGTCTCGTTGCCGCAGCCTGAGCCGTTGCTGTACTTGCCGTCGGAAGTCTTGCGGTAATAGTAGTCGGGATAGGTCTTCTGGAAGTTCGAGTTCTCAATGTCGTAAGTGTGGTTGTAAACGACATCAAGGATGACACGGATACCCGCCTTGTGCAGCGCTTGCACCATCTGCTTGAACTCGCGTATGCGGCAAACAGCATTATAAGGATCTGTGGAGTAGGAGCCGTCGGGAACGTTGTAGTTCACGGGGTCGTAGCCCCAGTTGTATTTGTTGATGTCGAGGCGCGTCTCATCGATAGAGCCGAAGTCGTATGAAGGCAGGATATGTATGGCATTAACGCCTAAAGACTTCAAGTGGCTGATGGCTCGCGGCTCTGTCAGCGCCAGGAACTTGCCTTTATGCTCAAGTCCCGACGAAGCGTCGATGGAGAAGTCGCGGTGGTGCATCTCATAGATAACAAGGTCGGCAGGCGACATCACTACAGGCCGACGGTCGTTCTCCCATCCCGGGGGATTCGTTTCCGACAAGTCGAGCACTAAGGCAAGCGAGCCGTTTGCACCGACTGCCTTAGCGAAGACGCCTACGGTATACTGGCCGTCAACACAAAAGCGGTATTCGTGATGATTGAGATCGCGCTTCACAACAGCACGCCAGATGCCATCCTTGCCGCACTTCATCTTCACGACCTTTTGCTTTCCAAGGGTGGCGGCGGTGTCGGGATTGACGTCGTACTCCACATTCACACTCTTGGCATCACGGGGAGCAAAGAGTTTGAACGTCGTTGCCTTCGGAGTGTATGTCACCTCGTCGAAGCGGAAGTCTTGAGCCTGAGTGTTAAGTGTTGCCAAAGCCAATAATGATATGATTAAATGCTTTTTCATAATCGTGATGACAATGTGGGTGATGACATGTTACTTGTCGCGGTTGAGCATGTTGCGATAGTCCACAGGAGTCATTCCTATGGCATCCTGAACGCGGCGCTGAAGGGTGCGCACGTTGCTGAAGCCTGCCTCCTCTGCCACCACCGCGATGTTGTACTGTGGCTTCTCACGCAGCAAACGGAGTGCCGCCAGCACGCGGAGATTATCGATATAAGCGTCGGGGGTGCGGTGTATCGTCTGATGACGGAACAACTGCACCAGCCTCTCGTGACTCACGTCGAGCAGACGAGCAAGGTCGGTAGAGTTGAAGTCGGGCTTGAGATGCGGGCGGTCGCTTTCCACACGAAGTTCGATGAGAGCCATCAACTGAGCATCGTCCTTAAGGTCGGCATTCAGTTGTCGCTGTATGTTGCCTTCGAGCAGTTCGCGCGCCACTTCGGTGCGGCGGCGCAGTTCCACATCATATTCGAGCCTTTCTGAAAGGTCAAGATTGCGGCTTACAAGTCGGATGAGCTCGTCTCTCAGACGTTCCACGTCTTTCTTCAGTTGCTCATTTTCTGCTTTTAGTTGTTTAAGTTCTTCTGACATAGAGGTTATGGGTTCTTTTAGTCGCTCCCGGAGCGAAAGGTTATTGGTTATAGGTTCTTTTAGTCGGCTAAAGCCTTTGTAAAAGCGGCAAAGCCGAGCGATAGTTTATTGGTTATAGTTTAATTAACTTTGATAAGACTGATGGCGAAGCCGCCGCCAGGAGCCTCGGTGAGTTTCAGCACATCACCTTTCTTCACCGTACGCTTGGTGATGGTGTACGCCTTCGGGTTTGTCTCGTAGTGCGCATCCTTTGCGTCGGCATAGATGGTGCACTCGTATTTCTTACCGCTGTCGAGGAAGTCGAGTTTGAGGTTCACCTTATGACCGTTCTCGTCGCACTTGCCGCCAACGAACCAGTTGTCGGTGCCCTTTGCCTTGCGGGCAACTGTGATATAGTCGGCTGGCTCTGCCTCGAGATACTTAGAGTCGTCCCAGTCGCACACCACATCCTTGATGAACTGGAAAGCGTCCATATACTTGGCATAGTGCTCGGGAAGGTCGGCAGCCATCTGCAACGGACTGTACATCGTGACATAAAGAGCCAGCGAGCCGGCAATAGTTATGCGAGCCCACGAGGTGTTGTCGCTCCACGTGTTCAGTTTTGTCTCGAAGATTCCAGGGGTATAGTCCATCGGACCGCCTTGCAGACGGGTGAACGGCAGGATACAGGTGTGGTCGGGACGCGAGCCTCCGAATGCCTCGTACTCTGTTCCGCGCGCGCTCTCGTTGCCCACGAGGTTAGGATAGGTGCGGCAGATGCCCGTAGGACGCGTCGCCTCATGCGCGTTAACCATGATGTGATGCTTCGCAGCCTCCTTGATGACATAGAGGTAATGGTTGTTCATCGACTGCGAGTAATGGTGGTCGCCACGCGGGATGATGTCGCCTACATAACCTGTCTTCACGGCGTCATAACCGTACTTGTTCATCAGTTCGTACGCCTCCTTTATGTGACGCTCGTAGTTCTGCGATGACGATGATGTCTCGTGGTGCATCAGTATCTTCACGCCCTTAGAGTGTGCATACTCGTTGAGCATCTTGATGTCGAAGTCGGGGTATGGTGTCACGAAGTCGAATACGTCACGTTTCCACATGTTGGCCCAGTCTTCCCATCCTACGTTCCATCCCTCGACGAGCACCTCGTCGAGACCGTTCTCGGCAGCGAAGTCGATGTAACGCTTCACCTTCTCGTTGTTGGCAGCATGACGACCGTTGGGCTTCACGCTGCTCCAGTCTATCTGGTCGAGTTTTATAGAGGGGAACTCGTTGGTGTAGTTCCAACTGCTCTTGCCTACAATCATCTCCCACCACACACCGCAGTATTTCGTGGGGTGTATCCACGAGGTGTCGTCAAGAGCGCAAGGCTCGTTGAGGTTCAGTATGAGGTTGCTTGACAGCATGTCGCGGGCATCGTCGCTCACCATCACCGTGCGCCAAGGAGTCTCGCAAGGTGTCTGCATGCAGCCCTTAAGTCCCGTAGCATCGGGTGTGAGATGACTCACGAAGGTGAACGGCTTGGGCAGAGGGTAAGGTGACGGCTTCGGATTGGGAGTATAAGCATTGCTTCCGCCACCAAGTTCCTCAGAGAGATGCTTTGTTTGGTTGTCCACCAGTTCGAGGTGCATCGTTGCATAGTCTAAGCATGCTGCCTCATGAATATTGATGTAAAGGCCGTCGTCGCTCTTCATCTGAAGTGATGTCTGCACTCCCGTAGGCGAGAAAACAGCGACTGAAGAGTTGCCCCAGTTCACCGCCTCTTTCATCCTGCCGCGAATCTCCGACAGGCGCGACTGCTGTGTCTCCTGCTCTTGAGTGTCGTAGTCGCCAGGCAACCACCACGCCGTGTGGTCGCCATTCATTGCAAACTCGCTGCGCTCCTCCTTGATGAGGAAATAGTTGAGGTTTGGCTGCTGCGGGAACTCATAACGGAAACCGATGCCGTCGTCATAAACGCGGAAACGAAGAATGACATAACGCATAAACACCGCTGGACGCTCCTGTATGTTAGGGTCTCTGGGACCACTGTGCTTCCTCAACGTCTCTTGCACTAATTTGACGCAAAGTTCGTTATAATGGTTGCGTATCGTGGCTGTCTCGCCCCAAACAGGTCGCCACGTCTCGTCAAAGGTGGTTGTGTTAGTTTCGGCTATAGCGAAACCATCCATAAGGTCTGTTTCCTCCAAACCCATCGAGGCATGTTTGTCTTTCGCCAGTTCTAGTCCAAGATGGCTCTTGTTTATCACCGCCTTACCCTTATACGTCATTTCATAAGTAGGACGACCGTTATCCGTCATCGAGAAAGTCAGCACTATGTTGCCGTTAGGCGATGTTACGGTCTGTGCCGATGCCATCAAAGGCAAGAGCATCAGCGAGAGTAGGAGTTTAGTTATTTTCATACAGGATAGTTTTTAAATGATAGCGCAAAGATAGTAATTTATTTTTAAAACTTATTCAACGACAGCACATTATTTTTTAAACGGCTGAGCAATCGATTGCAAATGACGGTGCAGAAGGGAAAAAGCAAGCAGTAGTCCTTTTGTCAAACTCTATAAAAATGCCGTTGTCCTGATGAACAACGGCACTTATCTATCGTCTTATTTCCTACCACTACTCTGAATCAAATCCAGTATCTCCTCATTAAAATCCTTGCTTGCCATCAAGTCCTCAATGTTGAGGTGCATGCGGTAGCGCCAATAATGCTTGGGATTTGCTGGGATATTAATACGCTCGGCATTTGCGTCAGCAAGACGCAGTTTCTCGTCGATAGCAAGCCAGTCTTGAATAGAAAGGATGCAGAGCATCGAGGGCGATGTGAGGTGGCGCGAGATGATGTCGCCTGCCAGCCATCCCGGCAGCGGATGCGGTGCGTAACTCTCGCGATGAAGCATCGTGCTGAAATATTCCTGCGTACGTGCCTCGTCCTCATCCCACCATTGGCGCAGCGTAGGCATGTCGTGACTTGATATAGTGCACACCGAGCGATAGGGGTTCTGTGACAGATGACCGAAACGCACATTCGGGTCTTTAGGCATCGACTGCAGTTCGAGCGACAATATGCGCAGTTCGTTCATCACCCAAGGAACACAGTCGGGCACCATTCCAAGATCCTCAGCACACACCAGCATTCGTGTCGCCTGCACCAGAAGCGGCAGTTTCTTCATTGCCTCACGATACCAGAACTGGTTGTTGCGACGGTAGTAATAGTCGTTGTACAGTTTGTTGAACAGGAACTTGTCACTGTCGAAAAGCGACTCATAGATGAAATCGAACTGTACAGAGATACGCGGGTGGAAGCGGTTCTCATCCTTATGGTCGCGCACGAAGAGCACATCGCTGATGAGAGCATAGAGTCCGTCGCGCACCGAGGCCAAAGGCATTTGGTACTCAGGCGTGATGGATGATTGTTGTTGGGTGGCGGTCACATCCTCGTACCATTTCTCTATCTTGCGCTGAGTGTTGTACTGCTCCTTCATGCGGTAGCGGTCGTCGCCGATAGACTCCAGGAACTTGTTGCGTATACGCTCAGCATCCTCGTGGAACACACGGTCGAGCACCCAGTCGGTAATGAACGGTTCGGTGAACAGTTTCTCCTGCCACTTCAGCCCGTATGCCTCTATCTCCTCGCGCGTCATTCCGAGTGCGGGTGAGAAATGACCGAGCAGACCGTGAACCGACTCTACAGGAATCTCCCATATACGGAAGAAACCGAGGACGTGGTCTATGCGGTATGCATCGAAATATTTCGACATGTTCTGGAAACGGCGCACCCACCACTGACATCCATCAGCGAGCATCTCATCCCAGTTGTATGTGGGGAATCCCCAGTTCTGACCGTTCACCGAGAAGTCATCTGGCGGCGCTCCTGCCTGACCGTTAAGGTTGAAGTAGCGCGGCTCCTGCCACACATCACATCCGGTGCGGTTCACTCCGATAGGGATGTCGCCCTTCAGCACCACTCCCTTGGAGCGTGCATACTCGTGGGCGCTGCTCATCTGCTGGTTGAGCACAAACTGAACGTAATAGAAATATGACACGTCCTTGAATGCCTTGTTGCGGGGATTGCTGAGTGCCTTGCGGTCTTCCTCGTTCCAGGAGGTGTTGCCTTTCCATGTTGTGAAGTCTGCTGTGCCGTTCTTGTCGCGCAGCATACTGTACTGTGCGTATGGAACCAGCCACAGCTCTTCTTCCTTGAAGAATGTCTTGAACGCCGCTGACGCCAGCACTTCTTTTCCCTCCTGCTCAAAAAGGAGGCGCAGATACTCTTGCTTGGCAGCATTCACACGCTCGTAGTCTATCTGAGGCAGAGCGTTGAGTTCCTTGCGAAGTGCTTCCATACGCTTGCGCTCTTTCTCGTCCTTTAGTGCTGGAAGTTGCTTGAAGTCAACATACTGCGGATGAAGGGCAAAGATACTGATGCAAGAATATGGATAAGAGTCGGTCCATGTTTTGGTGGTTGTGGTGTCGTTGATAGGCAGCACCTGTAGCACGCGTTGTCCCGTCTTTGAAACCCAGTCAACCATCTTGCGAAGGTCGCCGAAGTCGCCAACGCCGAAACTGTCCTTAGAACGGAGTGAGAATATAGGCACTAGAGTGCCAGCACACTTCACGTTATAAATGGGGAAGAACGCCTGGTCGAGTTCATAGACCACCACGTCGCCTGCTCCCATCGGCGGCAGCGTGACAATGCGGTTGCCCTGAGTCTCCCATAACGGCATGATGTCGTGATTCTCGTCGAGAGCAACAAACTTGAACTCAAGTGTAACGCCCGACATGTTAGATGCCTCGAAGTCGATAATCCACTCGTTGCACTGATGCTCAACCATAGGTTTTGCATCATGCAACTGCCAGGCACCAAGGAATTCCTGTGCTCCGACAACTGCAAGACGATGATTGCTGCGCAACTGTGGCGCACGCACCTTCAAACGAACCGTTACATTGTTCTTGTTCTGCACCACATCGCGACGGCGACGACGTGCAACACACTCTGTAAATGCCGAACTATAGAGATAACTGTCTTCTGGTATCTGAATCCAGTGGTCGTATGTGATGTAGCGCTCGCCTTTATGACTTGATATCTCCAGCTTGTGCGGTTCTACCAGCCATTCGTGCTGTGTCTCCGAACCATTGCGCTCCACGCTGTAGTAATAAGTCAAGGCACTGCCCAGTTTCTCCTCTCGACGCAAATCACATGTCCATCGCATTCCGTCGAGAGTGTTCATTCTATACTTTGTTATTCCGTCTTTGGCATTTTTGTCAATGAGGTTGAGTATTAGGTCTTCTCCAAAACTCGTCTGATAATTGATATTAAATTGTAGATTCATAATAGCAATGGTTAGTATTTTGGTGTAAAATTACGAAAAAAGAAGCGTTGTTTATATTAAAAAAGGGCATTTAAGCACAAATAAGTTGCGCAAACGTTTGCATTATTGTAATGCAAACAAATAAAAGAAACGCCCGTGACTCACGTCGCAGGCGTTTCGAACTACAATCTTACTTAACCTAATGTTTATTCAAGCATGAATCCTTTTTTATGTTGTACAGTGTTTCTTCTATAGAGTCAGGCGGGTCACTTCACGACCTTCTTGCCGTTCACGATGTATATTCCGTGTGGCAGCGAGTTGAGCGCGTCGCTTGCCGATGCTCCAGCAGGCATAGTGCGCACGAGACGGCCGTCGATACTGTAAACGTTGAGCGCAGCACGCTGAGGGTTGAATGTTGAGCGTAGGTAGTCGATGCCCGATGTTGGTGTCACATCGTCAACATAATAGTGACCTGCGCCGTCCTTCTCATTGCGTATTACGAAGAACTTGGTGTCCTTAACGTTATTGATATCAACCGACTGTGGAGAACCGCTGCCGTTGCTGAACACGAAGTTAACATAGTCGTCCTCGCTTGTAAGCGTGTACTCCTTATAATACCATGTATATCCGTCAACCTGCTTTGTTGCTGTGATACGGTCACCTGGCCAACTTCTGTTGGTCGGTTCATGACCGAAGTCACTCCAAGTCCAGTAGTTCATTGTTGTCCAGCCGCTGACTCCAGCGCCCACACGGCAATAAACGGTAATTGTCTTCGGGTCGAAGGTGTTCTCTTCGATGGTGTAGTTGCGCTCGATGATACCCTTCACGGCACCTGCAACAAGCAGTCCCACCTTCAAAGTGCAACTCTCTGTGATGTCAATCTCAGCACCGCTTGATGCCTTCTTGCTGCTTGCAGTAGGTGTGGTACCATCGGTGGTGTAAACGAGTTGCGCACCACTGGTAGCACTTACAGCAGTCAGTTTCACTTTGAATGCATCGGTATAAACGCCTGAAGCCTTATCTGCCCATGCTGTTTCAAGCGAGTTGGCAAGGTAGTAGCGGTAATGATAACCCGAGAGGATAAGGGTGTACGAGCCACTTGACGGAACATAGCCATCGGGATTGCTTCCGACAACAACCATCAAACGGTTTTCGCCATCAGTCTTCACAGCGTTGGCATAGTAAGTTGCTGTGCTGCGCATGTTGGAATATGTGCTCTGGTTGTTTATACCTGCCAGTTTACGCGCTGCAACCATCGCCTTTATCTCATCCTTATAGGCGAGCCAGTGTGTATAGAACACACACGGGGTGCCTGGCATAGCGAGCAGGTATGCATTTGCCGCCAAAGTGTCCTTCTTTATCGGGTCCTGCTCAGCATTTGCGCGCCTTTCCGTATCATGGTTTTCCACGAATGTCACAGCATACTGACGATAATTGCCGCTGTTGAAACTGCTGCTAACTAAAGGCCAGTTGCCTTCATTCTGCTTTCCTAATTGGCTCCAGTCTGCGCTGTTGATGGCATTGCGTACCGTGTAGCGGAATTGGAAATCAAAGGCAGCACTAGTTTTTTCTGTGGCATCTATCCAGTTCTTGATAGTGTTTGAACCATCCCAACATTCACCTACAGAGAACTGCGGCTTTGCGTAGTTGTTATAGTCTCTAACATAGGAACCCGAGAAACCTTTCACCATGTCGTAGCGAAAGCCTGTATAGCCGAGGTCATCGATGAGCATCTTTGTATAGGCCTTACAGATGTTCTGCACGTTTGTGCTGTGGTGGTCAAGGTCACGCATGCCACCCCAACCTTCGCCAGAGTCATTGTTAGAACTGAGCGAGTAGCCGTTGCTGTTGGCCCATTCCAATGTAGCACCGCCGTCATCGTCTTTGCAAATATCGGTGGACTTCATCTGGTAGGTAACACCATTATAAGTCTCGATAGGGAAGTCAACCCAGTTGCTGACGTTCTTACGATGGTTAACAACCACGTCTGCAATGACACCAATACCTTTGCTCTTGAAGGTTGAAATCATGTTTCGCAGTTCCACCTCAGTGCCAAAAGAACTGGAATAATGGTTGCCTCCTGGGAACCAGTACAAGTCGTCATAGCCCATAGAAGTACCTCCGCAGTTGCCACTTTGTGGCACCCAGATAAGATCGAACGTAGAGGCAAAATCCTCTGCCTGACTCTCCAGCTTTGTCCATTTCGACTGTGCAAAAGAGTCCCAATAGAATCCCTGCAGCATGACGCCACCATAGTTTTCAGGCCATCCTTGAGCACTTGCTGTCTGAGAGCAAAGCACCAGCATAGCCGTCGCAATTACTGATTTCAGAAGGTATTTCATAATGTAGCAGTTTTATTGTTTACGTTTCTGAATGCAAAGATAGCATAAAAACAATCACAATGTTCATAAAATGTTGCTTTTCACTCATTTATAAAGTGCAAACGTTTGCACATTTCAATTGGTCTCAAGAGGAATATAAAAGCAAAAAGAGGGCACCCCGAAAACGGAGCGCCCTCTAGCTTATCAGTTATAAAGAGAACAATTAATGCACCTCTTCCATTGTAGCGTAGCAGTTACCCTTAGCATAGAAGCGTACCTTAACGTTTTCGCCACGCACTGTAGGTTCACAGTTGTCATTGCTACCGTTGATAAGGTCAGCGAGCGTGCCGCCCCAGTTGCCGTCGAAGTTATCCCATGTGCCGTTGCCACGGAACTTCACGGTGCCCTGCGCTGCTATAGATGTTATAACGCTGAAGCAACCCTCTGCATCATCCCAAGTGAGCACTGTACCGTTATTCCATCCTCCTGCTGTGGCATCGCCAATCATATCGACGAAGTCAATCTTAGAGAGGGTGTAAGTGAGGTTGACAATGTCAACATCAATACGGTGGAGACCTGTTGCAGCAGGCACGTTGCCCTGACCGTTGACGCTAATCTTGCCATCGCCGTCCCACTCCCAGTCGTCAGTCCAGTTGTCAGCATTAGGCTTGAACTTGAACTCGCCGTTGAGATAAACAAAACCGGTATATGTGCCGTCACCATTGCTTGCCAGCGGATGATTCTCCGACCAACCACCTTCATTGCCTATCTCATAGATAAATGGTGCAAATGCTATATATTCGTAAGACCAAGTCTGGTCGAGCATGTTGAAGGTAAGGCGCAGATACTTAGCCTCTGCCGGTGCTGCGGGAACCCAGAAGTTGCCGCCAACGTTGTTGTAGTTGAACTTGCCTTCCTCATTGGCTGCAGCAAGACAACTGTTCCAGTCTTCTGTACCTATCTTTGATTCTGGTGTGAGTTTGAACTCGAGCGCATTGCCCTGAAGTTTATCAACACTGATGGTGATACCGAATGTCGGGTTCTCATAAGGATCGCTGCCGTCGTTGGTAACAACGTAGGTATTGTCAGAGTTTTTCCAGCCATTTATTGTACCAGTGATGTAGTAATTGCTCTCAATCTCTGGTGCCTGCGGGATGGCCTTCACAGTGATTGTGCCAGCATCAACATTTGTTGCCACACCGTTAACCATCACATTGAGGATTACCTTTGCATTTGCCTCACGCTCCACAGGACGAACGCCATATACAGAACCGAAATAATCGCAGAGGGCTTTGCTCGACACCTTGCCTTCCGCATTGGCATCTATTGTGGCACCATCAAATTCCATTATAGCCTTCATGACAGAGAAGCCATCGGGCAGATTGCCAGAAAGGGTATAAGCGATAAGGTCAAAATCGTCAGAGAGTGTGACATCGTTGAAGTTGATTACATCAACTGCAGAAGCCGATAAGCCTGGTATTACGATAGCATCCTCTGCTTCGTGGCTCTGTGGTGACTGCCAGTCTTCATATTCATTGCCAGAACATCCTACGAGAAGCAGGACTGCGCTGAGCATTGTCATAAATTTCTTCATATTTCAGATATTGTTTTTAGTATGCCCGCCGCCTAAACAAGTAGGCGGCAAGGCAATCTGTTTTTTATTTACTGATAAACATATACTGACCTGTGAGGTCGTTCAAGAATACGGTGTAATCACCTTCTGATACAGGAATATTGCTTCCATTCTGTACGCCAACGCCGTATGGGAATCCTGCAGCACCCCAGTTAACATCCCAGTTGCCGTTAGCAGCAAACTTAAGTTCGCAAGCACTGAGCTTGAAGTTGCCCATCCAGATGTGGCTTTCACCGCCGTCTTTCATACCGCAGAGTGTAAGCGCATCGGTAGTGGATGCCGCATTCCATTCGTTGTGTGAACCAGGCATTGCAATAGAGTTGTAAACAGTGCCCTTGATACCTGTAGCAGGTTCGATAGAAATCTCATCGTTAGCAGTGTTGAAGGTTGCTACATAGTAACCTGCCTTGCCTTCCTTAAGGCAGAGGTTTCCGTCGCTGTTGGACTCGAAATATTCGTTGGTTCCATCACCGAAGAAATCTGCATAATTCTTCTGGATATCCCAGTTACCTGGTATCTGAACGAACTTGAACTGACCGCCCTCAGGAATGTAGAATGTGAGGTCGATAATGCCAAGACCTGTCTTCTTGTCGAACTCTGCGTCCTTAGCCGGGAACATAGGCATCAGACCATTACCAATCTGGTCGGCGCCATTACCCCAACCACCGCCGATAAAGCTACCAACAGCATACCACAACAGAGGTGCGGCATCCTTAAGCTCTACATAATAAGGAACGGTGTTTATCTCTACTACGTTAGAGTAGATGGTATTTCCGGCAAGCGTAGAAGTTGCACGCACATAGAGCACCTGTGTTGACGGAACCTGACCTTCAGGCCACTGTTCCATCTGCTGCATAGCCTTAGCCACGTCAGCAGCATCAATAGATGTAGCACATTCTCCAGTAGGAGTACCAACGCTGACATAGGTAGGGATGGTCTCACCCGACTCATCAGCAGCAGCTTGAGCGTCAGAAATGCTCCAGTCGTTTTTTGTTGACACCTGAAGTTCATACTCTGCAGCAACAGGGAAACCATAATCTGGCTGTGACCATGTGAAAGGAAGGGAGGTCGAAGATGCCAAATCGGTTACAATGGCTGCGTAAGCAGGATTGTTCAGTTTGAATGTAGTAGGCGACTGAAGCACAGGGTTGTGGTCAAGGTCGTCGTTACATGCAGTGAACATGCACACACTGCAAAGCAGCAGCAATGTTGACTTGATTATATTTTTCATAATGAATATGCTTTATTTGTTATTGTTTTAATATCCAGGATTCTGCACGAGATTACCATTAGCAATGAGGTCGGTCTCCGGGATTGGGAAGAGAGAGAGGTGAGCAGATATGTTGCGACCACTCTTCACGCCACCTTTCCATGACCAGTTGTAGTTCACATTGCCTGCGTAACGACCGAAACGGATAAGAGTAGGACGACGGACTGCCTCATAATAGAGTTCGCGGCTCCATTCGTCGCATATCTCGTTCAGAGTGAAGTTTGCCTTTGTCTCTGCATGAGCGCGGCTGCGCAGTGCGTTGATTGCATTCAAGCCATCAGAAGTAACAGTTCCGCCATTCTGACGTGCTGTAGCCTCAGCATAAGTGAGGTAAGCCTCAGCAACACGGAAGAGGAACACATCTGCATCGCTATACTTAGAACCATGACCAGCGGCACCTGCTGTATTGAAGTTATTGAACTTGCAAACAGCAAAACCACGAACAAAGTGTCCTTCAGAGTTGATATCAGCAAGTGTCTCGGTTCCATCAACCTCGCGTCCCTCACCGTCGAACATCGCACGGTCGTCACCTGCTGCCTCTGGCATAGCGTATGCTGCCACATTAGGAGCGTCGTTGTTTGGGAAGAACTTAGCAACAAGGTCTGGACGCATGCGGTTACCGCCCCAACCCTCTGAAGAGTTGCCACCCTTTACATCGGAACTGAAGATATGAACATTAGCGTCGATAGAACCAGCCATAAGGAATGTTGAAGTACCATAAGACTGAGTTGTAAGACCATCCTGAAGGATTGGGAACACAGCCTCTACAGAAGCACCGTTCTCGCCATTGTCACCCATGAATAGCTGTGCATATGCACTATAGTTTCCCTTATCGTTGGTATAGAGTTTATAGTCAGAATTCATAACCTTCTGAGCATACTCTGCTGCCTTACTCCACTGTGGGGTGCCAGTGTAAACCTCTGCGTTCAGATAGAGACGCATGAGAAGGAACCATGCAGCTGCTTTATCAACACGACCATAGTTGGCATCACTTGAGGTCTTTGCCTTTGCATCGCTAAGAAGAGGCTCAATCTCAAGCAACTCCTGCTCCAGCCATTCATAGAGGTCAGCACGCTGAATCTGCGTTGGTTTTGCCGATGTTACATGAAGAGTGAAAGGAACATTGCCATAACCATCCAAGAGGAAGTAATAGTCAAGAGCACGGAGGAAACGAACCTCTGCAGTCTTTGTTGCGTCATAATCGCTGAATTCCTCAAGATACTGGTTACAGAAAGCAATTGCAACATAGAGTCTGTAATAGAAACCACGGAGCATAGGGTGGCTCTTGTCTATTGCATTGATACAGAAAGGATAGATACCTGTGTCACCCCAACCGCAGATTGCCTCGTCAGTGGTGAGTTCGTTAGAGTTCCACAACTGGCGGTAGTAACCCGAGGTACCGCCGTCAATACCGTCAACGTCGCTGTCACCATCGGGACCTGTCTGTCCTGCAAGTGCCATTACGCCATAACATTTGTTCAGCAGCGCGTCAGGACTGATTTTATCTCCAGTCTGAAGGTTCGGGTCGATTGGGGTTACGTCCAAGTCTCCTGTACACGACGTGGTACCCAAAGCAAGTGCCAATGCTGCTGCCGAGAATATATATTTAATAGACTTTTTCATAAGTTTCAAAGTTCTTAAGTTTTTAGTTCCTAAGTTTCTAATTTTATTTAGAAGTTGAGGTTAAGACCAAGAATGAAAGAGATTGGACGTGGATAGATGTTGTTGTCAATTCCACCGAACACCTCTGGGTCAATACCGTCATACTTTGTAATAGTGAACACGTTAGAGGCAGTTGCATAGACACGTCCACTCACGCCTTGCCAGTTGCCAGCGCGGAAGAGGTCAGCAAAGCTATAACCCAGAGTGATATTGTCACACTTTAGGAACGAACCGTTCTGCACCCAACGGTCAGAAAGCATTGCATGCTGGTTGTATGTAGACCATCCGTCTTCGATGGCTGCTATTGGACGGTTTGTCATATAAATGCTGTTACCGAAGATTTCTCCTGAACCAACATTAGATGTGCCTGCTGCAAGATCGTTGAACACATAGTTGCCAAGGCTTGCACGGAGAGAGAAACCGAAGTCGAAGTTTCTCCACTCAAGACGTGAAGAGAGGCCCATTGTAACAGGGGCCATCGGGCTCTTGTAGAAGTAAAGGTCGTCTGGTGTGATCTGTCCGTCAGCGTTACGGTCAACAACAACACCCTCTATAGGCTTTCCGGCCTCATCGTAAGCCTGCTGGTAAACAAAGAATGCACTTGCTGGATGTCCAACAGCATGAGCCTGACATGTGTTACCTGTTCCTGCTGAAACACCGCCTGTAGGAACGTAGTAGTTCTCGTCATCGCCACCAGTCAACTTGGTAATCTTGTTGGCATTATATGTGAAGTTATAAGAAAGGAGCCAGTGCCAGTCCTTGGTGTCAATGGCACGCCAGTTCAATGTAACCTCAGTACCAATGTTTTGCAGCGAACCGATGTTAGAAATCACCTGGTTGCGGAAGTTTGTTCCTGCAGGAACAGTTGCCTTATTAATAAGGTCAGTGGTCTTACGCAGATACCAGTCAATGCTTCCTGACAGTTTCTGGTTGAAGAAACCGAAGTCAAGACCAAGGTTGTAAGTTGTTGTCTTCTCCCACTTAAGGTCTGGGTTATACTCGTTAGGACGTACCATCACAACACCAGGAATCAAAGGATAGAGGCTACCCTGTCCAGAGTTTGCCTGATATATTGCGAAATATGGATAGTCACCCTGGTTGATGTCCTGCTGACCTGTGATACCCCAGCCAACACGCAACTTAAGGTCTGACAGCCAGTCGATCTCACGGAACTTGTTCTCGTCCTTAATCTTCCATGCAAAAGCGAACGATGGGAATGTATCCCAGTGCTCTTTGAAACGTGAAGAACCATCACGACGAACAGTACCTGTCAACATGTAACGACCATCCATGAGGCTCCAGTTGGCACGACCGAAGAAAGAAACGAGGTAACTCTCTGTCTTGAAGCGATAGTCTTCGAGAACGCCGTCGCCATTGTAGTCAACGCCTGAGTCAGAGTATATCTGGCCTGCCAGAGGATTTGTAGAAGGATAGTACTGGAAATAGCGTTTGCTTTGTGAGCGCCAGAAGTGCTGCCACTCGTAACCTGCCATGATGTCAAAGTGGTTCTTTGCAGCATCATTGAAGTCATGATAGTATTGTGCATAAGCACTGAACTGCAAGTTGCGCTTTGTAATTCTGTCGCTGCCCGTTGAACCATAATAGATAGCCAGAGGGTTAGAAGGCAGCACATCAGTTGTCTGACGACCGCTCGATATGTCAGCACCTGCTGTCATGTGCAAGCGGAGATCCTCGAAACCATGAATCTGATAGTCAACATCGGCACTTCCAATGAAGTCGCGGCTGATAGCAGTATCGTCTTTCAGTTCAAGTATTGCCAACGGGTTCTTCGTTGCAAGAGAATAATAAGTGTTTGGCCATGTCGGATCGTTAAGAGCTGTACCGTCAGACTTCCACTCGAAGAAGTTGCCAAAGTTGGCAGCGTCTGCTGAAGTGTTGTCATACGGACTCTGTGTCGGGTCGAACCAAAGGGCAGCACCAATTGCTGCGCCGTCAGCATAGCGAGACTTTGCCCACATTCCCTTACCGTTAAGGTTAATCTTCAAGTGGTCCTGAAGGAGTGAAGGACTGAGGTTCAGAGATGCCGTGTAACGGTCGAACTTACTGGTTTTCACGATACCTTGCTGTCCTGTGTAGCCAACACTTACACGATAAGGAAGCACTGACGACAAAGTTCCTGACAAAGAGACGTTGTGGTCTTGGCTGATTGCAGTACGATAAATCTCTTCCTGCCAGTCAGTATTAGCCGTACCAAGTACGTTCCATGCTGCGCTGCCCTCACCGAATGTGTTTCTTACGAACTCACGATACTGGTCACCGTCCATCACGTCTACAGTTTTCTTCTTCATACTCATGGTTACACTACCATTGTATGAAACCTCAAGGCTACGACGACCCTTCTTTGTCGTGATGATGATAACACCATTAGAACCACGGCTACCGTAGATAGCGGTGGCAGAAGCGTCCTTCAATACGTTGAAAGACTCGATGTCCTGTGGGTTAACCAATGACAAAGGGTTGGCAAGACCTTTAACTCCTTCGTTATCCATAGCGATACCATCGATAACGATAAGAGGCTTGTTACTTGCACTAAGTGAAGAACCTCCACGGATGCGGATTTCAGCGCCGCCACCAGGTGTACCACCGTCGCTAGTGATATTCACACCTGCTACCTTACCTTGGAGAAGATCCTGTGCATTAACTACAAGGCCCTTGTTCTTAGAGTCTGGCTTAAGTGCCGTAACGCTACCGGTAAGGTCGCTCTTCTTAACAGCGCCATAACCGATAACGACAACTTCATTAAGGCTCTGGGCAGCATCCTCTTGCAGCGTTACCACCATGTGTGGCGACGCCGTAACCTTTGCGTCCTGATAACCGATATACGAAATCGTCAGAGTGGCTCCTGCTGGAGCTTCAATAGTGAAGTTACCATCGAAGTCGGTGATGGCACCGCCGTTCTGACCGTCAATGCGGACAGTAGCGCCAATCACTGGTTCGCCGGTAGCATCCTTGACTTGACCTGTCACAGTGTTCGACTGTGCGAAGGCCCCGACAGATAGGAATAACCCTAACAAGAGGGAAAGAACTCGCATAGGAATTCTAATTTTTACCTGCTTCATCATTATACATTGTTTTTTAAGTTAGTGATATATTTATTAGTTATTATTCTACTTATTTGTCTCGTCTCGGTAAGTTTCTAGAGACATTTAGTCTCACCTGTTATTTTCGTCAAAAGCCAACAAGGGTTGTTTCACTTTGCAAAATTAACTTTAAATGTGTTACATTGTACTTAATTTGCCAACTATTTTTATTATTTTTGCGCGCAAACGTTTGCACAAGTTATTTCTAATAAATAAATATAATGTACGCGCGAGTTGTTGAACTTTTAATAATTTTGCAACCAAGAATGAAAAACTGTGCAACAGTTACGCAATATATGCTGGGTGTTGAGCGTTGAGTGTTGAGCGAAATCACCTCATTTTAAACTCCAACTATAAGTCCTGAACTCTAAAACAACAAACTGTAAGCTCTAAACGAAAGGGAACCTATGAACGATAGCACCTCATTCACGATGAAAGATATTGCCCGCGAACTGGGCGTTTCGGTGGCTACGGTGTCAAGGGCATTGAAAGACAGCCCGCGCATCAGCACCGAACAGAAGGAGCGCATCAAAAAGTTTGCGCGCGAACATAACTTTTATCCGAACCTCACAGCAGAGCAACTGCGCCACAACCGAGTGAAACCCTCGAACATCATCGGCGTGATTATACCGCAGATAGCACACTACTACTTCTCCACGATACTTTCAGGCATCGAGGAACAGGCACGCATTCGCGGCTACAATATCATGGTGGCACAAAGCGAGGAGCGATATGACTTAGAGAAACGCATATGCGAACACTTCATGGAAAACCGCGTCTGCGGAGTCATTGTGTCACAAGCGAAGGACACAGTGGAATACGATCACTTCCAGAAACTTACCAACATGGGAGTGCCTTTGGTGTTCTACGACCGCATTTGCACAGGCATTAATGCCAGCCGTGTGGTGGTTGACGACTACATGGGAGCATTTACAGCTGTGACACATCTCATAGAGACAGGGTGCAGACGCATCGCTTTCTATGGCGCTTCGATGAAACTCGAGATTTCAAAGAACCGCTATAACGGTTACCGCGACGCTCTGCTGCGCCACGGGTTGCAAATAGACGAGTCGCTGGAGTTCATCTGCGACAACCGCGCCGATGCTGAAGTGCTCACACCAGAGGTGTTAAGCCGCGAGGACAGGCCCGACGCTTTCTTTGCAATCAACGACGACACCGCCATCGGAATACTATATACCGCCAAGCGAATGGGGTTCAAAGTGCCAGAGGATGTCAGCATCTGCGGATTCACAAACGGAGAACGCGCCGTGGCATGCGACCCGATGCTTACCACCGTCGAACAGCGCGGGCACATGGTAGGAGAAGAAGCTGTCGATGTGCTTGTGGCTCACGTCGAAGGACTTCTTCCTTCTGGTAAGATTGAGAAGAAAGTGGTGAGGACACGATTAGTTGTAAGAGGAACTACGCGTTAAGGAAACCGCCCACTCTATGTCCCTCCCTAAGGGAGGGATTTCCATCACAATCATTATTAGGGCACACGTCCCGTATATTGCGATGCCATCGCAACCAAAACACATAACGATAAACATTAAACAATAAACAATAAAACAAAGAAAATGGAAAAACCAGATTTAAAATTCTCGCAACTATGGAATCTGAGTTTCGGATTCTTCGGAGTGCAAATCGCCTACGCATTGCAGAGCGCTAACATCTCGCGCATTTTCTCAACGCTAGGAGCCGACCCGCACAACCTCTCATACTTCTGGATATTGCCGCCGCTGATGGGAATCATCGTGCAGCCTATCATCGGAACGCTGAGTGACAAGACATGGACGCGCTTCGGGCGCAGAATACCGTACCTCTTTGTGGGCGCTGCCTGTGCCGTTGCCGTGATGTGCCTCCTTCCGAACGCAGGATCCTTCGGCATGGCGGTAAGCACAGCCATGATATTCGGCCTCATCTCGCTGATGTTCCTCGACACAAGCATCAACATGGCGATGCAGCCTTTCAAGATGCTTGTTGGCGACATGGTCAACGAGAAGCAAAAAGGCTTGGCATACGCAATACAGAGTTTCCTC
Source organism: uncultured Prevotellaceae bacterium (assembly GCA_900315095.1). Taxonomy (GTDB): domain Bacteria; phylum Bacteroidota; class Bacteroidia; order Bacteroidales; family Bacteroidaceae; genus Prevotella. Next base: position 54,762 of record OMXS01000008.1, on the reverse strand, counting down.
TGCAATGCAGGTTCTGTGGTGGGCTTTGTGTTCCCTTTCTTCTTCACAGCGATAGGCATTGCCAACGAGGCTCCTAAGGGAATAGTGCCCGACTCCGTAATATGGTCGTTCTATATCGGCGCTGCCATCCTCATACTTTGTGTCATCTACACCACGCTTAAGGTGAAGGAATGGAACCCCGAAGACTATGCCAAGTATAACGGGCTGTCAGAAGAAAACGCGAAGTCGAGCAATTCCGGGGACTCAGGAAGCGGCAACTGGATTACGCTTCTTAAGAACGCGCCCTCTACATTCTGGAAAGTGGGATTGGTGCAGTTCTTCTGTTGGGCAGCATTCATGTACATGTGGACATACACCAACGGCTCCATCGCCAGCGTATGCTTCGGTGTTGACATGACAGACGCCAACGCCACCATGGGCGAGGCATATCAGAAAGCGGGCAACTGGGTGGGAATCCTCTTCGCCGTCCAGGCCATCGGCAGTGTGATTTGGGCTACTGTACTCCCCAAAATCGGCAACCGCAAGTTCGCCTATGCCTTCTCTCTCGTGCTCGGCGGCATCGGTTTCGCCTCTGTTCCTTTCTTCTCAAATCAGTACATGCAGTTCATCCCGTTCCTCCTCATCGGTTGCGCATGGGCAGCAATGCTTGCTATGCCGTTCACCTTTGTAACCAATGCCCTTGAGGGATATGGTCACATGGGCGCCTACCTTGGCCTTTTCAACGGCACCATCTGCATTCCTCAGATTGTGGCAGCCCTCGTTGGCGGCATAATCCTCAGCCTTGTCGGCTCTGTGCAGAGCAACATGATGGTTGTGGCTGGCGTGCTTCTCATTATCGGTGCGCTATGTGTGGGAGTGATAAAAGACAAGAAATAAACAATTACAAGTAAGGTTTTTACCGAGCAAATTCGGCGGTTTTGTTCAGCAATTCCGCCGATTTTTATTTCCTTTCTCTTGGAATCACTCTGTTAATTCAGTTAAATTACATAGTTATTTCATTGGAATTGAGTACCTTTGCAGCCCGAATGAGAAGATTATTGCTTTCCATACTGTTCTTTACTGCCGTCTTTTCAGGCATGGCACAAGAAGCGACGACGCCCGACATCGCCGCCAGCACCGAGAATAACAGCAGTCGTTACCACGGTGACGGCATCGATGACGTGCTGCAATACTCGCCTCTTGCCGCTACCATAGCATTGAAATTGTTCGGCGTGGAGAGCAAGAGCGAATGGGGAAACCTGCTCATCAACACCACCGCGACATACGCAAACACCGCAATAATCAGCTATATGTTGAAACATTCGGTGAACTCTAGGCGCCCCGACGGCACAGACAACCATTCTTTCCCGTCAGCACACACCGCCATAGCCTTCGCTGGTGCCACAATCATGACTAAGGAGTACTGGCACGTTTCGCCGTGGATAGGCGTAGGAGCATATACTGTTGCCGCTGTCACAGCCGCCGACCGTGTGCGCCGCAACCGCCACCGCTGGATTGATGTGGCAACAGGCGCCGCTATAGGAATAGCCACCGCAGAGCTGGGTTACTACATCGGAGGCCTCATTTTGCCCGACCGCGAGCAGTATTCGCTATCTGTCTCGCCCACAGGACTTGAACTTGTGGTGAAACTTTAGGTCTAATGGGAATGCGAATGATGCCTAATGAGAGTGTCATTGATGCCTAATGGGAGCCTCATTGGTATATATTTGAGTACCTCATTGGTATATATTTGAGTACCTCATTGATATACAACTGGAATCTCATTGATACATAATTGGGACGCGAGTGATAATGAATGGAAGTATAACTCAATGTCAAAGATAAATTTTTCATCGCTAAGTGACTACCGCACCGAACTGATGGGGGCGGCAATGCTCTTTGTTATGCTCTTCCATGTAGGCATGGACCGTCACAGCACTTTCTATGCCTTGCACCGCATCGGCAACGTTGGCGTTGACATATTTCTGCTGCTCAGCGGCATCGGTCTTTGGTTTGCATGGCAGAAGAAGCCGTCGCTGAAGCACTTCTATTGGCGCCGTTTCGTCAGGCTTTATCCCGCATGGCTCATCATGGCGATGCTCTTCTACATCCCGAACCACATCAACACTCCTGGCGGAGGATATAGTCCCGACATCCTAAACCTTGTTCTGAACATCCTGTTCGGCTGGAGTTTCTGGCGGTGCGACGACCTCACGTTTTGGTTCATACCTGCTATAATGGCGCTCTACCTCGTTGCCCCGTTCTATCTTCGCCTCATCCGCCGCAACCCTTCATGGCGATGGCTGCCGGCAGTGGCTATGGTTTGGGCAGTAATGGTGCAGTACTACCCTCCCGTCCATTCACTTGTGGGTCATGTGGAGATATTCTGGAGCCGCGTGCCTATATTCCTTTTGGGCATCAACTTCGGCGCTTTGGTTGCAGAGAAGCGCACCCTAGAGGGTTCCTCCTTGTGGCTTTTGCTGCTCACACTAGTACTTAGCCTCATGATGTGTCTTGAGTTCGAGGAGTCATGGCGCGGTCGTTTCCCGTTGTTTCTCGAGCGCATGGTTTATATCCCTCTTGCCATTTCGCTGGCTCTTCTGCTTGCCCATTGTCTTGAAAAAGCACCTCGCTGGCTGCTTCGCGGCATGGCTTTCGTGGGAGTTCTTTCACTTGAGGCTTATCTCATCCACCTTCATTTCATTCTCGTAAACATTCAGAAATACGACCTCGGCTATGTCCTGACGTCGCTAATTACCATCGTTGTGTCGCTCGCTCTTGCCTTTGTGCTGCACCATTTGGTGGCTTTCATCACCCGTTTTTTGCCGAGATAGCAACTTTTTATGCGCCTTTCCGTCTTTTTTCCATAAAATAATGTATCTTTGCCGACGAAAAATGATAATTATGAAGGATATATTCCGACTTATACGCCCAAAGCAATGGCTGAAGAACTTGTTCGTTTTCCTGCCCGTGTTCTTCGGCGGCGCACTTACCGACAGCCATGCCGTGCTGCCTGTGGTGGCCACATTCTTCGCCTATTGCTTTGTTGCCTCGTCGGTATATTGCTTCAACGACATCGTCGATGTTGATGCCGACCGCCGCCATTCGGTGAAACGCAACCGCCCGATAGCCTCGGGTGCCGTTTCCATTCAACAGGGCTACATGCTCATGGTGCTGATGTTCTTGCTCGGCATCGTGCCTCTCGTGTTTATTGGGAGCGCTTGGTATAAGGTGGCTCTGGTGCTTCTCGGCTATTATGTGCTGAACATCTGCTATTGCGCCCGCCTGAAACAGTATGCCATTGTCGATGTGTGCGTCGTGGCGTTCGGCTTTGTACTACGCTTGCTTGCTGGCGGTTTTGCCTCCAACATACCATTAAGTAAATGGATAGTGATGGTGACGTTCCTGCTCACCTTGTTCCTCTCGTTCGCCAAGCGGCGCGACGACGTGGTGCGCATGGAGGAAACCGGTGTGGCGCCACGCAAGAACACCATACGATATAACCTCACTTTCATAAACCAGGCCATCACCATCACGGCAGCCGTGACGCTGGTGTGCTACATCATGTACACCGTTTCGCCAGAGGTGGAGGCGCGCACCGGCAGCCAATACATCTACCTTACATCGCTGTTTGTGCTGATAGGACTGCTCCGGTACATACAAATCACGGTGGTCGACAAGAAGAGTGGCGACCCAACAAAGATAATGCTCTCCGACAGATTCATGCAACTCGTGGTGCTCGCATGGGGCATCATGTTCCTCATTGCAATCTACATATTGTGACAATCGCTGCAAGATAGAAGATAGGATATGGAGATACATGCCTTCGATTTCGACGGAACGCTGACGCGGAGCGACTCGCTGCTCGGCATAATACGCCACCAACGTGGCACGGCAGGGTTGATGCGCGTGCTCTTAATGCATGCGCCTAACCTGCTGATGATGAAGGCCAGGCGCTATCCCAACTGGAAAGTGAAGCAGAAGGTGTTCCGCATGTGCTTCGGAGGGATGACCTTGGGCGACTTCAACGCACTTTGCGAGGACTATGCCAAGAAACATCTCGGCATACTGAGAGCCGACGGTATGAGACGTGTTGATGATGCTCTTCAGCGCGGATGCAAGGTTGTCATCATCAGCGCAAGCATCGACAACTGGGTGAGTCCGTTCTTTCAGGGACGCGAGGGCATAGAGATTGCTGGCACGCAGATAGAAGTAATAAACGGAAAACTCACCGGACGCTTTCTCACCCGCAACTGCTACGGCAAGGAAAAGGTGGAACGTCTGCTACAGTTGTATCCCGACCGCAAGTCGTATCGCCTCGTTGCATACGGCGACAGCCGTGGAGACCGCGAACTGCTTGCCTTCGCTGACGAGTCACATTACCGCGAGTTTAAAGGTTAAACAAGAAGAATAGAAAAGGGGAAAAATATGTTGGACATCAACAGCACCTAACACCCCTCACTTAACACCAAATGAAGAAATACTTGAGAATGCTGAAAATAAAGAGGGAGGAGATGCCGCTTGTTGGCATACTCCTCGTTATCTTCACGGCTCTTCATGTTCTCGTGGTGCGCCGTTTCTGGGAAGCATTCTCACCATTGGGCAAAGACTACTGGTGGCTTTATGTGGGTAAGTTCGACATTTCAGGCTTCGACCCCATCACATACTCGGTTCTTTCGCAGTGGGACACGCGCTATCAGGTATATCGCCACCCGCTTCTGGCGTTCTTCGCGTGGCCATTCTCACAGCTGAATCAGATGTTTATGGACACGTTAGGGATGAATCCCGTGCAGATAGTTGTGGCTGTGATTCTTCTCGCATGTCTCGTCTACAGCGCTGTTTTCTTGTTCCGCATCTTCCGCGAGCATATAGGTCTTGGACGGTTCGACTCCACCCTGCTCGCCCTGCTCACATTCTCCTTCGCCTATATCATGCTGGCCTACATCTGCCCAGACCACTTCGCGGTGTCTATGATGGTGCTGGTGGTAACGCTATATGCGGCTGGAAAGAAGATGAAAGAGGGCACGCGGTTCAAGGTATGGCAAACACTCATTCTTTTCCTTGTCACCGCCGGCATCACGCTAAGCAACGGAATAAAGACGTTCATCGCGGCATTCTTCACAAACAGGCGTGGCTTTTTCCACCCTGCCCACTTACTTCTGGCAGTGATAGTGCCATCTATTGCCATCTGGTTTTTTGCCCGATGGGAGTATCAGTTCTATGTTTTCCCACGCGAACAGCAGCGCAAACAGATAAAGGCTCAGCGCGCTGCCAACGCCGACCGCAAGGCTTACCGCCGCTTCTGCGACACCATAGCGATTGCTGATACAGCACGACGACGCGCCATGTTCGACTCCATTCAGGCAGTGAAAGCAAAGAAGCGAAAGGCTGAGGAGGCAAAGAAGCCTGTCTTCGCACACCAAGGTAAGCCCATCGCCAAAGGCGAGTTCACCAGTTGGACCGACATAACGACATCGCGATGGGACACCTCTGTGGAAAACCTTTTTGGCGAGTCGATGCAGCTTCACCAGCAACATCTGCTGGAAGACACGCTCCGCAAGCGTCCCGTAATCGTGCGTTACGACCATATTTACAACTATGTTGTGGAGGCATTGCTCGTGCTTCTCTTTGTCATCGGTATCTGGTGCGGTCGCAGGAGCAGATTCCTGTGGTTATGCTTGGCATTCATACTTCCCGACATCGGCATTCATCTGGTGCTCGGGTTTGGCATCAACGAGGTGTACATCATGTCTGCCCACTGGCTCTTTGCGCTGCCCATTGCCCTCTCCTTCGCCTTCCGAGATTTCAAGGGCAAATACCTCATCGCATTGCGCACCGTCACCGCCCTGCTCACAGTCTACCTATTCATATATAATCTATGGTTAACCATCGGTTTCCTGGTTAGTTAATTTACCATCGTAACTCAAAAAATGGATTCTCTAAAGGAAAAAACCGCAAAAGGACTGTTCTGGGGAGGAATGAACAACACTGTACAACAGCTGTTGGGATTCATCTTCGGCATCATCACTCTGCGCCTTCTGTCACCGCAAGACAATGGTATGATGGCTATCATTGCTATCTTCTCGCAGGTGGCTACGGTACTTCAGGACAGCGGTTTCCGTTCTGCTCTGGTGAACATTAAGGAACCAACGCACCGCGACTACAACGCTGTGTTCTGGTTCAACATACTGATGGGATTACTGATGTACACCATTCTGTTCTTCTGCGCACCGCTAATCGCGAAATATTACCATACCCCCGAACTTACATGGTTTAGCCGTTACGCTTTCTTGAGCATAATCCTCGCAAGCCTGAACACCGCGCAATCGGCATGGCTTTTCAAGAACCTGCGAGCCAAGCAGCAAGCAAAGGCGGCGATGACAGCGGTATTGCTCTCTGGCATCGTGTGCATCGTGATGGCTTGGAAGGGGCTTGCCTACTGGTCACTTGCCACTCAAGGACTGGTATTCATAGGTGTATATATGCTTATGAACTGGCACTACAGCCCGTGGCGCCCTACATTTCATTTCGACTTCAGGCCCATCAAAGGCATGTTCCGATTCTCTGTGAAGATGCTGATAACAACCATCGTGGAGCGCGTCAACGTGAACATAATGAACATTTTGCTTGGACGTTACTTCTCAAAACACGATGTCGGCATCTATAACACCGCCTACAACTGGAGCCAGAAGGGCGCTTCGCTAGTGCAGGGCATGGTGGCACAAGTGGCGCAACCTGTGTTCTCTGACCTTCAGGACGACCGTCAGCGCCAGTTGCGGGTGCTCCGCAAGATGATACGTTTTGCCGCTTTCGTGTCGTTCCCGCTGATGTTCGGACTGTCACTTGTCGCCGAAGAATTCATCGTTGTAACGATAACTGAGAAATGGCTGGGCAGCGCCATGCTGCTGCGGGTGCTCTGCATCGCCGCCGCCTTTGGTCCGCTGAGTACTGTATTGTCGCAATACATCGTTAGCCGAGGGCGCAGCGGTATCTATCTTGGATGCACCTCAGTACTCTGCGCACTGCTTATCGGCATGATGCTTGCCCTCCATAGCGAGGGAATCGAGACTATGGTATGGGCCTATACAGCACTTTTCGTCGTGTGGTTCTTTGTGTGGCATTTCTTTGTAAGACGCCTGTCGGGCTACAGTTTGTTCCACCTGCTGAAGGACACCCTGCCTTTCCTCATTGTCGCAGCTGCTGTGATGGTGTTCACGGGATGGGTTACGACAACGGTGGGCACACTTTGGGTGCGTCTTCTTCTGCGCATATTCCTAGCCGCCAGCATCTATTTCATCATTATGCGCTCGCTCCACGTCAAGATACTTGATGAGTGCATAGAGTTTGTTAAGCGTAAGTTCGGGCGGTAGTTGTTATGCTTTCAAAGGGTAAAACATGCCGTTTTACCATCCAATTGTGCATCAATGGAGAATCATTTAACGGTCATTCGCTTGATGACTGATGCCATTTCGCGCGTGCATTGACGTATGTTAAAGGTACGTTCGGCGAGTTGTCTGCTGCGCTCTCCCATGCGGCGCACCTCACCAGGATGCTCGGCAATGTAGCGGATGGCACGTTCCCAACCCTCTACATCTCCGTAATCTACGAGTAATCCACACCCTTCTTTCTCAATGTCAACGGGCATCTGAGGGTTGCGTGAGCATATAATGGGCAGTCCGAGCGCAAGTGCCTCAACCACAGTGGTAAGTCCCACGGTGTAATTTGTGGGCTGGCAGCAGATTACGACACATGCGGCGCGGTTCACCTCTGCTGTTAGCTCGTCAATCATCAGGCGATTGTTGAAGGTCACTGTGATGTTCTCGCGACGGTGTATGGCACCGATTATCTTCTCGTAGTCATTGCCTAAATAGCTTTTTATGGAAAAGATGCGAAGTGGAAGACCTGTGTTGTTAAAGGCAGAGATAAGCGTTGGCATGTCGCGACGTTCCATTCCAGAAGAGATGAAACCGCCACGTTCCGACGGATGCTCACGCATGAAGCGGTCGTAATAGTCGATGTCGGCTCCCCAGTGTATCACATGCATTCGTTCGGGACGTGCTTTCACCGACAGTTTAGAAATCTCCACGATAGTGTCTGAGAACATGAACATCTGGTCGATGCCACGATAGTATAGTCGTGCTACATGCTCGCGCAGCCAGCCCTTGGCTTTCGTTATCGGCTGATGATGCCACAGACAGATGGGATGATGGTAGATGCCAAGAGCACGGAGCATTATGAGAAGTTCGAGTCCACGGTGCGAAGTACCATAAAGAACATCATACGACTCGCGACAGCGCATCACCTGCCACGCCACTCGGAACATTCTCGCTATACGATTTGACGCCTGATGGTGCTTATGCATCACAACATCGATGCCATTTTCGGCAAAGCATGTGGCACCATAGAGCAAATGGGAGGGATAACGCCCACGCTTCCACTCACTTATTATATGCTCCGCATCTTGCGTATGATAATAGTAAATCTTCATTTCATCAGCTTCTGCATGCAAAAATAATATAATTTCAGCGAACAGCAAAGCGATTGTTGCGGATTTTATTTTGTAATGTCTTCGGTTTGCACTAACTTTGCAGGGATGAACAGGACATACAACACAGGAGAGACCGACGAGAGTCTGCGCAAGGAATATAATCCAGAGGGCTCGGTGATGAGGAAGGCACAAATGAGAATGCTCGACATGCTGCTTTACTTGCAGGATGTGGGACAGAAATGTGGTGCTCATCCGCGTCTTGATGGCGGTTCCATACTCGGCAGCCTGCGGCATGGAGGTTTCATTCCTTGGGACGATGATGCTGACATGGTGGTGAGTCGCGAGGACTATAAGAAGATTGTGGACTATCTGGAACACAATCCTCATCCACAATATGTGGTGCAGACCAACCGCACCGACAAGGGATACTATAAAGAATGGGCCACACTGCGCGACCTGAAGAGCGAGTATATCTCGTTAGAAAAGGTAGGCAGCCGCGACTGGCGTGCTCATCAGGCGATGAAATACAAGGGACTGCACATCGACATCTTCCCTTACGAGCCGTATATGATTCCCTGGCTTCAGCGGCTGGCAGCGAAACTCTCGTGCGGAGTAAATTTCGACCTTGCCGGTCGTTACCCGTTGCTTGCACAGTGGGGATATAACGTCCTGCACTATGCCGTGTTCCCTGCGTTTAGAGCAATAGGTAGAGTGTTCGGTTCTAAAGACTCGTTCATGCACTCATACGGAGCGTGGTTCTACGAGCAGAACCCTCGTCGAGCAATGCTACCCCACAAGCCTCTTGTCTTTGAAGGTCACACCTTCGAAGGTCCTGCCGATCCCGAAGAACTGTGTCGCATCGCTTATGGCAACTACATGGAACTGCCACCGCGAGACAAGAGAAACAGGCATAACACGGAAATCAAAATGTGGTGATAAATCAAAACTCATAAACTTAGGGATATGAACATTGCAGCAATATTCGCAGGCGGTTCGGGTGTCAGAATGCACACCAAGTCACGCCCAAAGCAGTTTCTCGAGCTCAACGGGAAACCGATAATAATCTACACGTTGGAACTTTTCGACAACCACCCGCAAGTGGACGCAATCGTTGTAGCATGCATTGACTCGTGGATTCCCTTCCTGAAGAAGATGATTCGCAAGTTCGAGATTACTAAAGTGGTTGAAATCGTACCTGGAGGAGAGACAGGACAAGACTCCATATATAATGCACTGCAGGCTGCCGAACGTGCTGCCGACGGGAAAGATGCCACAGTGATGATTCACGATGGGGTGCGCCCGTTGATTACAGAACAGACAATCACCGACAATATTAATACCGTTGAGGAGTTCGGTTCGTGCATAACATGCGTTCCTGCCACAGAGACATTCGTTGTAAGCCAAGCAGATGGTTCGCTAGAAATACCCTCACGCGCCAACTCTCTCATAGCACGTGCGCCCCAGAGTTTCCACCTTAGCGATATCATAACGGCGCATCGCCGGGCAATCTGCGAGGGAAAGCACGACTTCATCGACTCATGTACGATGATGAGTCATTATGGTTATACGCTAAAAACCATCATCGGGCCGATGGAAAACATCAAGATAACCACTCCGACCGACTTCTTCATTTTCCGTGCTATGGTAGAAGTTCATGAAAACCAGCAGATATTCGGGTTGTAGTACTTTTACACACGGCCAAAGAGGAATCGTTTTCCTTTCATTTACGAAATAAAAATAGAAATAAAATATGGCACTAAAAAATAGCTCCTCTGACCTCTTGGGAGAGGTTGAAAAGTTGTTTGGACACTCCTTCTTCGTTACTGGCGCGACAGGGCTCATTGGTTCATGCCTCGTACACAGACTTCAGGAACTCAACAGAGAACACGAGCTGAACCTGCACATAACTTGTGTTGTGCGCAACGTAGCAAAGGCGGAAGCAATGTTTGGTGAGGCGAGCGACGAGATAAGCTATTACGAATATGACTTTGCGTCAAACGAACCATTTTGTCCACCTCATCATGCCGACTATCTAGTGCATCTCGCTGCCCCAACAGCATCTAAGTATTTTGTAGAACAGCCCGTAGAAACCTTCTGCACCACACTTTTCGGCACTCAACAAGTACTGAAATATGCAAAGGAACAAAGCGAGAAACTAAAAGGTATGTTATATGTCTCTACTCTCGAAATGTACGGTACAGTGCTCGACGACAGCAAACCACTGACAGAAGACTGCCAAGGATATATCGACCCTATGCAGGCACGCAGTAGTTATCCAATGGCAAAACGCGCAGCCGAATGCTTGTGCCATGCCTATAGCAAAGAACATGATGTGAGAGTGATGACCGCACGATTGGCTCAAACCTTCGGAGAAGGCATCACAGAGAACGACAACCGCGTCTTCGCACAGTTCGCTCGCAGTGCAAGGGCTGATGAGGACATCGTTTTGCACACAGAAGGCAAGTTGTGCCGATGCTATTGTTACACGGCAGATGCAGTAGAGGCAATGCTTTATATCTTGCTGTTCGGAGAAGGCGGCATGGCTTATAACGTGGCAAATGAAGACACCTACATCTCCATTCGCGACATGGCGGAGATGGTCTGCCGTGAGTTTGGCAAGAATATGAAAGTGAGAATAGAGCTGAAAGAGGGCATGGGTTATTCGCCGACGACATATCTTCGCCTTGACACCACTAGGCTGAAAGCCCTTGGATGGCGTCCAACGCACGACCTAAAAGAAATGTTCGCGGCAATAATTTGACAACTCCATCCTCATACTTGTTCCTCTTACTTCATACCTCTTATCACTATGTCAAATATAACCGATACACTGTTCCACGTTTACGAGCGTCGTGACACAAGCAAATGGGAATATGAACCCGCTATATCACGGCCTATCTATGGCGTTTACCATGTTTATTGTGTGGAGGGATGGCAACGGTTAGTGACAAGACAGGTGGAAAACCTGAAACACGACGGACTATTAGATGCCACGAAAACACTTTTCGTGAGTTGCATTTCTAAAAGCGATGACGATGTTAATGAACTGAAACGCATCATCGACAGTCCTAGCATGGAGATCATATCGTTCACCAACGATGCTCATAGGTATGAATATCCTGCCCTTGAGAAAGTGTTAAGTTTATGTCGTGAAGAAGACTGTCTCGTCTATTATTTCCATACAAAGGGGATTAGTTATCAATGTGTAGACACAAACGACCGACTTTTCCGAGGTTTTCAGGCTAAGATAGAGGCTTGGAGGGAAATGCTTGAATACTTTGTTTTCACGAAATGGCACGTTGCGGTGAATACTCTAAGCAACGGTTATGACTTATATGGATGCTATCGTTGGCCGCCGCGTGATTATAAGATGTTCTCAGGTAATTTCTGGTGGATAAACTCCGACTACGGGAGACAGTTACCCGACTTCAATGACAAGGTTATTGCAGAAGACCGTTTCTATTCTGAAATATGGCCGTTCAGCCTTGATGGGCGTGTGTTCTCTCCCTTTGAGTCCATTGCCGACCTATATTTTGTGCGCATGCGGCGCTCCATCTATGCCTCAAAGAAACCCAAGATAAGCGACACAATACCGTTTGTTTTTACTTATAACTGGCGGAAATTCCTTAAACATGCCTTTGGCTATAGTTATAAGGTACGCTGTCAAAAACGCTTCCAGCAACTGAACGTTTTCGTTAAGCCAAATAAATGAGTAGAGTGGAACTTGTTCCTTCTCTGCCTAACGAGAAAAGGTCGGATGAAATCCTACAAATAGAAAAAGCCTCCCTGCATAACGCCGGGAGGCTTTGTTGTAATTTCTTATTGCGATTTAGGAATATCTCAAGATTTGTCCAACCTTTACACGCATATTCTTGCCAATATGGTTAAGGCGGCATAGACGCTCGATGCTTACGCCACGCTTACGAGCAATGCTATACAGTGTTTCGCCTTGTACCACCTTGTGATAGCGAATCTCACCAGATGCTGATGCCTGTGGACGAGACTGCTCTTGCTGGTGAGCGGGCTGCGCATATGCTTGTGGGTTGTCTGCCGATGAAGCCACGCTTGGACCTGCATCCTTGCCACGAAGACGATTAGCAGTATCGCTCTCGCGCTCGTATGTACGCTTGCGGAATACGTAATAGTCGTCGGTAACGTCCTGGTTGCGGAAGTCAAACATCAAAGCTGGGTTGAGAGCAACACCGCAAAGGCGTGTCTCGAAGTGCAAGTGAGAACCTGTGCTGCGACCAGTGTTGCCACCAAGACCGATAGGATCACCGGCGCGAACATGCTGGTTCTCTGAAACGAGATGCTTAGACATGTGACCATAGATGGTCTCCAAACCATTGTTATGACGTATTACAACATAGTTTCCATAACCATTTGCCTCATAACGAACAACGCGAATCTTACCATCAAATGCTGCGCGGATAGTATCGCCGATATAAACCTTGATATCAAGGCCCTTGTGCATACGGCCCCAACGGCGTCCGAAGTTACTTGTAATGACGCGACTTGGTGTCGGCATGCAGAAATGACGGAGGTCGATGCGGAAAGAATCGGGCAACTCGGTAGCACGATGTGCGTACTTGTTGCTCCACTCGTTATAGAGTTGTGCTGATGGATTAGCTGCCATCTCACGTTCTGCTATACTGCGCAGTGCCACAGTGTCCACTGCTTTCATTTTTCTGTCAACTGGTGCCTGGAATGCAACAATATCCTGAGCCATTGTTGGAATGGCTGTAAGAGCAAACACAGTTGAAATTGCTAAAGTTTTTATTGTTCTTTTGAATTGCATAATCGTATTATAGTTTCACAAAGAAAGAAAATGATAAATACTCCTTTCACAAAGCATTTGGCCAATAAGAGACCAATCATTTCCCAAAAAGTCGCTGCAAAGATAACGATTTATTTTCTATCTTAGTGTGTGCGTTAACATTTTTATTGTGTTTTTAATAATTTAAGTTGACGAGTTAACAAGTTGACAGTCAACCTAAACTAACTTATCGCACCCCAATTAATATTGGTTTTACGGAGTGCAGCAAGACGTGACCAAAGCATTTGGTTCTCTGTCTTGTTACATTCGGGATCGTCTTCGATGATGCGCTGAGCCTCGTCTCGAGCGAGTTGCACGAGTTGTCCATCACGAGCAATATCGGCTATCTTAAGGTCGAACGCCATACCACTCTGTTGCGTTCCTTCTAAATCACCAGGACCACGCAGTTTAAGGTCTGCCTCTGCTATGCGGAAGCCATCGTTAGTGTCGCACATTATATCTATTCTCTTGCGAGTATCAGAAGACAATGCACGTTTCGTTACAAGCAAGCAATAAGACTGATCGGCACCGCGCCCCACCCTGCCACGCAACTGATGCAGTTGAGAAAGTCCGAAACGCTCGGCATTTAAGATAACCATAACAGAAGCATTGGGCACATTAACTCCCACCTCTATTACCGTTGTTGCTACCAATATCTGCGTTTCCCCACTGACAAAGCGTTGCATCTCAGCCTCTTTTTCTGCAGATTTCATCTTGCCGTGCACCTTGCTAAGCCGCATGTCAGAAAACACTTCACACAAACGGCCAAATCCTTCTTCCAAGTTCTGGAGGTCCATCTTCTCGCTTTCCTTTATCAACGGGAACACAATATATACCTGTCTGCCCTGTCTAACCTGCTGACGTATACCTTTATAAAGACTAGTTGTTTGGTCTTCATACTTATGAAGTGTCTGTACAGGCTTGCGACCCGGCGGCAGTTCATCGATAACACTCACGTCAAGATCACCGTAAAGAGTCATTGCGAGAGTACGAGGTATCGGTGTCGCGGTCATCACCAACACATGCGGAATACCCCTCTTCGCGCCGTCTTCAGGTGCCGCCTTACTCCAAAGCTTCGCTCTCTGAGCCACGCCGAAACGGTGTTGCTCATCAACAACGACGAAGCCAAGACGCGAAAACTGCACAGTGTCCTCTATTACAGCATGCGTTCCCACAAGTATATGCACTTCTCCAGAAGCGAGTCCTTCAAGGATATCCTTACGTTTCTTACCCTTCACAATGCCCGTGAGCAGTTCAACACGCACCGGCATATCACCAAGGAACTCCTTTATCGTGGCAAGATGTTGCTCGGCAAGAATTTCCGTAGGGGCCATAATGCATGCCTGATAGTTATTGTCTATTGCAATAAGCATAGACATAAGGGCAACAAGTGTTTTCCCTGAACCCACATCTCCTTGCAGCAAACGATTCATTTGCTTGCCTGAAACCATATCTTTCCTTATCTCACGGATTACCCTTTTCTGTGCATTGGTAAGCGGAAACGGCAAGTGATTCTTATAAAAGGTGTTGAACGCCGCCCCTACATGCCTGAAAACAAAGCCGCTATACTTTCGCCGTTGGTCAGAAGCATAGCGCAGGATATTCAACTGCACATAGAAAAGTTCCTCGAATTTAAGTCGCTGACTGGCATGACTCATCTCTGTTGCGCTCTTTGGGTAATGAATATGCCGTAACGCTGAGTCGCGTGAAACTAGTCTTAGACGGTTTACTATGAATGGCGGCAACGTCTCGGGAATTTCATGCTGAATGCGTGCGAGCATGTTTTTCGTAATCTTCTCCACAGCATGCGATGTCATCCCTGCCTTCTTCATCTTCTCAGTAGTGTTGTAATAGGGTTGCATTCCCATAGTGGAGAGTTCCACATCCTTTGCCAAGTCTATCTCAGGATGTACAAACTGATAGCGTCCGCCGAATACCGTTGGTTTGCCGAAAATAATGTATTCAGTGCCCACCTTCAGGTTTTTCGTCAATTGCTGTGCACGTGCAAACCACACTATATCAACATATCCAGTGCCATCAGTGAAATGTGCAACGATACGTTTCTTGCGTGCCCCCATGCTGAATTCCTCAAAATCGAGGAACTCTCCCTTTATCTGCACAAACGGCATCTCGCCATTTATCTCACAGATTTGGTAAATCTTCGAGCGGTCAACATATTTATATGGATAGTACTCCAACAGGTCACCGAAAGTCTCGATGCCCAATTCCTTCTTCAGCAGTTCCTTTCTGTGAGGTCCTACGCCAGGAACATACATTATATCTTGCTGGAAAATGTCTATCACTGCTTAAAAACATTCATTCGTCTGCCAGCACCTCCGCTATCTTCAGGTCAAAGGGCGTCGTTATCTTTATATTCTCACGGTTACCGTCTACCAAGGTGATGGGTGATGGATGTTGGCTGTTGGGAGATATATTTTGTGAGAAAAAACTCTCCACCACCGAAGCATCGTCAGTAAAACCATCGTTATAAGGCTGGCGATAAGCTTGCTTATGCAGTTGGATGTCAAAAGCCTGTGGTGTCTGCACAAGTCGGTAATCGCCACGCGGCACAGTCACTCCCTCAGGATGCTCAGCCGTCACATGGCGCAAAGTCTCGATAACAGGAGTAACAGGCACTGCCGTACCCGTCTGCCGTGCCGTCTCATAGCAGCGCGCGATAACCTCAACGCTCGGGAATGGTCGCACACCATCGTGAACGGCCACAACTCCTTCTGCATCATCAGGGATCAAAGCTAGTCCATTTGTTATTGAATGGAAGCGGGTTGCACCACCATTAGCCACTTGATAGTCCTCTTGGAAATCATATTCTGCACACAGGTTGCGCCAATAATCCTGCTGACTCTCTGGCAAGACAAGGATTATCTTCAAAGAGTCGCTATATTCACGGAACCGCCAGATGGTGCGCATCAATATCGGTACACCTCCGACAGGCAGGAACTGCTTTGGCACGTCTGCGCCCATTCGCAACCCTTTTCCGCCTCCAAGTATTATGGCATAGTCCATTTAAAGTTAGGAATTAAGAGTTCTTTTATTTGCTCCGCTTTAAAAGCGCCCCTTCGGGTCGAGCGAGGAGTTCGAAGTTTTGTTAAGATGGTCATGCTCTGTTTGGCATGAAAATCACTTTCCCATTAAATGCAGGAATCTCATTCCTTCTGCCACTGCATGCGATGTCTCGCTGTCAACGAGTTGCTCAAGCAGAGAATAAGCATAAGGAAGAGCAGCTGCAGGGCCCTCACCTGTTGTTATATTACCATCAATGGTGAACAGTTCGGCTGTGTATTCTGCACCGAGAAGTGTCTGCTCGAAACCTGGGTAGCAAGTGGCACGACGACCGCGGAGCAGTCCTAAGCCACCAAGAACCAGGGGTGCTGCACAGATGGCAGCAACCATCTTGCCCTTCTCTGCTTGTTTCAGCAACGCTGCTTTCACCCCTTCGTGGTCGTTAAGGTTGGTTGCACCAGGCATACCTCCTGGCAACATCAGCAAATCTGCGTCATCAAGCATCGCCTCAGCATCCTCGAAAGTGAGGTCTGCATGCATCTTCACGCCATGCGCAGACTCCACAACATCACTGCCTGTGATGCTCACAGTCTTTATATCCACACCTCCGCGACGCAGTACATCAACAGGAATCAGAGCTTCAATGTCTTCGAAGCCATTAGCCATAAATTGAAAAACTTTTGCCATGATTTATCAAATTTGTTGTTAGATTTATGTTATTTAAATTAAAAATATTACCTTTGCAAATAATTCGCGGCTCCAAACCGTAGCGGAATACCGCACCGCAAAGATACAAAAACTTTGCAAAACGGCAAAGAGTTGGTAACGAAAGTTTAAATTATATGCAACAACGACGGTTACGATTCGCCATCTTCGGGAACACCTATCAGGCCAAAAGTGCTGAAACAGTGAGTAAATTCCTTAACTGTGTGGCACGTCATGGGGGAGAAGTGTGCATTGAGAGGGACTTCCATAAGTATCTCTCACGACAGCATGATCTTTCCATCGACGCAGCAGAAGTGTTCAGCGGCACTTATTTTGATGCCAATTTCGTGGTGTCGATGGGTGGTGACGGCACATTGCTGAAAGCAGCCAACTATGTAGGCGCACGGCAATTGCCAATTATCGGAGTTAACACTGGACGTCTAGGATTCCTTGCCGACACCACAACTGAAGAGATTGAGGCTACCGTTGACGCAATCTTCGACGGCAACTTCAGCACCGAAGAGCATGCCGTTATTGAGGTAAAGGGTGACATTTCAGGCAGTCCGTTTGCACTAAACGACATCGCGGTGCTAAAGCGAGACAATGCCTCAATGATTTCCATCACCGCATCTATCAACGGAGAATACCTCACCACCTATCAGGCAGACGGTCTGATAGTGGCCACACCGACTGGTTCAACCGCATATTCTCTATCAAATGGCGGTCCTATTGTGGCACCACAGTCGGGCATCATATGCCTGACACCTGTGGCACCGCATAGTCTTAACGTGCGCCCTATCGTGATTCCAGACACGGCAGAGATAACTCTCTCTGTGGAAAGCCGTTCGCACAACTTCCTCGTTGCAATCGACGGACGCTCTGAGAAATGCCTTGAAGGCACAACACTCACAATCCGCCGCGCAGCACACACTATTAAAATAATGCGCCTCTTCGGCCGCAACTACTACTCCACTCTGCGCGAGAAGATGATGTGGGGAAAAGACAATAGAAACTGATGAAAGTAAAGGAACTGCTCAAAATGGAAGATAGCCGCTATCCAGTGCGACAAATACTGCGCTGGTTGTGGCGGGCATGGCGAGGCAATCGTCTGCAGGCAGGGCTCAATGCGGCACTAGGACTGATAGGCGTTGTCATCAGTCTCTCGCAGGTTTGGGCAGTGCAGCATGCCATCGATGTAGCAGCACACACCATCGAGGGTTCTCTTTACTGGTCAGTCACCCTCATGGGGTTGCTCATTCTTTGCGACTTTGCCCTCCACATAGCAAGCATTTGGGTAAGAAACATTCTCGGAATCCGCGCACAAAACCGCATGCAACAGCGCATGCTCGACCGCATCCTGCGTTCAGAGTGGCATGGCAAGGAACGATTCCATAGTGGAGATGTCATCAACCGCTTGGAAGGTGATGTCAGCAACGTGGTGGGATTCCTCACGGAGACTATTCCCAGCACGCTCTCAGTGCTGGCTTTGTTCCTCGGAGCATTCTTCTATCTCTTCTCCATGGATGCTCTGTTGGCTGTGCTCATCATCATTATGCTTCCGATATTTATCCTTGTCAGCAAGGTTTACGTCAAGCAGATGCGTAAACTGACGCGCAAGGTACGCGACAGCGACTCAAAGGTGCAGAGCGTATTACAGGAAACGGTGCAGAACCGCATGCTGATAAAGACTCTCGAAAGTGATTCTATGATGGTGGGCAAACTGGAAAGCACACAGAGCGAACTGCGCCACAACGTGGTAAAGCGCACCATTTTCTCTGTCTTCTCCAACCTTATCCTCAACTTCGGTTTTGCCCTTGGCTATCTCATTGCATTCCTCTGGAGTGCCATGAGGATGTATAACAACACCTTGTCGTTCGGTGGAATGACAGCTTTCCTGCAACTTGTAGCCAAGATACAAGGGCCTGCACGCTCGCTCACGAAACTCGTTCCGGCTTTCGTAAGCGTGTTCACAGCTGCCGAACGACTTATGGAACTGGAGGAGAATCCACTCGAAGAGCAGGGCGACCCGATAGAGATGGATAGTCCTTGTGGCGTGCGTCTCGATAATGTGTCATATGCTTACACCGCCGAAGACGGTGACGTTGTGAAGAACCTCACATTCGATTTCTATCCTGGTTCATGCACCGCTATACTCGGAGAGACAGGTGCAGGAAAGACGACATTGGTGCGTATGATTCTCGCTTTGATAAAACCGCAAAGCGGAAACGCCATTATATATAATAAGGAGAAGGAACACCAGCTTTCGCCATTGCTGCGATGCAACTTCGTATATGTGCCACAGGGCAACACGCTTCTCAGTGGAACGATACGCGAGAACCTCAGACTGGGACGCGTGGAAGCCACCGAGGAAGACATGAACGAGGCGCTCAAGCAGGCTTGTGCCGACTTTGTGTTCTCATTGCCACAGGGCATCGACACCATCTGTAGCGAGAGCGGAGGAGGACTGAGCGAAGGACAGGCACAGCGTATAGCCATCGCTCGCGCATTGCTTCGCCGCGGAAGCATCATGCTCTTCGACGAGGCTACAAGCGCACTCGACCCTGACACCGAGCGACAACTGCTTCAAAACATTCTTGAGAAACGCGACAAGACTGTAATCTTCATCACTCATCGCCCTGCCGTTGTTGATTACTGCGACCAGACTTTGCATATAGAGAAAATATAACATTATATTTCTCCGGTCTCGCACTCGCACATCCGTATAATAAAAACGCCGTAACACAAATGTGTCACGGCGTTTGTCTTTTACAGTTTCATTACGCGTTTCATTTCCAGGTTCTCATAGCCCTCGGGGCAGTGGGTGGAGAGATAGACGGTGGGATTGTCCTTGATGAACTGGCGCACACGATTGAGTGTTTCGCGGGCTGCTTGCTAGTCTGGTCGTCACTTCTCGCTACTTTAATTGCGACTTATGTCTTCTGCGGGAACGAAAGATGCCAAACGGGGAGACAATGTTATTAACTTTGTTGAACAAAGTTAATAGGATTGTTGAACAAAGTTATTAACTTTGTTACCCCACTTGTATCTTATTGGAAACCAAGAGGTTACAAACGGCGTTTTCTCTAGCGCTCTTTCGTCTCCTCAGATATAAGCATTGGCACGAAAAAAAAGAAGGTTAATACTTGCATATTTACTTTATAATTAGTATTTTTGCAGTCGCAAAACCCAAGTATGGCATGGTGGTGCCCAAACATCAATCGTATTGATGGCATGCTGTATCACGCAATTTTAAA
This sequence comes from uncultured Prevotellaceae bacterium, assembly GCA_900315095.1. Classification (GTDB taxonomy): domain Bacteria; phylum Bacteroidota; class Bacteroidia; order Bacteroidales; family Bacteroidaceae; genus Prevotella. The sequence continues at coordinate 34,499 of OMXS01000008.1, read as the reverse complement.
TCACTTAATAAATATGAAGCAATTATTCGTTACTTGTTTAACTTTGGTATCACTGTACTTGCCGGCATCGGCAGGTCATGTGCAAGACTCCCTCAATGCAAAAGGCCAGTCGCCTGCGTCACATACATTCAGTATAAGATATGGTGCAGGGCTGATTTCCTCTAAGGTTTATGATGTCGCTTCGGGCAGGGAATATTCTTCCAGGTTCGGTCAAGAAGCGCAGTTGGAATACCAGTGCGTATTCTCGTCGGGTTATGGCTTCGGGGCTATTGGGGCATACAACAGCACTGGATATCCTGGCAGTACGCTCCGGCAATTATACTTCGCGCCAGAATTTGTTATGGGCTCTCCCCGTGGTGGATGTTGGCAGTGGTCGTGGGGAATAGGTGCAGGTGCTGCGCGGTATTCTGAAGAAGACGGCTCGAAATGGGGAATAGGATTCCACACAAGGTTAGGCGTGGAGTATCTTTTCGGCAAACATGTAGGCATAGGACTCGACTTGAGTGCCCTTAACGGCCGTTTCAGCGACGATAAAAACAACGACTACTATAAAGACAGGGCTAACGGCATAGCGCGTTATGCACTCACGATAGGATTAAGATTTCACTTATAATATTATGAGACATACAAGATTATTCATGCTCGCATGCTGCCTGATGATGGCTGCGGCGGCAATGGCTCAGGACAGGTATTGCCTGAGTTACAGTGACTACAAAAACAATGTGTGGCATCCGCTTGACACTCTGATTGTGGAGGAGCACAGCCAGAGCAGAAAACTATGGTGGGGCGGCAACGACTTCAAGTTCACAACTGGTGACAGCAACCTCGACAAGACATTGAAGAAAGAGGCTTTCGTAATCTCTCATGGTGACTCTCTTTATGTCAACTGCCGCAACCTGCGATTCGAGAAAACGAGATTTGGCAGTGGTTACACACGTGCGTTCGTGTTTAAAGACAACCAACTGGCGTTTGCCAACACCCGAATCGGCAAAAAGGCAATGAGGAAACGAGGATTAACAGCAGGCATGTTCGGAGCCATTGGAGCAGCCATCTCTGAGAGCAACGTTATGAAGCACCCTGTGGGTTACGTAATCACAGACGATGCGGAGTCGCTCGATAAGGGGCGCGTGGCGATACACATGCTCAACGACGAGTACATGCAGACACTGCTTGAGGGTTCCGAACTGCTTGATGAGTACCTTTCGGTGAAGAAGACTAAGGAACGCGAGTCGGCAGAAAACACCTTCGACATTCTCCGCAGAATGGGATGGATGAAGTAGATTGTATCCATCACCGCATAACTCCATTATCAACAATTTCATTAAGAGTATGATTACGGCACTGGCGGCTTACTGCTTCTTCAGCAATAAGCCGCCAGACGCGTCAAGGATACTGTATTGAGAACAGTTGCCTTCTTCGTGCAAGGAAACGGAAGGTTATTAGAATCCGTTGCCGTTCCACTTAATAATCTTTTCGGAGCCGGACGAGTAGTCGTTATATTTGATGTCGCGACCTACCTTAGGGAGTTTTATAAAGATTTCGGTTTCATCGCCCACAGGAGGGTTCGATATGCCCATCTTGCCATATATCCTCTTTACAACGTCAGCACGGGGCGTGAGTTTGCCTTTAGCGGCGTTGTATTCGTAAAACATCACAGCGCAGTTGGCAAATATTTCGCCATCTATCTCGATGCTTACGCCAAAGAGTTTGTTTCCGTTGGGAAGATTCCAATATACGGCTTGGAGGATGTGTTCCCTTGTGATTGTGTCCCCTTTCGCGAAGTTGCCGTCCACTTCCGCGATCATCGACCACGAACCGTATATTTCAATGAAGCCGTTCTGGGGGGCGTAGTCTACCTTGTAGTTGTAGAGACCTTGGTTTTTGGTGTCGCCAGTCTTCTTGTAGGTGTCGAAGATTTCCACAAACTCGTTTGGAAACTTCTTGCCCCACGCCAAGAGTAGTTTTTCGACGACTGGAGCCTGCGAGTTAGGGACTGTGATTGTCTTCTGCCACGTGTCGCGAAGTTCATCCACGTAGTCGTCGTACATTTGTGCACTTGCGGTGATGGTTGCAAATACAGTCATCAATGCGATTGCCAGTATCTTTTTCATCTCGATTTTTGTTTTAAATGGTTAGTATTTAATGTGGGTTCAATGTGAATGTCATTTAAAATCATCACCTGATGTAATTATTTCCAAATCACCTTCTTGCCATTTATTATGTTGATGCCGTGCTGCGGCGCAGAGAGTCGTTGTCCGCCAAGGTTATAGATACGACTACTCTCACCCGTCACAGGCTCGTTGTAAATGCCATCGATGCCCGTTGTGCCAATGAAGTCCTTAAGTGACGATAGGGCTGACAGGGCTTTTCCAGTCTCGTTATCGAAGAGTCCAGCGTTATACCAAGCATCGGTTACACGCTGGGTGTTCCAATTCAGTCCGTATTCATTTGCTTCCATCCACCACCAGAAGATGCCTTTCACATTCGGATGACTCTCCAGTTTCTGTATGAGAGCATCGGTGAATGCCTTCTGTCCTGCCTCGGTAATGGGGTAAGTGTTTCCATAATTAAAGTCCACTCCATCCGGTTGCCACTTGTGATAATAGCCAAGTTCCACGAGCATGATGTCCTTTTCGGGGAAGTTAGACTCCAATGTGCTGAGCGCACTCTCAAGTTGTGCAAAGTCTTTGTGGTAATATGGGTAATAACTGAGGCCGATAATGTCGTAGTCTATACCAGCAGTCTTCATGTCATTGTAGAATGCTTTGAGATAGGTTGTATTGGCCACGCGCTCCGTATGGATAACAATCTTTGCACTAGGGCACTTATCTCGACATGCCTCACCTGCCTTTTTCAGCAACGAGAAGAAACGTTCGGCATTAGCACTCTGTCCTGCATAGTATTTCTTCCATGTGGTTTGAGACGCCGACCGACCTGCCCACATCATACCATAACTTATCTCGTTACCTGTCTGAATGAAGTCGGGCGCAGCACCGAAGTCCTTCATTTGCTGCAGCACATCAGCCGTATATTCATATATCTTGGTCTGAAGTTGAGCATCTGTAAGCGTTGCCCATGCTGCAGGAGTGTATTGCTTGACTGGGTCTGCCCATGAGTCGCTGTAGTGGAAGTCAAGCATCAGCTTGAATCCAGCGTCTTTTATGCGCTTGCCTAGTGCCTTGACATACTCCAAGTCTTGGCAAACGCCCTCTCCTTTCTCACTTGAAGGCGCCACCGAAGGATCAACGAAGAGACGCACGCGCATAGCGTTCATACCCTCATTCTTGAAGAAAGTGAGCATGTCAGAAATGGCATTACCGTTACTGTCGTAATATCTCGCACCATGTTCTTCATACTTTGTCAGCAACGAAATGTCACCACCGGCATAACGTTGAGCACTTGCAGCTATGGCAAATGCAATCATTAGCATTGTTAGTAGATTCTTTTTCATTTTAGTAAGTTTTTTGTTTGTTAGGGTTTGGGTATATATTTCAGCAAATATCGCAGCAACATGGCCATTGCGAAGGTACTGAACACATAGACGGCAATGCCGCCGTAGATGTCGGCTCGGCGGTAATGACTTATTATCAGTTCACGCGCCACGGGATGCATCACGAAGATTGCAGCCGACAGAGCACCCACCCAAGCAGCAGGATTGAGCAGCCATGAAGGCAGGAGACGCACCGTTGACACCGCTCCAACAACAACAGCAACGGGCACCCACAGCCATCCGTGGAACCAGAAACTGCCGAAGAGCACCACGAGTGCTGACAACAGAGTCAAGGCGAGATAACCCATGCGCGGCAGTTCCCTTCCCCAACGGGCGTAGGCAATGCCCATAGCAAAGGGCAACACGCCGCCAATGAAGTTGTAACGCACGAAGTTTATCGCACCCCATCCATAGGCATTAGCGGCCCACTCCACTGCCCAGCAAATGAGAATAGTAACTATTAGCACCTTCCAGTTGCGCCAGCGGTTATATAATAATATGTAGAGAGCGTAGAGTTGCACCATAAGTCCGAAGAACCAATATGGTCCAGGCGTTATCGCTTTGTCAGGATACTTATACACGAAGTTTATCACCATCGTCAGTTGCGCAATCACATGGTCGATGCTGAACACCGTTGAGGCATTGCTGTTGCGCAGGAAATAGACAATGATAAACACGACATAGCCGATTATCATCAAGCGGAAGAGCTTGAGGAAATGCTTTTTCATGAAGTGTAAAGCGTTGAGAGATGAGTTTTGAGAGAGATTTGTCTTGCTATCAATAGTGTCTTCGCTCAACGCTCGACGCTCGACACTCAACCCCTTCTCGTATTTCTTCACGAGTCCGAAGCCGCTGACGAAGAGGAAAACGGGCACACCATAATGTCCGAAGAAGGAGAAGAAATGGATGAAAAGGTCGGAGTCGAACGACATCAGCTTATCCCAGAACTGCATAGGTCGCTCTGCATCGAACGTATACTCGTTCTCCTTGACCGCAAAACCGAGCCAATGGCAATAGTTATGCAGCATGATACCGAGTATTGCAATGCCCCTAAGGGCAGCCGACTCACTCATCGCAAGAAGTCCGTTGCCTGTCTTTAGTGTCGCGTTTGTATTCTTTTCCGTTGTATTTTGCATTTTTCTTTTTGTCTTGTTGCTGACAATTGTGTTGTCAAAATGTTCTTTTCTCCTTCCTCATTCCACGTTTCTCCGTCCCGTCTTATTTCCCCAATTTATCATAGTCGGTTGTAAGTTTTAATATTCTGGGGCGTTCGTCATCATATTCATCGCTGAGGATGTCGAGGCTTGGACGATACCATCGGGTACTGATTCCCGCCAATCGGAGCAGCGTGTGGGGCAAGGCATCGGTCATATAACGCAGTGTTGATGCTTTGCGAATAGACTCCACGATGTCGGGATGTGCCTCGCGATAACGTTCCGAGCACCAGAACCACATCGGTATGTCGAACTCCTCATGTGCCAAACGGGCAGTTATCTCGGTGCTATGCATGCGCCCGAAGAAGTGAACATCGCCGTCATAACACTCTTCTCCATGATCTGGTACATATATAACGATAGCATCTTCCTGCTCGAAACGCTTTACTATCTCATCTACAATAGAGTCGTTGTAAAGCAGAGCGTTGTCGTAATCGGCCATCACTTGTCGTTCTTTCTTCGTGAACCCCTTTCGCTGGTAGTCGTCAATGGTGAAATGTTTCTGCGCCTTCGGCACTCTTGATGCATAGTGAACATGCTGACCTCTCAAGTGAAGTATGATAAGATTGTGCTCGGTATTTTCCTTCTTCAGACGGTCGTACTCGTAAGTCACTCCGTCGTCATAGTCGTAAAGTTTCTGATTGCGCGTGTCGAACATCGCCTTGCTCAGTTTCTCGTTGTTCAAGAAGAAACCGCCGCTGAAGTCATAGACGGCCTCCTTCGCCTGCGGAAGAAACTGGTTAGTGATGAAAGTGACATGATAGCCCGCATTGCGGAACAACTCCGGGAACAGAGGATAGTCGCACCAGTCGTCCTTGTCGCCCACAGCATACATCGAGAACATCTGCTTGAAGACATAACTTGTGAGGTTCCACGATGACACAGCATCCTCCAGCTTTATCAGTTCACCCTTCTGCTCACGCTCCAACTGGCGCGGTGCCGTCGGCTTTTCATATCCGTAAAGTTGCGAGTGATGACGGTTGTAACTCTCGCCTATCACCAGCACGATATTTGGTGAGGTGTAACTGCAACTGTCAACCACCGCATCCTTGATGCCATGAACAAGTCTTGATACCTGCTTCGATGTAAGACGATTTGCATAGACGCTGAAAGCGAAACGATAAACGGGCAGGTAGAGGTTGGCACAAGTCTTCTCAGTAAGTTCATGTTCCACATCACCAATATTGTCATACGACATCAGACGATACTCCGCCTGCTTGTTCGTCCAGCATTCCGTAAGGCAATAGATTACGAAAACCGTGACCAGCAGCGACAACAGAGGATTCAGCATTGGCGACAAACAACACGTTCTCGCCACTGAGAACATTCCTTTGCGAAGGCTGAAACTGTCCTCCTCGTGCTCCTTGCGCCTGTGTTTAACCCACGCAACTATACCCTCCACGATGATGTTTACAAGCAGCACGAGCAGCACCCATCCAAGACGACTCGACAGGAGGTCCCAACTGAAATAGGAACGGAAGAACTCTGATGCCTCGCCGCTATTAGTCTCGCCCACAAGGAGCAACATCGTGGGAGTCAGCGTGGAGTCGAACTTCACGAAACAATACACGTCAACGATGGCTATTGCGTAAAAGATGATGTATAGCGCAAGGCGCACCCATCGCCTCACCTTTTCGGGAAGAGCGGCCAACAGGGCACAAACGAAATAGACATCAACAAACAGTTCCTGCCACCAGAACTCGAAAACATGGGCTCCGCGACGCTCAGGTAGCACGGCATAGGTGCACACCGCGCCCAAAATGAACATCATCACGAAGAACACAGCGTTCCTCGTAATGGGCAAAAGGGGCAAGGCGAGCAAGTTGTTTATCTTCTTGAACATCTTCACTTTCAGTAATTTCACCGCAAAATTACTGCAAGTTTGCCACACAACAAAATTTTATCGCAACATTTTTCACATGCTTCGATATTATTACAAGCGCCTTGTAAAGAGATTACAGACCGTTTGTAATGATGTTACAAGCGGCTTGTAATACAGTTACAAACCGCTTGTAACAATCCAGAACATATATCTTTCTCCACTATTTGCCGCTAATATAAGCGATGTGAGATTAAGAATAAGCCTGCTCGTGTACGCCTTTGACGGCACGGCCACTAGGGTCATTCATGTTACGGAAGGCGGCATCCCATTCAAGAGCAACGGCTGTGGAGCAGGCAACGCTAGCCTCCGAGGGCACGCTACGGGCAGCAGAGTCAGAGGGGAAATGCTCGGCAAAGATACTACGGTAGTAATACTCCTCCTTGTTCTTCGGCGGGTTGATAGGGAAACGTTCCGCCGCATGAGCCATCTGCTCGTCCGAAACGGCTTTAGAAGTGATGTCTTTAAGAGTATCTATCCACGAGTATCCAACGCCATCGCTGAACTGTTCTTTCTGTCTCCATGCTATCTCTTCTGGTAGCAAGTCGGCAAAGGCCTCTCGCACAATCTTCTTCTCAATAACAAAGCCGTTTTCAGCTCCTCCCATATCGGGGGAGGATGGGAGGGGGCCACACATCTTTGCTTCCGGATTGGTACGCATGGCAACATCGAGGAACTCCTTGTCAAGAAACGGCACACGACCCTCCACACCCCAAGCCGATAGACTTTTGTTTGCACGCAGGCAATCATAGAGATGGAGCTTTGAGAGTTTGCGAACTGTCTCCTCATGGAAATCTTTGGCAGATGGAGCTTTATGGAAGTAGAGGTAACCACCGAAAATTTCATCGGCACCTTCGCCTGAAAGCACCATCTTAATACCTATCGACTTTATCACACGTGCCAATAAATACATTGGTGTGGAGGCACGAACGGTGGTGACATCATAAGTCTCGATATAGTATATGACATCACGGATGGCATCAAGTCCTTCCTGAATGGTATAGTTGATTTCGTGATGTACAGTTCCAATATGGTCAGCCACAAGACGGGCTTTAGCCAAGTCGGGAGCCCCCTTCAGACCGACGGCAAAGGAATGAAGTCGTGGCCAATAGGCTTTCGTGCGACTGTCATCCTCAATGCGATGTTCGCTAAACTTCTGTGCGATGGCAGAGATAACACTACTGTCAAGTCCACCTGATAGGAGTACCCCGTATGGCACGTCGGACATCAACTGCCTACGAACTGCATCATAGAGTGCATAGCGAATTGACTCAACGCTGGCAGGGTTGTCTTTAACGGCCTCATACTGCATCCAGTCACGTTGGTAGTACCGCTTTAAACCTGGCGACACACTCCAATAATAATGACCTGGAGGGAATGGCTCGTAACGCTCACATTGCCCTTCAAGGGCTTTCAGTTCCGAAGCTACATAAACGGTGCCGTCACTATCGTAACCAATATATAATGGTATGACACCTATAGGGTCACGGGCTATAAGAAACTCGTCGCGCTCCTCGTCGTAAAGTACAAAGGCAAAGATTCCACTTAACTGTTCTAGCATCGCGCAAATCTGCTCATGAGTGTTTATACTCCTCTCTCCCGTTGGAGAGGAGCTGGAGGTGAGGCTCCTATATAGAGCAAGGATTACCTCGCAGTCGCTACCCGTTTGAAACTCATACTGACCGATATAACGACGGCGTATTTCCTGATGGTTGTATATCTCGCCATTGACGGCCAATACTTGTTTCCTGTCTGGCGAATAGAGAGGTTGTCCTCCCGATTCAGGGTCGATAATACTCAGTCGCTCATGAGCGAGAACGGCATTTCCGCCACAGTAGATTCCACTCCAGTCAGGACCGCGATGACGGATTTTCTGACTCATGCCCAATGCTTTTTGACGCAATTCCTGCGTCTGTTCCTTCACGTTCAGTATAGCTACTATTCCACACATATATTTATTAGACGATTTAACGATTCTACTATTTTACAATTCAATAATTACAAGTATGAGAGATAAAGATAATTGGTTTCTGTTGGATATTCGGCAGCAAGGGTGTCTATCTGGTTGACCGTTGGCACAACATCCAGTTCTTTACGCCACTTACGAATGGTGAGACCTGCCTGCTCCATACTCATACAGTTCTCAAGTCCTATGGCACGCCCTATTTGGAAATCTGAAAAACCATACACCTTGGCCTCGCGCAAGAGATTTACAAATTCTGGAGCTTCGAGATACTCAACGAGTTCCATTGGCTCCATAAACGTTACCATATCAGCCAACTGCCTAAACTCACGCAACTGCTGGTCAATATCAATGATATGTTTCAACTTCTCAAGGAACCAGCGGTCAATCATCGTCAGCTGATGAATCTGCTCTACACTATACCCCACCTTCATGGCCTTCGACACGACAAAGATACGCATGTCAGTAGGTTCATGAAGTGCCTTAACAATATCCTTGATTTTTATTTCGTGGTTTTCCACAAATCCGTGCATGCCCTGACCTATCATGCGAAGACCTTTCTGAAGAGCCTCTTCAAATGTGCGACCGATGGACATTACCTCGCCAACACTCTTCATCGAGGAACCGAGCTCACGCTTCACGCCACGGAACTTTGTCAAGTCCCAGCGAGGAATTTTCACAACCACATAGTCGAGAGCTGGCTCGAAAAATGCTGTCGTGGTCTTGGTGATTGAATTCTTTAACTCAAAGATGCCAAAACCAAGTCCTAACTTGGCGGCTACGAAGGCGAGCGGATAGCCCGTTGCTTTTGAGGCGAGCGCAGAAGAACGGCTGAGACGGGCATTTACCTCAATGACACGATAGTCCTCCGACTGTGGGTCGAAGGCATACTGCACATTACATTCGCCGACGATTCCGATGTGACGGACTATCTTGATGGCAAGAGCACGCAATTTATGATATTCAGCATTCGAGAGTGTCTGGCTGGGAGCAACGACGATACTCTCGCCTGTATGGATACCCAGAGGATCGAAATTCTCCATATTGCAGACCGTGATGCAATTGTCAAAGCGGTCGCGTACAACCTCATACTCTATCTCCTTCCAGCCACGCAGACTCTTCTCTACCAAAACCTGAGGCGAGAATGAAAAGGCTTCCTCTGCTTGTGACAAAAGCTCAGTCTCATTGTCGCAGAATCCACTACCTAACCCTCCGAGTGCATAAGCAGCTCTTAAGATTACGGGGAAACCAAGTTCATGCGCAGCCCTCTGCACCTCCTCAACAGAAGAGCAAGCCTCACTTTTGATAGTCTTCACCCCTATCTCATCGAGCCGCTGCACGAAACGGTCACGATCTTCCGTATCGATAATTGCTTGAACAGGGGTTCCCAATACCTGAACACCATACTTATCGAAAACACCCTTTTGGTAAAGTTCCACACCACAGTTCAGAGCCGTTTGTCCACCAAATGACAGCAAGATGCCATCGGGACGTTCTTTTTCTATAATACGTTCCACCAACTCTGGCGTCACAGGCTGAAAATACACAGTATCGGCAACATCTTTAGATGTCTGCACCGTGGCAATGTTTGGATTAACGAGAATAGTATGGATGCCCTCCTCTCTCAATGCTTTAAGTGCTTGCGAGCCACTATAGTCGAACTCGCCTGCCTGCCCTATCCTCAATGCTCCACTACCCAGCAAGAGCACTTTCTTTATAGTCGGCATATCGTTATTTGGTGTTGACGAGTTGTTTACACATACATCCGGCTTGTCATTTTGATTATTTGTAAACTTATCCACCAAAGAAACGAACTCATCAAACAAAAACTCCGTGTCCACAGGACCAGAGCATGCCTCTGGGTGAAACTGTGCAGAAAACCACGGTTTCGTCTGATGGCGTATTCCCTCATTCGAGCCGTCGTTCATGTTGACGAATAACGGAGTCCAGCCTGATGGCAGCGTCGCGTCATCAACGGCATATCCATGATTCTGGCTCGTGATAAAGCATTGCGTCGTGCCAATTTTCCTGACAGGTTGGTTGTGCGAGCGATGACCGTATTTCAACTTATATGTGTTGGCTCCTGCCGCACGTGCAAGAAGTTGGTTACCAAGACAGATACCCATACAAGGACGTACTTGTCCGTTAGCAAGGAATTTTCTAATGTGTTCCACAGTCTTGCCGCACTGCTCTGGATCGCCAGGACCATTGGATAAAAACAGTCCATCGAAGTCGAGTTGGTTAAAGTCATAGTCCCATGGAACACGAATAACCTCAACACCCCTTCTTGTCAAACAACGGATAATGTTTGCCTTGACGCCGCAGTCCACAAGTACAACACGCTTAGGTGTTTGGTGATGGGTGTTTGGTGTTGGTTGATAGGTTATGACCTCCTTGCAACTTACCTTCTCCACCCAGTTCACGGAACCGTAATCTATGCTATCTGTATCCTCTGTGTCGTTAATGCCATCTATAACTATTTTCCCCATCATGACACCACTTTCCCTGAGTACCTTGGTTAGCCTTCGCGTGTCAATGCCCGTTATGGCAGGTATCTTCTCGCGTTTCAACCACGATTCTAGACTCTCGGCAGCATTCCAATGTGAATATGCTTTGCTGTAGTCGGCAACAACCAATGCCTTGGGATAAATTCGCTCGCTCTCCATAAACAAAGGAAGTCCATCGTTACCCATGCCTGCATCAGGTACTCCATAGTTACCTATCAGCGGGAAGGTTGTCACTAATATCTGTCCTGCATAGCTCGGGTCTGTCAGACTTTCAGGATAGCCTGTCATTGCAGTATTGAAAACCACCTCGCCCACAGTATTAGCATCATATCCAAACGAACGACCTATAAACTGACTTCCGTCATCAAGTATTAATCTTGCTTCTCTCATTGTTTCCTATAATTGCATTTTTAATGTCTTCTCTACATATTGTACGAATGCCTCGTTGCAAAGGCGTATGCCGCCAAGCGTGGGATAATGTCCTGTGAAATACCAATCACCTGCATGACGTGGGCATGCTTCGTGCAGACCTTCGATGCTCTGGTACACTAACTCCACAGGAGCCTGCATGCCTTTTGGCCGCAGCATCTCGACGATTCTATTGTTAATCTCGTGAACAGTAAACGGCGCGTAAATATCGCGTACATGGTTCCTTGCCAATGGCTCTGCCTTACATGCCCTGTATGTTTCCGCCAGTAGTTGTTGCATACCTCGCTCTTTGATAAGAGAGACAGCTGCACGGAAGGCACATAGTTCTTCAAGATGCGACATATCTATGCCGTAATAGTCAGGATAGCGAATCTGAGGAGAACTAGACACCATCACAATCTTCTTGGGGTGCAGACGGTCAAGAATCTTGAATATACTCTCACGAAGCGTAGTACCACGCACGATGGAGTCGTCTATGATAACGAGGTTGTCCTCATAGGGTTTAAGAGAACCGTAAGTGATGTCATATACATGAGCAGCAAGGTCATTGCGCTCGTCACTCTCGGTAATGAAAGTGCGCAGTTTGATGTCTTTCCAGACCACCTTCTCTATTCTTACCTCGTGGTTCTGTTTTCTCAAGCCGTCAGTCATTCCATAGAAAGCCACCTCGGCAGTATTGGGGATGTATGAAAAGACTGTATTGCGCACGTCATTTTCAATCGCTTGCAAAATGGCAGGGGTCAGCTGTTCACCCAACTGTTTACGCTCCAGATAGATATCACGATCAGAGCCTCGGCTGAAATATATGCGTTCAAACGAACAAGCGTAATTTTGCTCTGGCGGCATTATCTGTTGCAGACAGCTTTCGCCGCTCTTACGAACAATGAGCGACTGCCCCGGCTGCAGTTCACGAATGTCTTCGGTTTGCAGGTCGAAACATGTTTGTATAACTGGGCGCTCACTTGCCAGCACCACCACCTCATCGTCTTGATAATAGAATGCAGGGCGAATGCCCCATGGGTCACGAACGGCGAACATCTCACCCGAGCCCGTCAGTCCGCACATCACATAACCACCATCGAAGTGCGGCATTGTAGTTTTCAGGACATTGGCCATATCCACATTATCATCTATATAGCATGTAATGTCCGTTCCTTCCAGTCCTTGTTCTCGGGCTTCAGCATACAACCGCTCGACCTCACGGTCCAGTCGATGTCCCATAAGTTCGAGCGTGATATAAGCGTCACCGTGAACTCGTGGAGACTGCCCTTGTGAAGTAAGAAACTGAAACACTTCATTGATGTTGGTCATATTGAAGTTGCCACAGAGACAGAGATTCTTTGCCCTCCAGTTATTTCGGCGCAAGAAAGGGTGAACATACGTCAAACCTCTTTTACCCGTTGTGCTATAGCGTAGATGACCCATATACAATGAAGCTCCCTCCCATCCTCCTGCAGGGGAGGTTTCTGGTGCATCTGTTCCTCTACGGGGGGATGTTTGAGACAGGCCTCTGAATATCTCTGTTATTGCATCCTTACCCTCCGCCCGCTCACGGAACATATACTCCTCGCCTACGGGAGCACCCATGTTGACGCAAGCGATGCCAGCACCTTCCTGTCCGCGGTTATGCTGTTTCTCCATCATCAGATAGAGTTTGTTCAGCCCATAGCGACTGGTACCGTATTTCTGCTCATAATAGCTTAACGGTTTTAACAGGCGAATCATCGCCACGCCACATTCATGTTTTAGCTGCTCCATTTTTATATTTCACGATTTTACTATTTCACGATTTTACTATTTTACAATTTCAATGTGACAATCGTCCAATTGTGAAATCGTGAAATTGTGAATTATACAAGTTGTCAAATCTCTATGCATGCTTTTACAAACGACAAAAATAATGGGTGCGGATGCAGCACAGTAGAAGAATATTCAGGATGAAACTGCGTTCCGATATACCATTTCTTATCTGGAATCTCAACTATCTCCACCAATTTGGCAGAAGGATTTATGCCCACACACTTCATGCCAGCATCCTCAAACTCTGACAGGAACTGGTTGTTGAACTCATAGCGATGGCGATGTCTTTCCTTAATCAATGACTCCTGACCATAAACCTCATAAGCACGGCTGTCTCTTGCCAGTTCACACTCATACACTCCGAGACGCATGGTACCGCCCATCTGCTTAACGGTCTTCTGGTCTTCCATCAGATCAATTACAGGATGTTTTGTATCAGAGGACATCTCACTACTGTTGGCATCCTGGAAACCCAGTACATTCCGTGCAAACTCAATAACCATCATCTGCATGCCAAGACAGATGCCGAAGGTAGGAACATCATGGGTGCGACAGTATTCAGCCGCAATTATTTTTCCTTCAATGCCACGTTGTCCGAAACCAGGACAAATAAGCACGCCCTGCATTCCCTCCAGTTTTTCACCAACATTTTTTTCATTTATGTTTTCACTATTGATAAAATGCAGTTTTGTCCTCACTTCATTATATATACCCGCCAGGTTAAGACTCTCACGGATGCTCTTATAAGCATCCTGCAGGTCGTACTTGCCCACTAAACCGATATGCACCTCGCGACTAGCATGATGCTGCTTGTCGAGAAAGTCGTGCCATGATTTCATTGCCGGAGTCTCGCCCACCGGTATTCCTATCTTCCGCAGAATGGCAGCATCAAGTCCCTGTCGCTGCATGTTGACAGGCACCTCGTAAATGCTCGGCATATCCTCGCTCTGCACCACGCACTCAAGGTCCACATTACAAAACGAAGCCACCTTCAGTCGCATAGCGTCGTCAAGGTGGCGTTCCGTACGAAGTACGAGAATATCTGGCTGAATACCCATACTTTGCAACTCCTTCACAGAGTGCTGCGTGGGTTTCGTCTTCAACTCGTCGGCAGCTTTCAGGTAAGGCACATAAGTAAGATGCACACACACCGCATCACGTCCCAACTGCCACCGCAACTGACGTATGGCCTCCATAAACGGCGCACTCTCGATGTCGCCAATGGTACCGCCCACTTCGGTGATGACAAAGTCAAACCGCTCATCCTTTTCCTCCTCACGCAACATACGCCGCTTTATCTCGTCCGTGATATGCGGCACCACCTGAATGGTCTTGCCCAGATAATCACCATGACGCTCACGGTCGATAACAGTCTTGTAGATACGGCCTGTAGTGATGCTGTTGTGGCATGTGGTCTCAATGCCCGTAAAACGCTCATAGTGACCGAGGTCAAGGTCTGTCTCCATACCGTCGGCTGTCACGTAACACTCGCCATGTTCATAAGGATTCAGCGTTCCCGGGTCAATGTTAATATAAGGATCAAACTTCTGAATGGTGATGCGGTAGCCTCGCGCCTGCAGCAGTTTACCGATGCTGGCGGAGATGATGCCCTTTCCTAACGAAGAAACGACGCCGCCTGTAACGAAGATATACTTTGTATCCATAAAATTATCCTATTTTATGGACCACAAAGTTATCAACTATCATCGAAATACCACTCATTCTTACCTGACTTTTGAATGTTAAAATCTGGCAGCTTTGACAATTTGTAAAGTATAGAAGGGTCTAAGCCCTCCTATACCTTTCTTTTTGTCACGAAACAGCGTCGTTGCATAGCAATTTGTCATTATCCAATCAAAAGAAGCAACTGATGAATATTATGGCTGCAACGTGAAGCCGAAAACCAGATAGGCCTTGCGCGAGCAGGGATTGCCTGTCACCTGACCGAAGACGGGGATGGAGAACCGTTCGGTCACCTTAATCTCCTTTGTGGCCTTTAACGACAGGTTGGTAACAGCAAAACCGCTGGTTCCATAGTAGTCGGTGGCATAAGGAACGGCGCCCGCCGTGGCAGTCCATTCTACTCCAGCAAGAAGAAATGGGACATTGGTTTCGAAATAACTGCTATAGGCGCGCTTGCCGTTCTTATTTACGCCGTCGTTGCCGGCAAAGTTGGTGTACCATTGTATCGAGGCGAAGCCAAAGTCATAGCCGATGTTGGCCTCAAACACATGGTTGGTGCCATGGGCATCGTACTTGAAATAACGGCTGTCGGGGTCGAGACCTTCACTAAGCCAGTAGTCGGTCACACCGATGTTGAAGCCCCCGATGGTGTAGGCTAAGGTAAGGTCGAACTCCTTTGCATCATCCTTGTCAACAAGTCCATAACTACCCCATGCCGTCAGCGACAGTCCTTTGTATTCCACTCCAAGAGTAGGCTGAACAGCCACACTACCTAAATCCTGTCCGCGCCAGATATAACTACTTACGAAATCGCTACTAATAGTTGTCTCTATTTTGTCCTGAGCAAGGGCGGTACTGCCAAGCACCAGTCCCATAGCCAACATAACAATCTTTTTCATACCTTATATATTTTAAATATTCAACTTTCGCATGCTCTGTAGATAGAGGGAGATAGATGAAGACAGAGGGAGATAAAAGACATTAGTTTTGCTACAGGATTACCGCAGACAGAGTGATGTCCTCTATCTACCATCGCCTTCGGGCGACTATCTCCATTTATCTTCCTATACCTCCTTAACATGCTAATTATAACACGTTTCTCCATGTTCGTAGATGTCCAAGCCCTCGTCCTCGATGCGGGCATCGACTCTAAGACCATGTAATTTCTTGATACCGTAGAAGAGGGCGAAACCACAGGCGGCAGCCCAGAGGTCGATGACAAGAACACCGAAGCACTCGGCACCGAAGAATCCCCAGCCGTGACCGTAGAAGGCTCCGTTGCTCGTAGAGAGCAAGCCCGTCATCAACGTACCGAGAATGCCACAGATACCGTGAACAGAGGATGCACCCACAGGATCGTCGATGTGCAACTTGTGATCGATAAACTCAATAGCAAACACCAGCACCGTGCCACATACAAGACCTATAACGACAGCACCCATGGGCGACACAAGGTCACAACCAGCCGTGATGCCCACAAGACCAGCCAGCACGCCGTTCAGCGTCAACGAAAGTGACGGCTTGCCATACTTCATCCATGTAACAAACATCGTTGCCGTGCCTCCTGCCACCGCAGCAAGGTTGGTTGTAAGGAACACGTGAGAGATAGCCACACGATTCACTTCGCCAGAGGCTGCCAACTGCGAGCCGGGGTTAAAGCCGAACCATCCCATCCAAAGGATAAAGACGCCCAATGAAGCCAATGTCAGGTTGTGACCAGGAATAGCGCGGCTCTTTCCGTCGGCAGAGTATTTGCCAAGACGAGGTCCAAGGGCCATAGCACCAATCAGAGCCAATACACCACCCACGCTATGCACAATAGCAGAGCCGGCAAAGTCGTGGAACACATCGCCAAACGTACTCATCATGAAACTATCCACGGCATCATTGCACAGCCAGCCGCCGCCCCAAGTCCAATGACCTTCAATGGGGTAGATGAACAGCGAGATGGCAGCGCTATAAAGAAGATACATCGAGAACTTAGTGCGCTCAGCCATTGCACCGCTTACGATGGTGGCAGATGTTGCACAAAAGACAGTCTCAAAAATAAGGAAACCCTCAACAGGCAGATCGCCTTTATAGAAACTCAGGTCACCCCAGTTAGGCATGCCGATGAAACCTGCACCGTCGCTGCCGAACATAAATCCAAAACCAATGAAGAAGAACAACAAAGAGCCAAACATGAAGTCAACGAAGTTCTTCATCAAGATGTTTGCCGCGTTCTTGCCTCGAGTGAAGCCAGCCTCACAAAGGGCAAAACCTGGTTGCATCCAGAAAACCAACATGGCTGCCAATAGCATCCATACAGTATCAAGTGATAATCCTATTTCGTTCATAAGCTTTATAAGCCCCCTAAGTTAGGGGGGTGGGGGTCTGAACAGACGTTCTTAGCCCCATTAAATTGTTATTTTATTTGTAATGTTGATTAAATGAGGTCGTTCAGACCCCTGTCGCCCCCTCGCTCGGCTTTCTTGCGTCTCTTCGGTAGCAAGCGCCATCCTTTGGGATGTCGAGCGGCCGCTTGGCTAGGCCAAGAACTTAGAGGGCATATAATCACTTCTTATCCCTAAGCACCGTGTCGCCATTTTCACCTGTGCGAATTGACCAGGTGTCTATCATGTCGCTCACGAAGATGCGTCCGTCGCCTATCTCGCCTGTGTGGGCAACCTTCAGGATGACCTTTACGGTAGGCTCCACGAACTGGTCTCGGCACACGATGGACAGCGCCACTCGCTCAATGACATCGGTAGAATACTGTACGCCACGATAGATGCGCTCCTCACGACTCTGTCCTATACCATGAACGTTATGGTATTCAAACCAGTCGATGTCCGACTGCAACAATGCCTCCTTGACATCTTCAAACTTTGTCTTGCGGATAATTGCTTCAATCCTTTTCATACTTTTTACCTTTTAAATTAACACTCACGTTATCTTGAAAGCTTTCGGCGACAAAGGTAAGGCGTTTTTCAAAAAACAATTACACTATTTATGCACTTTTTATCTAAAAAATCTCACAAAGTATCAAAGTGTAAACCAACAAGGCGTCTGCTCCCCACTTTTAATTTCACTTTGCGTTAAAAACAATCATTTTTATAACAAAGTGTCAAATCTATTTAAACATCCAATAAATTATTGTTGCATTATTCTTTGTTTTAATTACTTTTTGATTACCTTTGCACCCAGATTAGGGACATAGAGAAAGATTAAGCAAGGATAATATGACAAAAAGTAAGTTGCAATCAACAAGCAAAGGACTCTACCAAAGCCAGTACGAGCACGATGCGTGCGGCGTGGGCATGGTGGTAAATATACACGGCGGCAAGAGCCACGAACTGGTGGATCAAGCGATGCACGTGCTAGAGAACATGGAACACCGAGGCGCCGAGACACGCGACAAAACGGGTGATGGTGCAGGTATTATGCTGCAGATACCTCATGAGTTCATTCTGTTGCAGGGCATCCCCGTGCCAGAAAAGGGGAAATATGGCACGGGGTTGGTGTTCCTGCCCAAGGATGAGAAGGAGCAACAGGAGATTCTCTCGGTGATGATAGAGGAAATAGAACGCGAAGGTTTGCAGTTGATGCATCTTCGCGCAGTTCCCACCTGTCCAGAAGTACTTGGCGAGGCGGCACGGCGCGTGGAACCAGACATTAAACAGATTTTTGTCACAGGTGTAAGCGAGGAGAAAGCAGACACATTATCGCGCACATTATATATAATAAGGAAAAAGATTGAGCGCCGCATAAAGCATCCAGATTTCTACATCTGCTCGCTGAGCAATACTAACATCATTTACAAGGGAATGCTGACCAGCGGACAGCTGCGCCGTTATTTCCCTGACTTATCGAATCCATATCTCACAAGTGGACTAGCACTAGTTCACTCTCGTTTCAGTACAAACACATTCCCTACATGGTCTCTGGCACAACCATTCCGTCTGTTGGCTCACAACGGCGAGATTAACACCATTCGTGGCAACCGCGGGTGGATGAAGGCGCGAGAGAGCGTGCTCAGCAGCGAAGCCTTAGGCGACATCAAACAGATATCACCTATAGTTCAAGAAGGCATGAGCGACTCTGCCAGTCTTGACAATGTTTTTGAGTTTCTTACGATGAGCGGGTTGTCACTCCCACAGGCTATGGCGATATTGGTGCCAGAGAGTTTCAATGACAAGAACCCCATTAGTGAAGATCTCAAGGCTTTCTATGAATACCACTCGATATTGATGGAACCATGGGACGGCCCTGCAGCACTACTTTTCAGCGACGGACGCTATGCCGGCGGCATGCTCGACAGAAACGGTCTGCGCCCTTCACGCTACACGATAACCAAACAGGGCATGATGGTGGTGGCCAGCGAGGTAGGCGTGATGGACTTCGAGCCAAGCGACGTAGTATCGAAAGGTCGCCTGCAGCCAGGCAAGATTCTGCTCATCGACACACAGGAAGGCAAGATATATTACGACGGTAAGATCAAAGCACAGTTGGCCAAGGCACATCCTTACCGAGAGTGGTTGAATGAGAACCGTGTGCAGTTGGAAAAACTGAAGAGCGGACGCAAGGTAGAGAACTGTGTGAGCAACTTTGAACACAAACTGGTGCAGTTTGGTTTCGGTCAGGAAGACATCGACAAGACGATTGTCCCGATGGCAACAACAGGACAAGAACCTGTGGCCGCTATGGGTAACGACACACCATTGGCCGTTATAAGTGACCGTCCACAAGTGCTGTTCAACTATTTCCGTCAGCAGTTCGCACAGGTCACGAACCCTGCCATTGACCCTATTCGCGAGGAACTGGTGATGAGCCTCACCGAGTACATCGGTGCTGTGGGAACCAACATTCTGACCCCCGATGCCTCGAACTGTAAGATGGTGCGCCTGCCACAACCCGTGCTAACCAATACACAACTCGACATATTGTGTAACATCCGTTACAAGGGTTTCAACACCCGGAAACTCACTATGGCGTTTGAGATAGCCAAAGGTGAAGAAGGGCTTCGTCACGCACTCGACAAGCTCTGCAAAGAGGCTGAGGCTAGTGTGGACGAGGGCGTGAACTACATCATCCTCTCCGACCGTGATATCGACGACCAACATGCGGCTATCCCCTCGCTGCTGGCTGTAAGCGCAGTTCACCACTACCTGATTAGTGTGAGCAAGCGTGTGCAGACAGCGCTGATTGTGGAAAGCGGCGAGATACGTGAGACGATGCATGCGG
The DNA here is from genome assembly GCA_900315095.1 of uncultured Prevotellaceae bacterium. Lineage (GTDB taxonomy): Bacteria > Bacteroidota > Bacteroidia > Bacteroidales > Bacteroidaceae > Prevotella. The sequence goes on along the minus strand of OMXS01000008.1, from coordinate 14,311 downwards.
CATTATTGTTAGGTTATGGTGCCAGTGCACTTTGTCCGTATATGACATTCGCCATTCTCGACGATTTGGTTAAGAAGGGAAAAATCCAAGAAGAATATGCCACAGCAGAGGCGAACTATATCAAGGCTGTAGATAAAGGCCTTAAAAAGATTATGTCTAAGATGGGCATTTCGACCATCCGTTCTTATCGCGGTGCGAAGATTTTCGAGAGTATCGGTCTGGGCGAGGACTTGCTGCGCAGATACTTCGGTACAGAAGTGAGTACCATTGGAGGTATCGGACTGAAAGAAATTGCCCGTGATGCCATACGTCTGCATGAAGCAGCAACGAATCAAACGATGCTGCAGAACCAAGGTCAGTTTGCTTGGCGCAAAGACGGCATTAAACATGCGTGGAATCCAGAGACAATAGCAAACCTGCAACTTGCCACCCGCTTGGGCAGTTACAAGAAGTTCAAGGAGTGGGCGTCGCAGGTGGACGAGAAGGAAAGTCCTATATTTATCCGTGACTTCTTCGGTTGGAAGAAGGCCGCAACACCTACACCCATTGACGAAGTGGAGTCTGTTGAGAGCATAGTGAAGCATTTCGTTACAGGTGCCATGTCTTTTGGAGCACTTAGCATCGAAGCCCACGAGGCGCTGGCACTTGCTATGAACAAGCTTGGCACTCGCAGCAACACCGGCGAGGGTGGCGAGGACAATGCGCGCTATCATACAGAAGTGGACGGCGTTTCACTTTCCAGCAAGACCAAGCAGATTGCATCAGGTCGTTTCGGAGTGACTGCCGAGTACCTGGTGAATGCCGAAGAAATACAGATTAAAGTAGCACAAGGTGCAAAGCCTGGTGAGGGAGGACAACTGCCAGGTTTCAAGGTGAATGACATCATCGCTAAGACACGAAACGCCATCCCCGGCATATCACTCATATCGCCACCGCCTCATCATGACATCTACTCTATTGAGGACCTGGCACAGCTCATCTTTGACCTGAAGAACATCAACCCGACAGCTGCTGTGAGCGTGAAACTCGTAGCGGAGAGCGGAGTGGGAACCATTGCTGCGGGTGTAGCAAAGGCAAAAGCCGACCTCATCGTAATAAGCGGTGCCGAGGGAGGAACAGGCGCAAGTCCTGCCAGCAGCATGCGATTTGCAGGCATTTCGCCAGAGATAGGATTGGCAGAGACACAGCAGACACTGGTCATAAACGGCTTGCGCAACCAAGTGCGCCTGCAGACCGACGGCCAGTTGAAAACCGCCAAAGACGTTATTATCATGGCAATGCTTGGCGCAGACGAATTCTCGTTTGGCACATTGCCACTCATCGTACTGGGCTGCGTTATGATGCGTAAGTGCAACACAAACACCTGTCCTATGGGTGTGGCAACACAAAACCCAGAACTGCGCAAGCACTTCGAGGGTCGTGCAGAATACGTGGTGAACTTCTTTACATTCTTAGCTCAGCAGGTGCGCGAATATCTTGCCGAGATCGGCGTGAAGAGTCTTAAGGAGATTATCGGACATACCGAACTCATCGAGGTAAATACCACCAATGCCACCGACAAGCAAAAAACTATAGATTTTGCTCGTTTGTTACACAAACCAGAGACAGACAGGACTCTTTACTGGGATCGTGGTGCTTATACAAAGGTGACGAGTGTGAAAGACGAAGAAATCATCAATGTTGCCCAAAAAGCGATTGACGAGCAGGAAGAGGTGACGCTTGATTACGCCATCAAGAATACCGACCGTGCGGTAACAACGATGCTCTCAGGTGCTATCACCAAGAAATATGGTGAAGCGGGACTTCCCGATGGCACCATAAATATCAAGTTCAAGGGTTCTGCAGGTCAGTCGTTTGGTGCCTTTGCTGTTCGCGGCCTCAACATCAAACTTGAGGGTGAGTGTAACGACTACTTCGGCAAGGGACTCTCAGGCGGCCGTATCTCGATTCTACCACCAGCACGTCGCAGCGACGACTTCAAGGCTGAAGAGAATATCATCGCCGGCAACACAGGTCTTTACGGCGCGACTTCTGGCGAGCTTTACATCAACGGCAAGGTGGGTGAACGCTTCGGCGTACGCAACTCTGGAGCCATTGCAGTCATCGAGGGTGCGGGTGACCATTGCTGCGAATATATGACAGGTGGACGTGTGGTTGTACTAGGCGATACTGGCCGCAACTTCGCTGCAGGTATGAGCGGTGGCGTTGCCTATGTATGGGACCCACATCATCATTTCGACTACTTCTGTAATATGGATATGGTGGAAATCAATCTCATCGAAGACAGCGTTTCACGCAAGGAACTTCTCGAACTCGTCCGTCAACACTATCTACATACAGGGTCAGCTCTTGCCGGTCGTATGCTTGACGACTGGAATCACTACTGCGAGGAGTTCGTACAGGTAGTTCCTATCGAATACAAGCGTGTGCTACAAGAAGAGCAGTTCAAGAAATTACAAGAAAAGATCGCAAATGTACAGCGCGATTACTGATTTATTTGACAATTGGACAATTTACGATTAGACAATTGGCAAGAAAATAGTAAATAGTGAAATAGTAAAATATAGCAATGGGAAATCCGAAAGCATTTTTAGAGATACACCGGCAGGAAGCTGGATACCGTCCGATTCACGATAGAATACATGACTTTGGCGAGGTGGAGCAGACGCTCAACACTCGTGAACGCAAGTTGCAGGCATCACGTTGCATGGATTGCGGCGTGCCATTCTGCCACTGGGCATGTCCTCTGGGCAACAAGGCACCGGAGTGGAACGATGCATTATATAAAGGTGACTGGGAGTTGGCATACCGACTGCTCAACTCTACCAACCCATTCCCCGAGTTCACAGGTCGCATATGCCCTGCTTTATGTGAGAAAGCTTGTGTTCTGAACCGTTTTAATCATGAGCCGACAACAAACCGCGAAGATGAGTGCGCCATAACTGAGGCTGCCTTTCGCGAGGGATACATTCAACCACGCATACCTGTCAGAAACGGGAAGCGTGTAGCCGTCGTCGGTGCAGGTCCTGCTGGCATAGCTGCTGCTGACGCTCTCAATCAGATGGGTTATACGGTTACAGTATTTGAGAAGAACGAAGCGGCAGGCGGTCTGCTCCGTTACGGTATTCCGAACTTTAAACTCAACAAAGCAATCATAGACCGTCGTATCGCCTTGCTGGAGACCGAAGGTATTGAGTTCAAGTATAACCTAAAAGCCTCCCCAAGCCCCTCCCAAGGAGAGGGTGTTGAGATACATAGCGACCCTGATGCTTCTGCCTCTTCTTGTAACCAAACATCCCCTCCTTGGGAGGGGCTTGGGGAGGCATTCTCCGCCATCATCATAGCCACCGGCACTCCAACAGCCCGAGACTTGAAAATCCCCGGCCGTGAACTAAATGGCGTTCACTTTGCTCTTGAATTGCTATCTCAGCAAAACAGAGTTCTTGCTGGCATGGATTTTAACAAGAACGAACGCATCACTGCCAAGGGCAAAGATGTCCTCGTGATTGGCGGTGGAGACACTGGCTCTGACTGTATCGGCACTGCCCACCGCCAAGGTTGCAAGAGCGTTACTCAAATTGAGATTATGCCCAAGCCTGTGGAGGGTCCTGAGGACCCACAAAATCCGTGGCCAAATTTCCCACGCACACTAAAGACCACTTCATCACACGAAGAAGGCTGTACACGCCGATGGAACATCAACACGCTTGAGTTCATTGGGGAAAACGGCAAACTTAAAGGTGTCAAGGTACAGGAGATAGACTGGAAGCCAAATCCCGACGGCGGTCGTCCTATTATGGTAGAGAAGGGCGAACCAGAAATCATCAAGGCAGAACTCTGTCTGCTCGCTATGGGTTTCCTAAAACCAGAGCATCCAGAATATCCTTCCAATGTATTCGTATGTGGCGATGCCAAAAACGGAGCATCTCTCGTAGTTCGTGCTATGGCAAGCGGAATTGAGACAGCACGAAAGGTAAATGATTATCTGTCAAAAATGTGAAATAGTATAATTGTATGGCTTTAGTAAACATTCACTTCCTCAACCTCCAGTCGAACTACTTGTTCGCCGACATCGCCAAGAAAGTAAATGCTTTTAAGGTAATGCACCCCAAGGCCGACGTTATTTCCCTCGGTATCGGTGATGTCACACAACCGTTGTGCCCTGCCGTCATCGAGGCCATGCACAAAGCTGTAGACGAGATGGCAACAGCCAAGGGCTTTCGCGGTTACGGTCCCGAGCAGGGTTACGACTTTCTGCGCGAGGCCATCGTGAAGAACGACTTCCTGCCACGTGGTGTGCGTCTCAGTACAGATGAGATATTCATCAACGATGGCGCAAAGTCTGACACTGGAAATTTTCAGGAACTCCTACATTGGGATAACTTCATCGGCGTTACAGACCCTATCTATCCCGTATATATAGACTCTAACGTAATGATAGGACGCTGCGGCACCTATCGTGACGGACACTGGACAAACGTGCGCTACATGCCCACCACCGCCGAGAATGGTTTTATCCCAGAACTACCCAAGGGTCGTCCGGTAGATGTCATATACCTCTGCTACCCCAACAACCCGACAGGCACAGTCATCACTAAGCAAGAACTGCGCCGCTGGGTGAACTATGCACTTAAGAACGATGCCCTCATCCTCTTCGACGCTGCTTATCAGGCATACATTCAGGACCCTGACATTCCTCACTCGATATACGAAATCCGCGGAGCACGCAAGTGTGCGGTAGAGTTTCGCTCATTCTCAAAGACCGCAGGGTTTACAGGTGTTCGTTGCGGCTATACCGTCGTTCCTCACGAAGTCAGCGTTGCGACATTCGAAGGAGAACGCATACCGCTTCACCAGCTATGGCTTCGTCGTCAGACAACGAAGTTCAACGGTACAAGTTACATCAGTCAGCGTGCTGCAGAGGCGATCTACTCACCCGAAGGTCGCTTACAGGTGCAGCAGACCATCGACTATTATATGCAGAATGCCCGTAGGATGCTCACCGTACTCAGAGATTCTGGCTTTGAATGTTATGGTGGCGAGAATGCTCCTTATATATGGATGCGCACTCCCAACGGCATGGGCTCATGGCAGTTCTTCGAGGCATTGCTCTATGGCACACAGGTGGTCTGCACCCCAGGTGTCGGTTTTGGACCGAGCGGCGAGGGTTATGTCCGCTTCACCGCCTTCAGCAGTCACGAAAAGACAGAGGAAGCACTTAATCGCATCGAAGCATGGTCGAAGTAATAGTTCAACATATAGGATTAAAATTGTAAAATCATTAAACAGTAAATAGATTATGGAAACATTAAGATTTCAGGTTGTCGGCGAGGCATTCAAGAAGAAGCCACTCGACGTAAAAACACCAAGTGAGAGACCCGCTAAGTATTTTGGCAAGAAGGTCTTTAACCGTGAGAAAATGTACAAGTATCTGCCTAAAGACGTGTACGAGAAAATGATTGACGTGATGGACAATGGTGCCCGACTCGACCGTGATGTTGCCGATGCTGTGGCTGCCGGCATGAAGCAGTGGGCAACAGAGAACGGCGTAACGCACTATACCCACTGGTTCCAGCCCCTGACCGAAGGTACTGCTGAGAAACACGACTCGTTCCTCGAGCACGACGGAAAGGGCGGTATGGTGGAAGAGTTCAGCGGAAAGTTGCTCGTTCAACAGGAACCGGATGCCAGTTCTTTCCCAAGTGGGGGTATCCGCTCGACTTTCGAGGCTCGAGGTTACTCTGCCTGGGATCCCACGAGTCCTGTTTTCATCATTGATGACACTCTGTGTATTCCTACTGTTTTCATATCGTATACTGGTGAAGCCCTCGATTACAAGGCTCCGCTGCTGCGTGCCCTCCATGCAGTCAACGTAGCCGCCACAGAGGTTTGCCAGTACTTCGACCCTACTGTAAAGAAGGTAACAAGCAACCTTGGCTGGGAACAGGAGTACTTCCTCGTTGACGAAGGACTCTACTCTGCCCGCCCAGACCTGCTGCTGACAGGGCGCACTCTTATGGGGCATGACTCCGCTAAGAACCAGCAGATGGACGACCACTACTTCGGTGCCATCCCCGAGCGCGTTGCTGCCTTTATGCGAGAACTGGAGATTGAGGCGCTGGAACTGGGAGTCCCATGCAAGACACGCCATAACGAGGTAGCTCCAAACCAGTTTGAACTGGCACCGATATTCGAGGAGACAAACCTGGCTGTCGACCACAATATGCTGCTTATGTCTGTAATGAAACGCGTTGCCCGCAAACACGGATTCCGCGTATTGCTGCATGAAAAACCATTCGCTGGCATCAACGGCTCTGGTAAGCACAACAACTGGTCGTTAAGCACCGACAATGGCGTACTGCTCCATGCTCCTGGCAAGAATGCGGTTCAGAACCTCCGTTTCGCCACTTTTATCGTAGAGACGTTGATGGGTGTATATCGTCACAACGGTCTTTTGAAGGCCAGCATCATGAGTGCCACCAATGCGCATCGCTTAGGTGCGAACGAAGCGCCTCCTGCAATCATCAGTTCTTTCCTCGGCAAACAGGTAAGCGAACTGCTCGACCACATTGAAAAGGCCGACGTGTCAGACATCCTCGCCATAGCTGGTAAGCAGGGCATGAAGATGGACATTCCCGAAATACCGGAACTGCTCATTGACAATACCGACCGTAACCGCACATCTCCATTTGCGTTCACAGGCAACCGCTTTGAGTTCCGTGCCGTTGGTTCTGAAGCCAACTGTGCATCGGCTATGATAACACTCAATAGTGCTGTGGCAGAGGCTTTGGTTGACTTCAAGAAACGAGTTGACGCCAAAGTTGACATGCTGACAAGCAAGCAGATTGACGATTTGAAACAAAGCGGTCACAACCCCGTGATGCATGCAATTATCGATGTATTGCGCGAGGACATCAAGACATGCAAGCCAATCCGTTTCAATGGCAACGGCTATAGCGACGAGTGGGTGGAGGAAGCTGCAAAGCGCGGACTTGACGTTGAGAAGTCGTGCCCAATAATCTTTGAACGTTACCTTGACGAAGATAGTGTCAAGATGTTCGAGAGTCTCGGTGTGATGACACGCAAAGAACTAGAGGCTCGTAACGAGGTGAAGTGGGAAACCTACACGAAGAAAATCCAGATTGAAGCACGCGTCCTCGGTGACATCTCGATGAACCATATCATCCCTGTCGCCACCCATTACCAGACGCAACTGCTGCAGAACATCTGCAATATGTCGGTTGTATTCCCAATTGAAACCGCAGATAAACTCTCCGAACGTAACAAGAAAATCATCGAGGAGATTGCAGAACGTACCAGTACCATCGAGAAAGGGGTGGACGAACTTGTCAATGCTCGCAAACAAGCAAACAAGATTGAGGACGAGCACAAGAAAGCCATTGCCTATCACGACACCGTTGAACCGAAACTCGACGAAATCCGCTATCAGATAGACAAGTTGGAACTTATCGTTGACGACAGTCTCTGGCCACTTCCCAAGTACCGCGAGCTGTTGTTCATCAGATAACAGCCAAGCACAAAGCAAAAGGAGTTTGAAACATCTGTTCCAAACTCCTTTTTTTATATAGCCTTTATAATAATCGTTTGCGGAATAAGAGGGGATTATCTGAGGTTGCGGAGAGCGAACTTCATGTGTTGGAAGAGTGTTGTTAAGAGACCATAATGCTGTTTCATCACGGAGAAACGTTCCTTCAGGGAGTCGCGGTGATGCAGCGTGGTCTGCCCCTCTCGCAGATAATGGGCAACCACTTGATGCACATTAACCATCGGGAGACTCTTGCGCTCGGCTGCCTTCATGATGTTTATACACCAGTCAACATCTGCAGAATAGCGGTATTTCAAGTTGAACGGTGTACGTTTTGCAATGTCCGTGCGGGCATAGAAAGCTTGATGGCACACCAGCATGCCGTTCTTGAACGAGCGCCAGGACAAACGTTCGGGCACGGAGAGGTGGCGCGGACCAATGTATTCGCCATTATCGTCATAAATATCCGTGTCGCCATATAGCACGGCAGGCAGAGGTTTATGCGAAGCCTCTAACTCACAAAGTCGTCCTTTAGCCACAACATCTGCGAGTGTTTCGGGCGAGGCGAAGGTGTCGCCGGCATTCATGAAGATGACATAAGTACCCGTTGCACGCTCCAGTCCTTTGTTCATAGCATCGTAAAGACCGTTATCGGGCTCCGACTTGATGCTTACCTGATGACCGTTTTGTGCCTCGTCGGACAGCCGTTGGTATGCTTCCGCAAGGCTGACTGTACTGTCTTTAGACGCGCCGTCAACGATGATGTGCTCCACACCACTCCATGTTTGGCTCAGAGTGCTGTCGAGAGTGCGCTGAAGCACAGCCTCCGCATTGTATGTTATGGTTACTACACTAAAGGTAATCATTGTTTGCCGTTCTTCAATTCCTTGTAAATATCGATGTATTGTTGCGCAACAACACGCTCAGAATAGGTGTCAATCACTTCCTTCCGCAGGCTTTCGCGGTCGATGTCGTTCTCTGTTGCTGCCCAAACGATGCCTTCGGCAAGGCTTACGGAATCCTTCCATCGCGCCAAATAACCGTTTTCTTTGTGACGAACAATGTCCGTCTGTCCACTATTGTCAAATGTCACGGGCAAGCAACCGCATGCAAGTGCCTCAATAAGCGTCTGCCCGAAGGTTTCGTAAAGCGATGAGGAGACAACGCAGTTGGCAGCAGAATACATCATCGAGAGGGTGTCATCGCCCTCCACATAACCGTTATATATATAAGGTACTGGTACATTTTGGAGGACCGCACGGTCTTTTATGCCACCAAAAAGGAGCAAACAGAGGTCGTCTTTCGCTATCTTCTGCGTGTCGATAATGTGACGAAGGGCATCGCAGAGATAGCCGAATCCCTTGATAGGATTGTCTATGCGACCTGCACCGAACATCACCACGTAGCGGCTTTTGATGCCGAGGCGACTACGGGATTCGTCACGCGGGAAAAGCTGGAAGCGCGAGAGCGAAAGCACATTGGGCACAACGTGGATGTCTCTTCCCTTGAGCAGAGTGCTCGCCTGTGCCTCGCTTTGCAGCCATCGGCTAACGGCAACAAACTGAACACGGGCGTCTTTCAGCATCGCCTGTTTCCTCTGGAACACCTTGCGAGACAAATCGCCATCGTGAGGAAACCGCAGGAAAGGACACTTTCCACAACTATCTGTGAACCGACGGCACTCGTGCGCGTAATGACAAATGGCAGTTAGTTGCCACATGTCGTGCATCGTCCACACCACAGGCTTGCCACTCTTGAGTATGCTTTGTATGTTCTCTAGCGACAGCATGCCTTGATTTATCCAATGAAGATGTATTATATCAGCATCGCGGAATGCCTGGGTGTGCGTGATGTCTTGCCCGGTGTTTGCAATAGAAACGGTGAAAAGGTTCTTTTTCGAGAAAAGATTGGAGACGAAAATGCGCAGACGCTCCCATAGGAAGTTCCACTTCTGCTGCCATAGTCCAGGCATCTGAATGACAAAAGGTTTGTCGGTGAGACGTTCGCGCACCAGCATCTGCGCCTCAACTCCATTTTTGTTGAGGGCTTCAGTCAGTCTTACGGCCGCCACCGAAGCGCCGCCGCTGACATCACTTGTGCTCACTATCAAAACCTTGTTTTTCATTCTACCTTTCCAATCGCATTCCTATTTCAAGGGCAAAGGTAACCCTTATTTATGTAAAAACAAAACAAAAAGTGTAATTTGGACGCTGTTTGCGCACACAGTTTGTTGATTTACGTCAAGAAAAGAGCAAAAAGTTACAAAAAGAGACCATATTTGTTGCGTGGTATTGAGAATCGTCGTACCTTTGCATCGTCAAAAGGTTAATAGATTGTTTAGGTTAGTAGTAATAGATTTAGGTTTTTAGTTATTAAATTTAAGGTAAGTTTTTCATGATTGTTAAGGATGACAAAGAGAGCCGTGAGGCTGTCTTTGATTCAGAAAGGATTTTTAGTTAAACATATTTTTTTACACGCTACAGTTCGTTGAGAATTGTAGCGTGTTTTTCTTTATCTCTCTTTTCACTCTCAACTTACTTTTTTACATTGCTTATTGCAAGTTTCAAAGTTTTTTATTTACCTTTGCACAGAAAAACAAAAACATCTTACCCAAGTATCGCATGTTAAGGAGATATAGGAAGATAAATGGAGATAGTCGCCTGACGGCGACGGGAGATAGAGGACATCACTCTGCCTGCAATTATCACGCGGCAAAACTATTGTCATCTAACTCCCTCTATCTGCTTCTAACTCCCTTTATCTACAGAGCAAGCGAGGCTTGCGAAAATTGAAACATCATACAAATCATGGCTTCTAATGCAGACTTCGTGCAATATATCGCCGACCAATGTGGCGGAGCAGGTGAGATAGTGACCAAAAAGATGTTTGGCGACTATGGTATCTATTGCAACGGGAAAATATTCGGGCTCATCTGTGATGACCGTTTCTACCTGAAACCTACAGAAGTTGTTCGCTCATTGCTCCGAAAGGTAGAGCTGTGCCCTCCTTATGAGGGAGCAAAGGATTATTTCTACATTGCCGATGTGGACGACCGCGACTACCTTTCGTTACTAGTCAGCGAAACATACAAGGCATTGCCGGAGCCAAAGAAGCGCAAAAAATAAAAAACACTAACAAACAACATAAAACAAAGAGACGTTATGAACAAGAAAATCTTTTTTAGAATGATGGTCACGGTGTTGCTCAGCACTATGGCATTTGGCACTATTAACGCCCAAACTAAGCAACCCGTAGGAATGAGAATGGAAGTGGCTGAGGCCGAAACGGACCACGGAGACTATTCTGTATTCACCTATAAGGACACCAACGATGACGACTCCTTCGGTTATTACCTGAGTGTTGCTCGGACAAACAAATTTCTGGAAGGCGATGAAATACTCGGAATGGAAGTATTAGACATCAAAGAATTTGCCATCTGGCTCGGCAATAACTGCGATGACGCATTGAGCACACTCGACTCCATCCTCGACCTTTATAGCAAAGACTTAGATACCTCTACCGAGTTCCGCGGCCGTGCTGTCACAGGTAGCGGTCAACTCGGCGAACCTGCCACTACCACCTGCTCGGTGAAGAAGAAAGCGCTGGGTGGTAAACGACTGATGTTTCTCTTCAAGAGTGGTGACAAGCAGGCTCATGCTTATCTCTCAAAACAAGTGGTTAAGGAACTGCGTATGGAACTCAAGTTTGACATTAAACTCCATCCAAAGCAGCATCGCAAGAAGTAAGGATACTCATTATACACATCTATTCAGAAACTATCACTAAGAAACGGAGAAGACGAAAGTTTTCTCCGTTTTCTTCATTAAAGAGTATAAGCATCATTCATCACGTTACCTCTACCATTATCGACATATATAACTGTAAATAAACCGTTTAGATGCATATTTACATCCATTTTGCCTCTACTTAACCTCTACTTATGTTCTACCTATCCTCTACCCTATGCATCTATTTTTAAAGCAAGAATGATGCAAGAGGCATTTGGTGATTAGCGAAAAGGGCTCAAACGGCATGCAAGAAGTATACCTTTGGGGATGCCAGATGTATACCTTTGATATGCCGAAAAGGCATCAATGACAACCTCAAAAGGCATGAATGGCATACTCAAAGCATAGCAGGTGGAAAACTTATGGATTACACAAAAGCATCCATTTGAACAAAAGAAAAGTTTTTTCTGAAAAAAGAAAGATGTGTTAGAAAAAGGAGTTATCTTTGCATGTTCAAACTCTATAATATGAAAAAATTAATTGCATCATTTGTGCTGATGCTTGCCGGAGCGGCAGCATGGGCACAGGGCGGGAGTCCCGACCCGAATTTCTACATCTATTTGTGTTTCGGACAGTCGAACATGGAAGGACAGGCTACGCCCGAAACAGTTGACCAGACTGTTGATCCGCGATTCCAAGTGCTGGCAGCACAAAACTTCAGCAACCCGAGCCGCACTATGGGACAATGGTACACCGCTACCCCACCCATCGTGAGACAATGGGCAGGTCTGGGGATGGCCGACTACTTCGGACGCACTATGGTTGCTGCATTGCCGTCGAATGTTAAGGTGGGTGTGATTGATGTGGCTGTTGGCGGCATTGCCATTGAGGGATTTATGTCGGAAAAGGTGGCTGAATATATTGCCGGCCAAGAGCAATGGATGAAAGACCTTATAAGCGCCTATGGCAACGATCCATATCAGCGCATGGTGGATATGGCGAAGATTGCACAACAGGCAGGAGTAATCAAAGGAATCTTGCTGCATCAGGGAGAGAGCAACAACGGTCAGCAGGCTTGGTTGCAGAACGTAAACACCATTTATAACAGACTGCTCACCGACCTCAATCTGAATGCCGAGGATGTGCCTCTCTTTGCAGGCGAAACAGTAAATGCCGACGTCGGTGGTACATGTTCGCTGCATAACACTATCATAGCACAGCTGCCCAGCGTTATCCCTACAGCACATGTGATACCATCCAACGGATGTCCTTGTGCTAGTGACAATATTCACTTCACGGCAGCAGGCTACCGCACTATGGGCAAGCGTTACGCATACGAAGCACTACGGACTATGGGACTGGAGACAAAGGCACAGGCCGACTATGTCTGGAACAATGCCTTGAAGAAGGTTTACTCGCTTAACAGCATCGACCCTATTTCCGACATTACGATAAGAGTGGGCGGAAGCAAGGTGCTCACTGCATGGGGTACCTTTGATGACGGACATAAAGAGAACCTGACTAAAGAGGTGGAGTTCAGTAGCAACGACTTCGCCATTAGTAATGGAAAGGTGATTGGAAGCGAGGCAAAGACAGGCATTGTGACCGCCACATACACCGATTTCTTGGGACAGATACACACGCAGGACATTAATGTTACGGTGTCAGACGACGGTCCTAACCACGTACTCGTAATAAACAACGGTACCGTTGGCACCAACCCGTGGGATAAAGAGGCGTTCTGCAAACTGGAAACGCCAATGGTGGCAGGCAAGAAATACGTGATCAAGGCCACCATGCGTTGCGATAATAACGGCACTTGTGCATTGTGGCCTAGATGGGATGCCAGCAGCAACCGCGACCAATGGGGTAACAGCGCCGATATTCAATACCTTGACACCTATAATGTGACCACCACATACGAGGAACTCACATGGACCTTCACGGCCAATTACCCGCACGATGTGCTGCTCTTCGCCATCGGAAAACTTGGCGGTAATGTATATATCGACGATGTTTCGTGCATGGAGGTTGGAGGCTCCGTCGAGATGGTGGCAAACGGTAGTTTCGAGTCTGACGACATCTCCAACTGGTCTGTGCTCAGCTGGACAGGACAAACGCTCAAAGTGATTGAAGATGCCACGTCGGGAATAAAGCAAGTGACCGTCACCGAGAGACCAGATGTAATCTATGACCTTAGCGGTCGCAGAGTAAACACTCCACAGAAGGGTGTTTACATCGTTAACGGCAAGGCCGTGATTTTCTAAAAATAAATCTTATCATACCACAAAGCACGAGGCTGAGAAGATATTGGTATAAATCAGGGAATTTACTTGATATTACAGACCCGAAGACAGACAAACGGGGAGCTCCCATTTCTGAGAGTTCCCCGTTGTCTCTTTTCCCCCTATTCGCTCATGCTATAGGTGTGTACGCTGGAGCCTTGGGCAGAGGGTAGATAATTGATGCCCCACCAGCACATCTGCAAGAGGAAGAAAGAGGCGATGAGTATCCAGAGAGCAAGGCGCTCACGATGGTGTGGCAGGTTACGATAGTGCACATAGACGAGATAGGCCAGCCAGGTGATGGCCGCCCATGTCTCCTTTGGGTCCCACGACCAGTAGTGCCCCCATGCCTCCTTGGCCCAGAGAGCACCGAAGAGCATGCCAATGGTCAGGAAGGCGAGGCCTACATAGACGAGATTGTCGGTGATGTATGATTCTTCATCAGTAATGGGCTGATTTGTGCTTTCCGTTGTTTTCTTTTTGATGAAAAGCAGATAGACGGCCATCACCGTAGCTGCACCAAGTACGGCGTATGCGAACATATAGACAATGACGTGAGGGGCGAACCAAGGACTCTGGAGGGCTGGCATCAGCGTCTTGTCGTGAATCTCAGGCTTGAACAGGTTCACGCAGATGAACACCAAGGCAAGAATCGTGGAAAACGTGAGTATCCATTTGTATTTCCATCGCGAATAGACAATGATACCCGCCAATGGCAGGAAGAACGAATACCAGAGGCGTGTCTCACCCAT
>OMXS01000004.1 GCA_900315095.1 uncultured Prevotellaceae bacterium | reverse complement strand
CTACAACGACACTTACATCAACGGAACGCTTACAATAGAGAAGTCGCCGCTGACAATAACAGCAAAGAGCTACACAAGGAAGCAGGGAGAGGAGAACCCGACGTTCGAGGCTGAATACGAGGGCTTCAAGAACAATGAGACATCGTCGGTTCTCACCAAGCAGCCTGTGTTCTCTTGCGATGCAACGGAGGCAAGCGCGCCAGGAGAGTATGACATAACGGTGTCCGGAGCGGAGGCACAGAACTACGAGATATCGTACGTTAGCGGTGTACTAACAGTTGAACAGGTTTCTGGTATTGAAAGAATTTTTGTTGATGGAAAACGCGTTGATGTGTATAGCATTAGTGGAGTGTTGTATAAGAAAGATGTTGTTTCTCCCAATGAACTACCACAAGGAATATACATAATCAATGGAAAGAAATATGTTGTTAAATAGCAACATGTAATACACAGAAATCAACAATAACTGAAAACAAGAACACCGATGGCAAGAATCTTGCTATCGGTGTTTTATATTTATTTAGGCATTTATATACAATTAGGCCTCAGAATGAAGTGCACGCCATAGGATATTCATGATGGGCAAAAAAAACAAAGAGTGGTTATGAGATAACCACTCCCACCGCTGGGATATTTCAAGACACGCCAGCCATAAGTGTACGAGAATCTGAAGAGGGCGTGTCAAAATGAATTGTTAGTCGCCCTTGAGACGAGAAATCATACAAAATCAAAAACAAATCAAACAAAGTATTGAAACACAGATTGATAGATTTTGTTAAGATTTGAAAGATTTCTGCGCGTAGCGCACTCCCTCAATTTTGACACACTCCATTCTTGCTTGCTTAACCTACCTTCTGCCAGAGGTTGGTGCCGATTTTCAGGATTTGGTTTTCTTTTACCCAGCGGTAGATGATGGTCTTCACCACAGGCGACTCGTTATTGGCCAGACGAAGGCCCACCAAATCTTCTTTCGTGAACTCCTTGGGCAGCGCATCCAAGTAGCGGACATTACCCTTTGAGGCCTGAGTGCTAAGCGCACTATTGTGTAGGGCGTCGATCTTGTCGCCATAGATCTGCAGTTGGTAGTGCAGACAACGCTCGGCAAACCACAGGGCGAACTTAACGGCACGCTCCGTTTCCTTACGGCCTTCGAGCAGATAGGCGATGATGCCGGCACGGAAGCCATTGAGGGCGGCACGACGGCGCAACACATCGAGCGAGTAGCGCAGCGTCTGAAGATACTCCTGGCGCTTCCCCTCGTCCCATTTCTCAATGGCTTGGTTGATGAGAGGCAGACTGACCTCGCCCTCTTCGTCCATCAGGCATAGACATTGGCGCTTCACACGTTCCACCTCATCCTTCGTCCAGGTCTTGAACTGAGGCATACGGGCTCCCACCAAATCGGGCAGCACCACAGGTGTCACGCGGCTCACCAGTCCGCTCTCGGCATCGGCAAAGAAAGCGCGGCACTTGTTGGGTGTTCCGCACATCACCATATTATAATAGAGCGTTACCTTACCCGAGAACGAGTCCTTCGAGATGCGGTGCTGTCCCCAAGGTTTGTTGTCGTAGGCCAGTCGGAAGAGGTCGTTCTTCTCCGTCCACGCGCCACCTCGGTTGTTCTTCTGCACCGTCTCTATCTCTGGAGCATAAGTGAAGAGATGCTTGCCTTTGGCATAGAGAGCACGCTCGAGGAAGGCCGACACACCGATATTAGGCTCGATGATGCGAATCTGCGAACAGGGATTCTTCACCTCTTCGCCATTCTTCTTGGCCAACGAGTAGGCCATCTCCTTCTGCCATTCTACCTCATCCTGCTTTATGATGGGGTCCATCAGCAGTTCGAACTCACTATCTACGAACGACTTTCCTGTGGCCTGTGGAGCCTCGATGTCAACGATGAAACTGGCTGAGTTCATCTTGCCGTCGCGATACCTTGCACGGATGCCTGTTGCCAACGTGCCCAGCATGGGCATCGCCGCCATCAGCGTAGCCTCGCGGAACTCCTCGGGAGCATGGTCGGACAAGTCTTGAAGGATTCCGGGCAACTTATCATCGACAGGCGTGACGGGCGACTCTTCGGTTTTCTCCGTTTCCACCTCCATCGCCGTCCCCAATGACGTGAGTACATCCTGCATCTGCGAAGGGAGACCGGAAGGACGAACGCTTCCAACAGCACTCTTGATTGTTGACATCACCTCATGATCGGCAAGTCCCCAATGAGGCATTATGGCAAAGAGTTTCTGCTCGTCAAAGTCGCAGATGAAGCGCAGGTAGCGGCTCATTGTGTAAAGAGCCATGTTGCGCTCACCCTCGACAGGAGCATCGCCATAACCCAGTTTCCAGAGCAGGGCCTGCACAATCTTTTCGTAAGGAATGCCATGAAAGGTGCCACTGAAAGCCTCCCCAAGCCCCTCCGAAGAAGGAGGGGATGTTGATATGCTGACGGACGATTCAACATCCATATCATCTGCGTCATTTACTGCCTCATTAGGTAACCAAACATCCCCTCCTTCGGAGGGGCTTGGGGAGGCTTCGAATACGCTAGGGTCGAGCAACTTCACATACTGCTCGCTGACCATGAAGCAGCAGCGTGCCAAATCTGTCACATGCGAGTCGTAGTTGACACCCAGGCGACTCGCCAGCCTTTGGATGTCCTCCTCGATAGAAAGTCCTGGCGTGCGCCAAGCCCAGATATGGGTTCCCCCACCTGCACTCTCGGCAAAGTAGACGATACGGAACTCCTCAATGAGGTTTTCCGCCTGCACCTTCTTCCAAAGAGTCTCCGTCAGGCCCTTCTCGTCGATGTCGAGGAAGTAGAGCCCTGAGGGAACGGCATCTTCGGCCTTGCGCGTACCATTCTTAAAACACTCCGCAAGAGGAAGCCACACGGGCAGTTCCTTCTTACGATCCAAATTATGATTCTGCTTCACGTCTGCGAGGATTTCCTCTACGTGATTCTCCGCCAACAGTTGACGGTAAGCAGCCATGCTCGCCTTGCGAGGCTTGCCGCTAAATGATGTTGCGATATTAATCATATCTACGGCAAAGGTCGCAAGGGAGGTTGCACCTTCAAAGTGGGATTGTTTTGGCCTTAGTGCAACTACTACTTATGGCGTGCTAAGGCGTTGTATTTCAGGTATATAGTGTTAAAAGCATTTCTTGTCGTTTCTGTTTCTGCCCCCATGCCTTCCTGGATATTCTTCCTGAAAGTGCCTACATAGCGCTTGCTTGTCAGTTTTTCAGCCAAATCGCCATCGGAATGGGCACCGAAGACTGCACTTTTCTTCATTTCTCCCACCAGATGGCAGAAGAAACGGGCGGTGAACAGGTTGTTGTGGGGACTCTTACGCGTCACTTTCAGACGGGCGAAGATTTCATCGTTCGCTATCAGTTCCTGCCACATGGCATCGTAGTGAGGGAACCAGGCAGCAGCCACCAGGTCATGAAGTTTTTGGGCAGCAGCCATAACAGCCCCGCCCACACGCTGCTCATCGTTGAGCACCAACTGTTCCTCGCCGAACTTCGTCGTGGGCTCCAGTTCTCTTGCAATCTCTGAGAGGGCTGCCAGATGGAAGATAAAGCACCGCAAATCATCATCGCTCAAACCTACTTCAAGGAACTCAGCATCGAAGGCATCGCGGTCGGTGGTCCATTTGGCAAAGAGACCTCCACGCACCTGTCCCAGCGCCTCACGCTCCTTGGTGCGCTCTGCCGTCATTATGTCTTTCCAAGAACTGCTGTCACTCACCACACGGAGCGTCTCACGTCGGTCCCTCCAATAGTTCCACCACTCGGTGCTCTCGCGCACGCGCAGGAGTACCTTATTGAAAAGGCGGGCCATCGCCTTGCTGTTGGTGCGGCTTTGCTGCATCATACTCACCATCATCCCAGGCAAAAGTGTGAGAACGACAAGCCATATCAGCATCATCTGCAGACTCTCGCTCATCTTATTGTTGAGCTCGTCCATCGCCTGCCGCATATCCGTGATTTGCCTGACGGCATCTTCCTGGTTGTCGCTGGCGCTATTCATGTTCTGAATGACAGACATCACCATCATCAGGTCCTCCGGTTTCAGGTGCTGGGCACAGACGGACAAGACGTGCTGCATGGGTGATGCCTTCTGGAGAATATCCTCTTGCTTTTCTGCCGGCAGGACAGCGTGTTGTGCCAGCGCCTTTATTATAATGTCGAAAAAAGAGCCTTTCTGCTTGCTCTGCTTCTCGCCCATCATCCGTTCTGTCAGCGCCATCACCGACTGGCGGATGCTGGTGTCTGACACGGTTCTGCCAATACGGTCGAGATACTCTGAAAACAGGTAGGCTGTAGGCATCTTGTTCAGTTCTATTAGCGCCGTCACACTACCCTGCATCCGCATCATAGCAGCATAGATTTCGGCCTCAACACAGGTGTCCATACCAGCGGACAACTCCTGTGCCAGCCCGCCCAATCTTTCAGCGGCCACCTCCCAGTGACGGCACAACTGTGCTGTGAGTTGCTCTGCCCGCCCATCATCAACCATTCTCTTGATTTCTTCTGTTGTCATATCGTTTGCTTTTCATGTTATCGTTTTGCAAAAGTAATAAAAAGAACGCTGAAAATCTTATTCGCTCGTGAAAAAATCAAAGCAAAAACGGTCACGGTCACAGCTGTGACCATGTGACCATTCAGTCCGTAGCACAATATTAAATTATATATAAGTAATTGTATATCAATATATTATACAGTTATATACATGTTCTTTTCTCTGCGGTCACATGGTCACAGCTGTGACCGTGTGACCAATACATCCCAATGAAATTTTACAAGTTTTTCTTGTAAATATCTGTATATCAACATGTTATACAATTACACGTCTATTTCCCTCTCCCAGCGGTCACATGGTCACAGCTGTGACCGTGTGACCATTTTTTCGCAGCAACATTATCTATATATCGTTATAAATGTCTGTATATCAATATGTTACATATTCTTTTATGTTATTCTTACGCTCTGCGGTCACATGGTCACAGCTGTGACCATGTGACCGTAACTGTGTGACCGTGAGTGTGACCAGATAGTCAGTAGCGCAATCTCACCACGTCTTGTAAATGATTGTATATCAATGTATTACATACAACACAGCAGTCTCTCGTCCCTCACAGCGGTCACACGGTCACAACTGTGACCATGTGACCGTGACCATGTGACCGTTTCGCTATGACATAGAAAAATGCAGAACGCGCAAACGACTATTCGTCGCTCAAAAAGTAAGGAATAACCTGCTCACTTGTGCCCTTTCACGTCATGAAACGCCATGTTTCGTATGGCGAAAGATGGTTATACACGGTAAAAAACGTTGTATTATATTTGCATTATTGCGTTTCTTGCTGTATCTTTGCAAGCGGAATGGGGAAAGGCGGAAACGAGAACTAACTGCATTAAAGGGAAAGAGGGTAACGAACGGACACCTCTTTGACGAGAACTAATAACATATCTAAAAATGAAAAGAATAATACTGACAATTGTAATCTTGCTAATCGTATTTGCAAACGAGGCATCAGCGAAATGGGAACAACGCTCGCATGAGGCGGTGGCGTTGCTGACATACATGGAGCAGAACGTAGGCGTGAAGATGCTGTCGGGCGCAATGGCAAACGTGAACTACAACACCAACGAGGCAGACTGGGTGTACAAGCACACAGGGAAGTATCCAGCTCTGAACTGCTTCGACTACATACACGCGCCGTTCTCTTCGACGGGAGGATGGATTGACTACGGCAACCCCGCTATAGCATTGGGATGGAGCGACGCCGGAGGCATAGTGGCTGCCATGTGGCACTGGAACATGAAGGCCAACAACGGCACCGACTGGAGTTTCAACTGTGGCACCGAGGCGACGCAGACGAGTTTCAGTCCGTCGGACATCTTCTATCCCACGTCAGAGGGTTATCAGAAGATGATTAGCGACATCGACCAGGTGGCGGAATGGATGAAACCACTGGCACAGCAGCACATCCCCATACTCTGGCGTCCGTTGCACGAGGCGCAGGGCAACTGGTCGGAACAATACCCTAACGTCAACTGGCACAGGGCGTGGTTCTGGTGGGGCGCAGACGGTCCGGCGGCGTTTGTGCAACTGTGGAAGGTGATGTACGACCGCATGGTGAACCATCACGGGCTTACCAACCTGATATGGGTGTTCACCACGGGCGACTCGAAGCAATGGTACCCGGGCGATGAATATGTTGACATCGTGGGTTATGACTTCTACAATCATGACATTAACAGCATGAAGAGCCTATACCAAATGATGAAGTCGAACTATCCTGACAAGCTGCTCGCCGTGACCGAGTGCGGCAACATACCGAAGATTTCGGAGCAATGGGCGGCAGGGCTCTACTGGAGTTATTTCATGCCGTGGTACGACTACAACCGAACGAACAACCCTTCGTCGCCGAACTTCAACAGCACCGAGCACCAGAATTGCAACATCGCTTTCTGGCAGGATGCGCTGGCATGCGACTTCATATTAACACGCGACGAACTGCCTGACTTCACATCAGGCATCGCAACACCATTAACGGAAAGCGCGGATAATGGCGACAACAGGGTGTACGACATGCTGGGAAGGCCCGTCACAACCTATCCCGACATGCCTTCACGACGCGGCATCTACATCCTTAACGGACAGAAATTTGTGGTGAGATAAGGCATTCGTATTGTCGATAGAAGGAGTTATAAGAAGATATGTGGCTACGCCACGGAGATAAAGGACAATACATTCATGGGAGTTGGATGATTTTCAGAAACTTAAATTATAACCATAAAAAAAACATGAGAAAACTGACAAGAACAGCCTTGCTTTGCATCATGCTCGCAACAGCGGCAGTACAGGCAACGGCACAGAAATGGGAGAATCTGGCGGAGACGCCACAGATGGGATGGAACTCCTGGAACAAGTTTCAGGGCAACATCTCGGAGGAAGTGATTAAGGGCATTGCCGACGCAATGGTGGAGGAAGGTCTGCTAGAGGCAGGTTACACCTATCTGAACATCGACGACTGCTGGCACGGCAAACGCGATGCCGACGGTTTCATACAAGTGGACGCGAAGAAATTCCCAAGCGGGATGAAGGCTCTTGCCGACTATGTGCATAGCAAGGGACTGAAGATGGGTATCTACAGCGATGCAGGCACCGAGACATGTGGCGGCTACCCTGGCTCATTGGGACACGAGTATCAGGATGCCATCCAGTATGCGCGCTGGGGCATTGACTACCTGAAATACGACTGGTGCAACACTCCCAACATCAACCCCAAGGGAGCCTACACGCTAATCAGCGATGCCCTGCATGCCGCTGGTCGTCCGATACTGCTGAGCATGTGCGAATGGGGCAACAGTCACCCGTGGAAATGGGCTCGCGACGTGGGTCACTCATGGCGCACCACGCCAGACATCTGGTGCGACTTCGACTCTCTGCGCGTATTCCCCGGCTACACACAGTTCGGCGTGATGCAATGCATCAACTTCAACGACTCTCTGCGTCAGTATGCAGGACCAGGCCACTGGAACGACCCCGACATGCTGGAGGTGGGCAACGGAATGACAGAGAACGAGGACCGCGCTCACTTCACTATGTGGTGCATGATGGCAAGTCCGCTGATTCTAGGCAACGACCTGCGCAACATGAGCGATGCCACACGCCGCATCATACTCAACAAGGAGATGATTGCCATCGACCAAGACCCGCTGGGCGTTCAAGGCCTGCACTACTGCGACCTCGACGGGCTGTCGTTCTGGTTCAAACCTCTGAAGAACGGCGACTGGGCATTCACCATACTCAACCCCACAAGGAGCGACGTGACGGTGGAACTCAACTGGCAAGACTTCAATTTCACCGACACCGATGTCAGCGGAAAGAGCACTTCGTTCGACAATATTATATATAAGGTATATAACCTCTGGACACACAAGACAGAGGGCAAGACATCGAAGAAGAACAAGGTGGACCGCAAACTGACAGTAAAGAGCCGTGACGTGGTGTCCTTCAGACTGATTAAGAGTTAAATGCCATAAACTCTACTCAGAGGTATGGCATGCAAAAAAATAATCCTCCTCCCTTTCGGGGAAGAGGATTATTTGATTTATCGTATTCCTTCTATATACATGATATCTTCCTTTCCAACCTCGCCTGTGTTTGTCACAAACTGCTCTATCATAGTGTCTCCCTCGTAAAGGGCTGCCGGGTACATATAGAAACCAACTACAGAACATTTAGCATTAGCATAACCACTTGTCAGAGACGGATAGAGAAGACGTATCTGATAGTCGTGGGAAGACTCTCCGACCATTACATTCTTGAACTCTACCGTCAAAGGGTAAGTCATGAAGTCAAGACCTTCGTCATATGCATTGTAAATGAGGAAACGGGATGTAAGTTCCGGGGTCGGCTGGGCTAAAAGGGCGTTCCTAATATCATCATTGCTGATATTCTTAACGAATGCCTCTGCGGGCAGTCCCGTCACCTTGATAGTGGAATCGGCGGTGATAACAGTGGCGATTCCCTCCACTTTTTTTGGAGTTGTCAGGTCGTCAACGTAATACTGCACTGACCCCATGTAACTGCCACTGATTTGAGTATAATAGGCAGGACTGATTTTTTTCTGTGAGTCGTCATCATCATCGTAAAGGCATGATGCCATGGACAATGAGAACAGTCCCGTAAGAAGGAACATCGCAAAATACTTTATACTTTTCATTTCGTTTATGTTTTAAGTTAACTTTTACTTTATATAAATGCGCTGCCTTGCTATATGTTGCATTGGCAGCGCAGACATTTTACATTATTTAACCGTAATGTATTAAATATGCTTACCCTCACTGTGAAGGAGGTTCATGAACTCCTCACGCGTCTTAGCCTGGTTGAATGCCCCACTGAAGTCGCTCGTGGTGGTGATGGCTGTCTGCTTCTCCACCCCGCGCATCTGCATGCACATGTGTTTTGCCTCTACCACTACCATCACTCCGAGTGGATGGAGGGTGTTCTGGATGCAGTCCTTTATCTGCTGTGTCAGACGCTCCTGTACCTGAAGTCGATGGCTGTAGATGTCAACCACCCGTGCTATCTTTGAGAGACCCGTGATGTATCCGTTAGGTATGTAAGCCACATGCACCTTGCCGTAGAACGGCAGCATGTGATGCTCGCACATAGAGAAGAAGTCGATGTCCTTCACTATCACCATCTGGTTGTATTTCTCCTCGAAGAGCGCGTCGGTGAGCACCTTGTGCGCATCCTGAGCGTATCCTCGAGTCAATATCTGCATTGCCTTGGCCACACGCATCGGTGTCTTCAGCAATCCATCTCTCTCGGTGTCTTCGCCGATGAGTTCAAGCACTCGCTTGTAGTGCTCTGCGAGTTCCTCAAGTCCCTCGCGGTATTCTGTTTCTGGATTCATGTCTTATTGTGATACTGTTATTGGTCCTCTCACCAGTGTCGCCGAGCCGAACCCAGCTTTCTTCACCTGCTTCAACATCTTCACCGCCTCTTCCTGAGTCTTGAAGTTACCCATGCGGACGGTCCAGTTGGGCGAATAGAAATGTGTGTATACGGGTTGTCCGGGGAACTTGTTCTTCAGCTGGTTTCCAACCGACTGAGCCTTCTGCTTTGCATCGCGCGTGCCACCACCTCTGTACACCTGTATTCTGAAACCGTTGACATGTCGTCCACGCTTCATCACCTTCTTCCTGGTGTCCACGGGAGCGTTCTCATCGACCTCAGGCTTATGATGTTCCACTCTCACTCTCTCGCCTTCGGTCTTGGTAGAGTCGGGTTTTGTTGTCGGCTCCGTCTTTGTGGAGTCGCTCTTCGCCTTGTCGTCTTTCTTTTCGTTGTCCTTCTTGGCAGCAGTGTCAGGTTTCTTCACTGGTGCTGCGGGCTGAATGTTGTTCACCAGGCTGTCAATCCCCGCATTCTCGTTAACGGTGACAACCCCTTGCCCTTGCTGCTTTTGCTGCAAGTGCTGTATGAAATTCTGTGCTTCAGCAACCTCAATTCCTGCTATTGCCAAAAACAATGTCAGTAAAAGATGTTTCATATTTAGCTGATAGGTGGTGGGATTGTTGGGTTATAGGTGATGGGTTATAGGTGATGGGTGGTGGAATTTCACCAACACCCAACACCTAACACCCAAGGAATTTATTTCCAAGCGTCGATGATGCCCTTGAAGTCAGCAGCCTTCAGTGAAGCGCCACCGATGAGTCCGCCGTCGATGTCGGGCTTAGCGAACAGTTCAGGAGCATTGCTTGCCTTGCAAGAGCCGCCGTAGAGGATGGTTGTGTCGTCTGCCACGCCCTGTCCGTACTTCTCAGCGATGATAGAACGGATGTATGCGTGAATCTCCTCTGCCTGGTCAGAAGTAGCAGTCTTGCCTGTTCCGATAGCCCAGATTGGCTCGTAAGCGATGACAATCTTGCGGAAGTCTTCCTCAGAGAGGTTGAACACTGAACCCTCGAGTTCTGCCTTTACCACCTCGTTCTGCTTGTTTGCCTCGCGCTCCTCAAGGCTTTCGCCGATGCAGAAGATAACCTTCAGGTCGTTCTTCAGTGCGAGCAGCACCTTCTCCTTGAGAATCTCAGGTGTCTCGTTATAGTATCCGCGACGCTCCGAGTGGCCGAGTATTACATACTGGGCACCAGTGCTCTTTACCATTTCTGCGCTTACCTCACCTGTGTAAGCACCCTTCTCCTTGTCAGCGCAGTTCTCAGCACCAAGTGCCAGAACGTCCTGATTAATTACATGTGCCACAGAGGCAAGGTGAATGAAAGGAGTGCAGATGATGACACCGCAATTTGGCTTCTCTGCTGTGAGTGCATCGTTAAGCTCTTTTGCCAGAGCCACACCTTCCTGCAGGTTGAGGTTCATTTTCCAGTTACCTGCTACAATTTTCTTTCTCATTGTCTTCTTTTTGTTTAAGAGTTTATATAACTTATTTGACTTTTCCTTTTTCCTCACCCAGCGGGTCCACGCCCACAGGCGGTCGGCAAGCGTGAGCAACAACAGCGGTATGAAGAACCAAAGCGTTACCTTGAGCAGTTTCTTTGCCGTCTGCACCGTGCCTTCGGCAGAACCGTCAGCGAGAAGACTTTTGAACTCCTCCGACTGAGGGTCTGGGAGGTCGTTGTGACTCCACTTCCCCACCACTCTACCTTCCTTTAGCAGCACAAGTCCTGGGTTGCTTCTGATGATTGTCTTCAGCGTCGTGCCGTCGGTGATGCAGAAATCATACTCTGCTCCTGTCATCTCGCGCCATCGGCTGATGGCATCGTCGCTGCTCGCCGTGAGTCCTATGAATCGCATGCCGCCATCAGCTGCATATTCGTGAATCCTATCTATATCGCCGAAGTTTGAGTCGTCGGCTTTCTCCAGTTGCGGTGCCACAAGCAGGAAGGTGTACCCTTTGTCTGCAAGCACCTCCTCGGTGATGTCCTCCCCTTCGCCCTGTGTGGTTATCGAGAAGTCGTGGATAGGTGGAACATATCCCTCGCTTGTCTGCACCGTCTTGCTGTCGATGAACGTCCATGTGGAATCGGGATAATTCTCCAAAGAGAACTCTTTCCTCACGCCGTCCTTCTCCATAATGAACGTTGTCTCGAACTCCGGTCCCTTCACTCCCTCGGGCATCTCCATGCCTTTCTTGATGTCGGCACCCACATGATACGGACGGAAGTCGAACAGCGGCAGGTGGTAGAGGCAGTATATGCTTACCAGCACTATGAACAGCACGGTGTAGTTTATCACTATCCACTGGTTTGTCCGGCTGATGAACCTCACCATGTCACGCGGACGCCAAACGAGCACCACCGCACATGCCAGCAACACTATGTTCTTCAGCAATGTCTGACCGTTGCTCAGATGTACCGCATCGCCGAAGCATCCGCAATCTTTCACGGGGTCGCCAATCCAGATCCAGAGTGTCACAAGCGTCATCACCGCCATGAACACCACCGTTATACGTGACACCATGCGGCGATGGATGGCAAACAGCAGGAAAACACCCAAGCAGAACTCCAATGCTGAAAGAGCCACCGAGAGTCCCAGCGTTGCCCATGGGTAAGTCAGGCTCAGTAATCCCGCAGCCTCGGCATAGTCTTCAATCTTATATTGTGTGCCTAGCGGGTCAATTGCCTTGACAAATCCTGAAAAGATAAACGTCACGGCAACAACCAACCGGCAGATATTCACGAGCAGTTTCACCATTCGCTCAACTTAATCACACCGAATGCAGCATAGTTGATGATGTCCATATAGTTGGCATCGATGCCCTCGCTCACGAGAGTGTTGCCAGCAAGGTCTTCAATCTCCTTTATGCGCTGCAATTTGGTAAGTATAAAGTCTGTGTAACTGCTAACGCGCATCGAGCGCCACGCCTCGTCGTAGTCGTGATTCTTGCGAAGCATCAGTTGCAACGCCTCGTCGGCATGGGCATCGTAGAGCGCCATCGCGTCCTCGGGCGACAAGTCAACAGAGTCAACGTAACCACGCTCCAACTGTATGAGCCCCACGATTCCATAGTTTATCAGGGCGATGAACTCTGGCCGTATGCCCTCGCCCACCAGCGACTCTTTCTTTATCTCGAGCGAGCGTATGCGCTTTGCCTTGATGAACAGCTGGTCGGTAAGCGATGACGGGCGCAGGATACGCCATGAAGCACCGTAGTCGTGAAGTTTTTTCGAGAACAGTTCGCGGCATTCTTTCATTACCGCTCTGAACTGTTGCTCTGTGTTGCTTGCCTTGTTACACATTATACTTTTAAAATTTGGGTGCAAAATTAATGTATTTTTCCGATATAGCGAAGAGAATCACGTTAAAAAACACAATTAGCCCTATTGCTATCGCAATAATCGGGCGTCATCACCCTTCTTTCTGTTTCTGCCTTATCAGTTTCACCTTGGCACACTCGGTGTCGAAACGCGTCTGCAGAGAGTCACGTTTCAGCCTCAGCATGTTCACACGCATCAGTTCTTCCTCCGTTGCTGTGCCCTCAGAATGATGCAGTTCGGCCATCTTCTTCTGCGTGTTATAATCCGTTTTCAACTCCTGCAGCTCGGCATCCATACGTTCCACGTTCTGCTGTGCCTGCTTCAGGCATACATCCTGATAGAGTGTTAGAGCACGCTGACGCACCTCGATGGCATTAGGATAGACACGTCGCAAAGAGTCGATGCTGGCAAGAGCAGCGTCAAACTGTCCTTCCTCATACTGCTGTTGTGCTTGTTTCAACAACCCCATTGCCTTCTCTTGAGCATCCGTCTGCTTGCACGATACCAGTGCAACTGCAGCCAGCATCATCAATATAATTGTTTTTTTCATAATTCTTTCTGTCGTTCTATCTGCGTTATAACGTTGCAAAGTTATACAATAAATCTGAAATGTGCATCTTTATGTCCGAAAACTTATGTCTTTGTGTCCAAAAAAGGTTCCTTTCTTTTTGTATTCCGCCTTTTTTGCCGTATCTTTGCATGCAAATTGAGCAATTTATGAGAATGTATAGCGACGCCGAATTGGCGAATATACTCGATAAAGACATATTTCATAGGATTTCAGAGGTAGCCGACTTGCTCGGAGTGGAATGTTACGTTGTGGGCGGCTACGTTCGCGACATATTCCTCGAGCGCCCATCTAACGACATCGACGTGGTGGTTGTGGGAAGTGGCATTGCCGTCGCCACCGAACTGAAGAAACGTCTTGGCAGGCGCGCCCACCTCTCTGTGTTCCGCAACTTTGGGACGGCACAAGTGAAGGTGATGGGTGACGGAAGTCGGGCGTTTGGTGATGGAGGCTTGGCAATTGATAATAGCATGGTGGACAATAATAGTGATCGCCAACACCCGTCACCCAACACCCAGCACCCACTGGAGGTTGAATTCGTGGGAGCCCGCAAAGAGAGTTACAACCGCGACTCGCGAAAGCCTATTGTAGAAGACGGAACTCTAGAGGATGACCAAAACCGCCGCGACTTCACCATCAATGCGCTTGCTATATGCCTCAACAGCAATCGCTTCGGAGAACTCGTAGACCCTTTTGACGGCATCTATGACATGGAGGACGGCATCATACGCACTCCGCTTGACCCCGATATCACCTTTTCCGACGACCCTCTGCGCATGCTTCGATGCGTGAGATTCGCGGCACAGTTGAAATTCAACATCGAAGACGAGACCTTCGACGCCCTGTTGAGGAATGCTCACCGACTGAAGATTATCAGCAACGAGCGAATACAGGACGAACTGAACAAAATAATGATGACCGACAAACCCAGCCGCGGCATCTATGACCTCTACCGCTCAGGGCTTCTGCAGGAGATTCTGCCCGAACTGTGCCTGCTTGACGCCGTGGAGACACGCAACGGACGGGCTCACAAGAACAACTTCTACCACACTCTGGAGGTGCTCGACAACGTGGCACAGGCAGCTCCAGAAGACTCGCTTTGGCTGCGTTGGGCGGCACTTCTGCACGACATCGGGAAACCCAAGTCGAAACGATGGGATAATGCAACGGGATGGACTTTTCACAACCATAATTTCATTGGAGCGAAGATGGTGCCGCAGATATTCAGACGACTGAAACTGCCTCTCGATGCCAAGATGAAATACGTGCAGAAACTTGTCGACCTTCACATGCGCCCCATCGTTATCGCCGACGAGGAGGTGACTGACAGTGCCGTGCGACGACTGTTAAACGATGCTGGCGACGACATCGACGACCTAATGACACTGTGCGAAGCAGACATCACATCTAAGAACGAGGTGCGAAAGGCCCGTTTCCGCGATAATTTCCGCATGGTGCGCGAGAAGCTCGTGGAACTGAAAGAGAAAGACTATAAACGGCTGCTCCAGCCGGTAATCGACGGCAACGAGATAATGCATATGTTCGGACTTCAGCCATCGCGCGAAGTGGGTGAACTGAAGAAATGCCTCAAGGAAGCGGTGCTCGACAACCGTGTGGCAAACGAACGGGAACCACTCATGCAACTGCTTGTAGAAAAGGCAAAGAGCATGGGGCTCAACATTGTTAATTCTATTTAATAATTCGCGTGCAACCATTGAACGTAATGATAAATTTCATAACTTTGCACTTTGAAAACTAATTTTCCTGCATAAGTTTTCATTGAGAGGTTTAATAGAAAAGAACAACAAAACAGACAAAATAAATAAAATAGGTATGAAGAAAAAGAAATTCTTACTGTTCGCTGCTGTTACCGCCATGCTCGCTTCGTGTGGCGGAAATAATGGCGGCATGAACTTCGGCGACAACGAATATCCCGTCGAGACCGTGACAAACCAAAGTACTACGATGCAGACATCCTATCCTGCCTCACTGAAAGGAATCCAGGATGTGGAGATACGTCCTAAAGTGGCAGGCTTCATCACGAAAGTGTATGTAAAGGAAGGTCAGACCGTTGGCGCTGGACAACTGCTCTTCGTTATCGACAATGCCACTTATCAGGCTGCCGTACGTCAGGCCCAGGCTGCAGTAAACACAGCCACAGCACAATGCAACACGCAGAAGCTTGCATACGAGAACAGCCAGAAACTCCATGAGAACAAGGTGATTGGAGATTTCGAACTGCAAAGTTCTAAGAACAGCTATGAAAGTGCATTGGCACAACTTGCACAGGCACGCGCTTCCCTTGCATCTGCAAGGGAGACACTGAGTTTCTGCTACGTGAAAAGTCCTACTTCCGGAGTGATAGGCAATCTGCCATACAAGGAAGGCGCAATGGTAAGTGCCTCAAGCACGCCTGCACTGACAACGGTATCTAACATCAGCACCATCGAGGCGTATTTCTCAATGACCGAGAGAGACGTTCTTAACATGACGAAGAACGCAGGCAGCATACAGGCAGCAATAGAAAGTTACCCAGACCTTAGACTTCAACTTGCCGATGGCAGCACATATGTAGAGACAGGTCGTCTAGCAAAGGCTAGTGGTGTGGTTGATCCCGCCACGGGTAGCATCCAGATGATAGCACGTTTCCCCAACCCACAGCGTTTGCTGAAATCGGGAAGTTCAGGTTCTATCATTATCCCACGCTCTGAGAGCAGTGCGATTATAATCCCGCAGAGCGTGACAGTAGAGGTTCAGGACAAGATATTCGTATATCTCGTAGGAAAAGACAACAAAGTTAAGTACACCGAAATCACCGTTGACCCACAGAACGACGGCAAGAACTTCATCGTTACTAGTGGCTTGAACATTGGTGACAAGTATGTTACAAACGGTGTAACGAAGTTGAGTGACGGTATGGAGATTATCCCAATAACCCAAGAACGCTACAAACAGAAAATTAGCGAACAGGCAAAGGCGATGACGGCTGGCGACATCGTGAATGGGATGAAGAAGTAAATCGTATATTGTAAATCGTCAAATTGTTAATAACATGACTTTTACACACTTTATTAAACGTCCGGTACTATCGACGGTGATCTCAATAGTCATCGTTCTGTTAGGTGCCATCGGACTGGTGTCGCTACCTATAGAGCAATACCCCAATATAGCACCGCCAAACATTGTGGTCATCACCAGCTACCCTGGTGCTGACGCCGAGACGGTGAAGAATGCAGTCATCACACCTCTGGAAGAGAGCATCAACGGTGTGGAGGGCATGGACTATATCACCTCCACTGCATCGTCTGGCTCCGCCATGATTCAGGTGATGTTCAAACAAGGCATGAACCCTGACATGTGTGCGGTAAACGTACAGAACCGTGTCAGTCAGGCTGCTGCACTGCTGCCTGCAGAAGTAAACCAGATTGGTGTGCGCGTCGTAAAACGTCAGTCATCACAGGTGATAATGTACTCACTGACCTCCGATGGCCGTTATGACGACAAGTTCCTTACTAACTATAACGCCATCAACCTTGTGCCTGCAATGAAGCGTATCCAAGGTGTGGGTGACGCTTCAAGCTTCAGTTCAAAGACCTATGCCATGCGTATATGGCTGAAACCTGAGGTGCTGAAAGAGCACAACCTGATGCCAAGTGACATTGCAGCAATGCTGGCAGAACAGAACATCGAGGCCGCACCGGGTAAATTCGGACAGCAGTCACCGGTGTCCTATGAATACGCCATGCGCTATACCGGACGTTTCAGGAGTGTCGAGGAGTTTGGCAATATCATTATTAGGAGTGATGTCAACGGCCAGACACTGAAACTGAAGGATGTTGCCAATATTGAACTTGGCGGCGAGGGTTATGACGTGTCGATGCATAATAATGGTATGCCGTCTATCATGACTATGGTGCAGCAGGTTGCTGGTTCTAACGCCAACGAGATTGCCAAGCAGGTAAAGGCCGAGCTGGAGGAGCAACAGAAACTGATGCCACCGGGCATGAAAGTAAAGATAAACTATGACGTTACAGAGTTCCTCTACGCCTCTATCGAGGAGGTGGTGTTCACGCTGTTCATGACACTCGCATTGGTGTTCATCGTGGTTTATATCTTCCTACAGGACATGCGCTCAACGCTGATTCCGTTGATCGCCGTACCTGTGTCACTCATCGGTACATTCTTCTTCCTCAACCTAATGGGCTTCTCCATCAACCTTCTGGTGCTCTCGGCCTTGCTCTTGGCTATTGCCATCGTGGTCGATGATGCCATCGTGGTTGTTGAGGCGGTGCATGCGAAACTCGACTTAGGTTATAAGTCATCGCTGACAGCCAGTATCGATGCCATGAACGAGATCTCTGGAGCCATCATCTCCATTACACTGGTGATGGCAGCCGTGTTCGTGCCTGTATCATTTATAGGCGGTACCAGCGGTACGTTCTATCGTGAGTTCGGTGTAACAATGGCCGTATCAATCATTATCTCGGCATTGAACGCCTTGACTCTGTCACCTGCGCTGTGTGCTATCTTCCTAAAGCCACACGACAAAGACGGCAAGGAGAGGAAGATGTCACGCGTGGACAAGTTCCACAAGTCATTCAACACCGCATTTGAGACCACCATCGGCAAATACAAGAGACTGTTGGAGAAACTGGTACGCAAGCCTTTGTTAATCATCGGTGCCGTAGTAGTAGGTATCGTTGTGCTGGCTTTCACCTTCTATACAACCAAGACAGGACTGGTGCCTGACGAGGATACAGGTACACTTTTCTGTACCATCTCCATGCCACCTGCCACATCAGAGGCACGCACCAAGGAAGTGGTGGCCTATGTCGACTCCATTCTGGCTGCTGACCCCGCCATCATGAACCGTGAGCAGATACAAGGCTACAACTTCATTGCTGGTGCAGGTTCAGACCAAGCCACATTTATCATTAAGCTGAAACCGTTCTCCGAGCGCCAAAAAGGATTCTGGTGGAAGCTCAGCGGACTATGGCAAGGCGATGGCATCTATCGTTTCTTCCTCAACCCGTATGAATCGACAGGTGTCATAGCACAGATTTTCTTGAAGACTGCGCATATTAAAGACGCTCAGATACTTGCATTCGCACCGCCTATGATTCCTGGTTTCTCTGCAAGCTCAG
Source organism: uncultured Prevotellaceae bacterium (assembly GCA_900315095.1). Lineage (GTDB taxonomy): Bacteria > Bacteroidota > Bacteroidia > Bacteroidales > Bacteroidaceae > Prevotella. Next base: position 160,135 of record OMXS01000004.1, on the reverse strand, counting down.
GCGTGTCACTTGTTATGCAGGACCGTACCGGTGGTGACCTGAACAAATTCTTCGGCATTGTTAAGGAATATCTGGAGGCGCTGAACAAACGTCCTGAGTTCCAGATGGCAATGACATCATATAACCCGAACTACCCGCAGTATATGGTAAACATCAATGTTGCCAAGTGTAAGCAGGCAGGCATATCGCCAACAACCGTGCTCTCAACGCTGCAGGGTTACTATGGTGGTCTTTACGCATCTAACTTCAACAGCTATGGAAAGTTGTACCGTGTGATGATTCAAGGTACTCCAGAGTCACGCATGTCACCCGAGTCGCTCAACAACATCTACGTGCGCACCCCTAACGGCATGTCACCAGTGCAAGAATACTGTAGTCTGGAACGTGTATATGGTCCTACGAACATCAACCGTTTCAACCTGTTCACGGCTATCAACGTGACAGCAACGGTGGCAGACGGCTACTCTACCGGTGAAGCCTTGAAGGCTTGCCAGGAAGTTGGCGCCGAAGTGCTGCCCGCTGGCTACACATTCGACTATCAGGGATTGACACGTGAGGAGGCAAAGGCAAGCAACACGACAGCCATCATCTTCCTGTTGTGCTTCGTATTCATCTACCTTATCCTCTCTGCACAGTATGAGTCATACCTGCTGCCGCTTGCCGTATTGCTTTCAGTTCCGTTCGGACTGGCAGGCTGCTTCCTGTTCACAATGGTGTTTGGACACTCCAACGACATATACATGCAGATTTCACTCATCATGCTGATAGGTCTTTTGGCAAAGAATGCCATCCTTATTGTACAGTTCGCCCTTGAGCGCCGTCAGACAGGTATGGCAATAACATGGTCGGCAGTGCTGGGTGCCGCAGCCCGTCTGCGTCCTATATTGATGACCTCTCTGGCTATGGTAGTCGGTCTGTTGCCTATGATGTTCGCTTCAGGTGTGGGCAAGAATGGTAACCAGACACTGGGAGCAGCTGCCGTGGGCGGTATGCTTATCGGTACCATACTACAAATCATTGTGGTGCCTACATTGTTTGTCATCTTCCAGTCATTGCAGGAGAAGTTCAAGCCTATGCAGTTTGACGATGACAATGCAAAGGTTGACACCGAACTGCTGCAATACAGCCGTCCGCTCGACATTCAGAATAAAGACTATGTAAAATAAAATAGGTGATGGGTGTAAGGTGATGAGTGTTGGCTAACAATTCCGCCACCATCACCCAACACCCAGCATCCAACACCCAATAATGACAATGAAAAAGAACACAATAATCATGATGTTTGCTACTGCCCTGCTGATGAGCAGTTGCGGACTCTACAGCAAATACGAGCGACCTGACGTGAACACCGATGGAGTGATACGCCAGTGGACTGACGGTGCCGACTCGCTGTTAGTGAATGACACTACCTCGTTCGGCAACCTGCCATGGCGGCAGGTATTCACCGACCCTCTGCTGCAAGCGCTCATACAGCAAGGAATCGACCATAACGTCAACATGCTCAACGCTGCCCTCAACGTCAAGATGGTAGAGGAGCAACTAAAGGTGGCTAAACTGGCCTTTGTGCCGCAATTCACCTTCACACCACAGGCTAGCATATCCTCGTGGGACTTTGGCAAGGCAACTCAGACCTACTCACTGCCTATCAACGCCTCGTGGAGCATCGACCTCTTCGGCAACCTGCTCAACCAAAAACGCTCAACACAGATGGCGCTCCTCGCCACGAAAGACTATCAGGTGGTGGTGAAAACACAACTGGTGTGCAACATCGCGAACCTTTATTACACGCTGCTCATGCTCGACCGTCAACAGGAGATTATCGATGACATGGCGGCACTAACAAAGGACACCTGGGACATGATGAAACTGCAGATGGAGTTGGGACGCTACCGTTCCACCAGCGTGCAGAGTGCAGAGGCAGCCTACTATAACGTACTGGCACAGGCAGAAGACATGAAGCGCCAGATATGCGAGACGGAGAACGCACTCTCGATACTCATCGGACAACCGGCACAAGGCATAGCACGAGGAAACTTCAAAGACCAAGAGCTACCATCAGAGTTCTCCACAGGAGTGGAAATGCAACTGCTCGCCAACCGCGCTGACATACACTATGCCGAGATGAACCTCGCGCAGTGCTTCTACGACATAAACACCGCACGCTCGCGCTTCTATCCAAGCATCACCATCAGCGCAAACGGTGCCTATACCAACAATCACGGCATGATAGTCAACCCCGGAAAGATACTGGCATCGGCAGTGGCATCACTGGTGCAGCCTATCTTCATGAACGGACAGCTGACCGCCGGCCTACGCGTTGCCGAGATGAAATACCAGCAGGCATACAACACATGGCAAAACGCCATATTACAGGCTGGCAGCGAGGTAAGCAACGCACTCGTGAAATACAATGCCAACAAAGCCAAGAGCGAACTTGACGCCCATCAAGTGGAAGTGCTTAAACTCAACGTTGAGCACACCAAGATGCTCGTATCCCAGTCATCAAGCACATACCTCGAGGTGATACAGGCACAGAACTCACTCCTCAACGCTGAGATATCACAGGTAACCGATGATTTCAACAAGATGCAGGCAGTGGTGAGTCTCTACCAAGCACTCGGAGGAGGTGCAAAGTAAGAGAACAGAAGCTCATCGAGGCGAGAATAAATTAAAATTCGTAAATAAAAACTCATAATTAAATTATGATCAGCGAAAAAGCAGTAATCAGCCCCAACGCGAAAATAGGTAGCGGAGTAACCATCTACCCCTTCGCATATATCGAAGACGATGTCGTCATTGGAGACGACTGTGTCATCTACCCCTTCGTGAGCATTATGAGAGGCTCCACACTTGGAAAGGGCAACAAGATACATCAAGGAACAGTAATCGGAGCCATACCGCAAGACTTCAACTACAAGGGCGACATGACACGCGTTGAAATAGGAGAGAACAACATCATACGCGAGAACGTCGTCATCAACCGTGCCACTTTCAAGGAGGGCATCACTCGCGTTGGAAACCGCAACTTCATCATGGAAGGAGTGCATATTTCGCACGACTGCACTATAGGTGACGGATGCGTCTTTGGTTACGGTACCAAGATAGCCGGCGACACCGAGTTCCATAACAGCGTTATACTCTCATCCAACGTCATCGTCAACCCAGGCGTGCGCGTAGGCATAGCAGCCATGATAAGCAGCGGATGCCGCATCAGCAAAGACGTGCCGCCATACATCGTGGCCAACGGCAACCCCGTGAAATACAGCGGACTCAACTCGCAGGTACTCTCCAACCACGGTGTTGACCAGAAGACACAGAACCACATAGCAAACGCCTACCGTCTCATTTTCCACGGCCAGACAAGCGTCTTCGATGCTGTGATGCAGGTAGAGCAGCAGGTGCCCGATGGCGATGAGGTGCGCAACATCGTGTCATTCATCCGCGCAACCAACCTCGGCATTATAAGCAAGCTATAAATTCATACCTATTTACTTAAGTAATAACATCACAACAGGGACAAGTCGCGAGACTCGCCCCTGTTTCTTTTATAACCCTCTCTATCTCAGCCCGAAAAGAAAGAATTAAGCATGCTTTAATGAAGAACAAACGATGAAAAATATGCATGTTTGGAAAAATTGAAGAAAGAATATGAGATATACGGTAAAGAAAAAGAGAAACAATTTCTATTGTCATGCCCACTACTTTTTGTACCTTTGCACCCGAACTACTAATTCACTCAAGACAATGAACAGATTTTTTACTTTGTTATTATTAAGTGCTGCCGCAATTGGCAGTTACGCTGATGGCAAGCATGATGCCCCACCCACCGTTAAATTGATCGTATACGACACGCCTTGCCAAAAAATCACAGGTTTTGGCGCTGCATGTTGCGACGGAGCAATGAAACCGTTTGGTACCGATACACAACCTACAAGCAAACTTTACGGTCGCAGGTCGAAAATCGGACTCAACATCATGCGCATGGAGATTTCTCCAAGTTTCACCGGCGACAACTGGGGCGACTATGACTGGAATGGTTCTCTGCCCTCAGCCAAGATTGTTAAGAATCGCGGCGGTATAGTATTCGGAACTCCTTGGTCACCTCCAGGAGAATACAAGACCAACGGCACGGCGCAAGGTGGAAACTCTGAAGAGCAGGGTTACCAGAAGGGCAAACTTCGCGAAGACTGCTATGACAAGTTCTTCCCGTGGCTGAACACCTATCTGCAATGGATGAAGGACCATGACGTTGACGTTGATGCCGTTTCCATTCAGAACGAGCCTGACTGGTGGGTAGACTATTCTGGATGTCTATATGACCCTGAGGACTTGGTGAGACTAGTCAAAAACTACGCACACATGCTCGACAGGGAGACCTTTTCAGGGGTAAAACTTATCAGCGGCGAGAGCCTTGGTTTCACGCAGAACTATACCGACCCGCTGATGCAAGACCCCACATGCCGCGAACAGATAGACATCGTGGCTGGTCACATCTATGGCCATGCACCGCTCAACTACATGAAGAACTCTGCCATTCTTCCCACGCAATACGGCAAGGAGGTGTGGATGACCGAGCACTCTTCTACCGACAACATCGGCAACCGTCTGCCCAACTGGCACGAGCAACTGCTCTTTGCCGAGGAACTTAACGAGTGCATGTTGGCAGGATGCACAGGATACATCTACTGGTATATGCGCGCCCATTGGGCATTCATTGGAACGGGTGAAGAACAGTATGGCCCGGAGAACGTGAAGAACGCTCTGTTGCCACGCGCCTATGTATTGTCCCACTTCTCAAAGCATGTCACAGGCTCAACACGTCTCGCCACGTCGAAAGACATGACTTCTGGCGCAGAGGCTGCCCGTGAGTTCTCGGCATACATCAAGGGCGACTCGCTCATCGTGATGTGTATCGACACCACAGCCAATACCACCAACCTGACTCTGGATCTGCCCTACCCCGTGAAGAGCGGCACTCACTTGCTTTCAACAGGCAACGAGCAGAGCCAACTCTGTCAGGAGACACCAATCACCATAGACAACCCCACAAACAAGCTGTCTTTGCCGAAGCCTGCACGCAGCCTGAACACATACATCTTCATCATCGACAACGTCAGCAATGCCATTCAGGACATCAAGTCGTCAGAAGAATACGACTATGATGAGGAAGACAAGACCTATTACGACCTGCAAGGGCGAAGGCTCGAGAACCCACAAGGATTATGCATCGAGAAGAGTGCCGACGGCACTTCCCGGAAAATCCTTATGAGGCGTTAATCCTAATATACAAGACAAATAAAAGAATCCCGCCATCAAGAGTTGATGACGGGATTTTTTACGTCTGTTGGTTTCTGGTTTCTGCTATTCCGACAATATCTTGCGGCTATGCTTAACGCCGTTCTCATCGGTGTATTGCTCTATAACGATTCCTCGATGCTGCGGAGCCTCAGACAGGCGGCGTCCCGAGAGGTCATAGCGCTGCACTTTGGCTGGTGTGCCGTTTTCAATCTCGACGATACTAGTTGAACTTTCATCGCTAAACTTCCAAGCATCCACATAGAAATCGGTAGCTTCGCGAACTGCCACGAAGAAGTTGTTTTTCACGCCCTTGAACTTGCTGGCGTCAACCTCGAAGGTCTGTTCCTCCATCTCGGTTGATGAGAACTCTATGGTGTTCGCCGCGCGTCCTGCTCTTGAAAAGCGCAATTCTATTTGGGCGGTTCCCTTGGCGCGAATAGTAAACTTGGCAGCACCATTTGCACCGAAGTCTACACTACGTTGCGAAATCCACGAGCCACTCTTCATGTTAGCCTGCATGTTCGACGATGCATCGTTGCCAAGCCTGCTGATGCGCGTGTCTTTTTTCACGTTGGTGAAGTCCTCATACTCCACGCCACCGCAGCTTGCCGTAGTCTCTGCCTCCTGCCATTGGTAAGGGTCAAGGTACTTTATAGCGGTGACACCCTCGATGGTTGGCGTAACCGTAGAAATGTTTTGCGAGCTCTCGTTCACCGATGCCTTGTTCACACAGATTGAGCGGAATATGCCACAGTTATTGTCAATAACACCTGCCTCTCTCAATTTCAGCATCAAAGGAGCGCCATGATAGATATGATAATATTCTCCCTGGAACTTCTGCAGATGCGAGTGGTTGTTGTTTGTTCCCATGCCTGGATGCGGTCCGTAGACACCCTTGTAAACCCAAGAATCCGGGTCTGTGGGATTGTCAGAAACCATATAGCACATTGTGCACTTGTCCGGCTTTGCCGCGCTAATGCCGTGCTCTGCCTTGTAGGCGGTCCATTCGGCGTCTGTGCGGTCGGCCCAGTTAGAGCAATAGGTGTAAACGTACTTGCCGTTTATCACGTTCAGCTCATTGGCCTCGAAGTGATAGGGGGCATGTATCTTTACAGCCGCACCGTCTAATTCAGTCATCGAAGGTTTCAGTTTCACTATACGAGCTGCATCGGGCATAATCGTGCTGGGACCAAGGCCACCGAAAGAGAGCCAGCCCACGCCGTTCTCATCAATTACTACGCCTGGGTCGAAATTAGCATTTGTTCCTGATGGATTTGCGCCCGGCGTGTCGTAATGTACCAACAGCTTGTTGTTAGGTGATTTCCAAGGACCAATAGGAGAGTTGGCCTTCAGCACGCCAACACCGTGGCTGCTGTTGCAGAAATATAGGAAGAACTCGTCTGTTCCGTCTTCTGTTGTGCGCCAGGTCACCGATGGAGCCCACGAAACTCCAAAGCCTTGATACCATGGGCTTGTCACCCACGATGAGCAAATTTTAGCCACATCGATAGTGCCATGGAAAGTCCAGTTCACCATATCGTCGGTAGAGAACACCACTAACGACTTGATGTCGCCATACGTGTTTTCACCCTGCTTGCCATTAGCGATAAACTGCTGATGGTCATTGCTGCCATAGACATACAATCGTCCGTTGTATTCCAAGGCCGTCGGGTCTGCGCAGAACACGCAGGCGCTGATAGGATTGTTACTACTTGTTCCCTTGTAGTCAGGGGCTAGTGTTTGTGCTTTCGGCTGCAGGCATGCCGCCACGGCAACCGCTGTCATGAGTAATTTTTTATACATAATAAATAGTGTAAGTCATTCATTTTGCAAAGATACTATTATTTTCTCAAACAAACGTATTTTTCACACTTTTTTCATCTAACATCCCCATTAGGCACCTCTTGCACCGTCAGAGGCCACCTCTCACATGCTCACCAGTATGCTAGTGGCAAGCCAAAAGGTACATCAAGCAACGTGCAAAAAGGCATGAATCGCGAAAAAGCATTTCGACATCAATCGCTGCCTTGTATTTTCATGAGTATCGGATGCTTCGTCCATTTTTGCTTTTTGTCCTTGAGCATTAGTTCCACTTCGGGCTCGAGGAGGCTGTAGTAGCAGTAGGCAATCCATGCAGGGATGATGTTTTTGCTGTTCCCACGCATCTGTTGAAATGCCACAGTTCGCTGGGTTTCCCTCATTTGCCGCCTCATGCTTTCGCCTGCCTCTTGTGCCTGTCTCCATGCCTCGGGGTCATCGGAAAATACATCGATGTGGAATCCCTCAGGGTCTTCTCTCTTTATCGCGCTTAATGCCGTGCGCAAGCGCTGGGACATTGGCGATCCTTCTATTGTTGAAGAGTTTAGGTCAGCGATGATGTGCTTGCTGTCGGGTATGATAACAAACTCGGCTCTCTCGGGCCATTCCTTGGTCTCATGCAGTCGTATTATTGAATTGGCATCGACGGTAGTGGTCACCGTGAATTGTCCGTTCTGCACGGGCACTACCACGGCGTTTGCGGTGTCTTCATCTACTATGAGATAGATTTTTTCTTGTGTGCGATAAACCGTTCCGTCTATTGTCACCGTCACTTTTTTTGCGCTGGCGGTAATCATTGTTAGCATCATTGCTGCGATAATAATAAAGGACCTTTTCATGTTGTTTATTTTAGTTTTGTGATTTTGACTATCAATTATTAACCTAGTGGAGAAAGAACTATCAATTATCACCCCATGTCCTCCTCCGGCGAGTAGCATCGGTGTTGAGTGTCTATGAGTTCCACAAGGCGTTTCAGGCGCAGGTCGGTTATCGGCACATTGCGGTAGTGCGGCTGCTGAGTGTCATATCGCGCCCTGCTTCCCCGCCCTATCAGTTCGTCAATGTTACGAGGCACGAGGAAGGAGGCTCTCTCGCCAATGCGCGAGTATATGTCGTGCTGGAAGGTGTAAATGGAGGCGAGGTCGAAGTCGGCAAAGTGGATATACTGGTTGCTCACCGTCTTGAGCCATTGCGCCAGTTCTGCGCCTCCCGGATGACGGTGTACAAAGAGTATTTTCTTCTGCGGGAAGAGGTTGAGATAACTGCGTATGCGATGGAACACCTTGACGTTCTCCACACCCACTATGAGCACATCGCGCGGCACGCTAAACATCTTGTATTCGTAGATGCAGAGAAAGATGCCCTGAGGGGGATCGATAGTGAAGTGACGCCCGCCTACCTGTGCTCTGATGGGCTCCACGGATGTCACGAGAAAGCCTTCCATCGGACTTGGTTTCAGGCTGCGCTGCTCTCCTTGCATCTCCGGTGTTTCTGTCTTGTGCTGTTTGTTTGACTCTGCGAAGATGAAGTCGTGAAAACTCTGCAGGTCTTGTATGCTTAGTTCTTCTGAAAGATACTGCTTAAGTCGCTCCAGTCCCACAGCCTTATAGGTGGTTCTCGAGCCGTGTTGCGATGCCGGCACGATTACTCCCTCACGCTTCATTTTGTCAAACAGTCGTGTCTGTGTCTCGCTTAGTGTCAACTCTTCCCCATTGTACAAAGCGAGCAGGCGCTTGAGTGCACCTTGTGTGGGTTTCTGTTTTTTCATAATAAGACTTAATTAGATTTTGAACACAAGCAGTTTATCACCGCAAATATATGAAAAAAAACGATATGTAGTGTTATTTTTGTGATAAAATGTTATAACGGGTGGCAAAATTTAACACTTTTAAGTAAAAAGATGGGTGGCGGATGATAGTTGGTGGGCATTGGAGATATGTAAAAAGCATTAAAAGTGGGATGAGAGTACAATAATAATGTGGAAAAGATGTTCTTATTAAAAATAATATTTGTATTTTTGCAAGTCAAAAAGGAAACAAAAGAAAAAATAAGAATATCTTTTGAAATGATATACAAGATTACTGCGCCAAAGCATATTAAAACAAGCATAAAATTGCCGGCAAGCAAAAGCATCAGCAACCGTGCACTAGTGATAAGCGCGCTGGCAGGGGCAAAGAAGATGCCCGACAACCTTAGCAACTGTGATGACACAGACGTAATAGTGAAGGCATTGCGCGACAATCCTTACGAGATAGACATCAAGGCGGCGGGCACGGCAATGCGATTTATGACGGCATACCTATCGGTGACGCCAGGCGAGCATATACTGACGGGCACAGAGCGCATGAAGCACAGGCCAATCAAGGTGCTGGTTGACGCTCTGAGATATCTCGGGGCCAACATTGAATACCTAGGCGAGGAAGGATTCCCACCATTGAAAATAAAAGGCAAGGCGCTCAAAGGCGGCAGAGTGGAGATTCCCGGCAATGTTAGTTCGCAATACATCTCGGCGTTGCTCATGATTGGTCCCGTGCTGAAAGGCGGCTTGGAACTGCAACTGACAGGCGACATCATATCAAGACCATACATCGACCTCACGCTACACACCATGCACGACTACGGAGCAAAGGTGGAATGGAGCGACGTGAAAACCATCGTGGCAGAGCCATCAGGATACCGCGAGCGGCAGTTCTTGATAGAGAACGACTGGAGCGCGGCTTCCTACTGGTATGAGATGATGGCCATTATGGGCGACTTCATGAGCGAGGTGAAACTCTCGGGCCTTATCGATGCCTCACGCCAAGGCGACTCAGGGCTGCGCTACCTGTTCTCGATGCTCGGTGTGAAGACCTCGTTCAAGGACGACATCAAGACCGAGCCTACTGAAGTAACTCTGAAAGTGATGCTCTCAATGCTGCCGAAACTCGACTTTGATTTCTCAGGACAGCCAGACCTGACACAAACATTCGCCGTGACATGTGCCATGATGAACATGCCTTTCCACTTCACAGGCCTCTCCACGTTGCGCATAAAGGAGACTGACCGCATCGAAGCAATTGAAAAGGAGATGCGGAAACTGGGATATGTGGTCAAAGATGCCAACGACTCCGAACTGATTTGGGACGGAGAACTGTGCGAACCCACAATGGAACCCATAGACACCTACGAGGACCATCGCATGGCAATGGCTTTCGCGGCAGCGGCGATTAAGTTTCCTGGACTGATGATTAACAATCCGGAGGTGGTGACCAAAAGTTACCCCGACTTCTGGGAGCACATGAAGCAGGCGGGCTTCACGATTGAGGAAATTGATAATTGACAGTTGGCGTTTGTTCAACATGAATATATGCTCTATCTCGTAATAGCATTAATAGCGCTGGGCGTCATTGCCGCCATACTGGGTCTGCTGTCACACAATAAAGACGGCAGTTCAGACGTTATTAGTAATAGTACGGCAACCTGCGCCACATGCAACGGTAACGACCCACGGTGCGAGCAGGAATGCATGATGGAGGCGGCCACGAAACCTATAGAGTATTTCGACGACGAGGAACTGGACAAATTCAAGGAACGGCAGTCAGACTCCTACACCGACGACGAGGCGGAAATGTTCCGCGAGGTGCTCTATACCATGAAAACCGAGGAGGTGAAAGACTGGTGCCGAAGCCTTACCTTGCGCCGTGTAAGCCTGCCCGACCAGGTAAAGGACGAGGTGATGTTGATAATTGCCAATTGATAGTTGATAGATTATAATCTCTGCTCTGGATGATTTTTACATGAAAGAATGAAGGTAAGAGAGCAATATATTGCCGTTGCCATTGTGGTGACACTTTTTTTCACGGCATGTTCTACGTCGAAGAACACGTCGGCAAGTCGCTGGTGGCATTCTTTCAACGCCCGATATAACACTTATTATAACGGTGCAATGGCATATATTGACGGCTCACTCGAGAAAGAACAGGGCAACAAGGACAACTTCACCGAGCGAATTCCACTTTACACAGTAAGCAACAAGAACAGCCGTGAATTGGGCAAAGGAAACTTCGAGCGCGCCATAGAGAAATCGAAAAAGGCGATAAAACAACATAGCATCAAGCGAAAGCCCGAATGGAACAAGAGCCGCAAGAAAACGGACAAGGACAAGGAGTGGCTCAACCGCCGCGAGTATAATCCGTTCCTCTGGAAAGCGTGGATGCTCATGGGACGCTCACAATTCCATAAAGGCGACTTCGATGAGGCGGCTTCAACATTCTCATACATGAGCCGGCTCTATGCCACGCAACCCGCTATCTACGGAAAAGCACGAGCATGGCTGGCAAAGTGCTACATCGAGTCAGACTTCATGTACGACGCCGAGGACGTGATAACAAAGATGCGACGTGACTCGCTTGACTGGCGCGCCGTGAAAGAGTGGGACTACACCTATGCCGACTATTACATCCACACCAACCAGATAGAGCAAGCCATACCTTATCTGCGCAAGGTGATACGCCATGAGATGAGACGCAAGCAGAAGGCACGCGAATGGTATCTCATGGGACAGTTGGAGGCTGAACTGGGACACAACGAACTCGCTTACAAGGCATTCAAACGAGTGTTGCGACTGAACCCGCCTTACGAACTCGACTTCAACGCTCGCATAGCAATGACCGAGGTGATGGCCAGCGGCAAAACAAAGCAGATGATAAGCAAGCTGAAGCGAATGGCTGCCTCGGACAACAACAAGGACTATCTCGACCAAGTGTATTACGCAATGGGTAATATCTACCTGCTTGACAATGATACCGCAAAGGCCATAGAGGCATATGAGAAGGGTAACACAAAAGCCACAAGGACAGGAATAGAAAAAGGTGTGTTGCTGTTGAAATTGGGCGACCTCTACTGGGCGCGAGAGAAATTCAGCGATGCCAAGCGATGCTACGGAGAGGCGATAGGATTGCTCGACAAGGACCGCAAAGACTACGAGGCGCTGGCATACCGCTCTAAGGTGCTCGACGAACTGGTGCCATACACCGATGCCATTCATCTGCAAGACTCTCTGCAAGCACTTGCAAAGATGTCTGAAACTGACCGAAACGCTGCCATCGACCGCGTAATAGAGGCTCTGAAGAAGAAGGAGAAAGAGGAGCGCAAGGCTCAACAAGAGCAACAAGCACAACAACAGCAGGCTCAGAACCAGGGAAACACTGGCCGAGACCAGCAAGCACAACAGCAGACGGCTCAAACGCAAAACGGATTATGGTACTTCTACAACCAGATGGCGGTGAATCAGGGTAAGGCGGCTTTCCAGAAGCAATGGGGGCGTCGAGAGAATGTTGACGATTGGCAACGAGTGAACCGAACGGTAGTGGCGCAAGATGACTACTCGCAACTGACCGACGAGCAACGGGACTCGCTAATGGCAGCAGAGGCAGCAGCCGACTCGATAGCAGAGAGCAAGGTGGACAGCGCGCAGAACGATCCGCACAAGCGTGAGTATTACCTCGCACAGATACCGTTCTCCGAAGAGCAGGTGCAGGCAAGCAACCTCATCATAATGGACGGACTCTATCATGCGGGCGTCATATTCAAGGATAAACTCGACTTCCTTAAGTTGAGCGAGAAACACCTCGTGAGACTCGACAACCAATATCCTGAATACGAGCACATGGATGATGTCTATTATCATCTTTATCTGCTCTATCAACGAATGGGAATGCCAGGAGTGGCACAGTCGTATCTTGCAAAACTTAAGGACAAATATCCCGAAAGCCAATGGACAACGTTGCTTTCCGATCCTCACTACGAGGAGAACGCACGCTTCGGAACGATGATTGAGGACTCGCTCTATGCAGCCACCTACGAGGCTTTCAAGGCCGACCGACTGGGAGAAGTGAGAAGAAATGCCGAGACATCTAAATCGAGATTCCCATTGGGTGCCAACCGCGACAAGTTCATCTTCATAGGAGGATTGAGCAAACTGAACAGCGGCGATGCTGAGGGGTGTCTCGAGGACATGAATGAGGTGGTGAAGAACTATCCTAACAGCCGCATAAGCGAACTGGCTGGAATGATTATCAACGGAGTAAAGGCTGGGCGACAGCTGCGCGGAGGCAAGTTCGACATCGGAGACGTATGGGAGCGCCGCAGCATTGTGCTCAACGATAGTGACTCAATACAGGCACGAAAGTTCGTTGCTGACCGTTTGGCGCCACATCTATTCATGCTTATCTATAACCCCGACTCCATACAGGAGAACCAACTGCTCTTCGAGATGGCTCGCTATAACTTCACCAACTTCATGGTGCGTAACTTCGACATGACCATCGACGACTTTGAAGGGCTCCACCGCATGCAGATAACAGGGTTCCGCACCTACGACGAAGCCCTGCAATATGCCCGCATGCTCTATAAGTATGAACCGGTGACGAGGTTGATAAAGAAAGCACGCGGAATAATCATCAGCGAGGCCAACCTGCCGCTGCTCGGAACAAACTTCAGTTATAAGGACTATGACAAGTTCTTCGAGAAGAACTACAGTCCGCTGAAACCTTCAACCCTGCAACTGCTTACCGAACCTGCCGAAATAGAATACGAACGGCCAGTGGAGCAACCCGCACCGCCAGAGAATGAAGACGGCTTCTATAACGGTGAGGACAACAGCACTACTATAGAAGAAGGAACAACCATCGACGAGGGCATTGATGCCGCCGCTCCTGAGAATAATATTATTCCTGAGGACAACCAGGCTCCAACGGAAGGCACCACCGTGCCCGAACCCGATGTTCCTGCCGTAGAGCAAACTGGTACTATAATTGAGGAAACCACAGAGCCTATTGCTACGGAGACGGAAACAGTTATCCAGGAAATCCCAGAGCCGACAACAAACGAGACAGAAACGGTTATAGAGGAAATTCCAGAACCCGCCACAACCGTGACACCTGAGAACCTCGACAACCTGATTATTCCGGACATCCCAGAAACTCCTGAGAATACGGATGTTCCCGAAACACTTGTCATCCCAGAAACTCCGAACGTTCCAGAAACTCCTGTAACTCCTGAGATGCCTGAGACACCTGAGGTTCCGCAGAAACCGCAACCAGCAACGACTACAACACCTCAGCCTCAACAGACAGAGACACCTGAAGAACCTGAACAGCCAGAGGCGCAAGAGGAAACGGAGACCGATGAAGATGTCATCTACTTCGATGACTTCGGCGATGCACCCGAAACGCCTCAGAAAAACAACAAAAACAACAATAACGAATTCGACATTGAGGACGAATATTACGACCTCGATGGATTCTAAGAGTTAGGAGTTAGAAGTTAGGAGTTATTAGTTTAATCTTCAACAATAAGAATATGAGCAACGGACTACTACTTTGGGTTGATGACGAGATAGAGCTTCTTCGTGCGCACATCATGTTCCTTGAGAAGAAAGGATATGAGGTGGTGACGGTGACTAACGGCACCGATGCCATCGACCAATGCAACCAGCGCACTTTTGACCTCATTCTGCTCGACGAGATGATGCCAGGCATTAGCGGACTTGAAACACTTCAGAAACTGAAAGAGATTCAGCCCGCAACCCCTGTCGTGATGGTAACCAAGAGCGAGGAGGAGAACATCATGGACCAAGCTATCGGTTCGAAAATCGCCGACTATCTCATCAAGCCAGTCAACCCCGTCCAGATATTGCTCACCCTGAAGAAGAACATCCACCAGCGAGAGATAGTGGCAGAGGTGACTCAAAGCGGTTACCAACAGAACTTCCAGAACATCGCGATGCAGATAGCCAACTGCCGCACTGCTGACGATTGGACAAACGTTTATAAACTGCTGGTGCGCTGGGAACTGGAACTGACCAGTGCCGAGAGCAACATGAACGAGATGTTGCAGATGCAGAAGGAGGAAGCCAACAACGGTTTCGTGAAATTCATAAAGAACAACTATCTCGAATGGGTGGACCCCAAAACGATGCAAACGGCTGACCGCCCCACAATGAGTCCCGACATCTTCAAAAAGAAGATTTTCCCGCTGCTCTCCAGCGGCGAAAAGGTGTTCCTCATCGTGATAGACAACTTCCGATACGACCAATGGCGAGTGCTTGCACAGGAGATTGGCGACATGTTCGACATCGAGGAAGAGACATATTTCAGTATTCTCCCGACAGCAACGCAATATGCGCGCAATGCCATTTTCAGCGGTCTGATGCCTACGAAGATAGCTGAGATGTTCCCCGAGTTGTGGGTGGATGAAGACGAGGAAGAAGGCAAGAACCTCAATGAGGAACCGCTGGTGAGAACACAGATAGAGCGATTCCGCCGCCGCGATACGTTCTCATACCATAAGATTAACGACTCCAATGGTGCCGAGCGTTTCCTCGGACAGTTCAACCAGATGAAGCAGAACGACCTCAACGTGGTGGTAATAAACTTCATCGACATGCTGAGTCACGCGCGTACGGAGTCGAAGATGGTGCGCGAACTGGCAAACAACGAGTCGGCATACCGCTCGATAACACTCAGTTGGTTCCGTCATTCCGTAATGTCAGAACTCCTAAAGGCTTTGGCACAGACAGATTTCACCGTAGTCATCACCACCGACCACGGAAGCATACGCGCAAGCAAACCCGTGAAAATCATCGGAGACCGCAACACTAACACCAATCTTAGATATAAACTGGGCAAGAACCTCAGTTACAACCCGAAAGAAGTGTTTACCATAAAGAACCCAGCTCAGGCACAGTTGCCGACACCTAACCTTAGCACGTCGTACGTTTTCGCAACAGGCAATTCGTTCCTCGCCTACCCTAATAACTACAACTACTACGTTTCCTACTACAAGGACACGTTCCAGCACGGTGGAATTTCAATGGAGGAAATGATTGTGCCATTAGTTACCTTGCGAGGTAGAAAAAGAAAGTGATGGGTGATGGTTGTTTGGTGATGATTATAACAACAAGTAAAAAGTAATGGAAATAAAGATTAAAGACATCAATGAAATAAGGAGTGCGGCACGTGAGTTCATCGACAATATGCCCGCAGGCAAGGTGTTCGCCTTCTATGGTAAGATGGGCGCCGGCAAGACTACGTTCATAAAGGCAATATGCGAGGAGATGGGAGTTGACGATGTAATAACATCGCCCACGTTCGCCATCGTCAATGAGTATGAAACCAGCGAGGAGGACACCATCTATCACTTCGATTTCTACCGCATCAAGAAAATAGAGGAAGTCTACGATATGGGATACGAAGAATATTTCTATAGCGGCAACCTCTGCTTCATCGAGTGGCCGGAACTGATTGAGGACTTATTGCCAGAAGATGCAACGAAAGTAACCATCGAGGAGGCAGAAGATGGTTCAAGAGTAATCAGTTTCTAACCATACGTCTACACTTTATTAAAAAACAAATAGCCTATTTCGATTACGAAACAGGCTATTATACTTTTTATTAATCAGTATTAGCAAAGCTCTGATATCTTTTAAAGCAGAGCCTCGAACTTCTGGCGAAGCACACCGGCAGGAGCAGAACCCACATGGCGGTCAACCTCAACGCCGTTCTTGAAGAAGATGATTGTAGGGATGTTGCGGATGCCCAGTTCTGCTGCCACATCGTCATTCTCCTCCACATCGCACTTGCCTACAACGAGTTTGCCGTCAAACTCCTCTGCCAGTTGTGAAACAATTGGACCAATCATGCGGCAAGGCCCACACCATGTTGCCCAGAAATCAACTACCAATGGCAACGAGCCATTCTTGTAACTCTCAAAGTTCTCTTGTGTGATATTTACTTCCATTTTGCTTGTTTGTTTATTTGTTCAACAATATTTATCTATAAAAACCTATTACAAAGAGCATGCCAACAGCAATTTACACCACGCAGGCGAGAGCAGCATGTCAATTTGTCTCTATGTTATACTTGAATTTCTCGTTTTCGTCAAGATAACTAATCAGCTCGTGGGTAAGTTCCACATTCTTCGTTCTCGACCGCAACGTGACATAAGTGTTTGTAAGCACATCTACTATCTTAAAATAGACTCCCACATTGCCCGGATACTCGTCAAAGACGCTGCATAGTTCCTCAACGCCTTCCTCGTCGAGGTCGGTAGAGCGCATAGTGATAGTGATATGGTCGATGCGGTTCTCTTTCACGGTTCTCAAGAATTGTATGTTGCTTACAACGAATTTTACATAAGTACTATTGGCAAAACGCTGGACACACTTGGCCGTGACATACACCGTGTTGCCCTCTTGAAGCATACCACTCCATTTGCCCCAGTCCTCGCCGAAGAACGGCATCTCCCCAGAACCTTCATAGTCTTCGATGGTGACAAAACCGCATGGATTACCATTCTTGTCAAAGCGTGTTCTGACGCCGGTCACTATGCCGCCAAGTGTCAGTTCCTGTCGTTTCGCTAACTCCTCTTTGTTTTCGAGTTCAGCACAATGAGTGTTGCATAGTTTCTTCAGCACCACCGAATAGTCGTCGAGCGGATGGGCAGAGAGATAGATGCCTACAAGTTCGCGCTCCTTGTTAAGACGCTCTATCGAACTCCAAGACTCTGCATCGGGAATTTTCGGATGAACAATCTCCACGTCACCAAAGTCGCCGAAAAGCGAGTGCTCCATCTGTTGCTTTGCACTCATGTAGTTCTGACCATAACGCACCAACGAGTCAATAAACATCTCACCCTTATTGGATAGAGCAAAGAACTGCTCGCGCTTTATTCCGAAACTATCAAAACCGCCACTAAGTGCCAGCACCTCGTATGCCTTGCGGTTTACATTAATACCCATTCGCTCTGCAAAGTCGAACAGCGACGAGAACTGTCCGTTCTTCTCGCGCTCCTCAATGATGGCGTTTGCAGCTGACTCTCCCATGCCTTTTACTCCTCCGAGCCCGAAACGTATCTCTCCTTTCTGGTTAACACCAAACTTCAAGAAACTCTCGTTGACATCAGGTCCCATAGTATGTATTCCCATCGCCTTGCATTCATCCATCAGCTTTGTTATTTCCTTGATGTCATCCTTGCGGCGACTCATGATGGCAGCCATGAACTCCGCCGGGTAGTTTGCCTTGAGATAAGCCGTCTGGAAAGCCACCCACGAATAGCATGCGGCATGCGACTTGTTGAACGCATAGGAAGCAAAAGCCTCCCAGTCGCCCCAAATCTTCTCGAGAATCTTTGGATCGTGACCATTCTTCTTGCCGCCCTCAATGAACTTAGGCTTCATTGCATCTACGATGTCCTTTTTCTTCTTACCCATCGCTTTACGAAGAGCGTCACTCTCACCTCTTGTGAAGTCGGCCAATAGTCGTGACAACAACATCACTTGCTCCTGATAGACGGTGATGCCGTACGTGTCTTTCAGGTATTTCTCCATAACGGGTATATCGTAAGTTATGGGCTCCTCTCCGTGCTTACGGCGGATAAACTGAGGGATGTAACCCATAGGACCGGGACGATAGAGGGCGTTCATTGCGATGAGATCCTCGAATACTGTCGGCTTCAGTTCGCGCAAGTATTTCTGCATGCCGCTCGACTCAAACTGGAACGTGCCTATGGTGCGCCCTTGCTGATAGAGTTGATAGGTCTTGGGGTCGTCGATAGGGATATTGTCAAGGTCAACATCTATGCCTCGTGTCATCTTGATGTTAGCACATGCCTCCTTCAACTCCGACAGCGTTTTAAGTCCGAGGAAGTCCATCTTGATGAGTCCTGTAGATTCTATCACATGACCGTCATACTGAGTGCAGTTGGTTTTCGTTCCCTTGAAATCGGGGTCGTCGGCGGTGGAAAGTGGCACATGGTCGCTAATAGGGTCGCGGCAGATGATGAAACCACAGGCGTGAATGCCCGTGCCTCGCACCGTTCCCTCCAGCATTTTGGCATATTTTATAGTGTTAGACAGCGCTTGGTCGTCACTCACCTCTGCCTCCTGCAGTTCCTTGGTGCACTTTATTGCATTCGGCAAGTTCATCTTCATGCCGTCGGGCAGGCGGTCGGGAATTGCCTTGCACAAAGCGTTCGACACCGCTATTGGCACCTTCTCCACTCGCGCCACGTCCTTCAGCGAGTTCTTCGTTGCCATCGTGGCGTAGGTGATGATATGCGCGCAGTTCTCGTGGCCATATTTGTCCTCCACCCATTTAAGCACCTTTCCGCGCCCGTCATCGTCGAAGTCAGTATCGATATCGGGCAGGGAGATACGGTCGGGGTTAAGGAAACGCTCGAACAGAAGGTCATATTTCAGAGGGTCAATCTTCGTTATTCCGAGACAATAGGCAACAACACTTCCTGCCGCCGAACCTCGACCAGGTCCCACCATCACACCCAGTTCGTCGCGGGCAGAGTTGATGAAGTCCTGCACAATGAGGAAGTAACCTGGGAATCCCATAGTCTTCATGATGTGCAACTCGAACTTTATGCGGTCAAGAATCTCGTCGGTAAGTTCCGCGTAACGTTTCTTTGCGCCCTCGTATGCAAGTTTTGCAAGATAGTCAGCCTCGAACTTGATGCGGTAAATCTTGTCGTATCCGCCGAGTTTCTTTATCTTCTTCTCGCCCTCTTCTGACGACAGTTGGTTCTCCCCGTTCTCGTCAGAGGTGAACTCATCGTAAAGTTGTTGCTCTGTGAATTTCTTTCGCCACCCCTCCTCCGTTCCGAACGACTCGGGAATAGGGAAGAACGGCATGATGGGGTCGTTGTCGAGGCTATATGTCTCCACCTTGTCCAGAATCTCGATAGTGTTTGCCATCGCCTCAGGAACATCGTTGAACACCTCCCACATCTCCTCTTTGGTCTTAAACCACTCCTGTTTCGAGTAGAGCATACGTTCAGGGTCGTCGATATCCTTGCCTGTAGAGAGGCACAGCAAGTGGTCGTGAGCCTCAGCGTTCTCCTTGTCCACGAAGTGGGCATCGTTGGTGCAAACGAGCTTGATGCCGTATTCATGAGCAAGTTCTATAATCACCTTGTTGGCCTTTTGCTGAAGAGGGAATGTCTCGCGATTGGCCCTTATCGTAGGGTCTTTCACCTCATGGCGTTGCAACTCTAGGTAATAGTCGTCGCCAAATACGCGCTTGTGCCACTCGATGGCTTCGCGAGCTCCCGCTATGTCGTCTTTTAGTATCTTGGCAGGCACCTCTCCCGCAATGCACGCCGAGCACACTATGAGTCCTTCGTGATGGCTTTCAAGGTCGGCACGGTCGGTTCTTGGACGCATGTAAAAACCGTCAACCCACGCGTTGCTGACTATTTTAATAAGGTTTCTGTATCCCGTCTCGTTCTTCGCAAGCACAATGAGATGGTAGCCACCTTGGTCTTGTTTGCCTTCCTTCTGCTCCTTTGGACCGTTCTTTGCCACATACATCTCACAGCCGAAGATGGGCTTGAAGGGTTCTAGTCCTTCCTTCTTGCGTTTCTTGTTCACTCCGTTCACATAGTCGTGAAACTCCTTTATGCCATACATGTCGCCGTGGTCGGTAATGGCCATGCCGCGCTGGCCGTCGGCTATAGCCTTGTCAACCAGACTCTTAATCTTCGACTGGCCGTCAAGAATAGAATAATAAGTATGAACGTGCAGGTGTATAAAGTCTTCCATTTGGTGCTATTTCTTTTCCGTTTTGAGCGTCAAAGTTACTGCTTTTTATCCACATCACCAAACAAAAAGCGCCGAAAAATTACTCTTTGTCAATAATATTTCGTACCTTTGCACGCGAATTGTGTACATACATACAATTATGGGAAAAAGAATAAAGAAACTTAAGAACGTCAGACTACACCGA
This sequence comes from uncultured Prevotellaceae bacterium, assembly GCA_900315095.1. GTDB lineage: Bacteria > Bacteroidota > Bacteroidia > Bacteroidales > Bacteroidaceae > Prevotella. The sequence goes on along the minus strand of OMXS01000004.1, from coordinate 139,247 downwards.
GAAGGCACCGACACTCTGCTCTATGGGGGATTCCTCATCATAGCTGTCGCAGTCATCCTGTGGAGAGCGTTCGACACCAAAATACCATTCTGGACATTCACCGCCATCTTCGGAGCGATATACCTCATCGTGGTGAATTTCTACAGATGCCCGAAGAGATTCTACGACGGCGACACCACAGGAATAGCTGTGGCACCCGCTGACGGAAAAGTGGTGGTTATAGAGGAAGTGGAGGAACAAACTTACTTCCACGACCGCCGTATGATGATAAGCATATTCATGAGCCCGCTTAACGTTCACGCCAACTGGTTCCCCGTTGACGGAAGAGTGAAGTTCGTGAAACACTTCAACGGCAACTACCACAAGGCGTGGCTGCCCAAAGCAAGCGAGGAAAACGAGCACGCAGACATCATGATTGAACTGGACGACGGCCGTGAAGTACTGGTAAGACAGATAGCGGGCGCGATGGCGCGACGCATCGTTACATATGCTAAGGAGGACGAGGATTGCTACATCGACGAGCACCTGGGATTCATAAAGCTCGGTTCTAGGGTTGATGTTTTCCTGCCTGCCGACTGCCAGGTGTGTGTTAAGATGAACCAATCTACCACAGGCGACCAAACAGTAATAGCACGCATATAACACATATGGCAAACATCATAACACGCAACATACCCAACTCGATTACATGCTGCAACCTCATCAGCGGTTGCATCGCCACCGCATACGCCTTCGGAGGAGACCAGAAGATGGCGCTGCTCTTCATCATCATCGGCGCGGTGTTCGACTTTTTCGACGGTATGTCTGCACGTCTGCTCGGCGTAAGTTCTCCTATTGGAAAAGAACTCGACTCTCTTGCCGACGACGTTACTTTCGGCGTGGCACCATCAACGATGGTTTTCACGCTGTTCTCAACACTCAACTACCCTCCCCTACTCGAGCCTCTGCGCCCATTCCTGCCTTATGCGGCATTCTTGATGGCGGCATTCTCGGCACTCCGACTGGCTAAGTTCAACCTCGACGAGCGACAGACAATGGGATTCATAGGGTTGCCAACACCTGCCAACGCACTCTATTGGGGCGCGCTCATCGTTGGTCTTGGGGCGTATCTCGAGCGTTACGACTGGACCATATACGTCCTTCTGCCCATGCTTCTGTTCTCGTGCTACCTGCTGATATCCGAAATCCCCATGTTCGCACTTAAGTTCAAGCATTGGAGCTGGCAGGGAAACGAAGTGAAATACATATTCTTGATGACATGCATCCCTCTGCTCGGCTTCTTCGGGTTCGTGGGCATTGCGATAATCATAGCATGGTATGTCGCGCTTTCCGTCATCGTATGGAAACTCGGCAGTAAAAAACAAGAAAACTAAAAGATATGACGGCTTTCCTGAAACTTATACTCATAACGATAATTATCATCATCGTTGCGGTGGCTCTTGTTTTCTTCTGGCTCTACCGCAAGGTGAATAGTTTCACCCGTACATTCACGGGCGGAAGCAAGAGCGGGCGCTCACAACAACGCAGCGGAAGCAACCGCACTTACGGCAATCAAGAAGGCGTCATCGACGCGCGCTCTCCAGAGCAGGCAAACCGCAAAATCTTCAAGGACAACGAAGGCGAGTACGTCGATTTCACAGAGGTTGACGAATAGGCAAGAACGGCGTTGTTAGTTCGCCAAACGTGCTTTATTGTAATACGAAAGGGCATGAATCAGGTTGCGATTCATGCCCTTTTGCTATGCGATTAGGCATCTTTCGGGATGCGAAACGGCATCAATGGTGAACCAAAGTGCCTATTTCCTCGCCATCGATAACCTTTTTGAGGTTGCCCACAACATCCATGTTGAAGACATAGATGGGCAGATTGTTGTCGTTGCACATACAGATGGCGCTGAGGTCCATCACCTTCAGATTGCGTGCCAGCACCTCGTCGTAGGTGATGTCTGTGAACTTCGTTGCCGTAGGGTCTTTCTCGGGGTCAGCGGTATAGATGCCGTCAACGCGTGTTCCCTTGAGCATCACGTCGGCCTCTATCTCCAGTCCGCGCAGCGAAGAACCGGTATCGGTAGTGAAATACGGCGCTCCTGTGCCTGCAGAGAAGATGCACACGAATCCCTGCTCCAGCGCATCTATGGCACGCCATTTGCTGTAGAACTCGCCTATCGGCTCCATACGTATCGCCGTGAGCACCTTGTTCTTACAGTCGATTGCCGAGAGGGCGCTGCTCAGAGCGAGCGAGTTAATCACCGTTGCCAGCATTCCCATCTGGTCGCCCTTCACGCGGTCGAAGCCCTTCTGTGCCCCGCTGAGCCCGCGGAAGATGTTGCCGCCGCCGATGACGATGCCTATCTGCACACCCATCTCGCTGATTTCCTTAATCTGACGCGCATAGTCGCCCAGACGCTCCGGGTCGATGCCGTGTCCCTGCTTGCCCATCAGGCTCTCGCCTGATAATTTCAATAGAATCCTTTTGAATCTTGCCATAGCCTATTCTTATTTAGTTATTTCGGTATTACGGAATTACGGTATTCCGTTATTTCGACATTATTATATTATATCACAAACTGCACTTCCTTGAATGCGTAACTGCGCAGGTTGCCTGCCTTGTCGCGTAAAACAAGATGTCCGTCATCCTCCACCGTCACCAATTCTGCCTCAAAGTCGCCCTTTGCGTCGCGGTAGTTATGGAACCCTTCACGACGATACAAATGACGGCGGTATTTCTCACGTATCTTGTCGCGGCGGAAATGCTCCAGTTGCCACACGAAGAGGTCGATGATACCTCGCAGAACCTCCTCGCGGTCCCATTCCTTCCCTTCCAGTTGCAGCATGGAAACGGGGTTGGGCGCTTCGCTCTTGAACTCCTTCTGGTTCACATTCAGTCCTATGCCTATGACACAATCCCTAATATGGCTGCCAGCCAAGCGGTTCTCTATCAGTATGCCGCCCACCTTCTGGTCGCCCACATAGATGTCGTTAGGCCACTTGATATACACCTCTTCGCTGAGCACCTGCGAGAGATACTTGCGCATAGTGGCAGCCACCGCCATCGAGATGATGTACTGCTCGTGGGCAAGCACATTGTCGGGATGAATCAGAATGCTAAAAGTGAGATTCTTTCCGCACTCACTCTCCCAATGGTTTGCGCCCTGTCCACGCCCTGCGTGCTGAAAGTCGGTCCATGCCACCACCATCTCCTCATCACCTTCATACTGGCGCAGGAAATCGTTAGTGGAACCCACCTCCTCCAAATAGATGTACTTCGGTTGTATCATAATATCGACTACAAAGTTACAAAAAATATCCTGATTAACCATTCTCTTTGAAAGAAAAACTAATGAATGAAAAAAGGTATTGCCCTGAAATCATCAAAAAGTTGGGCAATTATATGCAAATATGGTCGCAAAGCATGAATTTCTGCAACTCTGAGACGAGCGAAAAACGTAAGGGAAAACACCAAAACAAGCGTCTCAAGCATGTATTTTGAGGCCTTTTAGAGAAGAAAAATGCACTTGTTTGAGACTGTGGAAGACTTGTGATTGCGTTCGACTTTTTGTAACACATTGATTTGTAGCACTTTATAACTATTGGCAGTCTCCGTCTCAGAGTCTCAGTCGTTTTAAAAGGTACCCTCCAACTTGTCTTCTATACTATATATATTATTGATTATTAAGTAGTTACAAGTAAAAAAGGAGGTGTCAACGATGTGCATAGTGCCTTTTATTTTGGATTGAGACTGAGACTGAGACTGTAACATGTTATTTCTCTACGAGGCCTTTGAACGCAAGGCTATGTAATTACAAATGTTTTCCATTCATTTTGAATGAAACAACATAAGTACAATAATCGAACAAAGAGCATGACTTAACTTTATTTATCCCCATAGATTTGCTTGGATTGAGATTTTTGCCTACTTTTGCAAATATAGACAGATAATCGGAATTTAGCAAACAGTTTAATCATATGGTGTACAATAATCACATTTTTACAGTAGAGGACGGTAGACTCAAGGTAAAAGGAATATACGTTGGTCTCCTTATAGAGGAATTAACGCAGATGTTATTGGAACAAGGGTTTACTGTTGCTGACAACGACTCCTCCGCGACAGTTTACGGAGGAAGCATTGAGGGACTGGGAATCTGCTGTTTGAACATAAGGGAAGCCAACAACAAGGTAGTATCAATCATCATTCGTACAGTACGTAAATGCACCGAAGATGAAGCACTAGCAGTTTTTGAGCAAGTGAAAAGCGACCTACATAAGGAACCCGGTTTCGACTACAATGGTTATGGCATAACCCCTAAACCTCATGAGATTGACCATTTCTGGGACCTCAACGAGGGTTTACTAAAAATACAATGGGATGGCTTTAATGCCCATGGATTCTCTTTCAGGGATAATGATGGGCTAGATTACATTTCGTTTGGGTTGCAGGGACCTGTTGTTAAGGACGAAGCATACTGGAGGTCTGAAGTTGATTAAGAGTATGCCTTATTACTAAAAAGACTCGCATGACTTGAGATTTTTATCTACTTTTGCAAATAAACAGACAAATCGAATATTATGAATATTGAATGGGAAGACGGATTTACTATCAAAGTCAAAGTTGAAGAAAACACAGTAGTTATTTCTGCCAACAAAGAGGGTTTGCTCTCTTTGGCCAGACATTTGACGGACTTAGCAGATGCAGAAGTTGGAAGCCATATCCATTATGATGAGTATAATTCACTTGAAGAAGACTCCTCTGAAATGATAATTGAGAGGATTGTATAAGTACTATTTTTTTGCACTATGACAAACGAGGAAATACAGAAAGACGAGCAATATATGCGACGCGCGCTTGACGAGGCGCGGCAGGCATTGGAGGAGGGAGAGATTCCTATCGGGGCAGTTGTTGTTGCCAAAGGAAGGATTATCTCACGGGCACATAACCAGACTGAGACGCTTAACGACGTGACGGCTCATGCCGAGATGCTGGCAATAACAGCGGCTGCGAATGCGTTAGGCGGAAAGTACCTCACCGACTGCACCTTGTATGTAACGGTTGAGCCCTGCCCTATGTGCGCTGGTGCTATAGGATGGGCACAGGTGCCACGCATCGTTTACGGCGCTGCCGATGAGAAACGAGGATACCGCCGCTATGCCCCCAACGTGCTGCACCCCCGTGCAAACGCAATTGGCGGCATCCTAGAAGAAGAATGCCGCCAACTGATGCTTGATTTCTTTAAAAGCAAAAGGTGAATTCCTTTTACCGTATTATTTAACCTCTATAACAAGATACTTGCTCGTGCTCCAGAATGTCTGCGGGTCGGTGATGCGCAGCACATACTGTCCCTTTGCGTCCTTTTCAAGCACATAACTGCTTGACGGATGTGAGGTCTTCATCTCAGCCTTCTTAGAATAGAGCTTTATCTCCTTCTGTACGCGGATGTCTATCTTGGTGAAGTAGCTCTTGTTGAAGTTGCCCTGAAGCACGCGGCCGCCGTCGAGGATACCCTGCTCCTTGAGTTCCTTCTTTGTTCCGAAGACGAACCATGCGGTGTTCAGCTGCTGGTCCTGGTTAGAGATAGTGGCACTCTTCTGCTCACTCTCAGTCTTCAGGTTTGTCACATCGGTGTTGAGGTTAGAGATGGTCTCGTCGAGCTCGGTGATGTGAATGTCCTTCTTGTCGAGTTCCTCGCGCAGGTTCTGCAACTCGATGTCTTTCTGCTCAAGCTGCTTTGTAAGGTTCTCAACGGTACGCTTCAGCTGGTCGCCCTTGAATGTGCTCTCTCTCAACTGCTTGCGCAGCTTGTCGAGCAACTCACGGTTCTGGTTCATGCGCTCCTGGATGAACTTGATGTCCTCCTGAATCTTCTGCTTCTGATTAGCGCCCTCACCTGAACGTGCGAGAGTGACACGACCTTCTGCCTCGCTGATTTCACGCAATCCCTCATTGATGTCATTGAGGGTTCCCATGATATCATTGATTTCGTTCTCTTTCTGTTCAACAATTCTCTGCAGCGAGTCGCTCATTGTGGCACCCGGAGCATCAGACACTTTGTTACCTGTACATGCAGCCAAAGTCAAAACAGCAACTGCAAAAAACAACAATTTCTTCATTTCTTATTTGATTAAAAACATGATTTGATTAATCTACAATTATTACGGAGCGCGTCAGTCTTCTTTTCCCGCCACGACAACGACAAACTCGCCGCGCGGCTCATGCTCCTTGAAATGGGCTATCACCTCTGTCAGCGTGCCACGAACACTCTCCTCGTGCACCTTGGATATCTCGCGGCAGGCACTTACACGGCGCTCGCCTCCAAACACCTCTGCAAGCTGCTCAAGCAACTTCACCACCCTATAGGGCGACTCATAGAACACCATCGTGCGCTCTTCATCGGCAAGAGCCTTGATGCGCGACTGACGCCCTTTCTTCTGCGGAAGGAATCCCTCGAAGCAAAAACGGTCACAAGGCAAGCCGCTTGACACCAGCGCCGGAATCATCGCCGTAGCACCCGGAAGGCATTGCACCTCGACACCTGCATTCACCGCCTCGCGAACGAGATAGAAGCCTGGGTCGCTGATGCCGGGAGTTCCCGCGTCGCTGATAAGTGCTATTGTCGCTCCTGCCCGCAAGCGCTCAACGATGCCGGCGCTGGTGCCGTGCTCATTGAACTTATGGTGAGACATCAGCTGGTTCTTTATCTCGAAATGCTTCAGCAAGATGCCCGACGTGCGGGTGTCTTCGGCAAGCACGAGGTCGGCCTCCTTCAAGATGCGGATGGCCCGCAGCGTCATGTCCTCCATATTACCCACAGGGGTGGGAACAACATATAATATGCCCATAACAGGGGGCAAAGTTAGTACAAACATATTAAACTTCCAAACAAATTACATTTTTTAAACATACACCACGGCCTCTCGCAGGCTTCCCGTAGTGCAACAGAGCAACACAGCAGTCCGGCACATGCAGTTCTTATTGCACCCAGGAAATACAACTGACGATGCCAGAAAGCACTCATAGCAATGTCAGGAGCCACAAGTAAGATAGTCACTACCTATAAAATTTCATAAAAACTTGCTCCTTTGAATTGCAATTTGTATTTTTGCAGAGAAATAAAAAGAAATAGGCAATGACAGACAACATAACAGGCGAGTTTCGCCGTCACGGAAGAATAGAAGTGATATGCGGGTCGATGTTCTCGGGAAAGACCGAGGAACTTATCCGCCGACTGAAGCGCGCGAAGTTCGCGAAACAACAGGTGGAGATATTCAAGCCCTCGATAGATACGCGCTATTCGGATGTAGATGTGGTGAGCCACGACCAAAACACCATACAGAGCACGCCGATTGACTCGTCGGGCTCGATACTGCTGCTGGCAGGCGAGAACGAGGTGATTGGCATCGACGAGGCACAGTTCCTTGACAACGGCCTCGTAGACGTGTGCAACCAACTGGCCAACCGCGGCATAAGAGTAATCATTGCCGGACTCGATATGGACTTCAAAGGCAAACCGTTCGGCCCGATGCCTGCTCTTTGTGCCATCGCCGACGACGTGACGAAGGTGCATGCCATCTGCGTGAAATGTGGTTCGCAGGCGTATGTCAGCCACCGCCTTGTGGCAAGCGACAAGCGCGTGCTGCTCGGAGAGACTCAAGAGTACGAACCGCTCTGCCGTGAGTGCTATCAGAAAGCAGAGAACGAAAATTCATAATTCAAATTTCGCAATTCGAAACTCACAACTCCAATATGTTTGAGCAAAAAATAACTTTCGACCGACTGATAAGATGGATTATCACCGCACTAATAATAATAGCGGTAATATTTGTCATTGACTATCTCAGCAATGTGCTGCTGCCGTTCTTTGTTGCATGGTTGCTGGCATACCTCATACACCCGCTCGTGAAGTTCACTCAGTATAAACTTCATGTGCCAACGCGCGCGCTGAGCATCGTGGTGACGCTGATATTTATTATCGCCGTGATTTTCGGGGTGTGCTACCTCATTTTCCCGCCGATGATAGAGCAATTCGAGAAACTGGGAGTGCTTATCACACGCTATGTCCAGGACAAGACAGACACCAACAACATATCACAGGCAATACAGGAGTGGTTGCGAGAGAACAACCAGCAGATACAAGACCTCTTGAAGCAGAAAGACGTGACCGACGCCATAAAGAGCTTGGTGCCGGGAGTGTTCAACATGCTCGGGCAAACCGCGAACATCATAATAAGCGTAGTGGCATCGCTCATCACCTTATTATATATGTTCTTCATCCTGCTCGACTATGAATATCTCACCAGCAACTGGATACGCATATTCCCGAAAAAGAGCCGCCCCTTCTGGCAAGGGTTGGCAAGCGATGTTGAGCGTGAACTGAACAACTACATCCGTGGACAAAGTCTCGTGGCACTCATCATGGGAATACTCTTCTGCATAGGATTCACCATCATCGACTTCCCAATGGCAATAGGCCTCGGAATACTCATCGGAATAATGGACCTCGTGCCATACCTGCATACCTTCGCGCTTATCCCTACAGCATTCCTGGCTCTGCTCAAGGCGGTTGACACAGGACAGAACTTCTGGATGATTCTCGGTGCTGCCGTTGCCGTGTTCTGCATTGTGCAGGTAATTATCGACCTCATCGTGACTCCAAAAATCATGGGCAAAGCAATGCGTCTGAACCCAGCCATACTGCTGCTTTCCCTGTCTGTATGGGGCGCGCTCCTCGGTTTCATCGGACTCATCATAGCTCTGCCTCTCACCACAATCATCATGGCCTACTATAAGCGCTACATCACGAAAGAGGAAGACGAAGAGGAGGAGGAAGAGAAGCTTAATGAACCTCGGAAAAGCATCTTCAGCAGAATATTAAAGCGAAAGGAAGCTTTGAAAGAGATGAGCGCCAAAGCGGCAGAAACGACAAATGCCGATGCCACAACAACCACTACCGCAACAGAAGATAATAAAAAAAGCACCGAATAATTTTGCCGTTTCAAAAAAACATCGTACCTTTGCACCCGCTTTCATAAGCAACCATTTAAGGTCGATCCGTTAGCTCAGCTGGTAGAGCACAACACTTTTAATGTTGGGGTCTTGGGTTCGAGCCCCAAACGGATCACAAAAGCATCCTTCTCAGGATGCTTTTCTTGTTTATGCGGGCTCTAAACAACGAACTAACTAAGAAAAATATGAGAAGAGTAAAAGCAATAATCGAGCGAGCCGGTGACGGTAACTATAGCGTCTATATGGACGATGACGATATGAGCTATCTTGTTACTGGTACAGGGAAAACCGCTGAAGAAGCAATCGAATGCTTCAAGAATGGTTACGAAGACATGAAAAAGCACTATGCAGAAGAGGGAAAAGAATTTGAAGAAGCAGAGTTCGACTATGAGTATGACATGGCGTCATTCCTTTCTTATTACTCTAAAGCCTTCTCGCTCGCAGGTCTGTCACGAATCACGGGCATCAACCAAGGACAGTTGAGCCACTACGTAACAGGGCGCCGCGTGCCGTCCGCTAGGACGAAAGAAAAAATGCAGCACTCCATTCATCAATTTGCTGAAGAATTGAAAGAAGTAAAATTCGTATAAGAGAAAGCCGAGACAAACACCTCGGCTTTCTTGTTACTATTAATTTCCATGAAAAACCTCAAATCCATTTCGGCGACATATCTCGCACATAAGGATATGGGCAAAAGCGACATCGCTGAACAATTACAGACAGATCACCACATTCGCACGAGTCACCTTCTCCATCCGCGAGTACAGCAAGGGTTCTTTCAGTCGCTTACGTCCAAAGACTGGTGATGAACATCGGACTTGCATCCTCCGCCTTCTTGAAACCACATGATTCATAGAAACCTAGTTCCTCATTATAAGCAATCAGGGCAATACGAAGGTATGACTTGTAATGCTCTTTCATCATCTCAAGCAGTTTATGTCCGATGCCTTGCTGATGATATTCCGGACGAACGAGCATATAATGAATATATGCCGTCATTATTCCATCATCCATTGCACATACCATACCTACAAGTTTGTCACCATCCCATGCAGAATAAACTGTGCTGAAATTGCGCATTGCTATGACAAGTTTATCAGGGAAATGACCTGACGACCATCCTACGGAAAGGAACAAGTCCTCCAGTTCTTCTTTGCTGAACTCGTGAATATCTTTATACGCTATTTCCATAAACACGTCTCTTATCTAAACAGTTTCTGAGCAAAGTCATGGAGAGATTTCCGCCATACCTGCCACTCATGGTCGCCTGGGAATGTGTTGAAGGTAATTGCGAGTCCTGACTGCTGCATAGCAGAGACTGCTTTCTGGGTTGACGACAATCGCGGGTCGTCTGTTCCCACGGAGATATAGAACAACCTAAGCGATTGATTATACTTCTCATGTTGAGATATAAGACCGGGCATTGATTCCTCTGCATCGAAAGACTTTGTCTCACGGATGCCTCCGAAGACTCCTGTGCTGAACACTCCGATATGACTGAAGAGTTCAGTATGCTGAAGTCCTACGAAAAACGACTGTCCGCCACCCATAGAAAGACCTGCAAGCGCACGGCCTTGCTTATCGGGAACTGTTCTGAAACTTTGGTCAACAAAGGGAACAATCACTTCGGTGAGTTCTTCCTCAAAGCCTTTCATTCCCTGAATGGAATAGCCGAAACCCGTTCCCGGAACCGTGATATTGCCGTTCGACATCACAACAATCATCTCCTTTGCCTTGCCTTCGGCAATCAGATTGTCGAGGATATTGCTTGTCTTGCCCTGAAGAGTCCAGCCCGACTCGTCCTCGCCTCCACCATGTTGGAGATACAACACCGGATAGCGTTTGCTGCCCTCCGAATAGCTCGCGGGAGTATAGACATACATCGTGGCGTAAGACTTCCTCACTTTCGAGTAATATGTGACTATGCTGACCTTGCCGTGCGGCACATCCTTGATGTAATAGAAATCACAACCATCCTCAGGTATGTCAATGGCACTTGTCATCCTTCCACAACCGAAATAACTCTTGCTGGCAGGGTCGGAGATATCCATGCCTCCTATGTTGAACCAGTAATAGTGGAATCCAGGCACAAGAGGCTTGGTACGTGCCATCCAAGAACCATCAGGCTGTTTCTCAAAGCGGCACGCAGGGTCAAGCGAGACTTTCATCTGACCCAGGTCTTCAATAGAGCGTATTCTGAACTCTACACTATTGTCTGATAAGACATGAGGATATCCCTGAGTATTGATGTTTGTCTGCGGAACAATAAACTCTTGTGCTCCAACATTATTGCAACAACAGAGTGCCAACAACAGAAAGACAACTTTTCTTATCTTCATAGGTGCTAATTTATAATTGTCACATCCTACGCTTATAAACCTGCTTCCAACAACTGGTCGCAAATGCTCTTCATGCCGTTTATCGACGGGTGACCGTTCTGTTTCTCGATATCGTGGAGTTCTACGAGTTTCACATTATAATGCTTGCAAACTTCACGCATTGACTCGTTGACGGGTTCTCTCAACTCCGAGTTCAAGATGAAACAGATTTCGGCCTGGGCATAACGTTTCTGAAGCATATCGGTCAGACATGCAAGCGCAGGACGGAAATACTTGCAATCGTCCTTAGTCCAATCCGAGTACTGATACTCGCCCATTGGAGAGTTAGCCCATGCGTCGTTGGTGCCGCCGAAAACAAAGATGATGTCAGGATTACCAAGACTGTCCACGCGTGAAATAAAATTACTATACGACGAGTTCATCCCGCCATATCCTGTACCGCAGATGGTTGTGCCGCCCCACGAATCATTCTTTTCCAACGCGTAACCTTTAGCTTTGACATAGAGACTCCACCACGTCTGCTCTATCTTCGTTACGTCGTTTCGGTCGTTGGGATAGAACGACGAGTAATTGGAAGGGATAACCCCAACAAATGTAGAGTACGAATCACCCAGAACCGACACCTTCTTTGTCTGCGCTGATGCATAGGTAAACATAACCGCCATCAGCATAAGTAAAAACAACTTTTTCATCATGTAGTTTGACATTAAATTATTAAAGTGTAATCATTTTCTTTGCCCTTCTCCTCACATTTCACTCTGCAAAATAACAATATTTCCATGAAATCTCCAAAGAAACAAGACTTTATTAACTACTTTACATCCAATTTAAACATCATCCGACTATTTACCCTCTATCATTTTTGAATAATTAAGAATGATATTTCATAATTTATTCTTATATTTGCAATCTCAAAGCAAATATTATGAGCAAGAAGTTTCCATACGGTTATGATATAAATGTCTATATTGACAAGGCATTTGAAAAAGCGAAAGAGCTTTATCCTTGGGCAGAGAAAAGTATGCTCAGGAAAAATTTGAGTTATGCCATTGAGAAAAAAGAGAATGGCAGATATGCTTTCGTCAGATATTTCAAATGGTCTAAAACGGACATTGAACGTAAGGTTCTGGATTGCGACAGCGAAGGGTTTATCAAACGTTTCATAGACGATCATGGAAGTTGGATAGAAATGGTGAATCCCGTTAAGGAAACCTTTAATGTAATCGACCTGATTCCACGCGGAACGATGATTCGTGGCTGGTATATGGAATGCTACGAATTCCGTTCTCATGTCAAGGGCGGTTATTCCGTTTTTCTACAGGCAGGTGACCGTTCGGGTGGAGCCTCGAGAACAATCTTTATCCCGCCTGCTTATTTCAAACTATCATGGGACGAGTTCCTTGACAAATACGTGGAGCTAGTTCCCCCTGGAGCTTTCTACCTCGATAAAGAAGAACTTAAAGACGCTCCTGGCCTCAAAGCATTCCTCGGTTTCTAAGGCTATGTTCTTACCGACACTTTGGATTCTATTCCCGCTTTAGGGTTCTCTTGCACATATACCATAATGCAGGAATCGTAGAACCAATCATCGCTAATGCCATATCCTTCTGGGCGTCCCAGATATCGCCCTGCTGCCCGTTATAACAGTCCGCTTCTTCAGGTGACACTAATATAGTGAGCAACCACTCAAACAGTTCATACACCATGCTGCCTGTCTGGATGGCAAACCAAGAGAACAGAATGGAGACCATGTAATTCAAATTAAGACACTTTCGACAGAGGTACATAAGATAAGGGAACAATAAGAAACCGAACATGAAATGTACAAACCTGTCATAATGATTACGCGTGCCGCCAAAAAAATCTGCATCTACTATTCCTGTAGATATTATCCATTCTTTATATGGAACGTAGGAATAGATATAACGGGCTCCAACAACATGCAAAATCGCAAAAACGACTATTCCCAAGAAAGCGGGATATGGCATCCTGTCTTTCAACAGGTCATGTACAATTGGTATCATCAAGAGCAGCGTTCCCGCATGCTGTAATAGTTGATTATGAGGATATACAGGATTGATAAAAGTGACGATTAGCACAATTATGAATATCAAACAAGTATAGAGTTTTATCCTGTTTACTTTCATAATATCTGTTCTTTATTTCTATTCTTTGCTTAAAATATACTCCCATGTAACACAATGCAAAGCACCCCCTCCATCTTTACCTTTTACAAGTGGTTTCGCATAGATAGGTATTATTTCTAAACTAGGAAACAATCGTTCGAAATAAATCAAAGCTGCTTTATCGTCTTTACTATCATTGTTCTCTGAAAGACAAGGAAGCAAAATGCCGCCAGGAACTTGCAGATAATTAAGATAACACCACGAATCCTTGTCACCATCCCATGCGGGAAGTTCTTCTACGTTAAAATGTGCATCCAAAATTTTCCTTAGTCTTCTATGAAATGGCTCATCCTGCTTTTTCCAACAACCATTCAATAGTATTTGCCCATCCCCAAGATCTGCAACCATCCCGTCTGCATGACCAAAAGGATCCTCCATATCCCAAGGTAGCAAGATGATTTCAGCACGAAGTATTTGTTCCAGATGCTGAATGATTTCGCGATTTGACCACTGTGGATTCTCGCTAAATATTTTGTCAGTCATAATGACTTTATTCCCACAACGAACATAATTCCCACCATCAAAAATTATATTCATGTCGTTTGGGACAAACAAATTGAGCTCACTACAAGCGTCCTGCTGATGGGTTATATAATCATGTAAGCTTTCGTCTTCTATCAAATAATCTGGTTCATACCTGTATTTTACATAAATTCCATCGTCTGAAATCATTACTGGCATATAATCCCTACACCAATAATCTTGCGTGTTATTTAACTCCCGATGCTCAACATGTAATTTATCGAGAGCAGAAAAAATAGCTTTAGCCACACACGCGGTATTAGCTTCTGTCCTAAGACGTTTAGATGTATAAATTATAGGATTATTCATAATCTATTTGACTATTTCATTCCGAGTGAAACTCCATTTACGTCCGCACTTTGAACTTGTTTTTATATATTTCCATTCACTTTCTGATTGAAATACGTTTTGGCGTATATTCGCAAAAGGTTCACTTGATTCTCTTTGAGAATTCACCCATTTAATATCATTACTGACACCAAGAGGAAAACCGTTTAACAAAAAGTAAAGATACGTAGATTGAGTATTAAATCCATAAGTTTCTGACTTTATGAACATACCCTTTTCTGTATTCCACAGTAAATATTTTTCATCCGTATCTTTCACTTCGTATGAACGTATTAACGCAGAAGATCTATATTCGCCAACTTCACTTTCAAAAGTTATGTCATAACCAGAAGAGTGTGCATGTAAAGACATTGTTGGGAAATAAGGAACTTTTTCCAAAATATTACCTTTTATATCTCGAATATTCCGGTGATAAACAATAGGATCATGTATACCATCTTTTTTTTCACTATGAAAGTAAAACTCTACGGTTCGAATATATATTCTGTAATCATTTCGTACTTGGATATATCCACCATAGAGGAAAGCTTGTGCTAACTCGTGAAAACATTTTTGGAGATCTCTTTCATTGGTGGCACCTTCAAATCGATATAGCCTATCTTCTAAATTCATATACATATCCTAATTTATCTTATTGTCTTTATTTTCAACAGGTTTGCAACTTCTGTCCTATCATTCACATCGTGGTCAAAATATGACTGCGTCCCTTACAACATGTTTTTCTGCAGGTAGGCATCGAAAGTCTCACGGAAGGCGTCGGTGACGTGGATGATTTCCTTGCCGATATAAACGCAGTTGTTGCGGTCGACACTACGTATTTTCTTCAAGGCCACTATGTATGAGCGGTGGATACGAAGGAAGTCGGAAGCAGGCAGCATGTCCTCAACAGCCTTCATGGTGAGGTGGGTAACGAGTTTCGAACCGTCGTCGAGATAGAAGACAACATAGTCTTTCATACCGCTGACGTACATTATGTCTGAAACATTGAGTTGGCGCAGTTCTCCATCAACACGAATGAAGACACTATCGCGCTCGGATGGTGCAGGTGCGGATTCTGTTTCGTGCGAAAACCATTTGCGTGCCTTCTCAACAGCAGCGATGAACTTGTTATAGCGTATTGGTTTCAAGAGGAAATCGAGTGCACTCACCTCATAACTCTCGAAAGCATATTCCTTGAATGCTGTGGTGAATATCACACGAGTCTTCTCAGGAATAAGCCGTGCCAGTTCCATACCGTTGATATCCGGCATCTGAATGTCGAGAAACAAGAGGTCCGCAGGATTCTCCTTTATCGCTGTTATTGCCTCTACCGAGTCGGTGTAAGAACCCAAGAGTTTGAGGTCGGGTGTCTTTGCCACATACGACTCAATGAGTTTTACTGCCAGAGGTTCGTCATCTACTATAATGCAAGTCATATTTGTATTACGAATTACTATTATTCAATTATCTTCACGCAGACGTGATAGATGTCGTTTTCAAGCGACTGCTCCCATTCATACTTGCCAGCATAGAGCAGTTCGAGGCGTCGGCGTGTATTCTCTATCCCTATTCCGCTGCCGCTACGGTCGCTATCGCTCTTAGGATAGTTTGTGTTATCGCAACAGAAGGTGATTGCGCCGTCGCTCTCTGTCATGCTGATATTGATGCTCGACGGTTTGCTGCTGCTCACTCCATGCTTGAAAGCATTCTCCACAAGCGATATGAACAATAGCGGGGCCACCTTTGCATCGTTGTTTTCGATGCTGAACTCAGAATTCACAGAAGTACGCTCATTGCAACGAAGGCGCATCAGTTCGATGTAGTTGCGCATGAACTCCACCTCTCCATTTACTGCCACCATAGGTTTGTTGGTCTCGTACATGGCATAACGTAGCAGGTCGCTCAGCTGTGCTATTGCATCCTGCGCCTTGTCGGCGTCTATCTGCGTGAGACTCGAAATGTTGTTAAGAGTGTTAAAGAGGAAGTGAGGGTTTATCTGACTCTTCAGCCAAGCCAGTTCCGCCTCGGTGCTCTTTTGTTTTTCCTCCTCCAACAGTTGCTTTATCCTACGAGCCTTTATGAGATGGCGTTGCACGATAGCAACCACTATCACGGCCACGATAAGCAAGAAATAGATGAAAATGCCAAGTCCCCAGTAAACCCAAGCGTCGATAGGCAAATCTATTCCATTGCTTGCAGCATACTGCCTATAAAAGAACAATCCCATGTTGGTTATTCCAATAATGACAATATTGGCAAAGACGAATGTCACATAATGATGTTTGTCGAAGAGCCAACGCCAAAGGATGTAATAATTCACGAAATATAATATCAGCGGCGACCTCAACATACCGTTAAGCATCTTGAATGTGGTCATCGCGGTGTCCACATGCCATGTGCTCAAATACGCTGTTAGTGCAGGCAATATGAAAATTAATGCCCACACCAGTATCTGCATCATCAGCGTCAAAAGGTCGTTCTTCTTAACTTTATTCATTGGTGCAAAGATAGTAATTTTTGTTATTTGTTGCTTGATTATTATTGTTTATTTTTCAGATTTCTCGCAATATGACAGAAATTACATACCCCACCACTTGCCCAAGGGCTGAGGTGAGGTATGTAACTTATTGGTTACTGCGGTTGCTGCTGTTGCATTCCGCCGCCCACGTTGTTGAGCATTTCGCCCTGCGACTGCTGCTCGATGTAGTCGTTCTCAACACGTGAACGATGCTGCTTCATCTGCTGGTTCTTCTTTCCGAAGGTGTATGAAACCGTGAGGCTGATGCTCTTTATTGGCACATGTATGTTCTGCCTCATCTCGAAGTCCTTACCCTTTGAATAGGTGTCCATCTTTATGTTTCCACCACTCGACAGACCTGTCAGCGCCTGGATGCCCACGCTCAGCTTGTCATCAAAGAATGTCTTCGACAGACTCATCGTCACGATGTTGAAACCTGTGCTCCATCCCTGCATGGTGTAAGTCTTCGACGAGTTGATGAGATATGCTCCGAGTTTCAGGTCCCAAGGAAGTGTCTGCTGAACTCCGGCCATGCTGTTGAAGTGCCATCCGCTGTTGCTTACTCCAAGCATATCGCTGTTCATCTTAGAATAGTCAACGCCTCCGTTGAAGAACAGTCGAGTGTTCTTAGCCAAGAGCCAGTTTGCATAGACATTCAGTCCTATCTGGTTGCGCTCCACGATGTTTCCGTAGGTAGTGTTCAGGATGTTTCCATCATAGAAGCTATACTGGTCGATGCCGTTTCCTGAATATGAGTAACGCAATGTGGCGTTAAGCATGAGTTTCTGAGAGAAAGAGTTGAACACCAATGACACGTTGTGAGACTTCTCAACGTCGAGGTCAGAGTTACCATAACTTACAGTTGTAGGATCGGCGCGGTTGACGTAAGGGTTCAGATAGGTGATACCCGGACGCGAGATGCGCATGTTATATGTCAAACCGATGTTCTGCGTCGGCGCAATAGAGTAAGAGAGCGATGCTGTAGGCACAAGACTTCCGTAGTTGGTACTGAAGTCGGCGCCTGTGCCAAGACGGTATTCCACCTTCTGCCAAGTATGCTCGTAACGCATACCTGCCTTTGCTCCAAACTTGCTCCACTTTGCGCTATACTCTGCATAGCCTGCAAGCACGGTGTTCTTGTACGAATAGTCCATGCTCATTGCTTCGTTATAGATGTCGTTCAGATAGTATTTAGAGTCTGAAGTGGCATTGTGCAGGAGCAGTTTCGAACCGAGGTCGAGGTTGTGTCCTTGTCCGAGAGGCAGCGAGTAGTCCACCTGGAAGATATGATCGGTGGTGTTGTCGTGACCATCGGAATAGCGGTCGGTGAGGTCGATGAATGATGTTGACTCTCCGCCGAACACATTATGAAGCGAGTTCTTCAGCGGACTGTTGCTTATTTGATATGTTAATACAATAGAGTGAGTGCGCTCCTTGTTGAAGAACTGCTGATAGTCAACGCTTCCACTCAAAGAAGTGCGGCGATTGCGCAAGACGTTGTCATAGCCGTAGGTGAAACCCTCATCGCCATACATCGAACCAAGCATAGTGGTAGTTGGGTGGCCGGTGTTCTTCATTCTCATGTTGTTGACGCTGAAAGTGGCGTTGATAGAACTCATAGGAGTGAGGTCATAACCCAGACTGACATTGCCCATGATGAACGACAACGCTGTCTTAGAACTCGAGTTTGTCAAGATGGTGCCTGTCTGGTTGGTCTGGCTGCCCTCGATGCCGGTCTCCATCGGGAACGACTGCTGATAGAAAGAGTTTGCACTATACGACAGTTTGCCCTTCTGTCCGCTGAGGAACACGCCGCCTCCTGCACTCTTCGTACCCACACTTGCCCTTACTGTTCCGGTCATTCCGTCGAGGCTCTGCATTGCAACAGGGTCCATGCGGTTCATGATGATGTTGAGCACGCCGCCAACACCCTCTGCCTCATACTTGGCTCCGGGGTTTGTTATCACCTCGATGTTCTTAACCGCCGAAGCAGGCATGCTCTTGAACACCATCGAGGGGTTCGACTGGAACATCACGTTGGGCTTGCCGTCAACATAAATCTTAAACGATGAAGAGCCGTTCACGGTGATGTTATCCTGTCCGTCGACCGTTACCATAGGTACTTTGCGCAGCATGTCGAGCACGGTTGACGCCTTTGAGTCGGCATCTTCGGCAACATTGTAACTCATCTTGTCGACCTCCATCTTCACCAAAGGCTTTTGGGCGATAATCTCAACACCCTGAAGCGCGGTGGCATTCTCACGGATGTAAACGGTGCCAAGGTCAACTGTGGCCTGCGAGCCCAATTCTATAGAGATGCTCTTATCCACCTTTCCGACGCTGCTGAACACCACCGTGAACTTTCCTTTGCCAGCAACGGCCTGGCTGAACGAACCGTCATCCTTAGTGAGGAACATCGCAGCAGGATTGCTCTTGTTACCCTTTGAAAAAACTCTTACTGTGGCGTATGGCTCAGGCTCATTCAAAGTGGAGTCCTTCAGCACGCCCTTTACTGTTGTTGTCTGTCCGCTGGCTGACAACACAATTACAGATAAAACTGCTAAAACCAAAAATCTAATACCTTTCATAATCACTTATTTTTTGTTGTTTTTATTTTTCTGACGCAAAGGTAACATCGAAGATGTAATACGCAAAATAACTTTCGACGACTTTCAGCATTTCTTTCGACCATTTTACGGATATCTGCCGTTTCTTTATATAATTACAACCGAAAATGCAAAAAACATAACCTCAAAAGATGAAAAAACACTACAAAAAACGCCTCTTGTAAATATTTGGATTTCAAGAAGATACAAGTAGGGCAACAAAGTTAATAAGATTGTTCAACAAAGTTAATAACTTTGTTCGCTCACTTGGCACTCCTGACACCCTCACTTATATACCTCTGACACCCTCACTTGGCATCTCTTGCACTCTCATTTGACGCTAATGACATTCTCACCAGGCATCAACCGCAAGCCACATTATATAAATATGCGCGCGCGAGGATACTTCTTTCAGATAATGCAGAATCTTTTTCGCGTCTCGTTTGGCATTTACAGAAATTTGATTTATATTTGCAGAAAAATCGGAAAACCTATGGAAAAGAGCGTATTACTTAATAATGGAGTTATGATGCCACAGCCTGGCTTCGGCACATTCATGACGAAAGACGGCGAAGAGGCCGTTCAGGCGGTGAAATGGGCGGTGGAAACGGGTTACAGACACATTGACACCGCTGCCGTATACGACAACGAGAAGGGCGTAGGCGAAGGCATCCGCCAATGCGGTGTGCCACGAGAGGAACTGTTCGTGACAAGCAAGGTGTGGAACACCGAGCGCGGCTACGACAGCACCATGCGCGCATTCGAGAAGACACTTACCGACCTCGGGCTGGAATATCTCGACCTCTACCTAATCCATTGGCCCGCCAACGAGAAGCAGTTCGGCAAGAAGGCGAGCAAGATGAACCAAGAAACGTGGCGCGCAATGGAAGAACTCTATGAAGAAGGACGCATCAAAGCCATAGGACTGAGCAACTTCATGCCGCATCACATAGAGCGTCTGATGGAGAAAGCAACGGTGAAACCAGCTGTCGACCAGATAGAGTTCCACCCAGGATTGTTGCAAAAGGAATGTGTGGACTATTGCAATGAGCACGACATCACGGTGGAAGCATGGAGCCCGTTGGGACGCGGTGGCCTCATCTTCGACGAGATGCTTATGGGACTTGCTGAGAAGTACGGCAGCACGGTGGCACAACTCATAATACGCTGGGTGATGCAGCACGACATAGTTCCGCTGGTTAAGTCAACCAAGCAGTCGCGCATCGAGGAGAACTATCAGGTGTTTAACTTTGAAATAAGCAGCGAAGACGTGCAAAGGATTGATGGATTGGACTTCATTCGCATGGGTCCTGACCCCGATGATGCCACTTTCTGATTCTTGACATGTGACAAATAAGCAGCCATTTTTTTGATTTTTTCTTTCTTTTATGTGGTGAAGTTACGAATTTTTCGTAATTTTGCAAACTCAATTTATAAATAAGTACAACGAATGGCTGGAACAAAACAAATTAAGACAGCATTGGTATCAGTTTTCCATAAAGATGGTCTGGACGAACTGCTTGCCAAGTTGAATGCAGAGGGAGTTAAGTTTTTATCGACCGGTGGAACACAGAAGTTCATCGAGTCGCTTGGTTATGAATGCCAGACCGTGGAGAGCGTCACCACATACCCGTCGATTCTCGGCGGCAGAGTAAAGACGTTGCACCCCAAAATATTTGGCGGAATACTGGCACGTCGCGACAATGAGGGCGACAAGGAACAGATGAAGGAATATGAAATTCCTGAAATCGACCTCGTTATCGTCGACCTCTACCCATTCGAGCAAACCGTTGCCGACACTACAAGCAGCGAGCAGGACATCATTGAGAAGATTGACATCGGCGGTATTTCGCTCATTCGCGCTGCCGCAAAGAACTTTGCCGACGTAATTATCATTCCAAGCAAGGCACAGTATGGCGAACTTCTCGACATCCTGAACAAGCAGGGAGCAGAGACAACACGTGAGCAGCGCCGCGACTTCGCATGCAAGGCGTTCGGCGTGAGCAGTCATTATGACACCGCTATCAACGCTTGGTTTGCCAAGAAGTAAAGCATTTAGGACAGCCTAGGACTCCTGGGATGTCCTAGAAAGACCTAAAACAGAGTAAAAGAATTAAAATCGTTTTTCAAATATGGGATTTTTTTCATTCATCCAGGAAATTGCAATGGACCTTGGCACCGCCAACACCATCATTATCAGCGATGATAAGATTGTGGTTGACGAGCCTTCTGTGGTCGCATTGGACCGCCGCACCGACAAGATGATTGCGGTGGGCGAGAGAGCAAAGATGATGTACGAGAAGACGCACGAGAACATCCGCACCATACGTCCGCTTCGCGACGGTGTGATTGCCGACTTCTCTGCCTGCGAGCAGATGATGCGCGGCCTCATCAAGATGGTTCACTCGGGTCGCCGTTTCTTCGGTTCTCCTTCATTGCGTATGGTTATCGGTGTGCCTTCAGGCTCTACCGAGGTTGAACTGCGCGCTGTGCGCGACTCTGCAGAGCATGCAGACGGTCGCGATGTTTACCTCATCTTCGAGCCGATGGCAGCAGCTATCGGTATAGGTATCGACGTTGAGGCTCCAGAAGGTAACATGATTGTGGACATCGGCGGCGGTAGCACCGAGATTGCAGTCATCTCTCTGGGCGGCATCGTGAGCAACAACTCTATCCGCGTGGCAGGTGACGAACTGACAAGCGACATTCAGGAATACATGAGCCGCCAGCACAACGTGAAGGTCAGCGAGCGTATGGCTGAGCGAATCAAGATAAACGTAGGTTCTGCACTTACCGACCTGGGCGATGAGGCACCAGAGGACTATGTCGTACATGGACCAAACCGCATCACAGCGCTGCCTATGGAGGTGCCTGTATGCTATCAGGAGATTGCCCATTGCATCGACAAGACTATCGCAAAGATTGAGAACGCCGTGCTCTCTGCACTTGAGGCCACTCCTCCAGAGTTGTATGCCGACATCGTGAAGAACGGCATCTATCTTACTGGTGGCGGTGCTTTGCTGCGCGGTCTCGACAAGCGACTCACCGACAAGATCAACATTCAGTTCCACATCGCAGAAGACCCATTGCATAGTGTGGCAAAGGGTGCTGGCATTGCACTTAAGAATGTTGACCGCTTCTCATTCCTCATGAGATAACTTTCATTCAGGAACAGGAGTAAGGAGTTGTAGTGACGTGCCCGGTGTACGTCCGATATGATGTAGAGGCGTTACTCCGTGTGCGCCCGTCAAATGAATTATTAGATGAATAACCTGTGGGCATTTCTGGTTAAATATAACCATTGGCTACTGTTTGTTGTGCTGGAAGCGGTGAGTTTCGTACTCCTCTTCCAGTTCAACAGCTATCATGGTAGCGTTTGGTTTACATCAGCAAATGTTGTGACAGGAAAATTGAACGAGGCGAATGCTTCAGTAGAGTCGTTCCTCAGCATGGGCAAGATGAATGAGCAGTTGACTCTGCGCAACGTTTATCTTGAGCGTCAAGTGGCGCAACTCTCTGAGATGCTGACACGCGAGAGAGACGACTCTGCCCTATTGCAAAGCACGCAGGTGCAACTACTTGACCAGTACCGTCTTATCCCTGCTAAGGTGGTGAGCAACTCCGTAAACAAGGCAGACAACCTAATAACCATCGACAAGGGCAGTCTCGACGGCATCCATCCCGACATGGGTGTGGTAAGCGGTACAGGCATCGTGGGTGTGGTTTACCTCGTTTCGCCTCACTATAGCGTCATTATTCCCGTGCTGAACACTCATTCTAACATTAGCGTGATGATTGCAAAGCGCGGATATTTTGGTGTTTTGCGATGGGAAGGCGGCAACAGCAAGATGGCTTTTGTAGATGATATTCCGCGCCATGCACGCTTCAACGGCGGCGACGATATCGTCACAAGCGGTTACTCGGCATTGTTCCCGCCCGGCGTTCATGTGGGAAAAATTCATCGTACATACAACTCTCCCGATGGCATGTCTTATCGTTTGAGCATCAATCTCGCTACAGACTTCGGCAATCTGCGCGACGTATGCGTGATAAACGATGCAAAACTGCAAGAGCGTGTGAAACTGATGCGTGCCGCGCAAGACTCCATCCAGCCTGCGAGAAGCAATTAACTAGAACACATGGCTACAGATATATTAAGACGTATCATTCTGTTCATCGTGCTATGTCTGGTGCAGGGACTGGTGCTCAACCATATCAATCTCTTGGGTTGTGCCACTCCCCTTCTCTATGTGTATATGGCATTGACATTCCCTCGCGGCTATCCGCGATGGGCAGAGTTGCTTTGGTGCTTCTTCCTTGGCCTGAGTGTTGACACTTTTACCAACACTCCAGGTGTGGCTGCCGCATCAATGACACTCGTAGGAATGCTGCAGCCATACATTCTTGAGCTTTTCATGCAGCGCGACAGCGAAGAAAACTTCAAACCCTCGCTTCTTAACATGGGTTATATGTCTTACATCTACTACATGCTGCTGTTGCTGCTCATCTACTGTCTCACTTACTACTCGCTCGAGATGTTCACGTTCTTCAACTGGCTGGAATGGGCGAAATGCGTGGTGGGAAGCATGCTGATAACTGCCGTTCTGGTGTTTGTCATCGAACATCTGAGGCGCTAAAGGTTTCTGTTTTTTCGGTTGCCGTTACATGCTACGGCACAAGTGACTGTCATTAGGATGAAAGAATTCGGACTAGAATACCGCAAGTATATCATAGGCGGGGTGGCAACTCTGATTGTTGTCATCTATCTTATCCGTTTGTTCTCTCTCCAAATAATGAGTGACGATTATAAAAAGAACGCCGACAGCAACGCTTTTCTGAAGAAAATAGACTATCCGGCACGAGGCAGCATCACCGACCGTACCGGAAAACTGCTTGTATACAACCAGCCCGCATACGACATAATGGTGATTATGAACGAAGAAGCGGGACGAGTGGATACCGCTGACTTCTGCAATGCTCTTGGCATTACTGAAGAGTATTACACAAAGAGAATGGCAGAGATTAAGGACCGCAACAAAAACCCGGGATACAGCAGGTTCACTCAGCAAATATTCATGTCACAACTCTCAGAGGAAGAATTCAGCGTGTTCCGTGAGAAACTATACCGTTTCCCTGGATTCTACATTCAGAAGAGAAGCATCAGGCAATACCAATATCCTTACGCAGCCCACGTTCTGGGCGATGTGGCAGAGGTATCGCCAAGCGACATCGAGGAAGATGAATACTACCAGAGCGGCGACTATATCGGCAAACTGGGCGTGGAACGTTCATATGAAAAAGAACTGCGCGGAGAAAAAGGCGTGCAGATATTGTTGCGTGACGCTCACGGAAGAATAAAAGGACGTTACCAGAACGGAAAGTTCGACAGGAAACCTGTGGCAGGAAAAGACATCACATTAAGCATTGATGTTGAACTGCAGGCTCTTGGCGAACGCCTTATGGAAGGAAAAATAGGAAGTATCGTGGCAATAGAACCGAGCACAGGAGAGATTCTTTGCATGGTTTCATCGCCAACATACGACCCAAGACTGATGGTAGGCCGCCAACGCGGAAAGATGCATCGTGCAATGCAGAAAGACCCTTGGAAACCTCTGCTCAACCGCGCCATAATGGGACAATACCCGCCAGGCTCCACGTTTAAGACATCACAGGGACTGACATTCCTCACAGAAGGAATTATCACACCTGAAACGACATATCCATGTCATCGCGGATTCCTATACAAAGGACTGCGCGTGGGATGTCACGGTCACGGCTCGCCACTTCCGCTGATTCCAGCCATCAGCACCTCATGCAACGGATACTTCTGCTGGGGACTATATCACATGATGTCAAACCGCACGAAGTATAAGACCGTACAGGATGCTATGAACACGTGGCGCGACTATATGGTGAGCATGGGATTCGGATATAAACTGGGTGTTGACCTCCCGGGAGAAAAGCGAGGACTGATACCAAACGCCGACTTCTACGACAACGCATATAAGAAAGACTGGAGCGGACTGACTATCATAAGTATCTCCATTGGCCAGGGAGAGGTAAACCTCACACCGCTACAAATAGCTAATCTCGGCGCTACAATAGCCAACCGCGGTTATTACATCACGCCGCATGTGGTAAAAGCTGTGAAAGGACAACCGCTCGATGAGAAATACAAGGAGAAGCATGTGACCAAAGCAGCACGCTCTGCCTACGACTACATCGTGAAAGGCATGCGCAGTTCGGTGATGGGAGGAACTTGCCATGCGGCAAACCGCAGCGACTATGAGGTGTGTGGAAAAACCGGAACAGCTCAGAACCGCGGTCACGACCACTCGGTGTTCATGGGCTTTGCACCGATGAACAACCCTAAGATAGCGATTGCCGTATATGTTGAGAACGGCGGTTTCGGAGCAACATTCGGTGTCCCAATCGGTGCACTAATGATGGAGAAATATATTAACGGAAAACTTTCTGATGGCTCAGAGGCAAGAGCACGAGCCATGCAGAGCAGACATGTAGCTTATGGTTCATCAGACAGATAATCAGCCCGGCGTGCTTCGCTCGATAGACTGGATAACGATTGTTATCTATCTGGCACTCCTCGTCTTCGGATGGGTGAGTGTCTGCGGTGCGAGTTATACCTACGGCGATACTGACATCTTCAACCTGAGTTCGCGTTCGGGAATGCAGATTATATGGATAGGCACATCCATATTCATTGGACTAGTACTGCTCTTGCTTGACGACCGTTTCTACGACACATTCTCCTACGTCATCTATGCTGTACTGCTGCTATTGCTCTTCGCCACGATATTCAACCCCCATGAAATAAAAGGCTCGCGTTCATGGCTCGTTCTTGGACCTTTGCGACTGCAACCTGCGGAGTTCGCGAAGTTTGCCACCGCATTGGCGGTGGCGAAACTGATGTCCACCTACGGATACGACATACATAAATGGAAGCATTTCCTTGCGGCTTGTGCTATCGTTTTCATCCCGATGCTTTTCATCGTGGCACAGAAGGAAACTGGCTCGGCACTTGTTTACCTCTCGTTCTTTCTGATGTTCTATCGCGAAGGAATGTCTGGAAGCATTCTATTTACCGCCGTAGCTATGGTCTTCT
The DNA here is from genome assembly GCA_900315095.1 of uncultured Prevotellaceae bacterium. Taxonomy (GTDB): domain Bacteria; phylum Bacteroidota; class Bacteroidia; order Bacteroidales; family Bacteroidaceae; genus Prevotella. The sequence continues at coordinate 112,629 of OMXS01000004.1, read as the reverse complement.
ATTTTGTCGCGGGCATTAAATTCGAGGATGTCCTGCTATGGGAGGGACACACCTCCGCGGGAAAATTCGTGGTGTTGCTTGCTGTTCAGATATTCACTTCTGTGATGATTTACTCTAGCACCGGCAACCTGCAACAGATGAAGACGGCACTCTACTACTGCCTTGGCGGCACCGTATTGGCATTGCTGTTCTCCACTTTTGTCATTCCATTTGATGTTGTCTGGGTTCAATTGGTACTCTGCGGACTGCTTATCGGATATGTACTTTTCCTATGGCTAAGCAGCAGAATGCTGACGTATGGGTATATTTTGGCTTTTGCTATCGGTTCGATAGCATTCTTCTACTCTGCCGACTACGTTCTCGACAATGTGCTTCAGGAACACCAGCGCAAACGTATTGAAGTGCTTCTCGGACTGAAAGAAGATCTTGCCGGCGCAGGATATAACGTTCATCAGAGTGAGATAGCAATTGGTTCCGGCGGTCTATTAGGCAAAGGATTCCTCAATGGTACTCAAACAAAGTTGAAGTATGTGCCCGAACAAGACACCGACTTCATCTTCTGCACTGTAGGCGAAGAAGAGGGATTTCTCGGTTCTGCCACTGTGCTGCTATTGTTCTTAGCGTTGATTCTAAGACTTATAAAACTGGCGGAACGACAACCGTTCCGCTTCGGAAGAGTTTATGGGTATTGTGTTCTTAGCATCTTCCTATTCCACATGTTCATTAACGTGGGTATGGTGTTAGGACTGACGCCTGTAATCGGCATCCCCCTACCCTTCTTCAGTTACGGTGGCTCGTCATTGTGGGGCTTTACATTCCTTCTCTTCATCTTCCTACGTATTGATGCAGGAAGAAACTTGATTAGAGAGTAAAGGCGTAACCTAATTTCGTGTAACTTTAATGCCTATATCAGCGACTCCTGGAAGGATTTCGCGCTTCATGTTATGGCGAACATTTATTTGCAAGGAGTCGCCAGCATTAAGTTTGAGATGTGTTAGCGGATAATCGTATTCATAGAAACCTATGCCGCGCCCCTTCACATTTCCATCTTGATCCACCACGCGACAGTTAACGGTGTCGCTTACATGTCTGCGTCCGGGGAAAACCGTCTGGTCAACAATAAGCGTAAGTCCCATGAAGGGATAGTCGCTGTTAAGCCGCAAGCTGATATCCTCACGATATCCGCCAGCCACTTTCAACGCAGGCACAGAGAACTTCAACGTGTCATTCCGTTCCCATCCTGAAATCGGAGTGGACTCGAAATGATAATACACCGTTGACGTCTCGCACGCGATGAACACGAACGAAAACAAGGCAATAAAAAACAATAAGATGTTTCTACGCATGCCGTTATACAGTAAGACTTTACGATTCTGAGTTTGGTTTAGGCTCGCCATTGCGACGTTGTGGACGTTGCTGACCGTCACGGTTCTCGCGGTTGCCACCCTTCTGCTTTCGCTCGCCACCGCCCTGACCGTGCTGTGCACGTACTTGCTGGCGCTGTCCTTTGTTCTTTTTCTTCTTACGACTCTTGTCGAAACGAGTGACATCACCCTCGAACATGTCAACAGGTTTTCCATTGTCCTGCTGGTTGCCGTCTTCAGAGAGTGTGAGCGGTTTCTCGCCATGTTTGTTCATCTCCACTATCTGCAGAGCACGTTGCCCGGTGATGGTTTCAAGATTGGCGGCAAGACGCTTGTCGGTAGAATAAGTTACCATACCGGCAAGTATATCGCTCTTGAAGAAATAATAATCGGCATCTTTCGTTTCAAGAACAACCTCCTTGCTCGGCAACTTGCGGCTTGCCTCGATATAGTCATCAACCTCATAGTTAAGACAGCACTTAAGTTTTGCACACATTCCTGCCAGCTTCTGCGGATTTAGCGAAATGTCCTGGAAACGTGCAGCATTAGTGCTCACGCTGCTGAAGTTCTTCATCCATGTGGCGCAGCACAACTCACGACCGCAAGGGCCGGTGCCGCCGATGCGTCCAGCCTCTTGTCGCGCACCTATCTGCTTCATCTCTATTCTCACGTGGAACGTGGCGGCGAGATCTTTAATCAACTGGCGGAAATCCACACGTTCGTCGGCAATATAGAAGAAAATGGCCTTGTTTCCGTCGCCCTGATACTCCACGTCGCCAATCTTCATGTCCAGACCGAGGTTCTTTGCTATCTGGCGACTGCGTATCATGGTGTCATGCTCACGGCTCTTTGCCTCGTGATATTTCTCCATATCCACCTGCTTTGCCAGTCGATAGATGCGCTTTATGTCGTCGGCAGACTTCAGGTTTGCCTTCTTCACCTGCAACTTAACGAGTCTGCCGGTAAGCGTTACCACACCGATGTCGTGACCAGGACTTGCCTCCACAGCCACGATGTCGCCTTTTTTCAAGTCAAGATTATAGATGTTGTGGTAATAACCCTTGCGGGTGTTCTTGAACTGCACCTCAACGAGGTCGGTGTCTTCGTCTATTCCCGGCACGTCAGCAAGCCAGTCAAACGTATTCAACTGGTGGTCTTGTCTTCCGCAGCCTCTTCTGCAGAGTCCGCGGTCGGTGTCGGTAGATATCTTGAATTGCATGTTCTTAAAGTCCATATCTTATATATTTATTTTCTCATTATCGCCACAATCATTTTCAACGCGACGTCATAGAACACCATCTTGGGGTTTCCGTTCTGTCCTATGTCACGCAAAGCGGTGGCGAAGATGTCGTTAATCTCTATTACATTGGCCTCGTTGATGAAGCGTGCAAAGTTTTTTGCGAAGTTTGATTCTGCCGTAGTCATGTATACAAGTTCGGGATTGCCGAAATTATACATGAAATTCTCGCGCACAAGATGCTGGAAATAGACAAGCATACGCTTCTGACGCTCACGCCCAAGTGCCGCAACACTCTCACTCCACACCTTCAAGTCCTTCACGTTGCGCATATATGCCTGGCGCATCAGCAGGATGAAGAGGTCAAGAAACTGATGGTTCTCATTCGAGGCATCCAGTTCTTCAAGGGCCTTCAGCCAGTCGCCGTTAGATGCTCTTGCTATCTGATGAGCCATTACCTCATCTATGGCGCGTCGTTCAACAAGTGCTTTCTCTATCGCCTGCGTGTCTATGCGCTTCATGTCTATGCGCTGCACACGGCTGCGTATTGTCTCCAACAGTCGCTCGGGTTCTTCGCAAACCATGAGGAAGACTGTCTGCTGTGGCGGTTCCTCAATTATCTTAAGCATCTTGTTGGCACAGTCCTCGCGCATTCGCTCGGGCAGCCATATGATGTTCACTTTATATCCTCCTTGACTCGACTTCATGCTCAGTTTACGAATGAGCACTTCGCTCTCAGCCACATAGATAAGCGCCTGCTGGTTGCCGGCTTTCATCTTCTCCAGCCACTGGTCCATACTGAAATATGGTCCTTCGCTGAGCATCTCACGCCACTCGCGTGCATAGTCGTCGCTAATGGTTTTGTGGTCTGCACTACTCCCCGACGGCTTTATCACAGGATAGGTAAAGAGCAAGTCGGGATGCGACCATGAGCGAAGCATAGCGCATTGCTGGCATGTGCCGCACGAGTCGTCCGTACCCTCGCTGTTTTTGCAAAGAAGATAAGACGCGAAGGCAAGTGCAAGTGCCATCTTACCACAGCCCGACGGACCGCAGAACATCATGGCATGGGGAACGCGCCCCTCACTAACCATCTGTATCAGGCGCTGCTGCGCCTCCTCTTGTCCTATTACCTCCTTGAATTTCATATTGCCAAACTCGCCCAATCACCCGTCATGCCACTCGACCCAAAGGGGCGCTTTGCTTGCAAAGAACACCTATCACCCCAGTCTCTCCATCACCTCCTTCACCGAGTCGACTGCTGACATCGTGTAGAAGTGGATATTGTTCACGCCATGAGCATAAAGGTCGCGACATTGGTTCAGCGTCCATTCAATGCCCAATCTCTTGGCGTCCTCGTCGGTCTTGCACTTCATTGCCTCCTGCGCCAGTTCGTTAGGGATGTCGCAATGGAACGAGCGCGGAACAACCGTCAGTTGCGACAACTTAGCCATAGGCTTCAGTCCCGGTATAATAGGAATCGTAACACCTATCTTGCGAGCCTTCTCCACGAAGTCGTAATACTTCTGGTTGTCGTAGAACAACTGTGTCACAGCATACGAGGCACCCAGTTGCTGTTTGATGAGCAGATACTGCATGTCAACGTCGATGTTTGGTGCTTCCTCGTGTTTCTCGGGATAGCACGCCACGCCGTAACTGAACTTAACGCCAGGCGACTTGATAGGACTGCCGTCAGCAAAGAAACCCTCGTTGAAGCGGTTCACCTGCTCTATCAGGTCAGTCGTATGTGCATGTCCGCCCGGAGTGGGAATGAACACGCGGTCGTCCTTCGCCTTGTCACCACGCAGCAGCAGTATGTTGCTAATGCCAAGGAACTGGAGGTCGATGAGTTCATATTCTATATCCTCTATTGTGGCACCGCTGCATATCACATGTGGCACCACGGGAATGTTGAATTTCTGCTGTATTGCTGCTGCAATGGCGATAGTGCCAGGGCGGCGGCGCAGTCGCAAACGCTCAAACTGTCCGTTGGGCAGTTCGCGATAGACATACTCAGAATGGTGAGTCGTGATGTTTATAAACACCGGCTCAAACTCCTTCAGTTTGTCAATAGTGCGGAAAAGACTCTCCGTTCCGCTTCCTTTCAACGGCGGCAACACCTCAAAAGAGAAATGTCTGCCGCTTCCAAATATCGTTTCAAAGTCTACTCTACTCATTCTAAAATGTCCATTTGCCTGCAAAGTTACGATTTAGTGAGCGAAAAACCAAATATATTTTTGTTTTTCCGAACGTAAGTAACTTCGACGAAGTCAGAGTTCTTTCTCCGTACACTACGAAAGCGGTAAACCGAGCGACGAAAAGTCAAGTGCAAAACAAAAGAATTAACCTTTTTTTTGCTGAGACCATATATCTTCGGCGAAGCCCAGAGTTATGAAAAAGCTTGTAAAAACAACGTTTTTTTGAATTATAAAGCAAATCTGACAGAAATAAAGGCCCAAATAGAAAAAAAAGAGAACAAAAAATAACTCACTAACTTTGCTTAAAATGCAAGAAAAACATCAGAAAAAGCGGGCTTTGTATGTTTTTTGAGGCCTTTTAGAGAAGAAATTTGATGCAATTTGTCCTTTTTATAGCCAAGTCATGTATGATGACATAGCATACAAATATTGTATCTTATTGCAAATCAGCCCTTTAGATAAATTGCAATTGCTCAAATATTCCAATTCCAATTATTCCAGTTATTTTTTCGAGGGTATTCCAACTCCCCATATTATATATAACTATCTATATATCAATGTATTATATAATAAATAGAGGATAATGATACCCTTCATTTTTAATTGGAATAACTGGAATTGGAATTTACTTAGTCAAGCGCTTCACACGTTCTCTTCCTCTACAGGCAGAAATCTCACTTGTGCCTTTTGGCAATGCGATTAGTGTCTAATCAGTCGGTCAGAAGTATCAAGTGAGAGAGTCATTAGACCTTTCTTGCACGCCCACTTGACGTTAAATGGAATAGCATCAAATCGTAGGCTGGATGATTTAGGTAGTGAAAGAACACGAAAAGAGGCACGCCCTGCGGCATGCCTCTCATTCAGTATAAACTCGTTGTGACTTGTAGATTACTTAATCCAGCGTGGGTCACCAGCGCCACCCTTAGCAGCCTTGCTGTCAGCGTTAAGCGTGAAGTCGCCGTTATCAGGATTTGCAAACTTAGGATCATCAATGATTCCATTAGTGTCAAACCAACTGATTGTAGGATCAGCGCCATTACCAGCAGATGTCAAGTTCTGACAGTTGAAGTAATAGTTGTTGCTGAGCGTAGGACTCTGGTCAGACTTAGCCTGGTTGGTGAATCCACGTTTGTTGTTGAAGTTAACAACGAGGTTGTTGGTGAATGTCAGCTTGTTTTCTACGAAACGTACATAGAGGAGACGGTAGTTAGCCTCGCCATTGCCTACGTTGTAGAGAGTACAGTTGTTCACAACAACATTTGTCGTAAGACTTGGATACGAACTAGAAGAGTCATCGTAACGGATGAAGTCGCGTGACTTAGCCGACTCATAAACAGTAGACTTCTCAATAGTGAGATTTCCGATGTATCCAGCGCGGCTGTCGAACAAGTCGCCACCATCACATGTGATATGGTGAATCAAGCAGTTGCTTATTGTGAAGTTAGGAATACTGCCTTTCACATTAAGATAGAAGAATCCCTTTACAAAGTTTCTCACCTCTGTATTGCTGATGCTTATGTCACCATAATCACCTACGCCCTTGAAGTTGATGAACTGGTCGCCTGTGTTATTCTGTGAACCGTCCCATACTGTCTGGCTGAGTGTGAGCGAGATAGGAGCATCAAGTTGCAGACGTCCGTAAATAACTGGACGGCTTGTAGAATAGATACCCTTAATCACTACGCTCTTTGAAATCTTTGCAGAAATCACCTCGCCATCATCATTAGAGAATGTATATTCTCCTGGCTTCAATGCAAACACCTGACCCTCTTCTGCATTCTCGAGGAGAGAACGGAGGTTGTCGTCTGGCGAAACAACTGTAGCGCCCTCGAGGTCAGCAATGGTGGTGAATTTGCAAGTACCGCAGTCCTGATAGCCATTGAGCAACTGAACATTGTATTCAGTCTCAGGAGTAAGTCCGTCGATAACAGCCTTGCCAGCAGCCTTTTCTTCCTCAGTAATCTCATGAGTGATGTCGCCCACGATGATTGTTGTCACATCATAGCCTTCCTCTTGTTTCCAAGAAATTGTCACGCTACGGTCAACAATGTCTGCCTCAACAGGAGTCTTAAGCAGTTTATGAGCATTGGTGAGGAAATACACTCCGCTCCACTTCGATGTGCGGCTGTCATTTCCGTCTGTAATGGCCTGCACTCGAGCAGAATACTTCGTACCATACTGGAGACCGCTTACAAATACAGAAGGGCTCTCAACGGTTAAAGTGCTCTGTGGTGAACCTTCAAAAGAGAGACTGTCATTAGCAAAAATCTCCACTATATAGCCTGTGGCGCCGCTTGACGGAGTCCACTTAAGCGTAGTTGTTGTCTCGGTGACGTTCGTCGCTTCAACATCAAGCGGCGAGAGATTGCGGTTGAATATCATATCGGTAATCTCTTCTGAGGCGTCACCGCAAGATGCGAGGGCCAATGTAACAAGCCCCAACATGATTGTGATTCTATTTAACTTTTTCATATCGTTTTAGTCGTTTAATTATTCTGACAACTGTCCGTAATTGCCATCATTGTTAAGCATGCCGTTGCTCTTATCAATGAATGTCTTCCAGATAGGCCACAGGCAGTTAAGACTTGGCTGCGCAACGTAAAGACCGTTTATATAGTCATCATTGATTTTGTTGGTTCCCGTCTTGGTGTCAACAAACCAATTGGTGCTCGAAATCTTCAGTTCTGCATTTGGATCAGTCTTCTTCACTACTTCATCATACTTAGCCTTCATCTCATCCTTCCAAGCATCTGCGCCCTCTTCGGTCTGACCATGCTCAAAGCCGTAGGTAATGAGGGTTTCATTGTCTGTTGGGTCAACAAAGTAGTAAACCTTTTCCATCAAGTCACTATAAGCACCGCTGCGGGTTGCAAGGTCTGTAAGTTTCTGCTTTGCCTCTGCCATCTTAGTGTCGATGATACCCCAGCGGATGAGGTCTTGCTTACGCAACTGCTCACCTGCAAATTCGAATGCACGCTGGTCAACGATGCCATTGAAGAAAGCAGCCTTGCTTGCAGTATATTGAGACATCAGAGTGTTCACCTTAGCAGCAGGAAGTGCACGCATAAGGACAGGACGAAGATAATTAGCAGCTGCTGAAGGACCGTCAAGTTCATTAATTGCCTCTGCAGCCATAAGATAGATGTCTGCCATACGCATGTACTGGAAGTTGATACCATCGTCATTGTCAGATGTAACGATACGTGTCATCCACTCATAGCGCAGTTTACCAAAGTTCCACTTGTTGATTGCGCGGAGTTGCTGATGTGCCTTGCCGTCAATGAAGTCGGCTTCCTTACACCAGTCGTATGGTACACATGTGATGTCACGACGAATATCCTCTGGATCATAGTCATAGAAGAGGTAAGGCATAGGACCGTTCACGCCACCCTGAGCCTGTTTGGTATACTGGTCTTTAGAGTTGTGCTTGATACCCCATGTATAGAGCACGCGTCCACGTCCTGCAGAGAACGGAATCTCCCATAGACTCTCGCCACCTGCTGTTACGATGTCCTTTGACAGGTTAAGGAAGTTTGTCTGGAAGTCGCCAAGAGTGTTGCGGCCGCTATTAATCACGTCAAGACACTCCTGCTTAGCAATCTGATACATCTTCTCTGGTGCCAGTTCTGGATCATTGCTGCGACGATAGCCGTCTCCACGAAGTGCATAACCACCAGCACTGAGAGCGATACGTGCACGAAGACCCTTTACGAACGACTTGCTCACGCGCTCTGTAGAGCTGGTAATCTTGCTCTCGTTAGGCCAGTAGCAATAGTCCTCTGCCTCAAGGAGGTCAGCAAGCAGCTGCTTATAGATTACATCCTTGTTCTCACGTGGCAGATAGATATTGTCATTGTTGTTTGGCGTAAAACGTGCAGGAACATCACCCCACGCCTTTATAAGGTCGTTATAGATAACAGCACGTAGTGTAAGTGCCTCGCCAAGCAACTGAGCCATGTCGCGATTGTTCTCAATGTTACCATACTTGCGAATTCCTTCGATGGCGAGGTTTGCACGCTCGATGCCCTGATAGAACATTGCATAGGCATTGTTGTCGGTGTTCATCTGTCCATTGTCGGGTAATGTATTATAGTTACCCAGGCTTTGCTTGTCGCTTGTCTTGTCGGCAAGTGATGGATATGAACCACTCGGAACCTCCACATCAGAATTGATACCATAGTATGGAAGGAAACGTCCACGATAAGAGTTTGTCTCGCCGAAGGAAACGTTTATCGACATCACCTCTGACTCTGCCAAAGCATAAGTAGAGTACATCGTTGATTCATCGAGCGTTGACAGAGTTGGCGCATCCATGTCGCAAGATGCCAGAGCAACGAACGAGAGCGACAATATTGATAATTTTACTATATTTTTCATTTTGTATTTCCTCCTATTTTAGAAATTCAAATTCATACCGATTACAAACTGACGGCTACGTGGATATCCTGAATAGTCACAGTTTGGTGTCAAATTAGTTCTGCGCACACAGTCTGCCTCGGGATCGTAACCAGAATAGCCTGTAATAGTCAGCAGGTTATAACCTGTAACATAGAAACGGAGACTGTTGATGCCTGCACGCTTGGTCAAAGTAGCTGGAACGGTGTAACCAAGTGTCAGAGTGTTCAGACGCAGGAACGAAGCCTTCTCTACGGCCCAGTCTGTAAGAACCATCTTGCTCATATAAGGCGACCACATAGTGGTGTTGGCATTAAGTTCTGCCAAACGTGTTGGATCGTTAGAGAGCAGACCTGTTTCTGGATCGAGATTGGTCCAGCGATTGCCCATTGCCATATCGGTAATCATATTGCGATACTGATACTTTCCTGTTGTAGTGTACTCAATCTTGTTGGCATTGTAAACCTCGTTTCCAATGCTATAGTTGAAGTTCGCACTAAGGTCGAAACCATAAGCGCGACCGGAGATTGTGAATCCACCGAAAGCAGTAGGATTAACATCACCAATCTTCACGATATCCTCGTTTCCGATAGTGCCATTTCCGTCAACATCAACAAGTTTAAGAGAACCTGGACGGACAGTACCGATAAGTGCTGTAGCGTCAGCCACACCTTCCTTAAGAATCCATCCTGTAGCAGCGTCATAACCAGAGAAGTCAGAAACCTCATAACGTCCAGCATTCTTGTAACCTATGATCTCGCCCACAGCGTTGCCGACTGCGACTCTGTAGTCGTTTCCAATTTCTGTTGAAGCCCAACGTGTCTCCCAACCAAAGTCTTCCATGCCGCCAAGCGACTTAATCTTGGTCTTGTTGAAACCAATGTTGCCGCTGATGTCAAGTCCGTAATCTTTCTTGTTGATTACATGATAGGTGAACGAGAACTCGAAACCGCTGTTCTGGGTCTTACCCATGTTACGGTATTGATAATCATAACCTGTTCCTGAAACTGGGAATGCAATAAGAAGGTCCTTGGTGGTATTGATATAGCCTTCAACACTTCCACTCAGTTTGCCACCGAACATCGTAAAGTCAAGACCAATATTGCGTGTGATTGTTGTCTCCCACTTAAGATCTGGGTTGGCCATGTATGTTGATGGTCTCAACGGGTTAGAGAATCCGTTTACCCATGTACGCTGGTTTGCTGTAGCATCATATGGTTGATATTCCTGTATCAATTGTCCCGAAGGAATATTGTTGTTACCGGCTGTACCATAACTGAGACGCAGTTTCAAGTCGTCGAGCCAGCTATGTGTGCCCTCCATGAATTTCTCAGAAGAGATACGCCATGCCAATGCTGCTGATGGGAAGTATCCCCAGCGGTTGCCCTCGGCAAATTTTGAAGAAGCATCAGCACGGAATGTAGCGCTTAACAAATACTTGTCCTGGAAGTTATAGTTCAAACGACCAAAGAAAGACAAGAGTTTATCATTAGGGGCATAGACATCGCTGGTTGCAGCAGCCACACCCTGAGAAGACAGTCTCCATGCCTTTTCTGAGGTATAGTCAGTTGGGAATCCAACAATCATGTTAGTGTTATCATGCTTCTTTGTGATAACATACTCATGACCTACCAAAACGTTCAGAGAATGGTCATCATTATTGATAATCTTCTTGAAGTCGTAGTTGATAGTATTGGTGTTACGGAAACGCTCACGGTTTGTATTAGTGAAACTTACCTGTGGCTTGTTTACATAGTTCTGATCTGCATAGTTGCGAACATTGTATGCTGTCAAGCCCCAGAAACGCTTGTCATACTGGGTGTAAAGATCATATCCGAACTCTGTCTTAACCTTGAACTTGTCGAAGATCTCCCAACCGAAAGAACCTGCCATGTTGAGATTCTTGCGCTCGCGAGCGCGGTCGTTATCATACTGCGACTGCAACGGATTGTAGAGGTTGCCCAGGTCATCGTCGTCAGAACCTGCAGACGGATCGAGATTTGCCAATGGGATAGGAGTATAGATAACAGCATACTTCAATCGCTTATCGGTATCGTATGCACCAGCAGCCTCATTGGCACCAGAACCATTGATATCAGTCATAGAATAACGAGCCTGCAAATCCAAAGTAGTACGCTTTGACGGCTTGGTATTCAGTTTCAGAGAGAAGTTGTCACGTTTGTAGTTAGAGCCTACCATGATGGCCTTGTCATTCATGTGAGCATAACTAAACGCATACTTAATGTTCTCAGAACCACCATTGATATTGATGTTGTGGTTGAAAGTGTGACCGGTACGACCGTACATGATGTCCTGCCAGTCGTTCTCTGCAACGTCTCTGTACAAATCGATGTCCTGATAGTTTCCAAAGAGTGAAGTGTAAGAAGAAATCTTAGAAGGATCGTTGTTATTCTTCAGCAATGCCAACTCATACTGCCAGTTAGCATAATCGTATGCAGAAAGCACGTCCATCGTCTTAGCAATTTTCTTCCAACTATAGTAAGCGTTGTAACTTACCTTCACCTTTCCTTCCTGTCCGCTCTTTGTGGTAACAAGGATTACACCGTTAGCACCACGCGAACCATAGATTGCTGTAGAAGAAGCGTCCTTCAGCACTGTGATGTCCTCGATATCGTTGGCTGGAATGTCGCTGATACCATCAACAGGGAATCCGTCAACAATATAAAGCGGGTCGTTGCTCTGTGTGATAGAACCACCACCACGCACGCGGATCTTAACCTCAGCGTCAGGAGAACCTTCGGTTGTCGTTACTTGTACACCTACCATTTTACCGGTAAGGGCCTCTGAAGCGTTTGCTACAGGTACTGCCTGCAGCGTTTCGCTGTTCACGGTAGCCACAGAACCGGTCAAGTCCTTCTTGCGAACAGAACCGTAACCGATAACCACCACGTCCTCGAGAGTGGTGTTGTCGTCCTGCAGAACTACGTTTACATTACTCTTACCTGCAACGTCGATGGTCTGAGTCTTCATTCCCACGTAGGAAATGTTAATCTGATTCTTGTTGCCTGTAAGCTTCAATGTGAAGTTACCTTCGAAGTCGGTCACCGTACCATTGCTGGTGCCTGCTTCCATAACTGTAGCGCCGATGACATCCTCACCGGTGGCGTCCTTCACATTTCCCGAGATTGTCTGCGCATGCAATGTACCCACAAACATAGTGAGCATCATGAGCAGCGCAAATCGAAAAGTCTTCAATTTACCAGACATAGTTACTTTATTAAAAATTAAACAATTGTATTTATTGATTTGTCTTAGTGGAGTGTTCGTTTGTTTTGTCTAGAAAGTTGTAGTTTTGTTTTATTAGTCTTTCCATAGCAATTGGCGAAGCACGATGAAATCACTTATTCATGTTTGTATCCGCCTGTTTTCTCCGTAGTTTGGTGCAAATATAATAAATTATATCAAATCTCACAAACTTTTATTAAAAAAAAGTAAAATCAAGGGTGCCCATCTGCTGTTTTGGGGCAGACAGACACCCTTTATTGTGTGATTATCACCTTACAACCTTAGTTGTAACGGTCTTTCCGTTCTCCAGTTTTTCCACCTTCAGCAGCACGCCCTTTGCAGAGTCGCTTACGCGTGCGCCTGCGACGTTATAATAGGTAGTGGAAACCACGTTGCCCTTCTCGGTGCTTACGTTTTCGATGCCTGTGGCAACCTCGATGGTCTTTGCCTCGCCGAAGCCACCATGAGCATTGGCTGCACGGATGGTGTAAACATCATCGCCCTCTGCCTTGCGCGGAGCGCCGTGTGACTCGTTGCCACTAATGTCGTAAGTGGATTCGGTGGTGATACCCATCAGTTCATCGTTCTTGAATATTGCATAAGCAATAGCATCGTCGGCAGGAGTCCATGTGATGACATCTTCTGAAATCTCTGCATCTGGTGCATCCACCTGGACAGTGAATTCTGCTGGTGTCCAGTCTGTGAACACTTTGTCGAGAGTGAAGTTCGCAGCCTGTGCCTCAGTAAGGATTGTCTCCAACTCAACATCTCCACCCTTGGTGAATGTTACCTTGTTGCTTGCGGGAGATATCACATTGCCGTTCTCGTCCATAGAGTTGTACTCAACGAACTCTACAGGATTGCAATTCATACCGCTAACCGTCCAACGAGTGCTTATGAGTTTGTCGTTGATGATGGTAGTATTGAGGTATGCAGCACGCGGCTTGTTGTTCCAAGAGCGTCCGAAGTTGAAGCTTGCAGCCTCGTTCTCGATAGTACAGTTGTTGAACACATAACCGTACTGGCTTCCGTCCTTAGTAGAAGGAGCCGTGATGGTGCAGCCACCTGAACCGTTTGCCGTACGCTTCTCAACAAAGATCTTTGACTTCTCCATGAAGAGAGTACCCTCGCCGCAGATGAAGTCAACGGTTCCGTGAATCTCAGAATCCTCCCAATAGTAGTTACCAAGAAGGTTATTGGTGTAGTATGTGTCCTGATATGAGAGCAGACGCACGTTCTTACATACTGTGTTGCTACCCTTATCCTGCAAGCATACTGCACGGCCGTCACCAGCGATGTTATAGTAATCCCAGTTGTTCTTCAGCGTCAGGTCTTGCATGTATAGGTTTTCACTGGTGTTGAGCAATGTTGCCGTTTCAGCGATTCCTTCTTTTGCAGGCTTGTTCTGAATGATTGTTCCCTCTGTGCTCTGGCCGATGATAGAAATGTTCTTGCGTCCAATCTGTGTCAGACAAGTCTGACCGAGGTCATAAGTGCCATTTGGAAGGAAGATATAAACACGCTCATCACCTGAAATACCATTGGCTGCGTCGATTGCATCGATGAAACTGCTTGCGTCGCCAGCCTTCACAGTAATCCACTGGCCTGCCTGGTCGTAGTTTGTTGTCGTGGTGTTCACAATCTTCACATTGTGGATATACATCTCGCCAGTAGCGACAAACTTCAGCGAAATCTTGCCTGCTGCACCTTCGTAAGCATAGGTACGCAGATCGCCATCAGTCTCAGACATGCCGTCAAGTGTTTCCAAAGTTTCTCCGTTAGCATCGAGAACCAGCACATTAGTTGCCTTACCATACTGGCAAAGTGTCACATAGATAGTGGCCTTCGGACCTACAAGGAGGTCAACCTGGTCGTCATTGTAGAATGACCAGCCGTGAGCAGTATCATGGAACTTACACTTGCTTCCCTCTGTCGGGGTGAATGCCTCATGGTCTTCTGCATAGAAGAACGGATCGGCAAGGTTGAATGTGTACTTGCGGTTATCACTCGGAACTTCAATCTCTGTATCTTTTGCATAGAGATTAACGTCAGAAGTGATAACATCTGTGGTCTGATATTTCTCGCCAACATAGTTGTTCTTGAACCATCCACGAGCCTTGTATCCCTCACGAGCGCCTTCTACTGAAGCAATATCAACAGCGAACTCGCCGATTGTTGCATCTTCCTCAACTGTCTGTGTGCCAAGTGTTGCGCCATCGAGACCTATGTAAGTCAAAGTATAGTCAGGTTTCTGGATAACATTCAGTATGTAGTTGATGCTCTCCTCACCCGCTGTCATCGGAATGGTAACGGTGCAAGCTGTCTCGCTGCCCTCGTATGTCACAGTTCCAACCTCTCCGCTTGCAGGAGTGATGTCTGTCAGAGGATTCTCTGCGCTCACCATTGTTGCAGTCTTCGAGAGTTTTATCTCACCAACATAGTCGGTGCCGTCAATCTCGAACACCTCGTCAGCAGCATATTCTGTGCCGTTCAGTTTGAACGATGCCAGGATAGGCATTTCCTTCTCTGTTCCGCTGAGTGTTCCATTGATTATGATGTCAGAGAAACCTATCTGCTTGTTGTTTGCCAGACCATAAAGGTTAACCTTCAATCCGCACTGTCCTTCTGCCGGGGTTGCTCCAGTAATTTCGTATGTGAATGTGGTGAACTTCGCATCAGTGTCAGTGTCATGTTTCTTTGATCCATCGTTGCGGTTTGGTCGCTGACCTGTTGCCAGAGTAACGGTAGTGTTGTCTGGGTTGAGCCAACTGAAGTCGAGCAAACCATCATTTGTTCCGAAGCGAGTAGCTGTGATGCTCACGCTGGTCGGTGTGAATGTGAAACCAGGTTTCGGAACGATGATGAACTGTATTGCGTTATCGTCAGTAGCACTATTAACCTTTTCCGTTGGCTGGAAGAGAGTCTCAACAGGAGTTGTAAGGTCCTTAGGTGTTCCCTTGCCAGTGATGGTCAAACCGCTACCATGAGTTACCTTGCTTGAGAGGAAATAGTCGGCATCGTCACCGAATTCTGCAGTCTGCTTCTCGGTTCCTTCATGGAACGGGAACGTCGCTGTAACTGCCTCGTTATCAAGTGTTGTAGGCTCTTTCTTCGCCTTCAGGTCAACCTTAATATAATAGTAGTAGTTGTTGTTATTCGTAGAGGTAATGGCAACAAAGCCTTGCTCCACGTCTGCCAACTTTGCCTTATATGTTGTCTCTGGATTATCGTTAGTGTTCTGGTATTCTTCACTATTGCCGATGGTATAGTATGAATAACCAGGATACCCCTTAACAGTAACCACATCCTCCGTGCTTTGTACAGGAACCTTGAAAACAGCACCTTGACGCACCTGAATGTTATTGCCATTATTGCGGAACGAAGCGCCATTGGCCTCAACAGTCATCTTAATGCCATCCTTGGCAACATCGTCAACCTTTCCACTGCCCTGCGACAATGCCACAGTGGCTGCCATCACGTCTGCATCGGAATAATCCCATGTAGCAGTAACATCCTCAGTAACAGGGAATGGATATTCATCTTCCTCACTAACTACAGGCAAAGTGATAGAGAGATTGTTCCAGTAGTTGTTTGCCACCTGTTCTATCACGACTGTCTCGCTGTCATCAGTAGCGGTATAGGTTACAACCTTGTTGCTGGATGTACCCTGCTCGCCGTTGAAGGTCATCGACTCACCGGTCTCGTCATTATATGTGCTCACGGCGATAGCAGCATCCTTACAAGAAGGAACTGTCACCTTTGTGCCTGCATTAACCTGATGCCAGCCTGTGCCGTTAGCAGAGAACTTACCGCCTGTAGCGTCCACTCTTACAGCCACGTCGATGGATGTTCCGTTGACAGTAGCCTGAGTAACCATGATACCGTTGCTGCTGCCCTGGAACTTATGCTGTGGATTGTCGTTATATCCATTGAGAACATAAACGATGCTTACTGCACTCTCGCGGTCGGCAAGTGAAACTGTGTTCTCTGTGAATACTGGTGTAAGCGCCATATCAGCTGTGGGAGTAACCTCTGCACCAGGTGCATAGGTCTCAGTGCCGTCGCTCCATCCAGTCAGTGTAGAGCCTTCTTTATATAATGTATAATTCTTCGGCAGTTTAACGGTATTGCCGTCCTCTACCTCTATTGCTGCAGGAGCAACGCCCTCTGCGTCGCCTGCGCCGAATGTTACATTATATGATGTAACCTCAGCGGGGATGTCTGCAGGATCGATAGCCTCAACAGCGAAGTACGGGTTATAGTTGGCATTGCTGAAGTTAAGTGTAGTAGGTTCGTTCACGCGGTAGTAAGTAGAAACCACATTGTCGTGATTGCTGCTCCACTTGGCGCCCATAGTGTTCAGTTTTGCAACCTCTGTACCTTCAGCGTTGGTCACCGTGATGTCATTGCCGTAGTCGTGAGTGGCATAAGTGATCTTCACCGTTCCTTCAACAGGAACAATTGCGGTAAAGTTGCTCCATCCGTAAGAAGTGCTATGCCACTTGCCTTTCAGAGTGGCTGCCGCCGTCTCTGCATCATCAGTTTGGCTGATTGTGCCGTCTTCTGCAACCGAGATATAAACATTGCTCTCTGTTGCCAAAGCCTGCAACTGTGTCAAGTCAGCCTTAATGTCACGGAAACCTACTTCCTCAGGACTCACTACTTCCTCAGGAACTATAGTAGGTGCTATTTCGCTTACTATGTTACCACCGCTACTAAAGGTAATAATAACGCCAGTAATGTTGTATTTCTTGTTTTCATCAAGAGAATAGTCAACACCAAATTTATTATAAATCTGTACGGCTTTAGTATCATCAGTATAGAATTTCGTTCCGTCAGCTACAGGAACAACTTCTTTTATCGTTACAAGCTGGCAATAAGCACTTGACTCTGCTGCTTCTGCCGTTGTCATCACTACTGGTGTAGCTTCTCCTTCAGTTATTGTCACATTGTCAAGATTGGTCTTACCTGATATTGGCTTAATCTCATATATACCATTATAAGGTGAGTTGGATGCAATAATAGTTCCGTTCAAAATCTGTCCGGCAGTAAAGGTAAGCCCAGACTTGAAGAAATCCATTGCACCTGTCGCATCCTTGATATATACGTCATTGGCACCATTAACATAAAGCACCTGAGCATCAGCAAGAGTAAGAATAACATCCTCTCCAGATGCCACACCTGCAAGACCGGCAATGTTAGCCACTGTTGTCGGGAATGTATATGTCGCAGATGCAATTTCACTTGTCTTTTCACCACTTACGGCAACAGCCTTTATTGTTGTTGTTTCACTGATGGTTATTGCCGAAGTGTAAGCTGTTGAAGCTGAAGTAGGTGCTGTTCCGTCAAGAGTATAATATATGCTTGCACCTTCTGTAGAGCATGAGAGAGAGAGTTCAAAAGGCTCATAGCATTTTCCGCCACTTACAGAAAATGTCGGGCTGGCAACTGTAATTGTTTCACCACCGCCGCCTTCATCAGCTCTTATAACAATATCGTCAACATAGACACGAGGAGAACCAGAGAGTTTCAGTTGAGTATCTGTTGTTGCACCTGTGATATTCACTGTATATTCTGCAAAATCTGCTCCCAAGTCTGTTATACTGACATCTCCTGTTATTTCTCCACCTCCGAGAATCTCAACATTAATAGTTGTTGTTGATGTGTTATAGCGTTTTGCCTTATATGTCAACACGGCATTCGTCGTGAAATTATCAGACTTCGGTGTTGTGACACTACCATTAGCGCTGGAACTTCCTAATTTCACGTACCCCACTTCAGAAGACATCTTCTCTCCTACCCACGTTCCATATTCATTTTCATAATTGAACGAAGAACTGCTTTGTACAGTAAGGTCATCAAAATCAGCAGCAACTATAACACCAGACATGTCTTTCTTAGTTATGGTTGCTGTAACAGTTGAACTGTTATCCATTCCTTCCTTTGTGGCATAAGCCGCAATGGTGGTGGTTTCAGTGATATCAAATGGTGCTGTATAGGTCTGCTCTGCACCACCATTCAACGTATAGATGATGGTTGCACCTTCTGTTTCTGTCGATATGGAAACTTCTTGACTCTCAGTAGTGAACACACTACCATTGGCAGGAGTGATGGCAGGTGTCTTCACCTTCTCTAATCCACTCGTAGAATAAGCCACCTCAAGTTGCTTTACATAGAACGCTCCCTTAGTTGAACCTGTGTGCTCATACTTTATGACAATACTTCCACTTCCAGATCCTGTAAACTCATATTCTGTAGTTGAAGAAGCCACTTCTACATATTCTTCATCTCCACAGGTGAAGGACGTTCCGCCAACAGAAACTGTCAAATGTGGCAAGGCACCTGATCTAGCCTTTGCCGTTACCTTGACAGAAGTGATAGTTCCAGGGATTCCATCGGATGAGGACGTGAGCGTCATACTCTCTGGAGCTTTGCTATTGGAGCCTATCTTCATTCCGTCTGTAGCATCTTTGTTATAGTCGGAATTACTTGTTCCCCAATCTACAGCCAAAGTCCAATCTACTCCGCTAAGATTTACCGTACCGTCTTCGGTAAACGTCTTTTCTGTAGTAGAGAAAACGTGTATCCAAGGGTTGGCTAAATCATCTGCGAAGCCACTTGTACTAAAGGAAAAAAGAGCCAATAAGCACAGTGTAACGTACTTCAATAGTTGTTTTGCCATAATTGTTTTGTTTTAAGTTTTTAGTTATATTCTTTTGATTTAATTGTCTTAAGTAGTCTTAATAGTCTCGTCTCGAGTAATCGTAAAAACGTAATATTACGGTTGCAAAAGTAGCAAAAAAATAATAACATTTGGGATAAACATGTTAAAAAATGGCGCAATTCAACGAAAACGTTTGCGGATTTTTATCGTATTTTTTTCATTGATTTACACGCGCGTTCATTTATTTATTCGTATATTTGCATCAGAAAACAAACAAACAATTATTATTAAACTAAAACGAAACAATTATGAAGAAAATCTTTACTCTTATCGCCATCGCTATGATGGCAGTTGGTGCTCAGGCACAGACAATCACATTCACCGAGGTGGTTGCCAAAGGTAATATGGATGGAAAGACATTTGGCAGCGATGGCTTTGTGCTTACATGTACAGACTCTTCAGTAAAAGACGGTGCTCCTGATCCAAAGCAGGAAATAGATGCTAACAGCCAGTATTTCGGAACTGCGTCAGACTATACCAATTACACTCATCGCCTGAAGACAGGTGGAAAGTCATCAAGCAAAAACTGCCTGGATCTTTCCATTCCATCTGCAGGAACACTGAAGATTGCCGTCCGCTCTGCAAGTAGTAGTGCAACAGACCGTAATTTGGTACTCACGCAAGACGGTACAGAAATCTTCAACCAAATTATTAAAGAAAACGAATCAACAGACTATGCTACAGTAGAGATTGAAGGCCAAAGCAAAAAAGTATTCCCTATTGTTAGCGTTGAAGTTGAAGCAGGCACTGTTAACATAGCTTATCCAACTAGTTCACTCAACTTCTATGCATTCATACTGGAAGGCAGCAGTACTCCTACAGGTATCGAGAACGTGCAGGTTGCTGAGAACGAGAATGCTCCAATGTACAACCTTGCTGGCCAGCAAGTAGATAGGAACTTCAAAGGCGTTGTTATTCAGAACGGCAAGAAGTTTATCAACAAATAATACGGAAAGAATACTGCAAATAACAACTAACATGCGAGCCTTATAAATATAATAAGGTATAAAGAGAGACCCATTGGTGCCACACGCAGCAATGGGTCTTCTATTTTATAATGTTATTCATCTTTTGCAAGAGATAGGTGTTTCGTGTACCAAAACACCATATATGGGAGTGTGATTAATGTCTAATCACTCGCTAAAACATGGCCTTTGAGATTGCGATTAAGCATCAATCGCTCATCTGCATGTATCAAAGAGCGAAACGAGCACTACTCGCCCCCGCTCTCTGCACCAGTTGACGGTTGTGGTGCAGGTGCTGCAGGCTGTGTCGGTTCGGGTGCGGCTGCAGGCTGTGGTGTTGGCGCCTGTGTCTTCGTCTCTGTCTGTTCTGCAGTTTTTTGCGAAGAAGAAGCGTTGCCGTTGTTGTCATAAAGCCAACTTGATGCACTCTGTTCCTCCTGCGAACGTGTGGTTGTTTTCGCAGGTTTCACTGCCGGCATCGCCGTTGTAGGTTTCGCCACAGTGTCCACAGGCTGCGCCTCTGTAGCAGAAGCCGACTGTTGCGAAACATTTACCGTGCTATCTGGCGCTGCCGTCTCTGCCTTCGGCTCTGGACTTGCTGGTCTGTTAGAGAAATAGTCATAACCCAAGTAAATCACAGCCAAGGCAAGTACCGCAGCAAGCAGATATTTCAGTACCGCGCCATAGTTGCGTTTCTTCTTGCTGCTGCCATAATGCCCGTATGAGATGGTGTCGCCAACACTGCTCGACGAATAGTCGTCGTCGCCAGCTTCAGCCATAACATTCTCCAGATGAATTATGTATGCCGAGTGATTCTCGTTGTTGTCTATTGTAGTTGCTACAAGTTGCTTGCGCTTCTTCTCGTCGCTTCCCTTCTCGGAAAGCAGTTGCACGAGGTCTTCATCGGTGACACCCTCAAGCATACCCTTTGAACACGCCACGAAATAGTCGCCTTGACGCACATCGCTGATATGCTGGATAATTACACGAGGCTTTGTTGTTGCATTGGCGAGAATGAGCCGAGAGGCTGTTGCCGGTGCTGCAGAGCCATCTGCGCCTGTCGCTGCACCGCTGCTTACATCGCGTGATGCAAACTGCAAACCCTTCTTAGGACTGCCGTTTGCTTCTGTCACCAATGACGGACGAATGTGGAAGATGCGTGTGTCACCAAGATATGCTGCCGTTACGCCGCCGCGATGGAAATACAAGAAGGCGAAAGTGGTGCCGAGTCCTTCGGTAGTATCGCCTTTCTTCTTCAATTCCTGGCAAGCATAGTCGATAGCATCGGCGAGCATTGCATCAGAGAAGTTCTTGTCGTATGATGTGTTGCGTCTAAGATAAGAGGCAACGCTGTTGCTTATGGTCTTGCTCGCAACGTTTCCATTTGTGCGTGAACCGTCGCCGTCGCACACAATGAACAAGCGGTCGTCGGCAGAAGCCGTGCCGTATGCTGGATAAATGCTGTCTTCTTGATTGCCGCTTCTGCCAATCTCGAAGATGGCCTGTGGCGAATACATTCTGTATTTCATATATGGTTAGTTTATGATTTCGTCTCCGTTTTTGCTCCGAAAGCATTCTCTTTTGATGATGCAAAGTTAGCAAAAATAATTATATAAACTACTTTTTAGCAAAAAAATGAATGGAAATAACGGCAAATGTGGATACAAGAAACAAAAAAGTCATGGAAAAACCATGACTCTTGTGCGTTAAAAGTAGCGAGAGTGGGTCACGATCCCACGACCTCCGGATTATGAATCCGACGCTCTAACCAGCTGAGCTATCTCGCCATCTCCTTAATTGCGGGTGCAAAGGTAACATAAAAAATCAAATACACAAAATTATTTCATATTTTATTTTGTTTCTCGTCATTTTTTATTATATTTGCAACGAGATTCTTTACAAATAAGACTAAACTATTGACCGTATGGATAAGAAAAAGGTGATTTACGAACGAGAACTCCACTCGCGTTCAGCCAAAATAATATGGCCATTGATAAGTAAGCCCGAAGGTCTGGCTAAGTGGATTGCAGACGATGTGGACAGAACTGACGACTTGCTAGAATTCACATGGGGAGTGCCCTGGAGGCATCATGAAAAACGCACTGCCAAGATAATAGAAGAATCGCCGATGAGTCATTTCCGCTGGGCTTGGGAGGACGACAGCAGTTACTACGTGGAACTGAGAATGGAACGCAGCGACATCACTAACGACTACATCCTCACCATCACCGACTTCACCGAGAGCGACGACGAGGAATGGCTCAATGCCGTTTGGGACAACAACTTCGAGCGGCTGCATCATGCCACAGGACTGTGAAAACATCAGCGAAAGAATATCATAAACGGTCACGGTCACAGCTGTGACCATGTGACCGCAGCCCTACGAAACAAACTTATTGTTTTGCATAACATTCTGCATTTCAAATACTTACACAATTCTAACATTCACAAAACCAGAAGGTCACATGGTCACAGTTGTGACCGTGTGACCGTAGAAGTAAAAAATAAATGCATTGATTTTTACATAACACACTGCTATACAAATACTTACATCGTGCCAGCATTTTACTTGCTATAAAAGGTCACATGGTCACAGCTGTGACCGTGTGACCGTGACCGTGTGACCAAAGAATCAAATTGAATGCTATTATATATTCAAACAAAATTAGGAAATTAAACACCGTTATACTTGCAAGCATAGAAAGTCACGAACAAAGTCAGGCTGACTGCTTCCTCACAATGGCGAAAGCCGCTCAGTATAGGGGCATAATTGTATATAACTCGTAAAAATTATTCTAATAATTCTTATTTCTTTCCTTATAATCTTAGTTTCTTTCAGAGATAATTACTACCTTTGCAGGCGAAATGCTAAGGATTAAGAAACTTGACATCTTTATGGCCCGGCAATTCTTATTGCTCTTTGTCGGGACATTTTTCATTTGCCAGTTTGTGCTGATGATGCAGTTCCTGTGGAGATACATCGACGAGCTCATCGGAAAGGGACTGACTATGGATGTGTTGGCTCAATTTTTCTGGTACATGAGCCTCATGCTAGTGCCTCAGGCGCTACCCTTGGCAATTCTGCTCTCCTCGCTTATTGCATTCGGAAACCTCGGAGAGAGCTCGGAGCTCACCGCAATAAAGGCTGCGGGAATATCGCTGCTGCAGTCTATGCGCTCGCTGATATTCATTGTGCTGCTTATTGCCGGTGCTTCCTTCTATTTCCAAAACGTGGTGGCGCCGAAGGCGAACATGTCGTTTGCGCAACTGCTGCTCTCGATGAAACAGAAAAGTCCTGAACTGGAAATCCCAGAGGGAGTATTCTACGACGGCATTCCCGGTGCCAACATCTATGTGCAGAAGAAGAACATGGAGACAGGAAAGCTCTACGGCATAATGATATACCAGATGACCAGCAGTTTCGATGATGCCGCCATAATACTTGCCGACTCGGGCATGCTGCAATCTACTGCAGACAAGAAACACCTGCTGCTGAGTCTGTGGAGCGGAGAGTGGTTTGAAAACATGAAGAACTCTGAAGTGGCAGGAAACGCTGCGGTGCCATACCGCCGCGAGACATTCACGAGCAAGAGGATAGTGAAGGACTTCGACGCCGACTTCAACCTTGCCGACGCCAGCGTTCTGGCTAACAATGCACGAGGAAAAAGTCTAAGCCAGATAAGGCGTGACCTTGACTCTTTGAATCAAACATACGACAGTATTGGAAGGGCCTACTACAACTCGTCGATGATAGCTATGACACCTCGACAGAAAGCCCGAATACTCAGCGAGGGCGACATGAAGAGAGCGCAAGAGATGGCTTCTACAAAGTCATTCAACATCGACTCGGTGTTCTCTAAGATGTCGACGGACCAGAAGCTCGGCTCGGTGAACCATGCCATGATGCAGGTGCAGTCTGCAATATCAGAGATAGGATTCCGAGCGATGACAACATCCGACGGCGATGCCATCATCAGGATGCACAAGATAGAGGCAATAAACAAGTTCACACAGGCGCTGTCGTGCCTCATATTCTTCTTCATAGGTGCGCCGTTGGGCGCCATAATCCGCAAGGGAGGACTGGGAGTGCCGGTGATTATCTCCGTGATAGTGTTCATCATCTATTACATCTTCGACAACACCGGCTACCGTATGGCACGTGGAGGAATGTGGGCAATATGGTTCGGAAAGACCATCTCGACAGCGGTGCTTACCCCGCTCGCCATATTCTTCACCTATAAGGCGAACAACGACTCGGTGGTGTTCAACATGGATGCCTACCGCAACTTCTTCATGCGACTGCTCGGCATGCGCATCAAGCGAAACATCGTGAGAAAAGAGGTTATCATCAACGACCCGAAATACGCAGAAGACAGCCGCACTTTGGCTGGCATCACCGAAGAGATAACCACCTACGCCCACGAGCATCACCTCATGTTGCTGCCCAGCCCGATAAAGGTGTTCTTCAAGTACCAGCCCGACAATTCCATCGCAAACATAGGCGAGAGGCTGGAAGAGACAATAGAAGACCTGTCGAACACAAGAGACAAGGTGATTCTCTCAGAACTGAACAACTATCCGATAATGTCGCTCACGGCACACACAAGACCGTTTGAGCGCAAATGGCTGAACATAATGGCCGCCATTATCTTCCCACTGGGAATTGTGCTGTATATAAGGATGTGGCGATTCCGCCTGCGTCTTTACAGAGACCTGCGCGTCATAAAGCGCACTAACGAGAATATAATCAAGAGAATTGACGAAATCTCATAAACCGGAAAACTTACAAACTAATTACTAATAAACTTGCGAGTATATAAACTCATAAACCCTATATAATATAATAAGGTATATGGAAGACTTCAAACTGAGCAGCATCGACGATGCTGTAAAAGACTTCAAGGAAGGAAAATTCATTATCGTTGTCGACGATGAAGACCGCGAGAACGAGGGCGACCTTATATGCGCGGCAGAGAAAATAACACCAGAAATGGTGAACTTTATGCTGAAATACGCGCGAGGAGTGCTCTGCGTGCCAATAACAATGTCGAGATGCCAGGAACTGGACTTGCCGCATCAGGTGACAGACAACACCTCAATGCTCGGTACACCGTTCACCATCACCGTTGACAAACTGGAAGGGTGCACCACAGGAGTGTCGGCACACGACCGATGCGCAACCATAAGAGCACTCGCCGACCCAACAAGCACGCCGCAGACATTCGGCAGGCCAGGACACATCAACCCCCTTTACGCCCAAGATAATGGTGTGCTGAAACGTAGCGGACACACCGAGGCGGCAATAGACCTGTGCAAAATGGCCGGGCTCTACCCTGCAGGTGCGCTGATGGAGATAATGAACGAAGACGGGTCAATGGCAAGAATGCCACAACTCATAGAGTTTGCAAAAGAACATCAGTTGAAAATCATAACAATAAAGGATCTTATTGCATACCGGCTGAAGAAAGACTCGCTCGTGGAAATGGGCGAAATGGTCGACATGCCCACACAATACGGGCATTTCAAGATGATACCGTTCAGGCAAGTAAGCAATGGTCTGGAGCACTTTGCGTTAGTCAAGGGCGAATGGAAAGAAGGTGAACCCGTGATGGTGAGAGTCCACTCGTCGTGCGCCACAGGCGACATTCTCGGCAGCATGCGTTGCGACTGTGGAGAACAACTGCACAAATCGCTGCAAATGATAGAAAAAGAAGGCAAGGGAGTGCTCGTTTACATGCAGCAAGAAGGACGAGGCATTGGTCTGATGAACAAGATTGCGGCATACAAACTGCAAGAAGAAGGACTAGACACCGTGGAGGCCAACGTGCATCTGGGATTCAAGCCCGACGAGCGCGACTATGGATGCGGAGCGCAGATACTGCGCAAACTCGGTGTGCAAAAGATGCGCCTGCTCACAAACAACCCCGTGAAACGAGTGGGACTGGAGGCCTACGGACTGGAAATTGTTGAGAACGTATCCATTGAAGTGACGCCAAACAGATATAACATCAGATACCTTGAGACTAAGAAATACCGCATGGGGCACAACCTCCATCTGTAACATTTTTAAAGGCATCGATGAAATAATAACCTTTTTTTTTCGTTTTAACGAATAAAATGAGTACTTTTGCAAGCAACTAAAACCTAATAAACATTATGGCACAATTATCTGAACGCCTTAATCGACTCGCTCCCTCGGCAACGTTAGCAATGTCGCAGAAGAGCAGCGAAATGAAAGCACAAGGAATAGATGTTATAAACATGAGCGTCGGCGAACCCGATTTCAACACGCCCGACCACATAAAAGAGGCAGGAAAGAAAGCAATAGACCAGAACTTCTCAAGATACTCGCCAGTGCCAGGTTATCCTGACCTGCGCAGTGCCATCGTGGCAAAGCTTAAGAACGAAAACGGACTCGACTATACCGCAGCTGAAATACTTGTCAGCAACGGCGCAAAGCAATGCGTTTGCAATGCCATCATGGCATTGGTGAACGATGGCGACGAGGTGATTATTCCTGCTCCCTACTGGGTAAGTTATCCGCAGATGGTGAAACTCGCCGGCGGAGAGCCTGTGTTTATTGAAGCAGGATTCGAGCAGGAGTTCAAAATAACGGCCGAACAGCTGGAGACAGCCATAACACCAAAGACCAAGATGCTCATCCTATGCTCGCCAAGCAACCCTACAGGCAGCGTTTACAACAAGGAAGAACTGGCATCGCTGGCCGAGGTGATTAAAAAACACGACGACCTGTATGTCCTTGCCGACGAGATCTACGAGCACATCAACTACGTGGGCAAGCACGAGAGCATAGCACAGTTCCCGGGAATGAAGGAGCGCTCGATAATAATCAACGGCGTTTCTAAGGCTTACGCCATGACTGGATGGCGCATCGGTTTCATGGCAGCACCCGAATGGATAACAAAAGGATGCAATAAACTGCAGGGACAATACACCAGCGGCCCGTCTTCTATAAGCCAGAAAGCGGCATTAGAGGCTTACGTGGCATCGCAAGAGTGCGTTGAAGTAATGCGCCAGGCTTTCGAGAAGCGACGCGACCTCATCGTGTCACTTGCGAAAGAGATACCAGGACTAGAGGTTAACGTGCCTCAGGGAGCGTTCTACCTGTTCCCGAAATGCAGCAGTTTCTTCGGCAAATCAGACGGCGAGAGGACAATAAACAGTTCCACCGACCTTGCTATGTATCTGCTGGAGAAAGGCCATGTGGCAACAGTGGGCGGTGATGCCTTCGGCGACCCAGACTGCTTCCGCATGAGCTATGCCACTAGCGACGACAATATACGCGAGGCTATGAAGCGAATAAAAGAAGCACTTGCAAAACTCAAGTAGCAGAAAATCGCTACAATATGCCGCGAAAACATCTGCAGAACTTTAAAAATGGGAATATTTGTTGTTAAAACTTATTAAAAACCGCGATAGTTTTCCATTATTTGTTATCTTTGCGGAAATAAATTGAAAGCACATATTATGTGCTCTCGATAAAGAGTGTTAACAAGTCAAACTGAAAATTTACTCACAACTTAAATTTATTTATAACTAAAATTAAACATTTAAATTATGGCAACTACACAAAAGACCGCAAGCCCTAAAAAATCTCAGGGCTTCACAGGAGTAAGAGGCGCTTTCTGGATTATCGTCGTTTGCGCTATCATCGCTTTCACATTGTTCTTCACATGGTTCGCAAATGGAATGCACTTCCAGGATGGCGACTCAGCTAACAGTCCTCTGGACGTTTGGGGAACAATCTATAAGGGTGGTGTCATCGTGCCTGTAATCCACACACTGTTGCTCACTGTGATCGCTATGTCTATCGAGCGTTGGCTCGCTTTGAAGACCGCATTCGGAAAGGGCGCTCTGCCTAAGTTCGTTGCAAACATCAAGGCTGCTCTCAACGCTAACGACTTCACAAAGGCTCAGCAACTCTGCGACGCTCAGAGAGGTTCTGTAGCAAACGTTGTTGGTGCTTCTCTCCGCGCTTACAAGGAGATGGAGGCTACCCCAGGCTTGAAGAAGTCACAGAAGATTGCTAAGATTCAGCAGGCTCACGAGGAAGCAACTCAGTTGGAGATGCCTACTCTGACAATGAATCTCCCAATCATCGCTACCCTCGTAACCCTCGGTACACTTACCGGACTTCTCGGTACTGTGGTCGGTATGATCAAGTCATTCTCTGCTCTGTCTGCAGGTGGTGGTGCTGACTCTGCTGCTCTGTCAGAAGGTATTTCTGAGGCTCTTATCAACACCGCATTCGGTATCGGTACATCATGGTGCGCCGTTGTATCTTACAACTACTTTACAAACAAGGTTGACAAGCTGACATTTGCGCTCGACGAGGTTGGTTACTCTATCGCTCAGACATACGAAGCAAATCACACAGACGAGGCTTAATTTTTGCTAACCCTTTAATAATTTATCGCTATGGGTAAAGTAAAAGTTAAGAAAAGTGACGTCTGGATAGACATGACACCTATGTCCGACGTGATGACGCTGCTGCTCACCTTCTTCATGCTGACTTCTACGTTCGTTAAGAACGAGCCAGTGAAGGTGATGACACCAGGTTCTATCTCGGAAATCAAGGTGCCTGAAAACGGCGTCCTTACTATTCTCATTAGTCCTGAAAAGGATGCTACTGGCAAGCCTACGGGCGAAGGCCAGGTGTTTATGAGCATTGACAATACTGAACAACTCGGAAACACTCTTTCTGACATGGCTGGACGTTTCAACGTACAGTTGACTCCAAAGCAGGTAGAGACATTCAAGACAGAGTCTATGTTCGGTGTGCCAATGACGAAATTGAGCGCATATCTGCAGCAGCCAAGCGCTAACCGTACGAAGATGATTGTGACAGAGGGTATTCCTCTCGACTCTATCGACGGCGGCATGAGCGAGTTCCAGAACTGGGTTGATGCAGCACGTACTGTGAATGACGAAATCAAAATTGCCCTGAAGGCAGACGCGAAGACACCTTACAAGACTATCAAGAAGGTGATGAACGAACTTCAGGACATGGATGAGAGTCACTACTACATGATTTCTCAGCTCGACGCAGGAAAGTCGGCAGAGGCTAACACTTACGTAAGGGGAGGCAACTAATATGGGAAAGAAAAAAGAAAGCAAACAGAAGAAGATGACAGTCCGCGTGGACTTCACTCCTATGGTGGATATGCTTATGCTTCTCATCACGTTCTTCATGCTTTGTACCACTCTTAGCAAACCGAGCACTATGGAGCTCATGATGCCAAGTAACGACGAGAACACTCTCGAGGAGCAGAAGAACGAAGCCAAGGCATCCCAGACCGTTACCGTTTATCTCGCTGCTAATAACAAGATTTATTACACCGAGTACGACGACGACGGAACAGCGAAAGGCCTCCAGGAGACCACTTGGAGCAACAAGGGTATTCGTGACGTATTGCGCTATCACGCTATCGGCGACGGCACAAAACCAACAAACCGAATCATCCTTGCTGTAGAGGAACTGAAGCAGAAACGCCATCAGAACCCGAAGCAGTGGCCTGACAGCATTTATCAGAAGGAACTCAACAAAATCAAGAGAGGTGAGTTGGGCAACGAAAAGATACCTACTATGACCGTTGTCATCAAACCTACTGATAACTCTACGTTCGACAACATGATCGACGCTCTCGATGAAATGCAGATTCTCAGCATCGGTACTTATGTCATCGACAAACTCAATGACAAAGACCTTGAAATGCTAAAAGAGAAGAATGTTGAATTGTAACGATAATTAAATAAAACAAGAAAGAAATGGCAAAAATTGATCTTTACGATCCGAAATGGATCGAGATGGTGTTCGCCGACAAGAACAAGGAATACGGTGCATACGTGCTTCGTAAGGGAACTTCTAGTCGTAACATCAAGGCCCTTCTGATACTGGTTATCGTTGCAGCATTAGTCGGTGGCGGTCTGGCATACAAGATTCACCAGAACAAAGTTGACGCTGAGCGCCAAGCTTATCTTGAGCAACTCGAGCTGCAGAAGCTGCAAGAGGCTGCAAAGAAAGAGAAGAAGGAAGAAATCAAAGTTCAGCCTAAGGTTGAGCAGAAGAAGGAAATTCCTGAGGTGCGCGAGTCACAGAAGTTCACCGCTCCTGTCATCAAGAAGGACGACCTCGTAAAAGAGGAAAACCAGGTGAAGGCAATGGACGATCTGGAGAAGAACGTGGCAGTCAGCAACGTTGACCAGGAAGGTACCAAGGACCGTACTATGGAAGCAATCCGTAACGATATCAAGGTAGATCCGGAACCAAAGGAAGAAGTGAAGCAAGAAGTCGCAACCAAGGTGTTCGACGTTGTGGAGCAGATGCCTTCGTTCCCTGGCGGCCAGGCAGCACTTATGCAGTACCTTAACCAAAACATCAAGTACCCAGTTGTAGCTGAGGAAAACGGCGTGCAGGGTCGTGTAATCGTGCAGTTCGTCGTTGGTAAAGACGGTTCTATCTCTAATGTTAAGGTTGTGAAGTCAGTTGACCCATCACTCGACAAGGAGGCTGCCCGCGTGGTTAGCAGCATGCCGAAGTGGGTTCCTGGTAAGCAGAACGGTCAGGCTGTGAACGTTAAGTACACCGTGCCTGTAACATTCAAACTTCAGTAATCACAAATGAAAAAATCCAAATTCTACGTTATAGTAGGATTAATCTTACCCTCATTGTTCTTCTTCTCGTCATGTGGCGAGAAGAAGGACAAGAGCGGAAGGACAGACACACGTTCATCGGGGACAATATCTTTTGTCGCCGATGAAAGTTTTAGTCCTATTATAGAAGAACTGAGGGAACAGTTCGAATACAAATTCCCAAAAGCCACACTCAACGCTCAGTACACCAACGAAGTGGAAGGAATGAAGCAGATTACAGACATGAAGTCTAACCTGCTCTTCACTTCACGCGCTCTGAAGCCTAACGAGGAGGCATACATCAAGAAAAACGGCCGCATCCCAGAGGTATTCCCTATCGGATATGACGGACTGGCGTTCATTGTTAATCGTGCAAACAACGACACATGTATCACGGTGAACGACCTCAAGAAAATACTTCGCGGAGAGGCAACCGACTGGAACCAGATATATCCAGGTTCTAAGCGCGGGAAGATAGAGTTAGTGTTCGATAACAAGGAATCGGCAACAGTAAGATATGTTGTTGACTCTATTCTCGACGGCAAAACAATTGAAGGCGAGAACATGTTTGCTGCAAAGAACAGCAAGGAGGTTATCGACTATGTAGACAAGACACCTAACTCCATTGGCGTTATCGGGTCGAACTGGCTTAACGACCGCCGCGACTCCACTAACACCACATTCAAGAAGAACATTCATGTAATGTCGATATCGGTTCAAGACAAAGCAACACCAATGAACAGTTGGAAACCGTATCAGGCATACTTGCTGGACGGACGCTATCCGTTCGTAAGAACTATATACGCCATCGTGGTTGACCCACGCAGGGCACTTCCTTGGAGTTTCGCAAATTACATCACAGGTCCTCAGGGGCAGCTCATCGTCTTTAAGTCAGGTTTACTGCCGTTTAGAGGCGACATAGTGATAAAAACTGTTAACGTGAAAAGAAGGTAAATAAACCTTTCAAACAAGAAACAGTCTCACAAGTACAACAATAAGAAACAAAAGAATTAACAAGGTAGAGAGTGTTAACAAGAAGTTGAATTTATTAATAAACAAGAATATGAAAGCAATCAAATATCTCGTAAGCGGCGCACTCGTGCTCAGCATGTCTGTGGCTGCAAATGCTCAGGTGGCTGACTATAACACCATGCTTGAGCCTATCATGAAAGAGTTGAAGGCAAACCCAAATGACAAGAATGCTGCAAAGGATCTTCTGAAGAACTACAACAAAGTGTTCAAGAAAGATCCAGAGGCACTCACAGCACTCGGAAACGCCTATCTTACAGTAAAGAACTACGAAATGGCAAATCACTATGCTGACCTCGCTATTGCCAAGAAGAAGAATTACGGCAATGCATACATCCTCAAGGGTGACATCCAGGCAATGCAGGACGACGGCGGTGGCGCTGCAATGTGGTATCGTCAGTCAGTAGAGCTTGACCCGAAGAACCCTCAGGGTTACATGAGCTATGCTAACGTTTATCGTAAGATTGACCCGTCAGAGTCTGAGCGTATGCTCAATGAACTGAAGAAGAACGTGCCCGACTTCCCTATCGAGGCAGAGGCAGCACACTCTTTCTATTCTACAGGCAACTACGAGAAGGCAATGGAATATTTCTTGAAGTCTGACATCTCCAAACTCGAGGAGAATCACCTTACAGAGTATTCTGTAGCTGCTACTTCTGTAGGCAATCGTGAGAAGGCTCTTGAGGTTGCTAAAGCAGGTATGCGCAAGAACCCTGAGAACATCTCATTCGTTCGTTTGGCACTCATCAACACCATCGGTCTGAAACAGTATGGCGAAGCTCTTGGATATGCTGAGAAACTGATCAACAAGGAAGGTGAGAACAACTCTGGCGACCTCGGTTACTATGGTCAGGCACTCGCTGGTAACCAGCGCTATGCCGAAGCTATCAGCAAGTACGAGAAAGCCCTGAGCGTTGACCCAACAAACATCATGCCTTACAAGTACATCTCTGATGCTTACAACGACATGGGTCAGGAGGACAAGGCTCTGGAGTACAGCGCTATGTATCTCGATAAGAATCCTAACGCTAAGCTCTCTGACTATCGTGACATCGCCGACATCTATGCCAACAAGATCAAGAAGGCTAAGGAAGCTGGCAACACCGCTGACGTTGACGCTAACTTCGCAAAGGTGGTAGGTGTTTACGACCAAGTTATCGCTAAGTATCCGCAGGCTAAGGTATGGGGAACCTACCAGAAGGCTAACACCGCTTTCTCTGCAGAGCTTGACGACAAGGCTACTCCTTACTTCCAGGAAGTTGTAAGCCTGCTGGAGAACAATAGCGACCGCTCAGAAAACGAGAACTACTATCTCGGTCGCTCTTACAGTCTCATCGGCTACTACTACTGGACTAAGAACGAACTTGAAACCGCTGGTCAGTACTTCGACAAGTGCGTCAAGGTTACTCCTGACGACAACATCGCCAAGACTTGGTTCCAGAAGAAGGCTGAGGCAGAGGCTGCTCCTTCAGGAGAGGCAACAGAATAAGACAAGAAATCAGATTTCAGCAATTATATGAGAAACATCATCTTCTCAAATGGGAAGATGATGTTTTTTTATAAACCCAATCCAAGATGTTCCAGAACACACCCGTGCAGAGTCTGCAACAGCAACGCCTTCTGCTGCAGATTGAATACGACGAGGAGCGTCAGTCTTTCCAAAAGCAGGCAGAGGCTACAGGCTTAGGAAGAAGACTGAAGCGCGGCGATGCATGGCATCCATTGAGGATTGGCAAATCATATTACAACAGCCTCAACCAGCGATGCGTCGAGGTGTTCCGCACTACCGACCAAGACATTGAGCATAACTTCGAGCCTGGTCGCCCTGTGGTTTTCTTCTCTCTCGTTGAAGAAGAGGGAAAGAAGAAAAAGCATCTTAAGTTCTTCGGCTTCACAGGCAACGTGAGTTACATCGATGGCGACCGCATGGTGGTCTCGGTGCCAGACAACGCACATATAGCCGACGTGGAGGGCACAGTAAACGTCGGGATACAACTCTCTTTCGACGAGACCAGTTACCGCACGATGTTCGATGCACTCGAACGCGTCGCCAAAGCGAAGGGCAACCGGTTGGCATATCTGCGCGACCTGTTCTACACTCCGCAGATGAAAACCGAGCGCTTCTCCTTCGCTTCCATGCGTTTCCCATATCTTAACAGCACTCAGGAAGAGGCGGTCAACGAAGTGTTGCGCACCAAGGATGTGATGGTTGTGCACGGACCTCCAGGAACAGGCAAGACTACGACACTTGTCGAAGCCATATACGAAACGCTGATGCGCGAGAGCCAGGTACTTGTCTGCGCACAAAGCAACATGGCCGTTGACTGGATTTCAGAGAAGCTTGTCGACCGCGGAGTTAACGTTCTGCGCATCGGCAACCCCAGTCGTGTCAACGACAAGATGCTCAGTTTTACCTATGAGCGCCGCTTTGAGGCACATCCCGACTATCCCGACTTGTGGCAGTTGCGCAAGACAATACGCGAAATGCGCAACCGTCGACATCGTGGCGATGACAGTTTCCTACAGAAAATTGAGCGACTGAAGAGTCGTGCCGCAGAGATTGAGATAAGGATTAACGCCGAACTCTTCGGCGAGGCACGTGTCATCGCATCCACACTTGTTGGTAGCGCCAACCGCTTGCTACACGGCATGCGCTTCACATCGCTCTTCATCGACGAGGCAGCACAGGCACTCGAAGCAGCCTGCTGGATTCCAATGCGCCGCGTCTCACGCGTTATCCTTGCCGGCGACCATTGTCAGTTGCCCCCAACAATAAAGAGTCTTGCGGCCATGCACGGCGGACTCGACAAGACATTGATGCAGCGCATCGCCGAGAATCATCCTGAAGTGGTCACGCTGCTAAGAGTGCAATACCGCATGAACGAACAGATAATGCGCTTTTCTTCCGACTGGTTCTACGGCGGTAAGGTAGAGAGCGCACCGTCGGTGCGACACCGTGGCATCCTCGACTACGACAACCCGATAGTGTGGATTGACTCTAAGGACACACTACCCTCCCCCGCCTATGAAAACACAGAGCCAGAAACAGTCTCCAACCGCTACCACGAGGAGTTTATTGGCGAGTCATTCGGGCGCATCAACAAGCCCGAAGCAGAACTCACTCTCGCCACGCTGCAAGAACTGTTCGACAAGATAGGACGCGTCCGCATCCTCGAAGAACGCATCGACGTTGGAATCATCTCACCCTATCGCGCACAGGTGCAGTATCTCAGACAACTCATCCGCCGACGCGAATACTACAAACCATACCGCAGCCTTATCTCCGTCAACACCGTTGACGGTTTCCAAGGACAGGAACGCGACATCATCATCATCTCCCTCGTGCGCTCCAACGAGCAGGGACAGATAGGATTCCTTCGCGACCTGCGCCGCATGAACGTCGCCATCACCCGCGCACGTATGAAACTCATCATCATTGGCGACGTCGAAACACTCACCAAGCATAAGTTCTACAAGCGTCTGCACGAGTATATCGAGGAATTTTAAGTAGTGTGTAATAAAGTGTAATTGGATTCTTGCGTTAATTTCGACATTTTTCTACTTTTGCACCGTCCGGACAGTAAACATAAGTCTAACCTTTTAAAACTAAAAGAATGAAGAAATTGATTTTAATGTCGCTGATGGCGGTCTTCTGCCTCTCCACGGTGAGCGCACAGAAAACTGTCGTTTCAAAAAAGAACCAGAAAGTGTTCGACGTAGTAGAACAGATGCCCGAATTCCCCGGCGGCATGGAGGCATTGTTCAAGTATATGGCCGAGAACATGAAGTACCCTGAGGATGCAAAGAAGCAGCAAGTAGAGGGACGAGTGCTGGTGCAGTTCATTGTTGAGACCGACGGAAGTGTCAGCAATACCGAAGTTCTCATGCGCGTGTTCCCATCGTTAGATGCCGAGGCTGTTCGCGTAATAAGCGGGATGCCGAAATGGATTCCGGGAAAGCAGAACGGCAAGGTAGTTAGAGTAAAGTA
This sequence comes from uncultured Prevotellaceae bacterium, assembly GCA_900315095.1. Lineage (GTDB taxonomy): Bacteria > Bacteroidota > Bacteroidia > Bacteroidales > Bacteroidaceae > Prevotella. The sequence continues at coordinate 76,830 of OMXS01000004.1, read as the reverse complement.
CACTATTCCCGTGAGTTTCCGTTTTAAATGAGGATTGTTATAATCATAGCACTATCTCTGTTCATTGCGGGCTGCTCACAACAGTCCCGCAATGAAACACTTGCACAGGCAGAGCGTCTCATCTTCGAGAATCCCGATTCCGTGGTGAGAATGCTCAGTCCGTGCTGGGCAGACTCCACGATGAGCGAGCCAGACAAAGCGCTATTCGGACTCCTATATACCGAGTCGTTGCATCGCAGCGGACTATCCACGGAAGCCGACTCGCTCATCATCTTCAGTAAAAACTATTACGAGGCAAATGACGACAAGGAACACCTTGCGAGGGCATTGCTCCATCATGCCATTATACTTTATAAACAGCAGAACACCCACGAGGCGGTGCTTACCATGAAACGTGCTGAGAGCATCGCCGAGAACCTCGACTCACATGGTTTCAAATGGTACCTCTATCTTGTGCTTGGCGACATCAACGACAACGTGGGCAACTACACCCAGACGTTGCGCTACTACAAACAGGCACTTGATGAAGCCAGACGTTACGACAACAAGGAGTGGATAGTAAGGGCGCTGAACAACATCGCCATGACTTTCGACATGATAGGCGAACGCGACAGCATGCTTCACTACACCCAACAGGCAACGCCATACGCACAAGATACCAAAGGTGAGGTGCAGGCCACCTATCTCGTAAACCTGGCAAGCAGCAAGAAGGCAGCGGGGGAACAAAAAGAAGCAAAGGAATATCTGCAGAAAGCGCTTTCCTCCTTCCCCACCGACAGGGGAATGCAACTGCTGGCAGACATCTACATGGAAGAAGGAGACACCATTGCCGCCAAAGAAATGTGGTACCGCCTAACCAACTCGTTCTCGCCCGATGTGAGCATACAGTCTTACCGCATGCTTATCATGTATCTGAAACAAAGAGGCGACCTCAAAGGTGTTGCCGAATACAGCCAGCGACTCAACGAGGTATACAACAGTCTCTACGAGCGCAACGACGCAGCAGGCATCATAGAACTGCAGAAGGAATATGACGAGCAACGCGAAGAACTCCATCAGTACAGGCTCACCATAGCCTTGCTCTCTGCAATTATCATTCTCATCGTCGCCGCCATTGTCTTTATAAGGTACAGTCGCAAGCGCATCGACACCCTTAACGCCCAGTTCGCAGAGAGTCAGCAGCAGTACAACCTCACGCGCTCAGAACTGACAAGCATGAGGAAGCAGAAGGAACGGGAGCAAAAGGAGAACTCACGGCAGATGAAAGAGGTGCTGTCGCGGTTGCACAACGCAGCAAGCAAAGGGAAAAGCGCCAGCGATGAGGACATTAACAATCTGGCGCAGCTCTCATACGCCCAAAGTCCGAAACTCCATAGCATGCTGTCGTCGCTAAACGCAAAGGAGCAGATGATTTGTCTGCTAACCCGTCATAGTTTCTTGCCAACGGAAATAGCGATACTCACCATCTCCACTCCACAAGCAATAACAAACACCCGTGTAAGACTCCTAAAGAAACTGTTCAACCTCACCGGCGGAGCAAAAGATTTCGACACCGCAATCAAAAAGACTTATTAATTGGACAATTGGACGATTTCACGATTGGACCATTTGCTATTTCACAATTGGACGATTTCACGATTGGACCATTTGCCATTTCACAATTGGACGATTTCACGATTGCACCATTTGCTATTTCACAATTGGGCCATTTCACGATTGGACAAATGTAAAGGCAATAAAATACTATTCATCTTTCGCAAACACCCCTATGGGTCGAGCGATCGAATATTTGCGGAAGCAAAAAAAGACCTCACTACCTCACTTTTTTGTCTAAAACACCTTTGTTTGCTGGGTGTTCAGAGAGTGAGGTGTTTGTCAAACACCTCACCCAACACCTCACTCAACAGGTCACTATTTCTCCTCAGATTCTCGCTTTCATAAGATTCCTAGAAATGACTATATTCAGAATAAAATGAGGGAGGTGTTAGGTGAGGTGTTGAGTGACCTGTTTACAAAACACCTCCCTCGTGAAAAGTCCTCTAACCAAAGGGATTTCGAAAGGGAAAGTGAGGTGGTGAGGTCTTTTTCTCGTTTTCTTTTTTTTAGGGAGCTATATATACTATTTGGCCACACTATTAAGGTATTCCGTAAAATGCCCTGCCGGCAATTTCCTTCCATTCGGCTGGCGGCCTGGTTCCCCGCCCCTGAAGGGGAGGGGCTGGGGTGGGGACTGTGTTGTATTCTATTTCACTTTACCTCCATCTATCCCCTTTTCCTTTAATTACTGACCCCACCCCTGCCCCTCCCCTACAGGGGCGGGGAACCAACGGTCACTGACCGAAAATAAAAGCAATAGTTAGCAATGGAGGCTAATTGTATATACTTCCCTGGACAATTTTACAATTGAACAATTGTTGATAGAGAAATAATCATGTTAATTCATAACTGGCACTTCTTCCTCCTGCATCTGTCTTCTTCAGCACACCTTTTTTTATAAGGTCGTTAATATCACGCAATGCAGTATCAGGAGAGCATTTCGCTATTTTAGCCCATTTCCCCGATGTCAGTTTGCCAAAGAAACCGTCCAAAAGGCGATTTATTAGTTTCCGCTGCCTGTCGTTCATTTCCACATTTCCTTTCTCGTCCCAAAACTTTGCTTTCTCTATAGCGGCCTGCACCTTAGTGTCTGCCTTTTCTATAGAGGCAGCTACGGTATCAAGAAACCACATTATCCAGTCTGTTATGTCCATGTTTCCGTTTTGGGTCATCTCCAGAACATCATAATATTGGCTTCTTCTTTCCAGTATTTCAGCAGAAATGCTATAAAAGCGATGTGGTAATTCATCAGCACGAGTCATCAACATGTCTGTAATTGTGCGTGCCATACGTCCATTGCCGTCTTCGAAAGGATGTATGGTGACAAACCAGAGATGAGCTATTCCAGCCTTTAACACAGGGTCTATTTCACGTTCCTCATTTACCCACTTAAGGAAACGATCCATCTGCCTGGGCACATCTGAAGAGTCTGGTGCCTGAAAGTGGACTTTTTCCTTCCCCATAGGTCCTGAAACCACCTGCATGGGCTCTGCAGATTTTCTCCAATCGCCAACAACAATCGTCCATGCACCACTTCTTCCCATAGGGAAAAGTGCAGAGTGCCATCCGAAAAGTCGCTCTGCTGTTAACGTGGCATTAGCGTTCGTGACAGCATCCATCATTACCTCCACGACGCCTTCCACGTAGTGACTTGCACCTGGCAAACCCTCTGTCTCAATACCTAAATGCCTTGCAACAGAAGAACGCACCTCTTCCCTATCAAGACTCACACCCTCAATCTTGGATGACGAGACAATATCATCAGAAAGAGTATCCAACATGGCTGTACTGTTAACGCCAAATCCTAATGCGCTCAGCCTGCCCGCAAGCTTGCCCTGTGCATAGCGCAAACTTAGCAGACGTGCATTAACCCTGCTTACGTCCCACCTAAACAGCGTCCAATCATCTCGTTGCCAAATATACATAACTCAATATAATTATGCGGCAAATATATAAATAAAAAACTAACAAAACAAGAAATGCGGTAAAAAAACGACTTATTCACCGCATATTTGCGGCGAATAAGCATAATAATCTCCGCAAAAGAACCTCAAAAGTGTATCTAAGACTTTATGAACTAACGTTTTTCGACAAAAAGACATGTTGTTTTAGACAAAAAGACATAAAGGACACGATATTGCTGCATGCCGTCATTATAACATTGTAGGGGCGTGTGTCAAAAAGACTTGTTAGTCGCCCTTTGGGCGAGAAATCATACAAAATCAAAACAAATCAAACAAACAAAGTATTGAAACACAGGTTGATAGATTTTGTTAAGATTTGAAAGATTTCTGCGCGTAGCGCACTCCCTCAATTTTGACACGCGACCGCCTGCATCCCAGCATTATTGTCATCAGAAATAAAAACACATCAACGCATACCGCCTGATGACGGTTCGGGCGCACACGGAGGTACGCCCCTACATGTAGCAGACTTTACATATAACACTTGGTGTCCCTGTCAGGAGTCATTCCTGAGGATGTCAGGAGGCACTCCTGAGGTGGTCAGATGTATATAAGTGAGGTGCTCAGGAGGCACAAGTGAGAGAGTGATAAGTGCCTAATCACTCGTCCAAATGGCACAAGTGGAAGGACAGGAAGATAACACAACCACCAAAGGGAGAAATGATGACGGGCATACGACTCGTTATTACACAAAAAATCCCCGACGCTTTAAAGCATCGGGGACCTGAAATGGAATATTACTGTTTGTTATTACGTTTCTTGTTAGAGAGATTAGCGGCTTGGCAGATCGTCGTCACCCTCGTCACCGAAGTCAACGACATCGAAACCACCTACCTTCTTAGTATTATCCATATAACCTTCGTCTTTCCATTCTCCAGGCATGTATTCGCCTTCACCACCCCACTGGGTACCACCCTTCATGGTGTAGTTACTTCCCTTCAACATCTCTGAGGGCTCTACGTCGAGCACGAAAAGTCTTGGACTGATATATATCTTTTTCATTGCTTTATGTCCTCCTATCTTTATTTAACCATGTATTTCTTACCGTTCACGATATAAAGTCCCTTAGGAAGACCTTCTACAGATGAAGAGTCAGCACGAACAACCTGTCCCTTGATGTTATAAACAACATTCATATGGGTTATCTGAGCTGGCTTACCAGTCTCTTCTGCCTCTGCCTGAGCATTCTCAATGGCTGTGACAACAGTAGCCTCGTCAACGATTTCCCACTCGCCGAAGACTACATCATAGCCCTTGGCTGAGTTATCGCCAGCAGAACTGCCAACTGCCATTCCGTCGAGTCCCTCAACATTTGCAATAGCTTCAGCATCAGGAACGATGATAGCAGAATACTGGCTCCACTTCTTAGCACCCTTGCCTTGCTTCTTCTTGAAGAATTGTGGATAAACAGTGCCTGGCTTCACACCGAGGAAATATACAGGACCGTTTGCTGTAGGCATATCCTGAACACCCTTGTCGCCATTAACATCATCGTTAATGTTGCCGATGAAGGTGTACTTGCCTCCCTTGCCTGTCTTTGGGTTCTTCCATGCCGTTGTAGAAGTGCCGCCTGCCTCGTTAGAGGTAACCGTGCGCTCTACTTTCTGTGATTCAGCAACAGCAGCGAGTGTAGCAAACTCCTTGCCTTCACCAACTTCAATCTTCTTCACACCATTGATGTAAACCGTTGCTGGGTTACCTGGAGCAGCACCGATAGACGGGTGAATCATATATGGATGACCTGGCAATACCATTATATTCTTTACAGAAAGATACTTTCCATATGCTTCTTTTATTGCTGGATCTGCATCTTGGGGCTTGTAACTACTTGAAGCGGCCTCCTCTGGACAAGTAAGGATAACAGTTGGATCGTCCTTACTGGTATATACATACAACTGGTGTCCTGCAGCATCTTTTCTATCGCCGTCTTTTTCACGGTTATATTCTACACCAGCATCATCCATATAATAGGTCTTGGCAACCTCATCAAAGTGGAACACAAGGTTATAGTTATACTCGTCTTCTGGATCTTGGAGCACCTCTGCACCAATGAACTCAACAATCTCGCACTTCTGGTTGAATGCCATAAAGAGTTGGTTGTCTTCCATCTTCCAAGGGAAAGCCATAGTGTACCATGTGTCATCATATTCTTTCTCGAATGGAATCTCACCGATTGATTCAACAGATGAAGCCAACGGGAACTGGCGCCAGCCCCAAGCAGAAGCAACCTCTTCACCACCTACGCCACCTGCCTGAGTGCTTGTAGCACCAGCAGCCATGCGAATCCAGAAGTCATGCTGGTTGGGATAATAACGGCCGTCAGCGTCTGGGCCAATAACTGCATCATTATCATGTCCAGCTGGGAAGGCATCAACTGCATAAGTCTGTGGAAGATACTGATATTCTACATCGCCGAAATTGTATGCAGGATCTGTTCCATCAAGCTTCACATTATTAAGTTCATGCTGTATATAATCTCTTCTACCGTCTGTTTCAGGTACCATTGCCACATACTCCGCAGGTGTATAATAAGGCTTTATTCCAGATTGCAACGTTTGTAGAGGAATGGCAGCAAGTTCTTCTGCGGTATAGAATTCAGTAACATCGATAGCCTCAAAGAACGGTTTCATGCTCTCAGGATAATGAATAGCGGTAAGACAGTTGCCAGTACCGAGTCCTTGAGGACCTGACTGGTCCTCCTGATACCAAGACATTGCCTCATCATAATGTACTGTCGAACCTTCGCCCATTTCTCCGCGATGCTCCTGCGGTGAAGTATTGTTACCTGTTGTACGCTGGTACGAGAAGGTACTTGGACCATCACCTGTAGGGCTCATAGCATAAATCTTTGGTAACTTATCGATAGAGTTTGCCATAATATAGAGGTCAGTAATACCGGCCAACTCAAAGGCATTAATCTTAATCAGTTTCACACCTTCAGGAATTGTCATCTGATGAATACTGAAGCACTCATAGAATGAATATGAACCTATCGTCTCACATGTGGAAGGAATACGAATAGACTCTAAGAGTTCACACTGGTTAAACTGGTAGTCACCAATGTTCTCAACTTTCTCAGACAGAGTAACGTGCTTCAATGCGCTGCAGTTTGCAAACACATAGTTGCCGAAATGACAGGGGTTCGAGAGTGCCTCCATTTCAATATCTGTAATATTCTCACATGTTGCAAATGCATTATCACCAATTTCAGTAACAGAACCTGGTATCAACAGGCTTGTGATTGCTGTGTGATGGAATGCATAGGCACCGATAGTTAACGATGATGCCTCTGTCGGGAACACTACATTTGCGAGATTCTGGCAACCATTGTTTCCTAAAGAGTAGCAGCAATAGTTAGGAATGCGAGTTACGGTCTTCGGGAATACCACACTCTCCAAATTAGCACCATAAGCATTCAGCACACGAAGATGCTTGTAGTCATCGATTACAGCATCACTCATATCAACAGACTTAATAGGAGCCGGTGTATTGTTAAAATTGAAAGCAGATATTGCCCCGTTTGATTCATACGCATCGGAATCGTGATTATTGCCTTGTGGGTCATCAGAATTGCCAGAAGTACCACCCTGCGAGATATCACCATTATTGATATGTCCTGAGATTACCACTTTCCCTATCTTCTTAAAATCAGTAATTGCCATACGAGTTGCCTTGTACAATGAACCTTCGGTATTCACGTATGCAATGACAACTCCTGTCGATTCAACACCTGTTCTGGTAGTTACAACTACATTTTGATTGTAGTTGATATCTATTTTCATATCCTCATCAGGTCGATCAGACTCCTGAGTGTAGGCTATGTTTCCATTCTCATCAGTGTACTGATATTTATATTTCGTGAAAGCATTAAATGTTTTAGTGTTAGGAGAGAAATCCACCATGATGAACTTATTGCCATTTGGACCATCAAAGATACGTGGATCATCAGGTGAAACTTCCACCATTTCATTTGTAAAAGGATTCTTATACTTATTATCCCAATGTTGGAAGACAACAGGGAATTCACTTAATGTAACGGTTCCATCGGAAACTAAATCTGCAGATACTTCAAACTGAGCATTATAGGCCTCTGTATTTGTGTAAAGACATTTAGGATATCCCTCAGCATTAGTTAAATCTCTAACAAGGTTTTGAACAAAGTAATTATATGTTCCATCACCATTATCTGTAAGATTTGACACATTACCAGTATATTCAGATTCCACTCCACCAACAGTGTAGTAATAACGGGTTACTTCTTTGTCTCCAATCTCCGTATCAAGACTTAGACATGAACCGAAAAGAGGGTTGCATGTTGTTAAAGCAGCACCTGCAGCATTCACATCAGCCTTTGACAAACCATTAGGAAGAACCACAGTCTCAATGGCAGGCCCTGCACTAATGCTTGATATTGTAGCCCCTTCAGCAAGTGTAGCGCTAGACATATCGTATTGGGTTGCTTTGGTGCAAGCTGTGAGAGCTGACAAGTCATCATCATTCAGATTAGCATCACCAAATACAATTTTAGTGGCATTTTTCAAATTCTCAACAGGTCCTGTCAATCCTTCAACAGACTCGCCATTGAGTGCCTTTTTTAATTCGCCAGCCTGGAATCCTGACAGAGTCACTGTCCCGGAACCAGAAATTTTAGGAGCCGCCCACGCCCCTATCGAGACGCATAGCATTGCGAAAAACAGTAAAAGTTTTCTTTTCATATCAAGTTATATTTGTTAGTATTGTAATTATTCGTAAGAATGTAGCAACTGCGGCGAATGCCGTGTAGTAACGTATATTAGGTATTGGCACGGAGGGAAACAATGGGTTTGCTGCTCGCGCGTACCTTAATATTATATTGGGCAGTAATGATTACTTATAGCAGTTAATATATAGCTGTATCCTATCACTTGCGAAATATCCGCTGCCCTTTTTGTCGTATGGTTGTAGTTCATCTTTCTCGAGGAATTTGCAACTTCCTCCTAAGAAAATCACACAAATCGGTTGCAAATTTACAAAGTTTAATCATAACATGAAAGAAAATAAGGAATAAAAACACCGAAGAGTCCAAATTTTAACATTTATTGGACACACGAAAACGTTTGCGTACTATTTATTGACAACAGTTCCACGGACTTTTAGGATATAAAGGCAGAAAGACATGAAGGGAATATGTCTTAGGCAGAAAAATAATTTCAATTATTCTGATTTCTTTCCTTATTTTTCGTATCTTTGCAAGAGAACAGCAAAAGGATGGTAATGAAGGAACGGCAGTATATCGCCATTGACCTGAAGTCGTTTTACGCTTCGGTGGAATGTGTGGACAGGGGACTTGACCCCCTGACCACCAATCTTGTCGTGGCCGACATAAGCCGCACCGAGAAGACCATCTGCCTGGCGGTATCGCCTTCGCTGAAAGCATACGGCATCGGCGGACGCGCACGACTCTTTGAGGTGGTGCAACGCGTGAGAGAGGTGAACAACGAGAGGCGGCGCACAGCGGGAGGACGGTTCACAGGGAAGTCGGCAGACGACAACGAGCTGAAGGCACATCCCGACTGGGAACTGGACTACATCGCCGCCCCACCCCGCATGCGACATTACATGGAAGTGAGCAGCAAGGTATATCAGACATACCTAAAATACATTGCACCAGAAGATATCCATGTGTACAGCATCGACGAGGTGTTCATGGACGTGACCGACTATCTCAGGAGTTACAAGATGACAGCACACCAGCTGGCGATGACAATGATACGCGACGTGCTGAAGCAGACAGGCATCACAGCAACAGCGGGCATCGGCACTAACATGTATCTCTGCAAGGTGGCAATGGACATCGTGGCAAAGCACATTCCTGCAGACAAAGACGGGGTGCGCATAGGTGAACTCAACGAGATGACCTACCGCCAGAAACTATGGAACCACAAGCCGCTTACTGCCTTCTGGCGTGTGGGGCGCGGCATTGCCGAACGATTGGAACCATACGGAATGGACACAATGGGGAAGATTGCACGCATGTCGCTTAAGAACGAAGAACTGCTGTACCGACTTCTAGGAGTGAACGCCGAACTGCTCATCGATCATGCATGGGGATGGGAGCCGTGCACAATAGACTTGGTGAAAGCATACAGGCCGGAGAGCAACTCATTCAGTAGCGGACAGGTGCTGCAAAGTGCTTACAACTGGAAGAAAGCGCGTGTTGTGGTGAAAGAGATGGCAGACGCTGCCGCTCTGGACCTGGTTGCAAAGCGACTGGTTACCGACCAACTGGTGCTGACCGTAGGCTATGACATTGAGAGCCTGACAAATCCCGAGATAAGAGCGAAGTATAAAGGACCTGTCAATACCGACTATTATGGCAGGAAAGTGCCAAAGCACGCTCACGGCACGGCGAACCTTGACCGCCAAACATCATCTTCTTCGCTCATAACGAAGGCGGTAATGGGAATATATGACCGAATAGTGAACCCTGACTTGCTTATCAGAAGACTAAACCTTACTACCAACCATGTGGTGGACGAAAGGACAGTAAAAAAGAAGGGCATGCCTATCCAACTAGACTTATTCACCGACTACGAGGAAGTGGAGCGGAAGAAAAAAGAGGAACAGGCAGCACTTGACAAGGAACGCCGCATGCAGGAGGCGCGACTGGCAATAAAACGTCGGTACGGAAAGAACGCCATACTAAAGGGTCTGAACTTTGACGAAGGGGCAACAGCCAGAGAACGTAACGCACAGATAGGAGGACATAAGGAGTAAATTGATAGTTTACAATTGATAATTGATAGTCGTTTCTTTGTTTGCTTCGTAGTCTCTGTGCCTTCGGAGCAAAGGGGAGGAAGGATAGTTGATAGACAATGGATGAATATGACGATATAATAAACTTACCACATCATGTGTCAAAGAACCATCGACAGATGTCGATGGAGATGCGTGCTGCCCAGTTTGCGCCCTTTGCCGCGCTGACTGGTTATGACGCCGTTATCAATGAGACGGCACGGTTGACTGACCAACAAGTGGAACTGGAGGACTATGACAATGAGCGGCTTAACCGTAAGTATGCTGAGTTGATAGAGAATATCAGCGAGCATCCCGTGATTACCGTGTCGTATTTCAAGCCCGATAAGCACAAAGGTGGCGGTGCGTATGTATCAAAGACGGGACATATAAAGAAAGTGGACACCTACGAACAGCTGATGCTTATGGAAAACGGTACAGCAATACCCCTTGCCGCCATAGTGGATATAGTGTTCTGAAAACGAAAGGAACTATATACTCTTTGACCATATTGCTAATAACTCCCCACCCCTTCATGGGCGGGGAAGTGAAGTTCGCTGGTCGAAAGTGATTGATTCTGGGTGAGTCAAACAGCATATAACTATCAAAAATTAAGCAATTATATACTAATAAACCTACGAAATGCCCCTCTGGCCGCACAATTCATGGTATTTATTATCAAAATACAAGTATTTAACATTTGCTAAATTGGCGACAAATGCAGTAATTATTATTGAATAATGTGGTTTTTGCTTGCTTTCTGACGCCTTTTAGAGAAGAAAAAAGAGATATTTGTACCCTTGGAAGGCTTTGGAATGAATGGCGAGACGTGGTAAGATATTGTAATGTGTTATAAATCAGCTCTTTAGAGGAAAATCAAATGAAAGAATCTTCCAATCTTCCAATTCCAATTAGTTTTTTTTGATACCCCAACTTCCTTCATTTATATATAACTATCTATATATCAATTAATTATATAATATATAGAAGGGGGTTGTATACTTATTTTTTTAATTGGAATTGGAAGACTGGAAGATTTAGAATCACCAAGTCTTGTTTACTTACTTTCCCCTACCAAGCCTTCAAGTGCTTTGTGGGTATATTCGTATATAAATGCCAAAAGAAATGGGTGCTTGTTCCGAAGAACAGCACCCAAAGTCATGTCTAACAATTAATCTTTTTCCCAAAAAAGGGATAGGATTCTTAAGGAAGTGAGATTGCCTCAGATGGACAAACACCAGCACAAGTACCACATTCTGTGCACTCGTCAGGGTTGATTGAATAACGCTCGCCCTCAGTGATTGCTCCTACTGGGCACTCATCGATACATGTACCGCATGCGATACAGTCTTCGCCAATTACGTAAGCCATAATTAATTTTAATTTATTTGTTAATAATGTTATTTACAGTTTCATTGATGCAAAGATAGGAAAATATCCATTACGTACCTAATATTAGGTATTAGATTTTACAATAATTAACACAAAACTTGCCGTTGCGATACCAAGAAATGATGAATGGCATGATAAATTGCATTTCACGGCAATGCAATAATAGTGGGAAAGTGCCGTTATATATATTGATGAGAAGAGTTATAGCATATTCAATAATAATGGTGATGTGCGCCGTGAGCGCCATTGCACAGGAACGGACGGTGGAGAACCGCCCATATACCGACTTGCGCCCGTTCCACTTCGGCGTGCTTGTCGGCACCCACTTGCAAGACATCGAGTTTACTAATGTCGGCCCACAGGTGATTACAACGGAAGACGGAAGCATTGACGCATTGGTCACTTGCGACCAGGACCGCTGGGATGCGGGCTTCAACGTTGGTGTGCTGGGCGAGTTCCGTCTGGGCACTTATTTCGCCATGCGCATTGCACCGGCTATGTATTTCGGAACAAAACACTTCACCTTCCACAACCATAAGGAAACTCTTGAAGACGGAAAACCAATAGAGCAGCGCCAGGAACTGAAGACGGCATACGTATCATGCGCCTTCGACCTTATCTTCAGCGCAAAGCGATTCAACAACCACCGTCCTTACATGATGCTTGGATTGAACCCGATGCTCAATCTCTCTAACAAGGACGATGACTACCTGAAGATGAAGAAGTATGATGTCTTTCTGGAGGCAGGACTAGGATGTGACTTCTACCTTCCCTTCTTTAAACTGCGTCCGGAACTGAAGTTCGCTTATGGTCTGACAAACTGTCTCGATACTGATCACGGCAACCATCTGAAAGACAAGAGCATGCTGCCATATACCAATTCGGTGAACAAAGGACGCAGCAAGATGATTGTCCTCACATTCTACTTTGAATAGTTTTTTTAATGGAGAATGAAAAAATGGAGAATGTAGGATGTAGAGTGTAGAATTATGATTACCTTTCCAATGTAGAATGTAGATTGTAGAATGTAGAATTATGATTACAACTATGAGTCATGCACTAAGGCTCGTTCTTGGAATGTAATCATAATTCTACAATCTACATTCTACACTCTACATTCTACAATCTCCATTCTACAATATACATTAGCTTTATTTCTTATCAAGATTCAGAATCAGCTTACCTACATATATGGCGTGCTTGCCGTTCTGATCTACTGGCACTTGCTTGCCGTCGAGATCTGTGACATACTCAAGGGTTGGCAGGTATGTGTGTGAATGACCACCCAGCACAAGGTCAACGCCACGCATCTTTGGTATCACGCGATTGTCATCGTCATCAACCTTCTTACCCATCTTCCAACCAAGGTGCGAGACGCATATCACGATGTCACACTTCTTCACGTTCTTCAGATAGTCAGCCCAGCGCTGTCCCTCCACAGCAGGATCGAGATATTTCACGCCCTCACAGTTATGGTCGAAGACAAGTCCTTTAAGTGGCGGACAAAGTCCGAAGAGTCCTATCTTCACTCCGTCGCGTTTGATAATGGTGTATGGTTTCACGATACCTTCGAGTACTGTACCGGTGAAGTCGTAGTTAGAGCATACGATAGGGAAATCGGCCATCTTGAATATCTTTGCCATGTTCTCCATTCCGAAGTCGAACTCATGGTTGCCTATTGTTGCAACGTCATACTTCATCATGTTCATGAGTTTCACCTCTACCTCGCCTTGGTATATATTATAATAAGGTGAACCTTGCGAGAAGTCGCCGCTGTCAATGAGCAGCAACCGTGGTGCCTTTGCGCGTTCCTCCTCAATCATCTTCATACGACGCAGGTAGCCTCCGCGACCCGCCACAAGCGTGTCGGCGAGTGTTGAATTTAGCGGATAAATGGTGCTATGTGTGTCGTTGGTGTGCAGTATCACAAGCTGTTTGTCCTGTGCCAGTGCCACCGTGGTGCATGCTACGCACAGCAGGGCGGTAATTATAGTCTTTTTCATCATGGCGTTTTCATTGTTTAATGGTTATACGTCCTTCCAGCTTAGAGTCAATCTTCTTTCCCTGTGCTGTCATTCTCTTGAAATATCTCTCCATCACATAGCGAGAGTTGGCATCGTCGTTGCCTGGTGCATTGAGGTTGGTGCCGCTCTTGAAAGCAGTCATTCCGTCGTTGCCCTGCTGCACATAGTCGATTGTGGTGATGCGATACTCGCGGTTGGGGTCAACGGGCTCGCCGTTTATCGTTGCCGAAAGCAACTTAAAGTCCTTGTCTGCCTCGATATGCACCTCATGACTGAGGCACTCCCCTTCCCTATTCAGCATCTGCTGGAACAGTTCAAGCACTTTGTCGCCCTTCAGAGTGACGAAGACAATCTTGTTCTCGAAAGGCGCCACATCGTTTACATCGCCCTTCGTCACAGTACCTGCAGGCAATGCTGCACGTATTCCTCCATAGTTATAACAAGCGAAATCAGGTTTCTCGCCATACTCATCTGCCATCTCCATGAAAATGTCAGGCATGAGGTTTGAGAGCAAACCCTCTGGTCTTCCGCGTTCAAGATAGCGCTCTGTGGTTCCCAATACCGGACTCATAATAGAGTCTACCGACTTCTTATACGGTGCCATGAAAGCGGCCACCTTCTCGTCAGGGTTAGAATCGTAACGGCTGTCGATTAGTATGCGTGTTCTGTTTACCGAACTCAACTTATAATGTGAGCGGCAAGCCGACAGCATAAGTGCTGCCACTAAAACGAAAAATAATGATTTGTTTCTCATAATGGTAAAAATAACTGAATGCAAAGATAGTTTTTTTCTTTGAAAGTGACGACTTTTTAATAATAAAAGTATAAAAAAAGGCAATTAATAGAAAAAAAGAGGGTGCCAATGTGCTGTAATTCAGAAAAATGTATTACCTTTGCACCGCTTTTTCGACGTAACCTATGGCAGGAAGAAGAGTTGCCTCGCTATGTTGCGCGAAACTATTACAAATTCTAATCATAAAAGAAACAATGGATTTAATAAAAGTTGCTGAAGAAGCATTTGCAACTGGCAAGAATTTCCCTTCATTTAAGAGTGGAGATACTGTTACCGTTGCTTACAAAATCATCGAGGGTTCAAAGGAGCGTATCCAGCTTTATCGCGGTGTAGTAATCAAGATTTGCGGTCACGGCGAGAAAAAGCGTTTCACCGTTCGCAAGATGTCTGGTACTGTAGGTGTTGAGCGTATCTTCCCTATCGAGAGCCCTAACATCGAGAGCATTGAGGTGAACAAGGTTGGTAAGGTACGTCGCGCTAAGCTGTACTACCTGCGCAAGCTCACTGGTAAGAAGGCACGTATTGCCGAGAAGCGTTCAGCAGTTGTTGCTGCAGAGAAATAATCGCTTCTCCCTGCACTCGAAGAAATAAGAAAGGCTTGTTCCTCATAGGAGCAAGCCTTTTTTTATATGGTGTTGGGTGATGGGTGTCCGGTGATGTTCTACTTCAACTTGATATTACCTTCACCATCAACAGTAGCTTGACTCTGCGGCACATCGGCACGAGAGAGGTCTGCCATATTGCGTGCCACGCTGTTGGAGGCATCGCGGCGCGGACCTACACCACGCTGCTGAGTGAAAGAATGAATCTTGCCTGACAGGAACTTGCCGTCAGACGCTATCTTTATCTCCACCACAGGGGCATGACCGAGCACTCCACCGAGACTCATGCCGTAAGGAGTGCAGAAGTTTCCGAGGCTGTAAGCAATAAACCTTCCCTTGTAAACCTCTACGCAACGGGTAACATGAGGACCGTGACCATAGACAACATCAACGCCGTTGTCGATGCAGAAATGAGCGAAGTCGCGAAGCGCTCCGCGGTTCTCGCCGAGGAAAGTCTCGGTGCCTTGTGGCAGATGTCTTTTGTCCCTGCCCTCTGCTCCGCCGTGGAACGAGACGATGACTATATCCGATTTCTGCTTCAACTGTTCGATGATGCTCTTCACAAGACCGAGGTCGGCATGCTTCATGGTGTAACGGTTATGTCCAAAAGCACAGATGCCGTACTTCACACCATTGCGCTCAACCACAGCATATTGAGTTCTGCCAGCAATGCCAGAGAACTTGATGCCCTGCTCGTTAAGACAACGCTCTGTCGACTCGATGCCTGTCTGACCAAAGTCATTTGCATGGTTGTTAGCCATACTCAAGAAGTCGTAACCAGCATCTGTAAGCAGCGGCGCATAACTTGTGGGTGTGCGGAATGCAAAACTATGCGGGCCTGTGCCCTTGGTGCTTGTCCCACCATCGCAGAGAGTACCTTCAAGGTTGCCCACAGCGAGGTCTGCACGTTTCAGTATCGACTTCGTGTCATCGAAAAGGTTGGCACCATTGTTGGGTGGCAGCTGACGCGAAGGGAACGTGGTGCCCATCATTATGTCGCCTGTCATAGCTATGGTCAGCGTGTCGGGTTTTCTTGCTGACGCATTGTCACGAGTATTTGTCTCTTGCTGGTCAACAGGTTCTGTCACCTGATTGCCGTTGTTCTTTGAGTTGCATGCCATGCACATGCCTGCAAGCAGAATTGTAACAAATATGGATTTCATTTTTGGATATGATTTGAAGTAAGAAGTTCAGTAGTAAAATAAAAAATGAGCGTTGAGCGAACAGTAATGCCGAAGCAATAACTAATTTCGCTCAACGCTCAACATTCAACGTTTAAAGTTGATATTACATCACTCTCTTAGCAAAGAGATAACGACGTGCGTAATAACTCTCGCGGGAGTTGCTTACCTTCACGCCACGCAGAGATGCGTGGATGAAGTTGAAACTTCCTGTAGCAGGGTCAACGTCAACGACGATACCTACATGTCCTACGTTACCACCGCTGCGTGGGCTGGTGAAGAACACGAGGTCGCCACTCTGCAGGTCGCTATTGCTAATGCGATAGCCCTGAGTTGACTGCTGGCGAGAAGAACGGCTGAGCGAAATGCCCATCTTGCCGAATACATAACTGGTGAAACCTGAGCAGTCGAACACATACGGTCCGGCACTTCCGTGACTGTAGCGGGCACCCATGTGGGCGAAAGCCTCGTCAAGGATATTGTTCACCATTGAGTTGTTGTTATAACCATAGTCAACTCCCTCATCAAGATAGAGGAAGTCGTAATTGTCAATTTCATCTACGCGTTGTTCCTGTCTAGGCTGAGCCTTTGCTCTTGTTCTGTGCTTCTTCTTTCCTGCCAATGCTGGAGTGAGCGACGAGAACAAAATAAACAAAGCGGTCAGTGCAACTAATTTCTTCATACAGATTAGGTATTTTATACTTTCTCAAAAAATTACGAGTGCGAAGGTACAAAAAAAAAAGGAGCCCTCAAAGCATGTTTACATCTTTTTCGATATAGTGAAAAAGCAGCTTTCAGGGTTCCGTTTTTTGTCTTTCGTGCAATATAACAGCACTTTACGCAATGTCACTCCGACAAAGGTTTAAGCCAAAGTGTTTACATCTTTTAAGATAATATTTATCGAATTTCCAAAATAATTTAGCACTCTGTGCACGCAAACACTGCATAACACGCTAATAAAAATTGAAATTTTCGCCTATAGTTTCATATATTTCGGCTGCCAATTTTAGCAGAAAAGAGGCAGAATTTTCATTACTTGCTATTGCAAATCATAGGTGTCGGTGGACCCTGCACAAGAGATAGCAATACGACTGCCGCCGTTAAGCACCACCACATGTGCCTGCATCGACTCGTCCTTGGTGTAAATGAGACGATATGCGCTATGTCCGAAGCTTGTCACCCGGTAAGTATTGACTGTGCCGAAGCTATATTTCTGTGTTGCTGTACCACTAATGGTGCCATTCTGTGCCACATCCATATTGAAAACCCAAGTCACAGAACCGTCACCATATGGTCTTTCTGAGAACATAGCATTATCGACGATTGGTTTCTTGCTCTTGTCCCATTGTCCGTCATTGCCTGCATAGAAGCCGTCGTGGGCGTAGTTGTTGCGCATTCTGCAACCGCTGGCATCAACATAGTATAATGTTCCGCCGTCGTTTACCCACACGCTGCGCGCATACTCGCCACTCACAGTATACTCATATACAGTCTCTCCCGACTCCAACGTGTTCCACTTGCCGCCTTCCTCGGCTGCGTTGATGGCATAGCGGGCAGGAGTATAATCTGGATCATTAGGGTCGCGGTATTCATCGGTGGCAACTTCCCCGTCAACTGAAGTCTTTGAGTTGTCACGATTTCCACTCTCCACCCATTCATCTGTAGGCTTGTACCACTCTTCATCATCGCCAGAGCCGCTATTGTTAAACAACAAGAGGAAGAGCAATGCCACCACAGCCGCGAAGAAGACAATGGTGCAGCATCCGCAACCCAAGAACAGGGGCGCAGAAGAGCCGCTTCCACTCTTTCTTGCAATCAGTACTATAATAAGAATTATACCGACGACTATCGCCAGAAATGCCAAGATGCCACACACTACCGACATTATTGTCTTGAGAGGTGACGAGGATTGTTCGTCGGAATCCCAGTCATAATCAGTCTTCTCGTCGTTAAACGATGTGGTTTCTGATGTCGATGAATTGTCGTCATCAAACACCTGTGCCAGCAGTTCGCTGTCATTCTCAGGCAAGGCGTTACTAACCGCGCTACGCTCCGCAACAGCGTATTGCGGCAAAAACAGCATAATAGCCAACATTAAAACGGCAAATGCCAAGCGATGATGTCCCTTTAAATTCTTCATTTCCGTAGTTATTAATAAGGTGGACAATATATTTATTGCAAAGATAGGAAAAAATAAGCATACCACCAACAACTATTTCAATATTTTTGACATACAATTTATGGGATGGGTGAACAAGAGGTAAAATGCCATTCATTATGAGTGACTGTGCCATAAGGCATCAATGGCGTTGCGAAAGGTGCTTAATGAAGGGGCGAAAGGTATATCAATGAGGATGCGAAAGATATATCAACGAGGGTGCGAAAGGGCATCAATGACAATGCGATTGAGCGCTAATCGCAACGCCGTTTACCGTAAAACGATGGCTGTGAAGATGCGCCCTGACGCCACGCCGAGTTTTCTTGCGGAAAAGAAATGTACGGAGTCGGTGTACGTACAGATGCCTGAGAGCTGGATATTTGCGGCAGGGACACCACAGGAAAGCAGTTGCAGACGGTTGCACTCGGGCAGGTCAATATGCCATTTCTCTTGTTGAGAGTCACCATTTGATGCCGAACCGTTCATCAAAGGGAAACGACGGGCTATCTTATCCATCGGGAACTGCGCATCAAGGAATGCCGTGTACACCTCATCACCTACCTCGAAAGACTGCAAAGAGATGCCTGGCCCGATAGCAGCACGCAGCGACTCGGGGCGCGAGCAGTAACTCTCGGCCATCGCCTTCACCGCCTCTTCCACTATGCGTTGCACCGTTCCGCGCCATCCTGCATGTATTGCGGCGGCACAATGGTGTTCGGGGTCGTAAACAAGAACGGGTATGCAGTCGGCTGTGGAAACGCCGATGCAAATGCCGGTAATGTCAGTAGTCAAGGCATCAACGCCCTCGATATATTCCTTTTGCTCTGCTTTGGAAAGCGAAAAGAACTCTTGCGTGATGCCCCTCACCACCTTGCTGTGTGTCTGGTGAGGATAGATGAAGTTTTCTGTCGGTATGTCCAGGCGCTCGGAAAGTATTTCAAGGTTGCGCGTGATATGCTCCTCCGAGTCGCCACAATAATGATTTATGTTGAACGAGGCATAGTTGCCTGTGCTCACTCCGCCCTCTCGCGTGGTGGAGAAGGCGGTGACACGGTTGCCCAGGTCATAGTTCTTCGTCAACATCCTCAATCTCGTCTTCGTCGATGAACTCTATTTCCTCGTCCTCACCCTCGGCAAGCAGTTCCTGAGAGAAATGCGACATGTCTTTGTCACGATGGACAATTACGTCCTCAGAGGTGATGCTCTGCAGTTTATTGCTCTCGCTGTTCAGCTCGTTCCACAAGATGTCTTTCAGTTCATCAAGTCCTTGCTGAGCCACAGCAGAGATGAACACCACAGGCAGAGGCTCGTCTATACGACGCGAAATCTCTTCGCGCAGCATCTCCGAGAGTTCCTCGTCAATCATGTCACACTTGGTGATGGCAAGCACACGATGCTTGTCGAGCATGTCAGGATTGAACTTTCGCAGTTCGTTGAGCAGCACTCCATAGTCCTTCACGATATCATCGGAGTCGCAAGGCACCATAAACAAGAGCAACGAGTTGCGCTCAATGTGGCGCAGGAAGCGAAGGCCAAGGCCTTTACCCTCGCTTGCTCCCTCGATGATTCCCGGGATGTCGGCCATGACGAACGACTTCTGGTCGCGATAGGCCACAATGCCGAGCGACGGCTCGAGCGTTGTGAAAGGATAATTAGCAATCTTAGGGCGCGCTGAGGACAATGACGAGAGCAGCGTTGATTTGCCTGCATTGGGGAATCCCACGAGACCTACGTCGGCCAGCAACTTGAGTTCGAGAATCACGGTCATCTCCTGCATCGGCTCACCTGGCTGAGCGAAGCGCGGCGCCTGGTTTGTTGCGGTGCGGAACTGGAAATTTCCGAGTCCACCACGACCGCCTTTCAGCAGCACAATCTCTTGTCCGTCATATGTGATGTCGCACACATATTTACCCGTTTCAGCATCATATACAACTGTTCCGCACGGCACGTCGATATACTCGTCCTTGCCGTTGGTGCCGTGGCACTTGTCCTTTCCGCCGTTGCCTCCATGCTCTGCATAGACGTGGCGCTGGAACTTCAGGTGCAGCAACGTCCAGTAGTTATGGTTGCCGCGCAGTATCACGCTGCCGCCATTGCCGCCGTCGCCGCCGTCAGGACCGCCGTTATAGTTGTATTTCACATGCTTCAGGTGCATGCTTCCCTTGCCGCCCTTTCCTGAGCGGCAATATATCTTCACATAGTCAACGAAGTTAGATTCTGCCATTTTACATTTTAAATAATGGAGTTAAAAGGAGATAGAGGAAGAAATAAGGAGACAGAGGACATCACACGGGTTGCTGTTGTCTTTTATCTCTTGCCGCTCAAAGGCAGCCATCTTCTTTTATTTCCTTCTAACTCCTCTGGAAAGTCAAAGTCAAATATTATCAATTACCTTCGCAATGTCGCCAAAGATGCGGTCGAGAGAGCCCAAACCATCGATATGGTTGTGGATACCCTCTTTCTTGTACCACTCTATCAGCGGGCTCGTCTGGTTGTGGTAAACGTCGAGGCGTTTCTTGATAGTCTCCGCATTGTCGTCAGAGCGTCCGCTCTCCTTACCACGCTTGATGAGACGTGTCATCAACTCGTCCTCGGGAACATCGAGTTCTATCATCGCAGCCACACTATGACCGCGCTCAGCAAGCATCGCCTTCAGCGCCTCTGCCTGCGGTATAGTACGTGGGAAGCCATCGAAAATCACTCCCTTGTGCTCTTTGCCAAAACTGTCATAGACACTTGCGAGGATGCTTACCATGAGGTCGTCGGGGATTAGCTGTCCCTTGTCGATGTAAGCTTTCGCCGTCTTTCCCAGTTCGGTCTCGTTCTTGATTTCAGCACGGAGAACGTCGCCGGTGGAGATATGTCCCAGCCCGTACTTCTCTATAATCAACTCACTCTGTGTGCCCTTTCCTGAACCTGGCGCACCGAAAATAACTATATTCTTCATCGTTCTTAATATTTTAATGTGTTTTCTTTTGATGTCTAATCCACCACGGTATAGATGTCGGGGAGGTTGCGACCTTGCTGGTCGTAGTCAAGACCATAACCTACAATAAAGTCGTTCGGTATGCTCATTGCAGCATACTCGATGTTGAGATCTACCTTCAGCTTATCTGGTTTCACGAGCAATGTGCAGATGTGTATCGACGCAGGGTTGCGCGTTCCGAGCGTTTCCACCATTCGCTTCATTGTGAGTCCTGTGTCAACAATGTCCTCAACGATGATTACCGTCCTGTCGGTAAGGTCTTCGTTGATGCCTATTACCTCTGTGATTTTTCCCGTTGAAGTGGTTCCTTCGTAAGAAGCCAGTTTCACGAATGAAATCTCGCAGGGGATGGTAATCATGCGCATCAGGTCGGCAGCGAAGATAAACGAGCCGTTGAGCACAGCAAGCAAGAGCGGATTCTTGCCTTCCATATCGTGATTGATGCGGTCGGCAACTTCCTTAACGTGTTTCTTAATCTCTGCTTCAGGAATTGAAGTCTTGAATGTTTTGTCTAAAATTTTAACCACTGCCATAGCTTTTCTCTTTATTTTGGTACAAAATTACTAAAATAATCGATAAAAATAGAGGTTTGAAGAAGAAAAACATAAAATTATCTCAAAACTTTTATTATCTATAATCATTTTTTTGTATTTTTGCATCGTCATGAAGATTTTCACAAGCAATCAGATACACGAGCTCGACCAATATACTATAGAGCACGAACCAATAAGAAGCATCGACCTCATGGAACGTGCTGCTAAGACATTGGCGCGTGCAATAAGCGACATGTGGACGGTAGAGACGCCTATGGTGACATTTGCCGGACCAGGAAACAACGGCGGCGATGCGCTCGCCGTGTCGCGCCTGCTTGCCGAACAAGGCTACCAGATAACGGTCTATCTCTTCAATATATATCAGAAACTTAGTGATGACTGTGCAACCAACAAGCAGAGAATCATCGAGTCGAAACGTGTGAAGCAGTTCACAGAAGTGACTCAGGAGTTCGACCCTCCGAAACTTGACAGCAACACCGTTGTCATCGACGGACTTTTCGGGTCAGGACTCAACAAACCTCTGTCTGGCGGTTTTGCATCTCTGGTGAAATATATCAATCAGTCGGCAGCAAAGGTGGTGAGCATAGACATGCCCTCGGGACTGATGACCGAGGACAACACATACAACATACGTGCAAACATCATCAAGGCGCACACCACACTGACTCTGCAACAGAAGAAACTGTCGTTCCTTTTCCCCGAGAACCAACAGTTCATCGGCAAACTTAAAGTGCTCGACATTCGTCTCAGCGCAGAAGGAACGGAAAAGATAAAGGCGCAATACAGCATCATCGAAGAGAACGACATCCGGCCACTGCTGATGACGCGCGACCCGTTTGCCCACAAAGGAACTATGGGCAGCGCTCTCGTTGTGGCAGGAAGTTTCGGCATGGCGGGCGCTGCTGTTATGGCAGCAAAAGCATGCTATAGGGCCGGAGCAGGCAAGGTGACGGTGCATACACCAAGAAAGAACAACGAGATAGTGCAAATCTCCGTTCCCGAGGCAATAGTCAACCTCGACCACGAGGAGACTTACATTGGTACAGCCATAGACACCGAAGACTTTGACGCAATGGCTATAGGACCAGGAATAGGCCAGGTGGAGACCACAGCCATAGCAATGATTTCACAGGTAAGGCGCGCCACATGTCCTGTTGTGGCAGATGCCGACGCGCTGAACATAATATCTAATCACCGCGCATGGATGCAGCAACTGCCAAAAGGCATAATATTAACACCGCATCCAAAGGAGTTCGACAGAATGAACGGCTCGCCATGCGCCGACAGTTATGAACGTCTTTCTAAGGCGCGCACTATGGCCGAGCACCTTGAGGCATACATCATTCTGAAAGGTCATTTCTCCGCATTATGCATGCCCAACGGCAGTGTCTTCTTCAACCAGACAGGTAATGCAGGTATGGCAACGGCAGGAAGCGGCGACGTGCTCACAGGCATTATAACAGGTCTGTTGGCAAGAGGATACAGCCAAGGCGACGCCTGCAAACTGGGTATGTACCTGCACGGACTTGCAGGAGACATCGCAGCAAAGGAACTCGGTGAGGAAAGCATGATGGCTTCCGACCTTATAAAGTATCTTCCCAAGGCTTTCGAGAGATTAAAAGATTGACATTAAACAACCAAACAATAAACGACATGAAAAAATTAATCTTATCAGCAATCGCCGTGCTTTTCACCACAGGTGCAATGGCACAAAGCAATGATTATTACCTCCCAAAGACTGGTATCAGCTTTATTTTTGAAGTTCAAAGGGACGTTAAAGATGGTAATGTTGACTATAGTTTCATCAGTGTTAGAAGCCAGTCTTACGGAATTCCTGACGAGACAAAGCACTACGAGGCAGTAGTTGACAAGAAGCACACCATTAATTACATTTCAAAGACTGCCGACGGCATATTGCTCGGAGTAAACACCAAAGGCAGCGAAGACAAGATTGCAGCGCCAAAACCAGCAAAGGCATTGCCTAAAGCAGGAAAAGACACTATAGAGGTGGAGTACAGATATGTGCCAAATGGCGACGTTAAGAGATATCCTATTTGCCACCTCTCCGAGAAACAGGGCGTGTTGAGCGGTGAAGGCGTTGCCGACAGCACATACTACATCACGATAAAGGATGAGAAGGAAGTATACGACCCGCAGGCAACAGTGCCTCTTAACAAGGCAGGCAAGGACAATGCTAACATTCTGGTGAACCTGCCAGGCAAGATTACGCTGACCATCGAGAAGGGCAAGCGCCTCGTAGCAAGCCACGAGTTCTATGCAGGACAGTATGGCCGCGTGGAGGCTCTCGACAAGCAGTATTTCCTTAAAGGAAAGAAAAAGTCTCCTAAGTATTCTCTGGAGATGAACCCAAAGACTGGAGAAATCAGGTTACTGAAATAGCATAAACAAAAAGAATAATGAACAAAACCTTTGCTGCCATCACTTTTGCCGCGGTGTTGTTTTCATCTACGGCAAAAGCACAGCAAACAGAACAGACACAAGAGGGTTACTCTTACTTCCTGCCGAAGACAGCACTAAGACTTAGTGTCCTCATGGAGAAGACCACGGTGACACCAGGCGAACTGTGCATCTACGCCGACAGATACCTAAAGAAAAGCGATGCCGCACAAGAGAAGAGCGTGAGTTACAAAATTGTGAGCATCTCCATTGCTACCGAAGCGACTCGAGACACTGCTCGGCATTTCGTGCTGCAGGCAGATGCGAAACACAGCATCAACCACGCAGAGATAAACCGCAATGGTGTACTCTCTGCAATAAACACCACAGGCAGGGCAGAGAAGGAGTTCGTGCCGTTCACCCCATGGAAGAAGCCTGCACCCAAAGACCCGAGACAGTTCATGAATCAGGAGATTCTGGCTGCGGGAAGCAAGGCGAAGATGGCCGAACTAACGGCACATGAGATATATGATATCCGTGACAGCCGCAACGAACTGACTCGCGGACAAGCCGATTTCATGCCCAAGGACGGTGAGCAGATGCGCTTGATGCTGAAGCAACTTGACACACAGGAGGAGGCATTGCTGCAGATGTTCTGCGGAACGAAGGTGTGTGACACCCTCCAGAGCGTGATACGCTTTGTGCCAACGGGCGATGTCAGCGACCGTGTTCTTTTCCGTTTCTCGGAAAAACTGGGTATGCTCGATGCCGATGACCTTGCAGGTACACCTTATTATATTAATATAGAGAACCTTCAAGACCAGATGCCGGCACCCGAGACACCGCTCGACAACACAAAGCCGAGCAAGGACGACATCGGGCTGCGCGTGGTGTTGCCGGGCAAGGCACGTGCCACAATAACCACTCTTCCTATATCTGAGGCTGCACTCAGCGGACAAACAGCATCTCCATACGAGTTCTGGGCAGCACAGTTCGGCACGCTGCTAAACCTCAGCGGCGACCTCTTCAGCAAGAAGATGCGCACAGAACTGACATTAGAGCCCACCACAGGTGCTGTGGAGAAGATTGAAACAGAACTAATCAAGAAATAATCGCTAATATACTAACTAACAACCTACCTTTTATCGAAGTATTACGAAAACACGATGGGGCTTGCTGCGTGATGCAGGGGGCCCCATATTGTTATCTGCGACAAGAATGTTTCCTAGAAGGTCATATCAGGATATAAATAAAGCACATCATTATCCCTGCTATACATCAAAAATCCCTGCGCCATAAGGCACAGGGATTAGTCGTTTCAGCCGCTTAGGCCGATGTATTTCACACTTTATTAGCAAGCGAGCTTGCCGTCAGAACCGAGCACATCAACAATCTTGTGGATGTACATCTTCTTCATGTTCTCACGAGCTGGCTTCAGATACTGACGTGGGTCGAAGTGGTCTGGGTGCTCAGCCAGATACTTGCGAACAGCAGCAGTCATTGCAAGACGGCTGTCAGAGTCGATGTTGATCTTGCATACAGCGCTCTTAGAAGCCTCACGCAGCTGCTCTTCAGGAATACCTACTGCGTCGGGCAGGTTGCCGCCGTACTTGTTGATGGTGTCAACCTCGTCCTGTGGTACAGAAGAAGAGCCGTGAAGCACGATGGGGAATCCTGGCAGCTTCTCCTCAATCTCATGCAGCACGTCGAATGCCAATGGAGGAGGAACGAGTTTTCCAGTCTTCGGGTCGCGTGTGCACTGCTCTGGCTTGAACTTATATGCACCGTGGCTGGTACCGATAGAGATAGCCAGCGAGTCGCAACCTGTGCGTGTAGCAAAGTCAATAACTTCCTCTGGCTTTGTGTAGTGAGACTCCTCAGCAACAACGTCGTCCTCAACACCAGCGAGCACGCCGAGCTCTGCCTCAACTGTCACATCGTACTTGTGAGCATACTCTACAACCTGGCGTGTAATCTTGATGTTCTCCTCGTAAGGAAGAGCAGAACCGTCGAACATCACGCTTGAGAAACCGCTGTCGATGCAGTCCTTGCAAATCTCAAAACTGTCACCGTGGTCGAGGTGAAGAACGATTTCAGGCTTCTCGCAACCCAGTTCCTTAGCATAAGCCACAGCACCCTCTGCCATGTAGCGGAGGATAGTAGCGTTAGCATAGTTGCGGGCACCCTTAGAAACCTGCATGATAACAGGAGACTTTGTCTCTACGGCAGCCTGTACGATAGCCTGCATCTGCTCCATTGTGTTGAAGTTGAATGCGGGGATAGCATAACCACCTGCAACGGCCTTCTTGAACATCTCGCGGGTGTTCACAAGACCAAGATCTTTGTAATTTACCATAATAAAACTATTTATTTAAAAAGTTGAATCTCTTTCGACATTTCCCTTTTAGTGTTTGCAAAATTACTATTTTATTTTCTCTTATCAAAGAGTTGCAACATTTTTTAATGTTAGAAAAGGACAAAACAGAGCGTTTATCATTTGCTCTGAAAAAGTATTTCTGCATTTTGTAACATTCATCTTGCAAATAACCATTTTATTTAGTACTTTTGCAGAAACTACTAACATAACATCATTTCTTATGAGAAAACTTGTTCTTATTTCATTAATCGCAGCAAGTGCGATGGCTGCAAGCGCACAGGAGGCCCTGTGGAGCGGCACCGACGTGAAATCACCCGTAGTGAATGCCGACAACACCGTGACATTCAACATCCTCGCACCGCAGGCTAAGGCGGTAACAGTGACTGGCGACTTCCTGCCACAGCGCAAAGTAAACACACCTATGGGCGAGATGGACGCGCCAGGAGTGGCACAACTGACGAAGAACGACAAGGGCGTGTGGTCGTACACCACCGAGAAACTTCTTCCGGAACTCTACTCCTACTCGCTGAACATCGACGGTCAGCAGGCACTCGACCTCGCCAACGTCTATGTGAACCGCGACGTGGCATCGCTGACAAACATCTTCATCATATCTGAAAAGGCGGGCGACAAGGGCGACCTGTACAGCGTGCGCGAAGTGCCTCACGGCGATGTGGCAAAGGTGTGGTACGACAGCCCGACGCTAGGAATGCAGCGCCGCATGACGATATACACTCCGGCAGGCTATGACAAGGGCAAGGACTATCCCGTGCTGTATCTCCTGCACGGTGCCGGCGGTGATGAAGACGCATGGACAACGCTGGGACGCACGGCACAGATCATGGACAACCTCATTGCATCAGGCAAGGCAAAGCCAATGGTTGTGGTGATGCCTAACGGCAACATGACTCAACAGGCATCGCCAGGGGCTTCGTCAGCAGGCATGTTCCAGCCGTCGATGGCAATGAGCACTTCACCACGAGAGAAAGCAAAGGCAAGCATGGACGAGAGTTTCATGGACATCGTGAAATACGTAGAGAGTCACTACAAGGTGAAGGCAGACAAGCAGCACCGCGCCATCTGCGGTCTGTCTATGGGTGGCGGACACTCCTTCGCTGTGTCGAAACGCTATCCTGACACATTCAATTACATTGGACTGTTCTCTGCCGGACTCCACATAGGGACATCGGGAGACCGCAACACTCCTTTCTATGACATGCTGAAGAAAAACCAACAGGTGCAGGGAGAGCTTCAAAAACTATTCCAAGGCAAGCCCGCTCTCTACTGGATTGCCATCGGAAAGACAGATTTCCTTTATCAGCAAAACTCTGACCTCCGCCGTTATCTCGACGAGAAAGGATATGCTTACAAATACCGCGAGACCGAAGGCGGACATATCTGGCGCAACTGGCGCATCTATCTCACGGAGTTTGCACAGATGATTTTCTAGTTATTAGACAAAAAGACATAAAGTAATTTTGGGAACATAAAGAGATAAGGACATAAAAAACTTTATGTTCTTATCTCTTTATTATATCTGTCTTTATGTCTATCCTCACTTGCCCTTATGCCTATTCGCCCTCTGCTCACGATACTTCGCCTTTTGCATGGCCGAGCCGCTACCGTGAGCACCGGTGATATACTTCTTTTTCTTCGCTTTGGTCTTCACCTTGTCAGAGTCGGACTTCTTCTGCCCGCCCTTGCCAAAGTTTATGCCTCGCTCGAGGATACTCTGAAAATCGTCTTCCATATTTCTTAATGCTTAATGCGTAATGCTTAATGCTTAATTGATTCTTGTGCAGTTTTGGTAATTGCCATAAGAAGTTTAATGATCTCGACGCAATCAGTTAACATGCTTTGAGCCTGACTTTCAGTAATATATTCTGTATCACGTAATAGTTCTAACCAAAATTCTGTTTCACTGGCTTCTTTAAGCGAGATACTCATTTTTGCGACAAAGTCTGCTTTCGTGTAACCACGCAAAGCTTCTTTGACATTAGATCCAATGCTTGTTCCGCTGCGTAATAGTTGCTTGCCTATAGTATTGTCATGCTTCTCCGCGCACAAATATCGATATAGTTTTACGCATCGAACAGCAAAATCATAACTTTTGACCGCTATAATATTCTCTTCTTTACTTTTCATTATATCGTATTAATCAAGCATTACGAATTACGAATTACACATTACGCATTACGCATTATGCATTGCAAATTATGCATTATGCATTAAGCATTATGCATTATCAATGGTGGAACAGTCTTACGCCGGTGAAAGCGCAAGCGATGTCATACTTGTCGCAGGTCTCTATAACATTGTCGTCGCGCACCGAGCCGCCCGCCTGAGCGATATACTGCACGCCACTCTTATGAGCGCGCTCTATGTTGTCGCCGAAGGGGAAGAAAGCATCGCTGCCCAGCGCCACGCCGCTGTTCTTTGCTATCCACTCCTTCTTCTCCTCGCGTGTCAGCGGTTCCGGCTTCTCCTTGAAGAACATCTGCCAGGTGCCCTCGCGAAGCACGTCGTCATAGTCGTCGCTGATGTAAACATCAATAGTGTTGTCGCGGTCAGCACGGCGTATGTTGTCAACAAACGGCAGCGACATCACCTTCGGATGCTGGCGCAGCCACCAGATGTCAGCCTTGTTGCCCGCGAGACGAGTGCAATGGATGCGGCTCTGCTGACCAGCGCCGATGCCTATCGCCTGTCCGTCCTTCACGTAGCATACCGAGTTGCTCTGCGTATATTTCAATGTTATCAGCGCTATGATGAGGTCGCGACGCGCCTCCTCGCTGAATGTCTTGTTCTTTGTGGGGATGTTCTCGAAGAGAGCGGGGTCGTCCAGACGTATCTCGTTGCGTCCCTGTTCAAAGGTGATGCCGAAGCATTGCTTCGTCTCCACCGGTGCCGGAACATAGTCGGGGTCTATCTTTATCACGTTATAAGTGCCCTTGCGCTTCTCACGCAGTATCTGCAACGCCTCCTCGGTAAAGTCGGGAGCAATCACGCCGTCGCTCACCTCACGTTTCAGCAGCGTAGCCACAGCAGCGTCACAGGTGTCGCTCAGCGCAACGAAGTCGCCATAAGAACTCATGCGGTCGGCACCGCGGGCACGGGCATAGGCACATGCTATCGGCGAGAGTTCCACCTTCACGTCGTCCACGAAGTAAATCTTCTTCAGCGTGTCGCTCAGGGGCAGACCTACTGCAGCGCCTGCAGGCGACACATGCTTGAACGATGCTGCAGCGGGCAGGCCTGTGGCAGCCTTCAGTTCCTTCACCAACTGCCAAGAGTTCAGCGCGTCAAGGAAATTGATGTAGCCAGGACGGCCGTTAAGAACTTCGATGGGTAACTCGCCTTCCTGCATATATATTCTTGAAGGCTTCTGGTTGGGGTTGCAACCGTACTTTAATGCTAATTCTTTCATGCTCAAAAAGTCTGATTTCTTCTTTTAGGGTGCGAAGTTACAAATAAAAAAGGAAAATCCACGATGTTTCGTGGATTTTTTGTTCTGTGCCCTATGCATTCTTTTAGTCGCTTCGCTCTATAAAAGCGCCCCTACGGGTCGAGCGAAGCATTATGCATTATGCATCACGCATTACGCATTACGCATTATGCATTATGCATTAAGCATTATGCATTAATCTCAATACTCTATGTTAAGCTGATGCCACACCGGCTCCACTTCTCTTGCCTCGCCGAGCTTTGCCGTCACCTTCTCGCCCTCCTCGACGCTTATCTCCTTGTCGCCGCGCGAGTACTCCACTCTCATTTCGTCGGTGTTTATGTCGAGCGTAGCGTTATAGTGGATGTTGTCCACCACCCTACTGTTCTCCAGCAGCACATAGTGGGCATAGAAAGCACCCGTGCCGGCGCTGCCCGCCACCAGTACACCATGCTGGCAGATATTGCCCTTTATCTTCCAGTTCTCTGTCGCTATGAGCTGCGGAGCATCGCCGCCCATGCAGAAGAACGCGCCGTCCTCGTCCTCTGTGCGCAGCCACAGCTCCGGGATGCCGTCGCTGTCGATGTCCACCAGCGCGAACTTCGTGAAGTCGTTAGGCAACTCGCCCGCATCCTCTTTATACTGCGCTATCATATCCGCAAATCCCGTGAACGTTGTGCCGCCGCGTTTCAGGTTCATGCCGTCCCATGTATAAACGGTGCCCAGCACGCTGTTCCATCCCGGTATATGCTCGTTAACGATAACCTCGTCACTCTCCTCGTTCAGTTTCATCGACATCCGTCCCACCTCAGTCTCAGGCACCAGACCGTCAGCGATACCCGTGTCGGGCACCATCATGCTGTTGTCGGGGTTGAAGTCATAGAACGCCATCACCGACTCACTTGCGTCGGGCGCGCTGATGTTCAGGGCGAAGAAGCGGTGACCGTTACTGCGTATCCATGTACGCGCCTCCATCCACGGAGCGTCGCCCACGCCGATAGACCACAGGAAGTTGCCCGAAGCACTCTGTTCCACCGAGTAAACAGCATCTATGCCGCTGTTCATCTTCTTGAACTTCTTCGGGTTGTCAGTCTTCAGCACCACCATGTCGCCCGGTTCCGTGCGCCACACCTCGTTGAAAGCCCTCACGAGCTGTGTCACCGATGGCGAGCTGACGTTCCTTGGCAGTTTTATCTCCTGCGTTTTCCATTTCTGGTTGATTTCCTGGAACGACACATACTGTTGGTTCTGTGCTTTGAGCACCTGTGTCAATGCTGCCACTGCGAGCAACGACAATGTTAGAAGGGTACGTTTCATAAGTTTAAGTCTATTGTTATTCTGCTGCAAAGATAACACTTTTTTCTGATTCCATCATTCTCGCCCCCTATTTTTCTATTGTTGGCAGAGGAAAAAGCACACTTCCTTTTTGCCTTTTGTATATCTTTAATTCTCAAGATATTACAAAACAGGAGACAATGTTATTAACTTTGTCCAACAATCTTAATAACTTTGTTGAACAAAGTTAATAACATTGTCTCGTTAAAAGGCATAAATGAGAAGGCGATAAGTACTTAATGGCATCGTCATTAGTACCTATTCAAAACTCCACTTGACACATCTGACAAAAAAGAGAATAACTATCATCGGGGCATGCCTAGTTCCTTGACCATGCGCTCAAAGTCCTCGCGGTCGACAACGGCGCCGTTCTTGATGCGCGCCCTGTAGTTGTAGATGGTGTTCACGCTGTAATGCAGGAACTCGGCAATCTTCGACGAGTCGTCGATGCCCAGACGTATGAGGGCGAAGATGCGCAGGTCGGTGGTCAGGTGGTTTGCCTCACGGGGGTGTATCTGCAGCTCCGGCTCCAGGAGGGCGTTGAAGTCGTCGATGAAGTTTGGGAACAGGTGCAGGAACACCGAGTCGAAGTTCTGGTTGAGTTCCTCTATCTCTTGCTCTTTCAGTTCCGTTGACTTGGTGATGCGGTACAGCTCGTCCAGTTCCTTGTTTTTCATTTTCTTGTTCACCATCTTGCGGTAGTTGTCCAGTTTGTCAACATACTGTGCGCAGAGGGATAGGAAGCGTCCGATGTACTCTTCTTTCACGGCGTTAGCGTCCTTGAGTCTTGAGTTGAGGGTTACGAACTGTCCGTTGGCCGCCGAGAGTTGGTCGTTTGCCTGTTGCAGTTCGTCGTTGAGTGTGGCAAGCCTTGTGTTGGTGTCGTGGAGTGCGTTCCGCGCCGTTGCGAGCTGTGAGTTACGCCTTCTGAGGAAGAGGAGCGCGCCCACGAGCAGCAGTGCCAGGATGCTGACAACGATGATGCTTCCGGTGAGCACCTTGGCGTTGCGGTCCATCTCGTTCTGGTAGTTGTTCTCTATCACCGTGAGTATCGGCGATATCTGCCACGACCGCATGCGGGTGTTGAAGCGGTTGTTGCAGTCCCATGTGAACCTTATGTACTTGTAACTGCGCGAGAAGTCGCCCTCGTTGTTGAGCATTTCAGCCAGCGAGAGCAACGACGCCTGGTCCATCACCGCTTGCTTGACGTCGCAAAGGCCCGACTGCCCGAGCCAGTACTTCGCCTCCTCGATGTTGCCCTTGTTCCTGTAGATGAGGTGGCGGTAGTAAGCCACTATGGCATATTCGCGGGTGTTCTCCTTGACGAGGCGCATGCGCTGGTCGTTCACCTTCAGTGCTTCCTCGTATTTCTGCTCGTTGAACAGTTTCGTCTCATAGCGCAGCAGATAGTCCTCGCTCTTAGGGTTGGCGGTGGCGAAGACCGAGTCGCGATATACATTATTGAGTTTCTGGTATTCCTCGCCCATCGACGGCATGCGGGTGTAATAGCCCAGTTCGCCATATACGTGCATGCATGTGACGTAGTAATTGGTGAGTGTCGCCTTGTCCATCTTGGAGCGGTCGAGGGAGCGCAGAATGCCTAGTGCCTCGGTGTATAGCCCCACCGTGGAGCATTGGTACGCCATCTTCACCTTTCCGCTGCATGCCGCATCGCCAAGCCCCATCTCCTCTGCCAGGTCGATGTACTGCTGCACATAGTACAAGGCAGAGTCGTTGTTGTATGCCTTGTACAAATCGTATATCTGGAGAAGTCGCTTCAGCTTTTCCTCGTTCGACCATTCACGGGCATAGGACTCTTTCACCTCGTTGATGCGTGTCTCGTATGCCGCCACATATTCTGGCGAGTGGTCGATTGCCTCATCTATCTGCCGATACAACTCTTCAAGGTTCCGTTCCTGCGCAAGTGCCGGTAGGAATGCTGCCAGCAAGAGTGTTATTAAACCGTTACGCATTTCTATATGTTTTCCATTGAGTAATATTCTGGCTACAAAGATAGTAAAACAAAACAACAAAACAACATTTTTGTACGATTATTTTATTAACGCTCCGCATGTTTAGCATTCTGAAAGAAACACTCCTTCATTATGCCAGGCATGCGGAACGTGAGGACGTGAGATTATTTCACGTTCAGAGTGGTCTTCTTCAGGTCGCGGCTGTTGGGGCCTAT
Organism: uncultured Prevotellaceae bacterium; assembly: GCA_900315095.1. Taxonomy (GTDB): domain Bacteria; phylum Bacteroidota; class Bacteroidia; order Bacteroidales; family Bacteroidaceae; genus Prevotella. The sequence continues at coordinate 43,064 of OMXS01000004.1, read as the reverse complement.
CATCACCTCGAAGTCGCCCGGCTCGAGCACATGCTTCAGGTCGTAGTTATAGAACTTCAGCATGTCGTCGGTGATGTCGAATGTCACCCGCTGCGACTCCCCTGCCTTGAGATGTATGCGGCGGAAGCCCTTCAGTTCTTTCACAGGACGGGAGAGGGAGGCGATGACATCGTGGATGTACAGCTGAACCACCTCGTCGGCATCGCGGCTGCCTGTGTTTGTCACCATGACACTCACCTGACGGCCCTGCAACGACGGCTCGCTATAGGCGAAAGTGGTGTAACTGAGTCCGTAGCCGAAGGGATAAAGCGGGTCGTTGCGCACGTCAAGATAGTTGGTGGAATACTTGTTGAAACGTGTGGAGCCCTCGGCCACAGGACGTCCTGTGGGGAGGTGGTTATAATAGAGAGGCTCCTGACCTGTGGTCTGCGGCATGGACACCGTGAGACGTCCGCAAGGCACCTTGTCGCCAAACAGCACGTCGGCGATGGCATCGGCAGTCTCAGAACCTCCGAACCACACGTTAAGTATGGCCGTGATGTGCTGCTGCTCCCAGGTGAGCACCGTGGAGCGACCAGCAAAGTTGAGCAGCACGATGGGCTTGCCCAGTTTGCTAAGTTCCACGAGCAGCTCCTTCTGCACGTCGGGCAGTTCAAGGTTTGCGCGACTGGCACTCTCGCCGGAGAAGTCGGCACACTCGCCCATAGCGCATACTATCACATCCGACTGACGCGCTACGGCGAGAGCCTCAGCCTTCAACTGCTCGTCGTCGCCACGAGGTATCGTCTTGCCAAACTCTGCATCGCGCTGCATCTGCGCGTCGCGCACGAGGTTGGAGCCTTGTGCATAGAGTATCTCCGCCTTTCCGCCGACGGCACGCTCCAGTCCTTCCTTCAAGGTGGAGTATCGCTCGGGGGTCATTGCCACGCACCATGTTCCTGCAAGGTTGGCACGGTCGTTGGCAAGCGGTCCGATGAGCGCTATCTTGCCCTGTTTCTTCAGCGGCAGCAGGTTGTTCTCGTTCTTCAGCAGCACGAATGTCTCTGCGGCGAGGTTGCGGGCGGCGGCACGGTTCTCGTCGGTGAAGATGTCCTTTGCACGGCGCTTGGCGTCGCAATACTTATAAGGGTCGGCAAAGAGTCCCAGTTTATACTTCGCCTCAAGCACCCGGCGACAAGCATTGTCGATGTCGGCCATAGACACCTTGCCCTCCTTAACGCTCTGTTCGAGGGTTTTCAGGAATCCCTCGCTGCACATGTCCATATCGGTGCCGGCATGAAGTGCCTGAGCAGAAGCCTCGGGCAGTTCGCCCACTCCGTGCTGGCGCATCTCCCCTATCGAGCCATAGTCGGTCACCACGAAGCCGTCATATCCCCACTCCTCGCGCAGCAGGTCGTTGAGCAGCCAGCGGTTTGCCGTTGCCGGAACGCCGTCAACAATATTGAAAGACGACATGAACGAGCCTGCCCCTGCCTCAGCGGCTGCCTTATATGGCGGCAGATACTGGTTGTACATGCGCTGGCGGCTCATGTCCACGGTGTTATAGTCTTTTCCTGCCTCCGCTGCACCGTAGAGCGCGAAGTGCTTGACACATGCCATGATATTGTCTTTCCGGGAATAGTCGCCCTGATAACCGCGCACCATAGCGGCTGCTATCAACGAACCCAGATAGGGGTCTTCGCCACTGCCCTCGCTCATTCTGCCCCAGCGGGCATCCAAGGCGATGTCAACCATCGGCGAGTATGTCCAGCAGATGCCGTCGGCAGAGGCTTCCCTGGCTGCTATGCGTGCGCTCTGCTCTATCGCCTCAAGGTCCCACGAGCACGAGAGGCCCAGCGGGATGGGGAAGATTGTCTCGTATCCGTGAATGACATCCATACCCACGATGAGCGGGATGCCAAGACGCGACTTCTTCACCGCCACCTCCTGCAAGGCGCGTATCTTGTCGGCACCCTTCAGATTGAACACACCGCCGAGCTCACCTGCTGCGATGCGCCCCGCCACCTGAGTGTCCTGAGCCTGTCCTGTAGTGATGTCGCCAGCCACTTGCAGGTTCAGCTGCCCTATTTTCTCTTGCAGCGTCATGCGCGCCATCAGTTCGTCGATGAACTGTTTCATTGGTTTCACACTTTGTGCCTGCACCATCAGCACAGCACACGCCGCTGCCAATAACAAAGATGTTCTTTTCATAATGATTATCTGGTTAGTTGTTATTTCGACGGGAATGAGGACGCATGCTCACGCACACGTCCCCAGTATAGCATATTCTAAAGTATAACGTTACTACTTATCACCTACAAATATGAACGATAACTTCTGAACAATATTGTCTGATGAAAAACCTATTTTTGCTTCAAACTCTCCCGTCTCAGCATTCCACGCCTGGATGCGGTCGTCATAAAAACTAAGAGATGACTTGTCCAAAGTCAGCACCACGTCCTTGCTCTCGCCAGGCTGCAGATAGACTTTCTGGAAAGCCTTCAGTTCTTTCACAGGACGCGGCAATGAGCATTTCTTGTCTGTCACATACAACTGCACGGTCTCCGCCCCTGCCTTGTTGCCCGTGTTCTTAACGTTTACGGTGAACGATATGTTTTCGCCGTCGTGCATCGTCTTCTTGTCGGCGGTGACGCTCTGCACGGCAAACGTCGTATAAGACAGTCCGTGTCCGAACGAGAACAACGGCTTTATGCGCTTCTGGTCGGCCCAGCGATAGCCCACGAAGATGTCCTCTTTATATTCCTCGTCTATAATCTTGTATCCCTCGCGCCACACTCCAGGATAAGCACCCAATGCATGCGCGCCAGTGTCTTCCAGCCGCTTGTACCATGTGAAAGGCAGCTTGCCGCTGGGATTGACATCTCCGCTGAGAACATCGGCAAGGGCATGGCCTGTCTCAGAGCCAATGAACCATCCTTGCACGATGGCTGGCACACGCTCTGCCCAAGGCATTGCAACAGCATTGCCTGAGATGTTGACATACACCACATGGCTGTTTACCTTCACAAGCGCGTCTATCAAGGCATCCTGACCATAAGGCAGACCGTATTCCTTGCGGTCGTGGCCCTCACAGTCCTGGAAGTCGGCTTTGTTAAGACCTCCGAAGATGACAACATAGTCGGCCGCCTTCGCTTTCTCCACAGCCTCGGCAATCAACTCACTCGGTGTGCGGTTGTCGTTAAGGTCCTGACCTGTGGAAACACCGTTATAATTACCTGTAACATCGCCGACATATCCTCTTGCGTATGTCACATTGCTGAAGCGCTCCTGCATTCCCTGCAACGGAGAAATCTCATGCTGCACCTTAAGCGACGAGGAACCGCCGCCCACAGTCATCATCTTGATGGCATTCTCGCCAACGACCAAGATTCGGGCATCGGCAGGAATGGGCAGCACCCTGCCACCTTCTTTGGCGGTATTGTTCTTCAACAGAACGATACCCTCCTGCGCCACGTTGCGTGCGGTCTCGTAGTGCGCCTCAGAGCACATCGAACCATAAGGACGCTGGCGGTTCATGTTGGTGCGGAACATCAAGCGCAGCACACGGCGCACCTTCTCGTCAAGTTCCTTAGTGGTGTACTTGCCCTCGGCCAGCAGTTTCCTGTATGGCGCAGCAAGGTAATAATTATCGTAAGCATTGGTGGCGCCCATCGTAAGACCGTCTGTCCATGTTCCGAACTCAAGGTCAAGACCGTTGGTGATAGCCTCCTCGGTGTCATGTGCACCGCCCCAGTCGCTAATCACCACACCGTCGAAGCCCCACTCCTGCTTCAATATCTTGTTCAGCAGTATGTCGTTGTGACAGTTATGCTGGTTCTTATAGAGATTATAGGCACCCATTATAGCCCATGCCTTGCCCTCCTTCACGGCAGCCTCGAAGGCAGGGAGATAGATTTCGCGAAGGGCGCGGTCGCTCACTATAACGTTCACCTGATGGCGATGCTCCTCGTCATTGTTCAGAGCATAGTGCTTCACACAAGCAGCAACGCCCTTGCCCTGAAGACCCTGAACGTAAGGAACCACCATACGGGAAGCGAGCCAAGGGTCTTCGCCCATATACTCGAAGTTGCGGCCGTTCAACGGGGTGCGGTAGATATTGACACCAGGTCCCAGCATCACATTTTTATTGCGGTATAACGCCTCCTCGCCCAGACTCTCGCCATAGCGGCGGGCGAGCTGCGGGTTCCATGTTGCAGCAAGGCATGTCAGCGCAGGGAAAGCAACACATGAGTCGTTAGTCTGTCCTGCCTGTTCCCATTCATCCCACAGCACATCGGGGCGCACTCCATGTGGTCCGTCATCGGTCCACAAGTCGGGAAAGCCGAGACGCTTGACACCTGCAGAAGAGAATTTTGACTGTGCATGGATAACCGCTATCTTCTCGTCGAGAGTCATGCGGCTCAACGCATCTTCCACCCTTTGTTCTATAGGCTTTGACTCGTCAAGATATACTGGCTTTGTCTGCGCACATGTCTCACCCGTCCAAGACAGGAGCAACATTACAGATGTAATTATAGTTTTTGTCTTCATACTTTATATTTTGATAATCTAAAGTTTAATTTCTCATCACTTTACTTTTTCACCTCAGTCCCATAGTCTTTATATAGTCCGTCTGCGGTATGCATCGCTCGAAACGACTGTTCTCCACATATTGCATCAGCAGATGGCGCATCTTAGCCTGGTCAGGGCGTGCCTCGCGCCATTCTTTATACGTTCCGCGACTGGTCTCGGAAAACTTCACTACAACGCTGTCCCAGTCGGCAGGGCGCTGGATACCCATCATACACGAGCCGTCTATCTTCTTATAAGGCCAGAAGGTGTACCCGATGTTATTGTCCTTCATCACACGCACGAAATCCGCCTGCCACTCATTGGTGTTGTGGCCTATTTCTCCCATGTACATCGGCAATCCTGTTTTGTCACGAAAGTCAATGTAGTCTTTTATGGCTTCAGCGGTAGCCTCGCCACCATAGCGATGGCATGTGTACATTATATTATTGTCAAATGTCCAGTTAGAAAACATATAGAAGTCAGAATTCCAACGGGCGCCTCCCAATAATATTGTGTGGTTGGCATCTTTTTCGCGTATTGCCTTCACGGCACGCATGTAGAGTGGTTCCAGTTTCTTGTTCAGTTCCTCCTTGTTCTCAAAATAGTGTGCTATCGGTTCGTTGGCTAGTTCATAACCCAGAATTACTGGTTCTTCTTTATAGCGCGCCGCTATCTTCTGCCATATGTCACAGAACAACTTCTGCGACGTTTCGCTTTCAAAAAGCCAGGGATAGCCATGACCGTCGTCGATATTGTCACCCGTCTGCCCGCCAGGACAGTCGTGCATGTCGAGAATGAGGTAAAGTCCGTTGTCACGGCACCATGTCACAACAGAGTCGATGCGAGCAAAGCCGTCCTGACCATGCGTCAACCCCATGTAGTCCTCATCGGTGAATAGTTTATAGTTAAACGGCAGCCGTATGGTGTTTGCACCCTGCTGCTTGATGAACGCTATGTCCTCCCTTGTTATGTAATTATCTTTGAACAATCTCCAGAAGTCGGCAGCAAAGTCAGGACCTACAGCCTCCTTTATCATGAGGTCTATCATCCATGCCGAGTTGGTGCGGTTCAGTCCGAACAAATATCCTTCGGGGTTGAGCCAGTTTCCAAGGTTTGTTCCTTGTATGTATAGCTGAGTGCCGTCAGGTTTTATGAGATTATGCCCTTCGACATGCACGAACTTTCCGCGATTGCCTGCGGCGGCACATGCTACAAGTGCCGTGGCAAACATGACTAATAATATTTTCTTCACTGCAGAATAAGTTTTATCTTACCAAGAACTTATGTCCATTCCTTATATATATACCCCTAGCGGGATTGTTCACGCGACGACCCGAAAGGTCATAGATGAAGTCATCGCTGTGGGGCATATAAGTGATGTCACGGATGCTGGTGGTTGCCTCGTCGACGTTAAGAACCGCATTACGAGGGTCGGAGCAGTCGATGGTGAACACATAGGTGATGCCTTCTGTCAGGCTGGCTCCGTCCTTAAGTTTTATGTTGCCGCTCTCGCTGGTATCGATGCGGAACACATCACTTGTAGTAGAGATGTGGCACGGCGAGGTGCTTTTCAGATTAAACTCGTCAGAGTCGTCGTTGCCATATCCCGCCTGATGAAAGAACTTAAAGTTGACATCCGTAGGTGCCAGTTGTTCACCTACGGTTAATGTCAGCTGATAGACCTTGTCGCTAACCTGCGGGACCGGGAAGAACATATCGGGTGTGGGATTCCACCCCTTGCTTGCTCCCCAGTTGCCTGCAAAGGTTATTGAGGGCTTGCCCACCTTGTCATTTCCCATCATCCATATAGCGCCCTTGCCTGTGTCCTTGTTGTAAGTGAGCCACTCGCCATTAGAGTCAAGCGGGATTATTTTTAAGAAATTGGAATAGAAATTGGCAGTCACCTCATACGTTCCGCTGACAGCAATGAACTTTAAAGAGCCGTCTGCGTTGCGTTTGAAGAAATCGGGGTCGCTGTACCAACTGGGTGAAGAAGGACGGTCGTCGCCCGTAATGACATAGTCCCTGCCCTGCACGAAGTCGGCTGTGGCGGTATAGATGCGCGATGCGGCCTTTGTAAACGACACGTCGCCAATCTTAAGGTTGTCGGAAGGCTCAGGGTTAACGGCTCCGTTCTGGTATACTCTCACATAATCCACGAGCATTTCGGCTGGCAGCGCACTCTCGTCAACACCCTGTGCACCACCCCAGTCTCCGCCCCATGCGAGGTTGAGAATGACATAGAAAGGGTCATCGTATGGCCAGTCGTCACGACCTAATCCACGGTTGGCATACTCCAACTGCTTCCTGCCGTCGACATAGGTGGTAATCTTCTGACCTGTCCACTTTATGGAGTATATGTGATAGTCGTCTTCTGCCCCGGCACAGTACATCTCGTGGGTCACCTGCGTGCCGTTGCTGTGAACGTGGGCATTAGCGTGAAGACTTGACGAGACATAGTTGGGGTGGTAGCCCACTTCCTCCATTATGTCTATTTCGCCATCAGCCGGCCAACTAGTGAAATGCACAGGCATCATCCAGAATGCAGGCCATGTGCCTTTTCCCTTTGGCAACTTAATGCGTGCCTCTATGTAGCCATAAGTCCATCCCTGGTTTACATGCGCATATACGCGTCCAGAGTATATCTTTCCGTTCTCTTTCAGGCATCTGATAATGAGATGGCCGTCTTTTACCTCCGTCACAAGCGCTCCTTGTGGAGTATTATGATTGACGTAGTTTTGAAGTTCATGGTTCACCCAGCCAGAATTCTTCACTTCGTGAGTCCACTCTATGCTGTTCAGTTCTGAACCGCTGTCGAACTCATCATTCCAGTCCAGATGATATCCTTCCGGCACATAGGGGGAGTCTTGTTGAGCGCAGAGCGGAGTGGCAAGAAGCAGGCACAGCCATGCGAGTGTAATTGTTTTAATTGTCATATTCGATTCTGGTGTTATTACAAATTGTTTTAAGAGGGCCACTCCCTTTCGAGAGTGGCCTTCCACTAAGGGTGATAATACTATATTTGAGATATGGTGCTGTCTTTATTCTCCAAAATAGAAATCATCGAGGAAGAATGTTCCAGGAGCGTCGTGCCCCTCTCCGCCAAATTGGATTACTACCTTGTCGAAGTCCTGGCGGTCTGCCCAGGCGCTGAAGTCAAATTCAAGTTCTATCCACTTGTCTGTCACCAAACCAGATTTCACAATCTCCGCCTGTGTAGTATAAGCATTGCCTCCCAGATCGTTGTTCTGCAGTTTTACGGACACTTGCTTTTGAAGTGTTGACACTGCCCAACTCTCGTGATTTACCACAGTAGTATAATCATTATAAGAAGGAATGTAAACCTTCAGACGTATCTTGCTGCCCTTTGTGAGGTCAAACTTGGTGTTGGCCGAAGGCTCGATGAAGAACATGTTAGAATATTTCTCGCCATCCTTCTTCTGGTAAAGGAGAACCTTGTCAGACTCATTGATGGGGACAGGAGCAGGGTTGGCCCATAAACCAGACTTGTCTGAAAGGGCTTCATATTCGAATGGCACTTTAAATTCTGCGCCCTCGAAATCCTCCGTATACTTAGGAGCCTTCAGTGTTATCACCACTTCTGGCTTCACGTTCTTCTCTTTCGGAACAAAATGATACCACCACGCATTGCCTGGTTCGACGGTACTCTTGCAGTATACCCAAAGCTCGTCTTCCGTCAACTTCTCGATATAGTATGTGGAAGTGCCGGCATAGTGACCGAGGAACGCGCCACCGCTCAGGGTGAGGGTGCCTGCTGCTTCGTTAAGACTGAAAGTCAAGCCGCTTGCAGGGGTGTATGGGCAGTCGTAATCGCCTACAGTAGGATTCAGCGTGCCACCATGACCTAAGGCATTCATACCGTTTTCATTGGTATAGATATTGCCGTTGTTCTTCCATTCAAGTCTAGTGCCGTCAAGAATAAATGTGAACTCCTGCTCGTAAAGTGAAGAGCCTGCCTTACCTTCCTCTGGACAACTCCACCACCATCCGCTTGAACGAGGATAAGCATTCACGTCATCCACTCCGAAGTGGCCTGAATGATACTGGTCGAACACCCATGTCTTGCCATTTACTGCAGAGGCACCGCCAGTAAGAGCGTTAAACCAAGGTGTGTCAAGCAGCGTCGCATCGTCATTGGCAACAGTAATCTCTTGCGAAATAGTTGCTGAGCCGCCAGAGGTGTACAGTGTCATAGTGACAGTATATGTTCCAGCATAAGGATACTTTCCCTGAACAGTGGTTCCCTCGGCAGTGCTGCCGTTACCAAGGTCCCAAAGAGCGACGCCTGGCACGGAAGAGGTGTTTGCGAAATCAATCACATTAGGCTTGGCAGAAGTCGGGGTGGCAGTGAACGCCAGCTGGCTAACCTGAGGTTGCGCGCCCAAAGAGTAGTCGTCGCTTTCTTGCGGGTCACAGGAAGTGAGTCCTGCAAGCGCCAAGCATGCTATAATTGTGCTATATAATAACTTTTTCATATTTCTATATTTCTATCAATTGTCAATTATCCGTTATCAATTATCTGGTAAATTAATTGTATCCAGGATTCTGTTTCAAAGCATACTCCGTTCCGGTGGTCTTGTCAATCTCAGACTGCGGAATAGGCAGATACTTGTTGTACTCTGACCATGTACGTACAGAACTATACTCGGGAACGCTCTCCGTAAGAACAGTTGCTGCGTCACCCCAGCGCACGAGGTCATAATAGCGGTGGCCTTCACCCACGAACTCATAATGATACTCGTTCTTTATATCCTGTGCAGTAGGATTTGCAATGTCATGGCTGTTGTCGCCAAAAGCACGGCGGCGCACCTGGTTGAAACATTCCTTTGCAGAAACGCCCTGTTGCTCTGCAATGCCATTCATGATAACCAGCTCGGCATAGTTGAGCAGGGTCTCAGCATAACGGAATATGCGGAGGTTGTTACAGTAGTTCAGGTCAACGTCTCCTGTGGGCTTCCTGTAGTTCTTACGTGCTGCATACTTCTTGAAGAAGAGGCCTGTGTCCTGGAAACGAGGACCATACTTGGCTTCTCTCCAGTCATTGATAGAGGCATCGCGACGGGTGTCACCCTCAGCGAACATCTCGTATGTAGAGAGGCGTACAGGACAAAAGCCCCAGCCATCAGAATAAATGCCAGCAGGATCTTCCAGACCGTTAGGAGAAATGAATGCAGGGAGGTTCGTTCCATAGCCGCCCCAGCCACTTGACCATGTCTTGCCCTCGCCCATCTGGTTGCTTTCAAAGATTGACTCGTTGCAGAACTCATGGTCGTTGTCCCAAAGGGCATCGAAATCGGGCTCCAGCTCGAACGCACCGCTCTTGATAATGGTAGCAAGGTCGTTGGCAACTTCCTGATACCTGCTCTTGTCATTCTGATACATCACGGCACGAGCCTTCAGCATCAGGGCGGCAGCACGGCTCACGCGTCCCTTGTCCGGACCCTTTTCGTCAGTGCCGTTAGTGCTCATAGCCAGCACGCCTTCCTCTGCTGCCACCTCCACGTCAGCGATAATCTGGGCGTATGCCTCATCGGCTGTAATCTGCGGAGTCATATAATTAGTGGCAGGTGTCAGCGGCTCTGTGAAGAACACGATGTTTCCAAAGTATTTCCAAAGCATATATACATAATATGCACGAAGGAAGTGAGCCTCTGCATTGTATTGCTTCACTGTGGCACTGGGGTTCTCAATGCCTTTGCATGCGTTAATAACCGCATTGGCGCGTGCGAAGCCAGAGGTGTAGATGTTCCATGAGCCAGGAAGCGTATGCAGACCGTCTGCCTGGAAGAGCGAGATGTTGTATATCTGCAACTGGTCACCGGCATCACCGCCTCCCTTGTAGCAGTCGTCAGACTGTACGTCCGCAATCACGGGAATGGCCTCGTAATTGTTGTTAGCGTAAGAGTCGAACAAGAGTATCTGGTAAGTTGCAGCCAGACCTGAGTTTATCGAAGACTCAGTGGCAGTGCCACCGTCAGCCAGGTGGTCAGTGGGCAGCGACTCCAGAAAGTCCTCACCACAAGATGTCAGCGTCAAACCCGATGCCAACACGGCTGCCATTGCTAATGATTTATATATTTTCATGATTTCTATTGTCTTTATATTGTGAATTAGAATGTAATGTTAGCACCGATGTAAACGGTACGTGACTGAGGATAGATGCCCTTGTCAACACCCATTGCTGTAGCAGAAGCACCGTCGCCGCCACCCAGCTCGGGGTCGAAACCGTCCTTATATCCAGTGAACGTGAGCAGGTTCTCTGCTGCGAGATAGAAGCGCAGACGCTGTATAGACGCCACGCGGGTGATGCTCTGCGGCAGGGTGTATCCCAACTGAATGGTCTTAAGACGCATGTACGAGCCGTTCTTGATGTAGAGGTCTGACGACTGCCAGTTGCCGTTAGGGTTGGCTGCGGTCATGCGTGGAATCTTATTAGAAGTGCCCTCGCCTATCCATCTTTCAAGAATCCATGTCGGACGGTTCATTGCCGGGATATCACCGCGCTGGGCAAAGTCGAACACATCGTTGCCAAGAGTTCCCTGGAATGCGGCGTTGAAGTCGAAGCCCTTCCACTCAGCACCGATAGTGAAACCGAAGGTCACGTCAGGAGCGCCCTTTCCAATCTTTGTGCGGTCCTCAGAGCCGATAGAGCCATTGCCGTCGAGGTCTACGAAGCGTACATCACCGGGATGTGCGTTCGGCTGTATAAGATTGCCCGATGCGCCTACGTAGCTGTTCACCTCGTCCCAGTTCTGGAAGATGCCGTTGGTCTTCAAGCCATAGAAATATGGCCATACCTCACCGTTCTTGGCATGTACATAAGTACCTACGCCACCAGCACCTGCACCCTCGTAGTCAGTCTCGCCCGACTCGTTGCCGAGGTCTATCATCTTGTTCTTCAGTATAGAGAGGTTGCCGTTCACATAGTATGTGAAGTCCTTGATGCGGTCTTTCCATCCTATCTCAAACTCATATCCCCAGTTCTTCATCCTTCCGAGATTGCCCATTGGCGAGCTCTGGCCGATATAGGTAGGCACTGGCATGTAAGCGAGCATGTCCTTGGTCTTCTTGTTGAAGTAGTCGAAGCTGAAGCTCAGACGACTGTCGAGGAAACGGAGGTCAACACCGAAGTCTATCTGCTCCGAGGTCTCCCATTTCACGTCGGGATTGGCAACGCGGCCAGGAGAAGAACCGTAAACCATAGAGCCGGCATTGGTACCTGCCTTTCCTGTCATATCGGGAACATAGCTGCCGCCGAAGTAATAGTTCTCACCGCCGTCCATCAGCGAGGTGTAGAGGAAGTTGCCGATAGAGGCATTACCGTTCTGGCCCCACGAGAAGCGCACCTTCATGGTGTTGAACCAGCTTGGCTCGGCACTCTGCATGTATGGCTCGTTCAACACGTTCCATCCGAAAGAGAAGGCAGGGAAGGTACCCCACTTGTTCTTTGGTCCGAATACTGAAGAACCGTCACGGCGAAGAGTGAACTGTGCCATGTAACGCTCGTCGAAGTTATAGTCGATACGTCCGAAATATGATGCAAGCGAGACCTTGTCATAGCCGCCGGTGCCGCCGCTCACGCGCTCTTCGTCACGGTCTGCCACAGCATAGTCGATGTTCGCCTTCACAGGGTCGGTGTCCAGCAATTGGTAGTCGGTGCCTGAGAGGTAACGGTAGCGGTAGCGGTTAGCCGACTGGCCAAGAACCACCGTCAGGTTATGCTTCTCTGCGAATGTCTGCTGATAGGTAAGCACGTTCTCCACCTGCCAGCGGTAACCGCGGTTCATCGAACTGCTAACCCAGCTCTGGTCGGTGTGTGCCATAGTGCCGCGATACTCGGGATATCCGTAGCCGTCATAGCCCCAGAACGCAAGGTCGGCACCATAGCTGGTCTTGAATTTCAGACCCGGCAGCACGTCGAGCTCTGCATAGAAAGAAGCCACAAACTTGTCTTCGTTATTGCGTCCTGCTGTCGGCTGGTTGAGGGTAGCTACAGGGTTTGTCAGTTCCTGGAAGCCCGTTGGTGGAAGCGAGAACACGCGCCCGTTCCTTGTGATGGCTGTAGGATGCTCTGCCAGCAGCGCCTTGCCTTCCTCGTCAGAGAGATACACCGGCTGCAGCGGCGAGAATGTCAATGCCGAGCCCAGCACCGAGCCGTACTCGGTGTTGGTAGTTATCGAAGAACTCTTAGTGCGCGAGTAACCGATGTTCACACCCACCTTCAACTTATTGAGGAAGTTACGGTCGTTAGCCTCGAAAACAGTATAGTTGCTGTTCGTGCGGAAACTCCAGCGGTTGTAGTTCGACTTGCCATAGTCGCCGCCCACGATACCTTCCTGGTCGAAATATCCCAGAGAGAGGAAATAGTTCAGACGGTCATTGCCGCCGCTGATGCTCACCTGATGCTGCTGAACAGGGGCGTTATAGTTGAACACCTCGTCCTGCCAGTCGGTGCCCTTGCCCTTGAACATAGCGATGTCCTCAGCAGAGTAACGAGGGGCGTTGCCGTCGTTCACCTGTGCCTCGTTCATTATAATCATATACTCCTGAGCGTTAAGCACCGACTTCTTCTTCCACGGGTTCTGCCAACCGTAACTGAAGTCATAGTTAATCGTTGTCCTGCCTGCCGTGCCGCTCTTCGTGGTTACGAGAACAACACCGTTGGCAGCACGCGCGCCGTAGATAGCAGCCGAGGCGGCATCCTTCAGAATCTCAACAGAAGCGATGTCAACAGGGTTGAGATAGCTGATGCCACCCTCCACAGCCATACCGTCCACGATATAGAGAGGGTCGGAATTGTTCACCGAGCCAGAACCGCGGATAGTGAACTTCGAGGCGGCGCCCGGCTGTCCTGAGGCCTGTGTTATCTGCACGCCGCTCACCTTTCCCTTCAGGGCGTCCTCGATGCGCGACGGACGGGTGAGGTTCAGGTCGTCGCCATCCACCTTACTGATGGCTGCGGTAACGACGCTCTTCTTCTGCACGCCGTAGCCGATGACCACCACCTCGTCGAGCGCCTTGTTGTCCTCTTGCAGCACAACAGTCATGTGGTTTGCGGCCGCCACGTCCTGCGTGATATAGCCTACAGAAGAAATAGTAAGGGTAGTCCCGGCCTCCACCTTCAACGAGAACTGACCGTCAATGTTAGTGATGGTACCGTTCTGCGGGTTCCCCTTCTCCACGATAGAGGCGCCGATGATCGGCTCGCCGCTCTCGTCAGTCACAGTACCCAAGAGTCCTGCGACCTGGGCATGAGAGACCACTGTCACACAAAGTGCTGCCAGTAGCATAAGTAACCTTGTTTTTTTCATACTTTAATTAATTATTGTTTAGTTAGTGAATTATAATATTTTTATTTATTTGGTTAGCGATTCTGTTCCGTGACATAGCATTTTTCTCTTGCTCATCGAAATCCGCTGCAAAGTTAAGTAAAAAGAGGTATCGTAAAACTGAGGATAAAATAAAAAGTGGATATTTAAAGCCTGCCAAAAACGTTATCTTCTTCACTATCAGCACTTTACAAAATTTGAGCAAGCAAAAAAGAGTGGACGGAATATAGATATGAGGACGTCAAAAAGCCATCGGTACCGACCATTTTTCGTAATATTTTTTGATTTTTCGCACTACAGTCACCCCCGACACACCACTTCAGCACCTGTCATGACCCTTCCCGTCAAGAAATGTTTTTTGAGGTGGAAAATAAAACACAATGTGCTTATAACGAAACACCCCGCCTGGCACAGCACAGTGCCGAAGCGGGGACATAGATAACCAACAAAAATAACAAAACCTTTATAAAAACAAAACTATCAACATGAGTTACTTCTATCGTATGCCATACGATTTCACCTGCAAAGTTAATGAAAAAGGAAAGGAAAAAAAACGAAGGGCAACGAAAATATAGATGTCACGACACACGGAATCGCAGCAAACGCCCTGAACAAAGGGGGTTCAGAGAAATGTGCGGTCGGAAAAAAGTGGACGGGATATAAAAAATCCCGGCAAGCACGGGGCCTGTCGGGACTGATATGTGTGTAATGAAAAACTATTTCTCTTCTGTGTCGATAGCCTTCCAAAGTATTGCTGCGATAGCACCACCTACCAGCGGACCAACGATGAAGATCCAGAGGTTTGTCAGCGCTGTGCCACCCTGGAAGAGTGCAGGACCGATAGAACGTGCGGGGTTAACTGATGTGCCGGTGTAACGGATGCAGCAGAGGTGAACGAGGATAAGGCTGAGACCGATGGCCAGACCTGCGAAGTTGTTTGTTGCGCCGTTTGTCTTAGCAGTAGCACCGAGAACAACGAGAACGAAGACGCAGGTGAAGAAGATCTCGGCGAGCAGACCGCCCAGTGCTGGGATTGTGCCGGCACCATTTGCCTGCAGGTCGTTAGCACCTGTTCCCTCAAGACCAGCAGAAGTGGTGAGAGCATAGAGGATAGCAGAACCCACGATGGCTCCGATAACCTGGAAAACGATATACATTCCAGCGTCCTTGCCGCTCATGCGGCCGCTGAGGAAGACACCAAGAGTGATTGCCGGGTTGATGTGGCAACCTGAGATACCACCGATAGTGTAGGCCATTGCCACAACAGCAAGACCGAAAGCGATGGCTGTTCCAACTACTGTTTCGGGGTCACCGTTATTGCAACCCAGAGATACTGCTGCACCGCAGCCCATAAGTACCAGCACCATCGTGCCGATAGCTTCTGCTAAATACTTTTTCATTCGTTATTATTTTAAGAGTTAAAACTATTTTCTAAAAATACAACGCAAATTTAATACTTTTATTACAAACTTCCAACAAAAATCTAAAAAAAATACAAATTTTCTATAAAAAAGTCATAAATGGGTCGGGGGAGTTAGGAGTTAGAAGTTAGGAGTTAGGAGTTCTTTGCAAGCAAAGCGCCCCTATGGGTCGAGCGAGGAGTTCTTTGCAAGCAAAGAAGAGCTAACAGCCAACAGCTAATAGCTAACAGCCAACAGCTAACAGCCAACAGCCGCCTACTCTCTATAATCAAAATAACTGAAGTCGGCATAGGAACCGCGGACATGTCCCTGGGTGGCGAACATTCCTATAATGACACCAGTGAAGCCGCCGGCTACCTCGGTGCTCATGAGCGCGGCGTCGTGAACGGTGAGTGTCTGCCAGAGAAGTCCGTCGAAAGAATACTCGAAACGATAGTGCTGCTCGTCTGCCACGATGCGCAGCTTCACCTTGTTATGGTTGCCGATGACGTACATCTGGTCGTCTTCCATCGACTTCAGCTTAGCATGCAGGTGAACGATGTAATAGTCGCCGCGACGTGTAAGATAGAAGTCCATGTGTCCGTCGTTTATCTGATATACCGACAGGCCTGCAGTCTGCCCGGGCTTGTAGTCGGCCATCTCGACCTCCGTCTCAACGGTCATGCGGGCATGTTCCTGACGTCTTCCCACGAAGGTGGGACGGTTGTTCTCGGTAAGCGAGCCTGCTCCGAAGAGTCTCAGTTTGCCGTTTTGCTGTTCGTAGTTGGTGACAACGGGGTTTTGCAGATGCACCCACTCGGGTGACGTCAGGTCTATCTTGTCGTGCTGCTGTCGTTTCTTGGGCGCGAAAGGTTTCAGCGGCAGCGTGGTGGCCTTCATCAGGGTGTCGATAGATTCACCGCCGTTGACCACAGGCCACTCGCCCTCTTTCCATTCCACGGGTGCGAGGTATGTCTCACGCCCGAGATGATGATAGGAACCGCCCATGTTGCGATAGGCAAGGAACACGAGCCACCATGAGCCGTCGGGGGCTTGAACAAAGTCGCCGTGACCGGTGCCCTGCACTTGCTTCGTCTGTCCTTTCCTGTTGCAGTTGGTCAATATGGGGTTGTCGGGATTAGGCTCGTACGGTCCGTATATGTTGCGGCTGCGCGCTATGGTGAGCCGGTGCGCCAGTTCGGTGCCGCCCTCCGAGATGAGCAGGTAATACCATCCGTCCTTCTTATATATATGGGGTCCTTCGGGATAACGGCCGCCAGTGCCCTGCCATAGCGGACGACTCTCTGTGAGTTGTTTTCCTGTCTTGGGATTTATCTCGCACAGCCAGATGCAGTCGCCAGGGTTGCTCATCATGTAGCACTTGCCGTTCTCCCAGAACAGCGACGGGTCGATGCCGTCCTGCTTCAGCCATATCGGCTCGCTCCACGGCCCTTCGGGCTTCTTTGCCGTCACCATGAAGTTTCCGCCGTTGCCCACGTTGGTGGTAATCATATACCACAGTCCGTCGTGGTAACGCAATGTGGGGGCGTAGATGCCGAGCCATGACGTGGCATCCTTCAGCGGCAACTGACTCTCACGGGTGAGCACATTGCCTATGAGTTCCCAGTTGACAAGGTCGCGCGAGTGATAGATAGGCACGCCGGGGAAGCACATAAACGAAGAGTTCACGAGGTAGAAGTCGTCGCCCACACGGCACACCGAGGGGTCGGGATGATAGCCAGGAATCACGGGGTTGGCATAACTCGTAGCACGCTGCGCCGACATTGGCACGGCAATAAATATCGAGATTATCGCAAGAAACAGTTTTTTCATAAGTCGGTAAATAATGATTATGTTTCTGCAAAGATACAACTTTTCGGGTGTTTTTCAAAGACTAATGGAAATTAAATAACAAAAAAAAAGGACTACCGCCGTAGTCCAACCTTGTTAACCTTAAATCTAATACTATGAAAAACACAGTGCAAAGATAATAACAATTTATAATCTGTGCAAGAGTTTTGGTATTAAATTATAAGCAAAATCATCATTTATTGATTTAAATCAAGCATTTTAGGGCATAATTGTTGTGAATAGTAGGTTTTAGTGCCACTATTATGACCTTAATATGCGCTTCAGCAGGTATGTGGC
The DNA here is from genome assembly GCA_900315095.1 of uncultured Prevotellaceae bacterium. Taxonomy (GTDB): domain Bacteria; phylum Bacteroidota; class Bacteroidia; order Bacteroidales; family Bacteroidaceae; genus Prevotella. Next base: position 25,615 of record OMXS01000004.1, on the reverse strand, counting down.
ATTCTGGTTTTTCGCCACGCCGGGGGTTATCTTATAGTTGTAGGTGACGCTCTCGCCGAGTTCTATCTCGAAGCAGTAGTTATGAAAGCGGCTGTTGCCGTCGGCCATGTGGGACAGCTCGAGGTCGTGGGTGGCTATCACGCCGCTCACCGGCATCGTGCTCACCGCTTCAAGGAACATGCGCGAGCCGTTCAGCTTGTCGAGGGAGTTGGTGCCTTTGAGTATCTCGTCGAGAATGATGAGGGTGCATGGAGGGTTGTCGCTGATGCTTTGCAGCAGTTGTTTCAGTCGCAGCAGTTCGGCATTGAAGTAACTTATGCCATGCTGCAGGTCGTCGGTGGTGCGCATCGAGGTGAAAAGGTTGAACACGCTGACGGTCATCTCGCTGGCAAAGACGGGCATTCCCGACATGGCGAGGATATAGTTTATGCCTATGGCGCGCAGGAAGGTGCTCTTGCCAGCCATGTTGGCACCGGTAATGATGTAGTAGTTGAGGTGACCGATGGTGAAGTCGTTGCTCACGGCTTCTGCCCCAAGGAAGGGGTGCCACAGCGCCCGCGCATCATAAACCACCGTGTCGCCGTCGGCAATGACAGGCATCACGGTCTCTGGATGACCGAAACGGAAGGTTGACATCGACACTAAAGAGTCAATCTCGGAGATGGCGTCTAGCCACTGCCCCACCCTCGCGCCATATCTGGCACGCCATCTGTGGTAACGGCGCACAAGGAAATAGTCGCTCAAGAAGAGAATGTTGAAGAGCACCATCCCCAGCAGGTTGCCGCGGCGGTCGTAGCCGTCGAGGATGCGACGGAGCTCGCGGAAGGCCTCCATAGCATCGTCGTCACCCTGCAACTGGCTGCTAAGCGAGAGCATGAGGGGACTCTTGAACGAGGCGTTATCGACAAGTTCCACCAGCGGGATGTATCCTCTGAGGGCGCGAAGAAGGTTCTCCCCGCCCTGGCTGATGCGACGAAGCGGACGGTTAGTAATGGCTACCACCGCTCCAAGTTGTGCGACGGCCCACATCGTGGGGACAGACGACGGAACGATGCCGATGACGGCAAGCACCACCGAGGTAATGAAGCCAACGATGGCAAGGTAAGCAATAACGGGCGGACGCTGCCTGCCAGAGGATGAGTCTAGTGATTCTGACGACGGTGTTTCCCACTCGCTCAGGTCTACAGAGAGCACATCAGAGGCGACGTTGCTGTTCCATTCGGCACGCCACTCCTCCATTTCCGTCAGTTCGGAAACGGCGTCTTGCCTCTGCAGTATTATGTTTTTGTCGTGGGGAAGCACCGAGAGAGCGTTTGCAAGAGCCGTCTTTCCGCCCGGCGTGACACAACGGCAGACGCGCTGGAACAACGACCCGATGCCGAAAAGGTCGAGATCGAAAGAGAACGGATGTGCCGAGTCGGCATAGCGGTTGCCATCGTCGAATGAGGAGTAGTTGCCGTCAAGCGCCTCCGTCTCCTTTATATAATATGCGCGCAAGGATTCCAGATGTTCTGTCTTGCGCATGTTGGAAATGTCGAAATGACGAACTACGGCATAAACCACGAGCAAGAGAAGCGCCAGAATGAGCAACGGAGCACGGAGTCCGCCCGACGCCCACGCGACAAAGGCAATCACAGCAGCAACGAAAGACGCCAGTTCGCCCGCAACAAAAAGTCGGTTGCGCATCTTCCTTGACGCTATCTCGCCTGCAAGACGTGACACGTTGCCGTTATAAAAGTCTCTTATCTCACTCTTTTCCTTAAACATTCGCATATCTGGTTTTCTTCATTCTTGGGGTAAGGGCAAAAAAAAAGGACTACCGCCGTAGTCCAACCTTTTTGTTAACCTTAAATCTAATACTATGAAAAACACGTTGCAAAGGTAATTGTTTTCGCACACAGCTGCAAGTATTTTTATAAAATAATATATGATTTAATGCATTTCTTGATATAAATCAACTAAAAGTGACGATTTTGACACTAAAAAAGTCAAAATCATCACTATTTCTTTGCAATTTCAAAAGAATTATAAGTTTGAGGTGCAAGCAAGTTTTTAACTGGGCAAAAGCACCACTCCCTCCTGGCTCATACCATCCATCATAATCTTCAACGGACGGTCAAAGCGCACATGCCGCACGTACTGTGTCTCTTCAACGGCAGGCATGGAGTCGAGCAACGACTGCTGGTACACACCATCACCTGAGTAAGCGTTCACCGTGAAGTAGCCCACGCCGAAACTGGTGAGGTTCTGGAAGAAATGGGTTCCCTGCGAAGGGTCAACGTGATAGTTCTTAAGCGCAGCCTCAACGATAACTCTTGCAGCCGAGATATGCGGCCACTTGACAGGAATGCCGAGCCAATAGTCGCTTGAGCCCCATCGCCCGGGACCGATAAGGACATAGTTCTTGCCTTCGTCGAGGAACTTGCGGTTGATGCGCTCTATGTCGTCGGCAATAGCAGGATTGTTAATGGCCGAGAAATCCTCGTCGGCCTTGACATACACCACATCGACAACATCCTCTGAGATGCCATGTCCCAGCGAGTTGTGCGAACGCAACAGACACTTGTCATCAGGGATAGAGCCGAGGTCCTCGTCAAGCACCTGCTTGGAATCGACTATCGGTCGTATCTGCAGGAGATAGAACTCCCCGGTGCGGTCGTCGTTGACGTTGCAAGCAAACTCTATCTCTACGGGGCGTCGCATGCTCTCGGCACCATACTTCATTGACATCTGCAGTATCTCGGGAAGCGGGAAGATGCCGTGCTGCAAGACTCCGTTCATGCTTATTATCTTGCGGCCTCCTTCATAGTATCCGTCGCGAATCATCTGGTCGTAGGGGTCGTAAGTGGAAGCGATGTATCTCAACGAACCATCTTTGTCGGCCTCCTTAACCTTCAGTTTCAAGATATTGAAGCCGTCATCGACCTTAAACTCATGACTCACGTTATCCATGTCGAGGGCATAGAACTTAGTCTGGGTCTCCTTAAGAGCGATTTCCATGTCGCTCATCTGCATTATCTGAGTGGGATGATATGGACTGACACGCAGCGTCAAGCCGCCGTCAACAATATATTTTCCGAGTCCGAGGGCAAGCGAGGCAATACCTTCCTCTGATGTCTCGTCGCCAACGGGATAATAGTTGAGCGAGCGCAGCACACCGCTGATGTTAGGATAGAAGTGGGAACCATACTGCTTGCCCACCACCTCCTGCAAGATTACAGCCATCTTTTCCTGGTCGATAACGTTGGATGTGGCTGTCATATACGACTTAGAGTCGCGGTAATACACCGAAGCGTAAACGCTCTTTATGGCTGCGGCGAGCATCTGCAGCATCTGATACTTGTCCTCAAGATAAGGTATCATGTAGGTGCTGTAGATACCGGCGAACGGCTGATAATGACTGTCCTCGAGAAGACTTGACGAACGAATGGCGATAGGACTCTTCGTGGCCTCGAAGAAAGTGAAGAAGTCTGCGATATAGGCGTCGGGCAACTGCGCACGGAGGAAATGTCTCAGTATCTCCTCGTCGGGGGCATCGCTCAATGCTATATGGTAGAGGTTGTTAGACTCCATAAACTCGTCGAAGACATCGGTACATAGCACTACCGTCTTAGGTATCATCACCTTGGCATTTTCAAACTGGTTGAACTCTGGATGCCTCTTCACGATATTGTCAAGGAATGCCAGACCACGGCCCTTGCCTCCAAGCGAGCCGTCGCCAATGCGGGCAAAGTGGCTGTATGAGTCGAAACGGTCGCGACGGAACAGAGCCACCACTCCCTGGTTCTTCATGTGACGATACTGCACGATGGCATCGAAGATAATCTTGCGGTGGGCATCCACATCCTGCAGTTTATGCCAAGTCACCGTCTTCAGGAACGCCGAAACGGGGAAGATGGCACGCGCCGAAAGCCAGCGGCTGACGTGGTTGCGCGAGATGTGAAACAGCATCGAGTCGTTAGGTATGGTGAAGATGTTGTCCTGCAGTTCCTTGAGGTTGCTTATACGCCGTATCTCCTCGCGTGTCACAGGGTCGCGGAAGATGAAGTCGCCAAAGCCGAAATGCTCTTCAAGGATGTGACGAAGGTCGATGTTCATCTTCTTAGAGTTCTTGTCAACGAACTTAAAGCCCTCGGCAAGCGCTCGCTCACGGTTCTCGGTCTCCGAACTCTCCATTATCAACGGCAGGTACTCATCGCGGCGGCGTATCTCCTCCAGCAACTTGAATCCCGCCTCGGGGTCTTTCTCCAGCACATGGGCATCGCGGTCGCCGCCCTTCATCGGGAAACGGCAGTCGGAGATGACGCCTAGCGTGTTGTCATGATACTTCTCGTAAAGTTGCATCGCCTCCTCGTAGTTACGGGCAAGCACCACCTTTGGACGCCCGCGCATGCGCATCGTGGCGCTGTGGGGGTTAAGTGCCTCGGTGGCGAAACGCTGACTCTGCGCAAGAATATAATTATAAAGGTTGGGCAGCACACTGCTGTAGAACCTGATGTTGTCCTCTACGAGCATGATCATCTGCACTCCCGCTTCCTTTATGTCGTGCTCGATGTTCATCTTGTCCTCTATCAGTTTTATGATGGAGAGGATGAGGTTGGTGTTTCCCAGCCAGCAGAAGATATAGTCGAACACACTCATGTCCTCGTTCTCGATGCGGCGCGTAATACCGTGACTGAACGGGGTGAGCACCACACACGGCACCTCAGGGAACTTCGCCTTCACATCGCGTGCCACAGAGAAGGCGTCGTTGTCTGCATTACCAGGCATGCATATTACGAGGTCGATGCTCGTCGACTTCATCACCTGCTCTGCCTCTTCTGTCGTTGACACCTGCGTAAACGTTGGCGGGTAACGGATGCCCAGTTCGGTATATTCGTTGAAGATTTTCTCATCCACACGTCCGTCGTCCTCCAAAATGAAGGCATCGTAGGGATTGGCAACGATAAGGACGTTGAAAATGCGTCGTGTCATCAGGTTGACGAACGAGACATCCTTTAAAATAAACTTGTTCCACTGCTGCGGGATATCGTTTTCCATACCTCTTTTTCAATGATAGTTTATCGATTCTCTTTTACAAACATGGCAAAGGTACAAATTAAATATGAAAAATCTCTGTTTTCATTGTTTTTTTCGTACCTTTGCAGCGCGTAATAATATTATATCAAGTGTTTAACTACTAACTCGGCATTGCGACTTCCACATTACTTATATATAGGAAGGCGTGACATTGCTGGATAAAACGTTTTTGTTATGAAGAAGTTTTTTAGCATCATTATCCTAATGCTCACATTATGTGTCGTCACTGCTGACGCACAAGAAAAGGGCATTGCAAGTTATTATGGCCTGAAAGCGCACGGGCGCAAGACCTACAGCGGAGAGAGACACGACGCCTATGGTTATGTGTGTGCTCACAAGAAGCATCCGATGGGCACCAAGCTGCGCGTCACCAACCAGCAGAACGGAAAGAGCGTGGTGGTGAAGGTGAACGACCGCGGACCTTTCCACAAGGGATGGATTGTAGACCTCTCATGGGCTGCCGCGAAACAACTGGGCATCCTCTCACAAGGCATCGCACCTGTAGTGGTGGAGGTCGTGAAGGGTGATGCAAAGGAAGAGAAAAAGGAGGAGTGACAACATACGATTTTTCACTATTTCTAGAATACGAGGGGCATACTTAGGTGTGCCTCTCTTTTTGTTGAGGATGAAATAAACGTCTACATATCATTTACCATTACATCACAAGAACCACTATGCAGAAAGTTACATAAAAACCGAAAATTTTCCCTCTTTTACTTGGAAGTTTCAAATAAAACCATTACTTTTGCCGTACATACTTGACACATTGTCAACATCTTAACCTTTAAATAAAAACACAATACTATGGAAGTTGAGAAAATAATGCAAGGTCTGGAGCGCAAGCATCCAGGTGAAGCAGAGTATCTGCAGGCTGTAAGAGAGGTGCTTACATCTATCGTTGATGTCTATAACAAGCACCCCGAGTTTGAGAAGGCGAAACTCATAGAGCGTCTCGTAGAGCCAGAGCGTATCACCACTTTCCGCGTGCCATGGGTGGACGACAAGGGAGAAGTACAGGTGAACATCGGCTACCGCGTGCAGTTCAACAGCGCCATCGGCCCGTATAAAGGCGGACTGAGATTCCATCCTTCTGTTAACCTTTCAATCCTTAAATTCCTCGGTTTCGAGCAGACATTCAAGAACGCACTCACCACGCTGCCTATGGGCGGCGGCAAGGGAGGTTCCGACTTCGCACCGCGCGGCAAGAGCGATGCCGAGATTATGCGTTTCTGCCAGGCATTCATGTGCGAACTATACAAGGTAATCGGTCCTGACATGGACGTTCCTGCCGGAGACATCGGCGTGGGCGGACGCGAGATTGGCTACCTCTTCGGAATGTACAAGAAACTGACAAGCCAGTTCCACGGTGCCACACTCACCGGAAAAGGCCTGGAATGGGGAGGCTCTATACTGCGTCCTGAGGCAACAGGCTTCGGCGCACTTTATTTCGTTCACCACATGCTCGACAACGCCGGCATCGACATCAAGGGAAAGACTGTGGCCCTCTCTGGTTTCGGCAACGTGGCATGGGGCGCTGCTACCAAGGCAACAGAACTGGGCGCCAAGGTTATCACCATCTCTGGTCCTGACGGATATATCTACGACCCAGAGGGCATCAGCGGCGAGAAGATTGAGTATATGCTCGAGCTCCGCGCCAGCGGCAACGACATTTGCGAACCTTACGCAGAGGAATTCCCAGAAGCAACATTCTTCGAGGGCAAGAAACCATGGGAGCAGAAGGCAGACATCTACTTGCCATGTGCTACACAGAACGAGCTCAATGGTGCCGACGCCGACCAGATCCTGGCCAACAAGCCATGCTGCGTGGCAGAGGTTTCCAACATGGGATGCACCGCAGAGGCTGTGGACAAGTTCATTGCTGCAAAGCAACTCTTCGCTCCTGGCAAGGCAGTAAATGCCGGTGGCGTTGCCACATCAGGCCTCGAGATGACTCAAAACTCTATGCGCATGTCATGGAGTGCCGAGGAAGTTGACGAGAAACTGCACACCATAATGAAGGGAATACACGAGCAGTGCATGAAGTACGGCGAAGACAACGGCTACATCAACTATGTCAAAGGTGCTAACATCGCCGGCTTTATGAAGGTTGCAAATGCAATGATGGCGCAGGGAATCGTGTAAGCATTGCATTGCAAGCTCGGCGAAGCCAAGATATAAAAAATGCAATGATGGCACAAGGAATTGTGTAAGACAAGACAAATTACACTCTATATTCTAAATGTTTTTAATGTTTGCCTGGGCAAGTCGTGAGATTCGCCCAGGTTTTTTATAGACAAAAAGAAGGGAACCCAGAAAAGAAAATAAGAAAGATAAAGACATTTGCACTTAATTGCATGTCAAACACTTTGTAGGGGCGTACCTCCGTGTACGCCCGACATATCAAACAAAAAAGGAAGGCAGAACCTGCCTTCCCTCTTATGTCTTTTTGTCTAAAACTAACGGCGACGTGTCTGGATGTCAAACTCCGTGATACGCGATGTCACCTGCTCATTGCCCTGAATAGCACGCACGCGGAACGTGGCTTTACCGTCCTTCAGGCGATTACCTGCCTGCACCGTAGCGGTGTAGCGGATACCACGATGTGGCGGAATCTTCTCTACATGGATAGACGGCGAGATGTAAATCTGCTTTGCACCTGTTGTCTCCTCCACTATCGGCTGCACGTCATACAGAACGCGTTCAGAGTTATTAAACACCTCGAATATCACCTTACATGTCTCGCTGGCACGCAGCACATTATCCATGTCATCATCCACGAAACGCGCGTTGCGAATCTCCAGTTCAGGGTTGAATGTCACACTCGAGCCGTTGCCGTTGTTATACATCGGGTCGTAAGAACGCGGAGCAACAGCGCTGTAGTGTCCGTTATAGTCCTGGTCGTTGTAGTCGTAGATACGGTCGTCACCGCTGTTGGTAGGGTCAAAACCGCTGTTCTCCTCCGAGCGGCGCTGCTCATAACCACGGTTCTCGTAAGCACCACGGCGGTCGTAATCATAGTCGCGCTGACGGCGCTCGCGAGCCTCCTCACGTCGCTGCTGCTGAGCCTGGTCGGCAGCGCTGCCCACAGCAGCACCCACCACAGCACCGCCTGCCATACCTATAATCGTTCCGATGTCACTGCCACGAGGGCCACCAGTGATTCCACCAATAGCAGAACCAAGAATAGCTCCGATGCCCGAGCCCTGATATGCCCCGACACCCGTATATGTGGTGCAACCGCTGAGCAACAGCGAAGCACACGCAACAGTCATTATCACCTTCTTCATATCTGTATAGTATTTATCAGTTATAAGTTTTCGTGGCAAAGGTATTCATTTTCAGCGAAATCCAAATGTTATTTCCCCTATTTTAACATAGGGAAATCCCTACAAACAACACATTTAACATCTATTAGTTAGGCAACAAACAGAGTATCCCTATTCTATTTCTTCTTAAAAACATCCCTACGGACTTTTGTGCTTAACGTTCAATCACATACAATTGTCCTTTCAAAAGTATATCTCTGACCACATCAAAAGGCACTTCTGAGGTAGCGATTAATGCCTAATCGCCACCTCAGGAAGCACAAGTGAGAACGCCACTAAGCATCTTTGACAAACTCGAAAAGTAGGGGGATAAATAAAAAAGCCCCTGACACAATCGTTGTGCCAGGGGCAATTTTCATTCTCTAATCCGCATTTATGCGGCACTGATGATTACTTACCATTTTTCTTCTCGCTCAAATCGTCCCACTTGTCCTTAATGGGAACAGCGAGTTCGGCTTCGTCATCCTGTTCAACCTCATTTTCATTCGGTTTTGCGAAGTCATCAGAATCTGGACTCTGTGTTATCACTGCACCTTGACAAACTCCATCAGACTTCACCTCAACAATCTCCAGAACAGGAGACTTGTAACTTCTTTTCATCTTTCTAACTATTTAATAATAACTTTTTTTGTTTTACCATTCTTATACCTGATTATATTGATACCTCTTACAGGTTCATCAACCTTCAATCCATTGGTTGTGTAAATACCCTCTATTTCATCCATATCAGATTCTATACCATTTATGCTTGTAGCATTCTCTGAATTTTCTTCTGTAATAGAGAAGGTAATCTTAGAATAATCAGCATTGTCACTGTTTGCAGTAATCTTAATATACCAAACATAAGATTTTAGCGTAGCTTTAGCAGTAGCATTCCATGCTATTGAACCACTAGCAAGCAATGACATCCAATCACGGTTCTTTGTAGCTTTAGTATCATTATAAGTTCCATAGAAATCATAATCGAACTCTGCGGTACTCACATGTAAGCATCTATCCGTCTTTGGAGCGTAAAGCGTAATGCCAGATTCTGGTTCAACTACGAATTCATATTCCAACTGCTTTGCTACGATGATGTATGGTTTGTTAGCGGTAAGTTTGTCACCAACATTCATCTTTTCAATGTAGATGTTAACAGTCGTATTGTCTGTCACTACTCCATGCTCGTCTGCGGAAGCTGAAATCATGTGTACTTTATAGAACTCAGCATTCTCTTCACCTGTAATAGTGTAATCGAATGGAACGTACCAGCACTGATATTTTCCAAGACGTCTCTCCTCAAATGTGCGCTTATAAGTTACCTTCTTATAGGTTGCCGTCTTTGTGACAGGATAAGGTACATCATGGATGAGGACCATTTCCATTTCTTCAGTAAGTGCAAGTGAACTTGTTTCGTCGCCATTGTCCTTCCAGTTATAGCCATCAGGAGCGGCAATGTCGGTCAGCGTATTGCTCTTGCTTACCTCAGCCTTTTCATGCGTGTTGGCCATGGCAGTCTTTGCACTTGCGTCAAGCACAATCTTGCCGTTCAGCCGTCCTTGGCATCACTTCCAGATGCGCTCACCTCAACATCACCGTTGATCTTGCTGTTGCCTGTCACGGTCACGCTCACCGAAGGATAGCTGCTGTAGCGGCATACGTCGAAGGCAAAGCCGCCGGCCGGGTTGGCGTTGATGGTTGTGCCGTCAATCACTACGTTACCATTATTATTAGATAATGTGTATGCGGATGCATAGTTTGCGTTGTTCAGCGTCAGCGTCATTCCCTCAAGGGTCAGGTCGCTGTAGTTCTGAACCAGCATCTTGGCGTTCTCAGAGGTGATCGTTCCGTTCTTGAATGTGAACTTGTTGTCCTTCTCAAGATGGAACGCCTGTGTCTGGGTGCCTGTAGAGCCTACCGTTGTGCCGTCAACGGTATAGGTGAATCCACCGAAGTCGACGGTCACGCCTGTAGCGTACTTGCCTGAACCGACGAAGATGCCGTTGCCCGTGCAGTCCTTCAGCAGGGTGATGGTCTGTCCGTCCTGGACAGCGGCGAATGCAGCCTCGAGTGTCTCGAACTTAGCATCACCGATCTGGGCGACGTAGTCGCAGGGAGCGAGCTTGCTGACACCTTCACCGGCCGCAACCCACTTGTAGTCAGCGGGTGCGTCCTTCTCGAAGGGGGAGTATTGGCCATGGCCGTCTTGGCACTTGCATCAAGCACAATATTGCCGGTCATTGTTCCGGCCTCGAGCATCAGGCTGAATCCGTCCTTGGCATCGCTTCCAGATGCGCTTACCTCAACATCACCGTTGATTTCGCTTGTGCCCTTTACGGTAACGCTTACAGAAGGATAGCTGCTGTAGCGGCATACATCGAAGGCGAATCCTCCGGCCGGGTTTGCTTTGATGGTAGTGTTGTTGATGACGACATTTCCGCAGTTGTTGGACAGGGTGTATGCGGAAGCATAGTTTGCGTTGTTCATCGTCAGCGTCATTCCCTCAAGGGTCAGGTCGCTGTAGTTCTGAACCAGCATCTTGGCGTTCTCAGAGGTGATTGTTCCGTTCTTGAACGTGAACTTGTTGTCCTTCTCAAGATGGAACGCCTGTGTCTGGGTGCCTGTAGAGCCTACCGTTGTGCCGTCAACGGTATAGGTGAATCCTCCGAAGTCGACGGTCACGCCTGTAGCGTACTTGCCAGTGCCGACGAAGATGCCGTTGCCCGTGCAGTCCTTCAGCAGGGTGATAGTCTCACCGTCCTGAGCGGCTGCGAAGGCTGTTTCGAGAGACTCATACATCTTGTTGTCGCCTATTTTGGCTACGGCAGTTCCTACCTTGACAGTGAAAGTTCCGTCAGCATTGCCAAAGCTACCGTAACCCTCGGCGAGTGTAGATGCAGGAACAGCTTCTGAGAATGTGCCTCCAGAAATAGTTAGTTTAGCAGTGCCAGTGTTGGAAATATTACCCTTATATGTACCATTTTCTACACTTACAGTAGTATATTGATCACTATTAACAATGATAGCATCATCAGCATTGATATTGTTGTTACCCTTTAGAGTAAGTGTACGTGGTTTATTATTTGATCCACTTTTTATGCGTATTCCATAACCTCCTATTTTAGAGGAAGGGAAGGAACAGTTTGATATTACAAGGTCACCATCCCCACCTGTTATACTGATGAAATTGCCTGTGCTAGTAGCTTCACAATTATCGAATGTGGCGTTTACAGATGAATTTAATTGTGCAAAGCTATGCAGGTTAGCACCCGAAACATTATTCATAACGAGGTTATAACAGTTGCCACCACCATTATTTGATTTAAAACCAACTATGTCATTAGACCCTGTGTTAGTGAAAGTACAATTTGAGATTGTGATGTTATGAGCATAGTTGTTTTTATTATTATAATATGGTGTTCCGGTTGTCTTCAAACCCGGAACTTCAACAAATGCACTAGTAGGACCGCAGAAATTTGACCCGTCATCAAAAAACTTGATGTTCTGGATGGTAAGCGTTTCTGTACCTGAGGCATTATTATTACCGTCTATAACAATGTTGCCGGTTATCTTCTTATCAGCACCATCAATGGTCAGGTTGAGACCTTCTTTTTGATGCACAATGCCATAGCCAGTGATGTCATTAGTCAATGTGATGGTCACATTGCCTACCATCCCGTGGGCTGCATCGAGAGCATCTTGCAGCGTTCCATACTCTGTGCCGTCAATTTTGGCAACACCACCTGAATTTGTTCCATTTAGTCCAGGAACAGCAATGGCAGCGACTCCAACCAATAGCAGGAGCGACAGCCATAATTGTCTTGCATAGTTAAGTTTTATTTTCATAGACATAGTGTTATATAATTGTTTTTTATTTATAATTGTTCTTTTAAAAGTATCCAAATGTACAAATTATTAGTTACCTCGTCTAGATTGTATTAATTTTTCATCATGTTTCGTCTTTCGACCAACATGATAACAACACACATACTTTTATAGACATGCAAAATTACAACATTTAACAAAAACATAGTAATCATTTGTGCAATTAAATCATGCGGTTTGGCTTATTTAACAGTTACCCCCCTGTATATAAAAATATGTTAACCCTGTGTCCGCAAACAATAGTAGTAACACAAAATACATCCGTCCCACATGCTGTGGAACGGATGTTAATGTATGGAATTAATACGTCCTGCTGACGATTATTCTGCTTTTGCCTCTTCTGCAGGTGCTTCCTCTGCCTTAGGTGCTTCAGCCTTTGGAGCGGCCTTCTTGCCGGCGCGACGTGTACGCTTAGCAGCAGCCTTAGGAGCCTTTGCCATGTTCTCGTCAAAGTCAACAAGCTCGATGAAAGCCATCTCTGCACCATCGCCCTGACGTGGACCAACCTTGATAATGCGGGTGTATCCTCCTGGACGGTCGCCTACTTTCTCTGCTATCTCAGCGAAGAGAGTCTTCACAGCCTCTTTGTTCTGCAGATAGCGGAACACTACGCGGCGCGAATTGGTAGAGTCATCCTTGCAACGGGTGATGAGTGGTTCAACATATTTCTTAAGTGCCTTTGCCTTGGCTACGGTCGTAGTGATTCTTTTGTGCTCGATCAGCGAGATAGACAAGTTGGCAAGCATTGCCTTGCGGTGATCAGCAGTACGGCCGAGGTGGTTAAATTTCTTACCGTGTCTCATTGTTTTGTTTGTTCTTTAGGATTAGGTACAGCCTTTACGGTGCGGCTTAGTCCTTATCCAGTTTATACTTTGAAATGTCGGTTCCAAACTGCAGATTCAGACTCTCGAGCAAATCATCAAGCTCAGAAAGCGATTTCTTACCGAAGTTGCGGAACTTCAAGAGGTCGGTCTTGTTGTACTGAACGAGGTCGCCGAGTGTATCTACATCGGCTGCCTTGAGGCAGTTTAGGGCACGAACCGAAAGGTTCATGTCTACAAGACGTGTCTTGAGGAGCTGACGCATGTGGAGCACTTCCTCATCGAACTCCTGGTTGCCCTCAACGTCATTGTTCTCGAGGGTGATCTTCTCGTCAGAGAAGAGCATGAAGTGATAGATGAGGATCTTTGCTGCCTCCTTGAGCGCGTCCTTCGGGTGTATGGAACCGTCCGTAGTTACTTCAAGCACGAGTTTGTCGTAGTCGGTCTTTTGCTCGACGCGGTACGGTTCTACTGCGAACTTGACGTTGCGGATAGGTGTGTAAATAGAATCGATTGGAATTACATTGACATCGGTGCAGAACTCACGGTTCTCGTCAGAGGGAACATATCCGCGTCCTTTGTTTATCGTGAGATCTATCTGCATTGATGCCTTTGAGTCTAAATGACAAATCACCAAATCTGGGTTTAACACTTCAAATCCAGTCAGATACTTGCCAATATCACCTGCTGTGAATTCGGTGGAATTCTCTACGGTGATACTAACTTTCTCGTTCTCGAATTCTTCTACTACTTGCTTGAAGCGTACTTGCTTCAGATTCAAGATGATGTTGGTGACATCTTCTTTTACACCGGGAACGGATGAGAACTCATGCTCAACGCCAGCGATCTTGATGGTGTTGATGGCATAGCCCTCGAGCGATGAAAGGAGTATGCGGCGCAGTGCGTTTCCTATTGTCACACCGAAGCCTGGCTCAAGAGGACGAAATTCGAACTTGCCGAACTTGTCATTGGCCTCCAGCATCACTACTTTATCAGGTTTTTGAAATGCTAATATCGCCATTAATTTAATGATTTGATTAGTTCTTAGAATACAATTCTACGATTAACTGCTCCTTGATGTTCTCAGGAATGTCTGCACGGTCTGGCTTGTGCAGGAACTTGCCACTCTTAGAAGCGTCGTCCCACTCGATCCAAGGATACTTGCTGTGGTTGAATCCTGCAAGTGCTGCCTCGATAACCTCGAGAGACTTTGACTTCTCGCGAACGCCTACAATCTGACCTGGCTTCACTGAGTAAGAAGGGATGTTAACTACCTGACCGTCAACAACGATGTGCTTGTGGCCAACGAGTTGACGTGCAGCAGCGCGTGTAGGTGCGATGCCGAGACGGAACACTACATTGTCGAGGCGGCACTCGAGGTTCTGCAGGAGCACCTCACCGGTGATGCCGTCGGCCTTTGCAGCGTGCTCGAACATGTTGCGGAACTGACGCTCCAGCACACCGTAAGTGTATTTAGCCTTTTGCTTCTCTGCCAACATGACCCCATACTCCGACATCTTGCGACGGCGGTTCTGACCATGCTGTCCAGGAGGGAAGTTTCTCCTGGACAAAACTTTGTCTGCGCCGAAGATGGCTTCGCCAAATCGACGTGCAATTTTTGATTTCGGTCCAATATATCTTGCCATAATACTAAAAAATAATTCTTGTTTTTTCTAGATTCTCTAGACAGACTAGATAGACTAGAATTTCTGTTCTAAAAAAATTAAACTCTACGACGCTTTGGAGGACGGCATCCGTTGTGTGGAAGTGGAGTAACGTCAACAATCTCGATTACCTCGATTCCAGCAGTGTGGATAGCACGGATAGCGCTCTCACGACCGTTACCCGGACCCTTAACGTATGCCTTTACTTTGCGAAGACCAAGGTCGTAAGCAACCTTAGCGCAATCCTCTGCTGCCATCTGTGCTGCATAAGGAGTGTTCTTCTTAGAACCACGGAAGCCCATCTTACCGGCAGAAGACCAAGAGATTACCTGTCCCTCGCCGTTAGCCAATGATACGATGATATTATTGAAAGAGCTGTGCACGTGAAGCTGACCAAGAGCGTCAACCTTCACATTTCTTTTCTTAGCGACTGTTTTCTTTGCCATAACTGTAAACTTTTAACTTGTTAACTGTAAACTAAAAAATTACTTCGTGGCCTTCTTCTTATTTGCAACAGTCTTCTTCTTACCTTTACGGGTGCGAGCGTTGTTCTTTGTGCTCTGTCCGCGTACTGGAAGACCATTACGATGACGTACTCCACGATAGCAACCAATATCCATCAGTCGCTTGATATTCATCTGGACCTCGCTACGGAGATCACCTTCAACTTTGAATTCAGCGCCGATTACTTCACGGATTTTGGCTGCCTGATCGTCCGTCCACTCGTTGACCTTGAGTTTGCTGAACTACTTCGACCTATACCATAGATATAAGTCAATGCGATTTCGCCACGCTTATTCTGGGGCAAATCTACTCCAACAATTCTTATTGCCATTGTTTTGAAAAATGTAAAAAATAAAGTGTTAAATTTCGAAATTCTGCTAAAAAGCATGCAAAGGTAAGAATAAAATTTGAATTTCTTACCTTTTTATGCTTATTTAACTTTAACCCTGACGAAGTTTGTATTTAGGGTTCTTCTTGTTGATAACGTACAGACGACCTTTGCGACGAACAATCTTACAGTCGGGAGTGCGCTTCTTTAATGATGCTCTTGTCTTCATATCTCTCTAAGTTTATTTGTATCTAAATACTATTCTGCCCTTGGTAAGGTCGTAGGGGCTCATTTCCACCTTTACCTTGTCGCCAGGCAATATCTTGATGTAGTGCATTCTCATCTTGCCTGAGATGTGCGCAATGATGGGCACACCATTCTCCAGTTCCACGCGGAACATGGCATTCGAGAGGGCCTCGATGATTGTTCCGTCTTGCTCTATTGCACCTTGTTTTGCCATAAAAGTACTTTTGTTGTTCTGTTTTTATTAAATGTTTTCTATTTCGTCAAACGATGATAAAATCTCTGCCTTGCCTTGCCTGATGGCTATGGTGTGCTCGAAATGTGCTGCGGGCTTGCCGTCGCGTGTGCGGACTGTCCAGCGGTCAGGCATCATATAGATGCTTCTGTCGCCCATGGTAATCATCGGCTCGATAGCTATGCACATACCAGCTTTCAGCAGCACTCCATTGCCTCGGCGACCATAGTTAGGCACCTGAGGGTCTTCGTGCATCTCGCGACCAATACCATGACCTGTTAGTTCACGAACTACTCCGTAGCCTTCTTTCTCACAATGGTCTTGCACAGCACTACTTATATCACCGAGATGTCTGCCTGCAACTGCGTTCTCAATACCGAGATAAAGAGCCTCGCGGGTGGTACGAAGAAGTTTCTTCACATCTTCAGAGACCTCGCCGACACAGAATGTATAGGCAGAGTCGCCGTTGAACCCGTCGAGAAGTGTGCCACAGTCGATGGAAATTATGTCTCCATCTTTTAGCACCGTCTCGTTGTTAGGCACTCCATGCACCACTGCATCGTTTACCGAAGTGCAGATGCTTGCAGGGAATGGCGCCCCATAGGGATTAGGAAAGTCCTTGAATGTCGGAATAGCGCCGTGGTCACGGATGAACTCATCGGCAATCTTGTCCAACTGGAGCGTGGTGACACCTGGTTTTATATGTTTAGCTAATTCGCCGAGCGTTTTGCCAACAAGTTGGTTAGCCCGGCGCATTAGCTCGATTTCATCTTCTGTCTTAAGAAATATCTTCATTTACAACAGAAAAAGACTTAGTATGCTGATACTCCGCCATGCTGGCGCTTGGTGCCAGAATTGAGCAGACCATCGTAGTGGCGCATGAGCAGGCGGCTCTCTATCTGCTGCAGGGTGTCGATAACAACACCGACAAGAATCAGCAGTGAGGTACCTCCGAAGAACTGTGCGAAAGAGTCCTGCACGTTCAAGAATCCTGCGAGTGCCGGCATGATAGCGATGAAGGCAATGAACAAAGAGCCTGGCAATGTGATGCGTGACATCACGGTGTCAATGAACTCTGCAGTTGGTTTACCTGGCTTAACGCCTGGGATGAAACCATTGTTGCGCTTCATGTCTTCTGCCATCTGCGTTGGGTTCAGGGTGATTGCTGTATAGAAATAGGTGAATGCAATGATGAGGATTGCGAACACTAAGTTATACAGGAAGCTGCGGTGATCCATGAGATTACGCATAATGTAACCTGGCTCGCTGATATAGTTGATGATTGTCAGCGGGATGAACATCAACGCCTGAGCGAAGATGATAGGCATCACGTTTGCTGCAAACAACTTCAGCGGGATATACTGGCGTGCACCACCATACTGCTTGTTACCCACGAGTCTCTTTGCATACTGCACTGGCACCTTGCGTGTACCCTGTACGAGAAGGATGGCAAGACAAACAACAACATAAAGAATGAGTATCTCGATGATGAACATCACCAATCCACCACCTGTGATGGCTGTGAATCGTGAGCTCACCTCCTGTATGAACGCCTGTGGAAGGCGGGCGATGATACCAATCATAATGATTATCGAAACACCATTTCCAATGCCCTTATCTGTAATACGCTCTCCAAGCCAGAGAATGAACATACTGCCGGCAGCAAGGATTATCGTACCAACGATGATGAAATAATTCCATGAGATACCAGTTGCGAGTGCTCCTGCTGACTGCACACGGAGGTTGATGAGGTAAGAAGGTGCCTGGAACAGAAGAATACCTACGGTGAGGATTCTGGTGTACCACATGATCTTCTTACGTCCGCTCTCACCTTCGCGCTGCATCTTCTGGAAATAAGGTACAGCGACAGCGAGCAACTGCATAACGATGGAAGCCGAGATATACGGCATGATTCCCAACGCGAAGATTGAAGCGTGGGAGAATGCTCCACCTGAGAATGCGTCGAGGAGGGACATCAGGCCACCCGCTGTCTGCGACTGTAAGTTCTCGAGGTCGGAAGGGTTGATGCCGGGAAGCACAACAAACGAACCGAATCGATAGATTGCCACGAACAGGATGGTGATGAGGATTCGCTCGCGCAGATCCTCAACCTTCCAGCAATTCTTCAGGTACTCAATAAACTTTTTCATTTAAGATTAGATTATAGTTGTGTTACCACCTGCTGCCTTAATAGCCTCTTCAGCAGTTTTAGAGAAAGCGTTTGCTTCTACGTCGATCTTAGCCTTAAGTTCGCCGTTGCCAAGAACCTTAACCAGTTCCTTGCCGTTGGTCAGACCAGCAGCAACAAGCTCCTGGATGCCAATCTTGGTGAGATTCTTCTCTTCTGCAAGTTTCTGAAGAGTAGACAGGTTCACTGCGAAGTACTCCTTATGGTTGATGTTCTTGAAACCACCCTTTGGAACACGGCGCTGCAAAGGCATCTGACCACCTTCGAATCCAATCTTTCTCTTATAACCAGAACGTGCCTTAGCACCCTTGTGTCCGCGAGTAGATGTGCCACCAAGGCCTGAGCCTGGACCACGACCGATACGACGGCGAGAGTGTGTTGAGCCTGCTGCTGGCTTTAAACTATTTAATTTCATAATAATTAACTGTTTAAACGTTTGACTGTTTGTTTACTCTACAACGGTTACCAGATGATGAACCTTGCGTATCATACCACGGAGAGAGGGAGTGTCCTCACGCTCTACCACCTGAGAGATTCTGTGCAAACCGAGCGCCTCGAGAGTACGCTTTTGGTCGATTGGAGCACCGATCTTGCTCTTTATCTGCTTGATTTTCAATGTAGCCATACAAAAAACCTCCTAAGTTTTATCCGTTAAACACTTTGTTCATACTAACGCCACGCATTCCAGCGATGGTGTAAGCATCACGCATCTGGCTCAGAGCCAGGATTGTAGCCTTCACAAGGTTGTGTGGGTTAGAAGAACCCTTGCTCTTAGCGAGCACGTCCTTAACACCTACACTCTCCAGAACGGCACGCATAGCACCACCGGCAACAAGTCCGGTACCGGCAGCTGCCGGTTTCAGGAACACCTGTGCTCCGCCGAAGCGAGCTTCCATCTCATGAGGAATTGTACCCTTCAGCACTGGTACCTTTACAAGGTTCTTCTTAGCAGCCTCTGTGCCCTTAGCGATAGCAGCAGTAACTTCACCTGCCTTGCCAAGTCCCCAGCCAATAACGCCATTGCCGTCGCCAACAACCACGATAGCTGCAAATGTGAAGGTGCGACCACCCTTTGTTACCTTGGTAACACGGTTAATAGCAACCAGACGGTCTTTCAACTCAACGTCACTATTTATCTTAACTTTATTATTCATTGCCATAATAATCTTTTAGAAATTAAGTCCACCTTTACGTGCACCGTCTGCCAATTCCTTAACACGTCCGTGATAGAGATATCCATTACGGTCGAACACTACCTGAGAGACGCCAGCCTCCTTTGCCTTCTCGGCGAGAAGCTCGCCTACCTTGGCAGCCTGCTCCTTCTTAGGGAGTTTCTCCATACCCAGTGAAGATGCAGCGCAAAGAGTCTTGCCTGTAATATCGTTGATTACCTGTGCGTAAATCTGCTTGTTGCTGCGGAAGACGCTCAGGCGGGGACGCTCAGCAGTCCCGTTCACGTTCTTGCGAATTCTGAACTTTATCTTAATTCGTCTTTCTACTTTCTTTGTTGTCATAATAGTAAACTCAATTAAAATTACTTAGCAGAAGCTGACTTACCAGACTTTCTGCGGATAACCTCGCCTTTGAACAGGATACCCTTGCCCTTGTATGGCTCAGGCATACGGAAAGAACGAATTTTAGCACATATGAGTCCGAGCAACTCTTTATCGCAAGACTCTAAAATAATCTGAGGGTTCTGGTTACGCTCTGACTTTGTCTCAACCTTAACCTCCTTAGGAAGCTGGATGAAAATTGGGTGAGTGTAACCGAGCTGGAACTCAATGAGATTACCCTGGTTTGAAACACGGTAACCCACACCTACGAGCTCGAGTTCCTTCTTGTAACCTTCGCTAACGCCAACAACCATGTTGTTAACGAGTGCGCGGTACAGACCGTGGAACGCATTCTTCTGCTTGTAGTTTACTGGGCTATTCTCATCAACCTCGAAAACTATCTGACCATCTTCCATCTTCATGTTGATAGAAGAATCTATCTTCTGTGAAAGTTCACCCTTGGGACCCTTAACGGTAACAACACCGTCATTCTGAGTAACGGTAACTCCTGCAGGGATAGCTATTGGCAATTTACCTATTCTTGACATATTAAGCCCTCCCTAATTAATAAACGTAGCAAAGAACCTCGCCGCCAATCTTCTGGGCAGCAGCCTCTTTGTCAGTCATTACACCTTTAGACGTAGATATGATTGCAATACCCAGTCCGTTAATTACTCTCGGCATGTCCTTGTAACCAGTGTACTTGCGAAGACCTGGTGTTGACACTCTTTTGAGGACGCGTATAGCGTTCTCCTTTGTTTGGGGATTGTACTTCAGGGCCACCTTGATAGTACCCTGAGGACCATCATCCACGAACTTGTAGTTCAGGATGTAACCCTTCTCGAAGAGAATCTTAGTGATCTCTTTCTTCAGGTTTGAAGCTGGTACTTCAACAACACGGTGATTAGCCATGATTGCGTTTCTCAACCTCGTCAGATAATCTGCTATTGGATCTGTCATAAAAATAAATTGTTTAATTAATCGGGACTGCCCCGACAATATTAATAATTTCTCTTGTATTTTACCAGCTTGCCTTCTTCACTCCAGGGATGAGACCTGCCGAAGCCATCTCACGGAACTGGATACGAGAAAGACCGAACTGACGGATATATCCCTTTGGACGACCTGTTATCTTGCAACGGTTGTGCAGACGGATAGGATTAGCGTTCTTTGGGATGCTCTGCAACTTGCGAGCTGCCTCGTAAGCTTCAGCAGGGTCCTCGCTTGTTGCGATTATCTTCTTCAGAGCGGCACGTTTCTCAGCATAGCGAGCCACGAGCTTGGCACGCTTCACCTCGCGAGCCTTCATTGATTCTTTTGCCATATCTCTTAATCTTTATTAGCGTTCTTGAATGGGAGACCGAAAGCCTTGAGCAGTGCAAAACCTTCCTCGTCAGTCTTAGCCGATGTAACGAAGGTAATGTTCATACCCTGTATGCGATCGATGGTATCAATGTTAATCTCAGGGAAGATAATCTGCTCCTGAATACCGAGTGTGTAGTTACCACGTCCGTCAAACTTGCTCTCGATACCCTTGAAGTCGCGGATACGAGGAAGAGCTACGCGCACGAGCTTCTCAAGGAACTCGTACATGCGCTCGCGGCGCAGAGTAACCATAACGCCGATAGGCATCTTCTTACGGAGCTTGAAGTTGGCGATATCCTTCTTAGAATATGTTGCCACTGCCTTCTGACCTGTGATAGCAGAAATCTCATTGATGGCCACATCAACAATCTTCTTGTCCTGAGTAGCGTCACCCAGACCCTGGTTAACAACAATCTTCTTAAGTACAGGAACCTGCATCTTAGAAGTGTAGTTGAACTGCTTCTCAAGTGCCGGAGCAATCTGCTCGTTATACACTTTCTTTAATTGTGCTGTATCCATTATTTGATTTCCTCCCCTGACTTTTTAGCGATACGAACCTTCTTGCCATCCTCGTTCACTTTGATGGCAATGCGAGTGGCCTTGCCACTCTTAGGGTCGATAAGACTTAAATTTGAGATATGAATGGGTGCCTCAATCTTGATGATGCCTCCCTGAGGGTTCTTGGCGCTTGGCTTTGTGCTCTTGGAAACCATGTTCCAACCTTCCACGATAGCCTTCTGCTCTTTAACCAAGACTTTGAGGACCTTACCCTTCTGGCCTTTGTCCTTGCCAGCGAGGATGATCACCTCATCACCTTTCTTTATATGTAACTTAGTCATTACTATTTAACCTTTTTAAATTATTAAAGAACCTCAGGTGCAAGAGACACGACTTTCATATTCACGGCGCGGAGCTCACGTGCTACAGGACCGAAGATACGGCTGCCGCGGAGCTCGCCGGCGTTGTTCAGAAGCACGCAGGCATTGTCGTCGAAGCGGATGTAAGAGCCATCAGCACGGCGGATTTCCTTCTTAGTGCGAACAACCAAAGCCTTTGATACTGCACCCTTTTTAACGTCACTTGTAGGTATAGCGTTCTTGATGGCAACTACTATGATGTCGCCCACGCTAGCATAACGGCGGCGGGTTCCACCCAACACGCGGATGCAGAGAGCCTCGCGTGCGCCGCTGTTGTCAGCTACTGTAAGTCTTGATTCAACTTGTATCATAATTACTTAGCTTTTTCGATTATTGAAACTAATCTCCATCTCTTTGTCTTTGACAGAGGACGGGTCTCCATGATAAGCACTGTATCGCCTACATTTGCCTCATTATTCTCGTCATGTGCATGATACTTCTTAGTCTTCTGCACAAACTTACCGTAGATCGGGTGCTTCTCCTTGAACTTGGATGCAATAACAATGGTTTTATCCATTTTGTTGCTGATAACGACACCCTGTCTTGTTTTTCTTAAATTTCTTGTTTCCATCTGGACCATTGTTATTTATTAAGTTCTCTTTGGCGAAGTTCTGTCTTCATGCGTGCGATATCACGACGAACCAACTTAATCTGAGATGGGTTCTCCAAAGGAGTGATGGCATGGTTAAGCTTCATCTGGTGGAGCTTTGCAACCTCAGCGTCGATACGCTCTTGGAGCTCTTTGGTCTCGAGTTCTCTAATTTCCTTGTTTTTCATCTTTCTTAAGCGTTTTTATCGTAATCACGTCTAACAACAAACTTTGTCTTAACAGGCAGTTTCTGAGCGCCGAGACGGAGAGCCTCCTTGGCAATCTCAAAAGGAACGCCTTCTACTTCGAAGAGGATGCGACCCGGTGTCACCGGTGCCACCCATCCTGCGGGATCTCCCTTACCTTTACCCATGCGGACATCAGCAGGCTTGCGGGTGATTGGTTTATCCGGGAAAATACGGATCCAGACCTGACCTTCACGCTGCATATAACGGTTGATGGCAACGCGGGCAGCCTCTAACTGTCGACTGTCGAGCCACTTAGCGTCAAGTGTTTTGATGCCGAATGAGCCGAAAGCCAACTGTGTACCTCTGTGGGCGTTGCCTTTATTGCCACGACCATCTTGAGGTCTTCTATATTTTACTCTTTTTGGCTGTAACATGATGATTTCTTAATTTAACGATTATTGTTTCTCTTGCGATTACCGCGACCACCGGGACGGCCACCATTGTTACCACGACCACCGTTGCTCTTCTCCTGAGAGAAGTTAGGAGCGAGGTCACGTTTCTCGTAAACTTCGCCACGGCAAATCCATACTTTGATGCCCAGCAGGCCAACCTTTGTCAGGGCCTCTGCCTGGCAGTAATCGATATCAGCACGGAAAGTATGCAGCGGGGTACGACCCTCCTTGTACATTTCCTTACGTGCCATTTCAGCGCCATTGAGACGACCGGTGATCTGAACCTTGATACCTTCGGCACCTGCGCGCATCGTGTTGGCGATAGCCTGCTTGATAGCGCGACGGTAAGCAATCTTACCCTCCACCTGGCGAGCGATGTTGTTAGCAACGATTGTTGCGTCGAGTTCAGGTTTCTTCACCTCATAGATATTGATCTGAATCTCCTTGTCATAGAGTTTCTTCAGCTCTTCCTTCAGTTTGTCAACGTCTTGACCACCTTTACCTATTACGATACCCGGACGGGCTGTGCAGATGGTGATAGTCACCAGCTTCAGAGTACGCTCGATAACGATGCGTGAAACCATAGCCTTCTCCAGACGCTTGTTCAGATACTTACGGATTTGCTGGTCTTCAACCAGATTCTCACCGAAGCTTTTGCCTCCGAACCAGTTCGAGTCCCAACCGCGGATAATGCCCAGGCGGTTGCTTATTGGATTAACTTTCTGTCCCATTCTGCTTATTAATTTTCAACGTTAGGTTTAGTGTCTACGAATACTGTCACGTGATTGCTGCGCTTGCGAATGCGGTAACCACGACCCTGTGGTGCTGGGCGCATGCGCTTCATTGTGACGCCTTCATCAACGAAGATTCTTGATACGAACAGCTCGCCGTCCTCGGCCTTGCGATCGTTCTTTGTCTCCCAGTTGGTGATGGCAGAGCGGAGCAACTTCTCAACGTCGATGGCTGCCTTCTTCTTTGAGAATCGGAGTACGCCGAGAGCACGGTTCACTTCCATGCCGCGTACCATATCTACGACATAGCGCATCTTGCGTGGCGAAGAGGGAACCCCCTTCAGCTTAGCAAAAGACAATGTCTTAAGGGCTTCTTTTCTTTGTTCAGCCGCTAATCTTTTTCTTTTTCCCATTATTGTTCCTTTTTAAATGGTTCTTGCCCCTGCATTATTTCTTATTACCTGCATGGCCGCCGAAGCGACGAGTCGGTGCAAACTCTCCGAGCTTGTGACCCACCATGTTTTCAGTAATGTAAACAGGGATAAATTTGTTTCCGTTATGAACTGCAACAGTATGTCCCACGAAATCTGGGGATATCATTGAAGCTCTGGCCCATGTCTTAACGACAGTCTTCTTGCCACTCTCATTCATTGCGAGAACTTTCTTCTCGAGCGACACGTTGATATATGGACCTTTTTTTAATGAACGACTCATAATTTACTTCAGTTTACTTTGTTATTTACTTGCTCTTGCAATAATGTACTTGTTAGAATGCTTCTTAGGTGCACGTGTCTTGAGACCCTTAGCATACAAGCCCTTGCGTGAACGTGGATGTCCACCGCTCTGGCGGCCTTCACCACCACCCATTGGGTGATCGTGTGGGTTCATTACAACACCGCGGTTGTGAGGACGACGACCCAACCAGCGTGAACGACCAGCCTTACCAGACTGCTCGAGTGCATGGTCGGCATTGCCTACAACACCTACAGTTGCCTTGCAGGCAGAGAGAATCTTGCGAGTCTCGCCTGAAGGGAGCTTAATCACACAATAACTGCCTTCACGAGAAGTAAGCTGAGCAAAGTTACCAGCCGAACGAACGAGTTTAGCACCCTGACCTGGACGGAGCTCAATATTATGAACCACCGTACCTACAGGAATGTTAGCAAGAGGAAGAGCGTTGCCTACTTCAGGAGCAGCGTCTGCGCCTGAAAGCAACTTTGCACCTACCTCAAGTCCGTTAGGAGCAATAATGTAACGTTTTTCACCATCAGCATAGAAAAGCAAAGCGATACGAGCCGAACGGTTCGGGTCGTACTCAATTGTCTTTACTGTTGCTGGAACACCATCTTTCTCTCGCTTGAAGTCGATGAGACGATACTTCCGCTTGTGACCGCCGCCGATATAGCGAACTGTCATCTTACCGGTGTTGTTTCGACCACCAGTAGCGCGTTTTCCGAATACGAGAGACTTCTCTGGCACGGATGCAGTAATATCCTCGAACGTGCCAATAACCTTGTGTCTTTGACCCGGAGTAACGGGTTTTAATTTACGTACTGCCATTTCTTATT
>OMXS01000019.1 GCA_900315095.1 uncultured Prevotellaceae bacterium | reverse complement strand
ATAGTCGGCGTGTCCCGGGCAGTCAACGTGAGCGTAGTGACGCTTAGCTGTCTCGTACTCAACGTGAGCGGTGTTAATGGTGATACCACGCTCCTTCTCTTCTGGAGCGTTGTCAATCTGGTCGAAAGACTTAACCTCTGAAAGACCCTGCTTTGCCAATACAGTAGTGATGGCAGCGGTCAAAGTAGTCTTACCATGGTCAACGTGACCGATAGTACCAATGTTTACGTGCGGTTTGGTGCGCACAAATTGTTCTTTAGCCATAGCTTTACATTTATTTAATTAATGAATAATCGCGTATTTTCTGCTTCACACGGTTAATACAAAAAACAGTAGAGCTGTAACTGAGAGTTGAACTCAGGACCTCTTCCTTACCAAGGAAGTGCTCTACCACTGAGCTATTACAGCATTTTGAGCGGAAAACGGGGCTCAAACCCGCGACCCCCAGCTTGGAAGGCTAGTGCTCTATCAACTGAGCTATTTCCGCATAACGGCATTTTGTCTTTGCCTCGTCCTTTGGGAACCGGCTAGAACAAAATCCCGCAAAATTTCCACTGATGTGGGTGGTGATGGATTCGAACCACCGAAGTCGAAAGACAACAGATTTACAGTCTGCCCCATTTGGCCGCTCTGGAAACCACCCTTTATGTTTTTCACCTGCCCTCGTTAACCCCCGACCTCCTGGAGAGCCTCTTGTCGGATTCGAACCAACGACCCCGAGATTACAAATCACGTGCTCTGGCCAACTGAGCTAAAGAGGCAAATCCTTGCAGCCGAAGGCCTTTAACAAAGGACCTGTTCTAAAACGGCTGCAAAGATACGACGTTTTTTTGAATCACCAAAATTTTTTCTGTATTTTTTTATCTGTTGCGCAGTTTTTCTTTGAATTTGGTAAGTTGTACCTTCATAGAATCAATGCACAAGTCTATACTCTCCTCGAAAGTGTCACAAGTCTTTTCAACGAATAGTTTCTGACCAGGAACCGATGCCGTGATACTTGCCTGCTTATTCATTGCAGTAGCTGGTTTCACCACTTTCAGCTGCACCTCAATGGTCTTCACATCCTCAAACGACTTTTCCAATTTAGCCACTTTTTTCTGAATGAACGCCTGCAGTTGCTCGGTGGCGTCGAAATGGATTGACTGAATCTTAATTTCCATAGTTACCTCCAGTTTTAAAAAGGTTAAAGAATTATGCCCTTGGATGGGCGTTAGTATATACTTTCTTCAGTTGCTCGAAGGTGGTATGGGTGTATATCTCCGTAGTGGCTATACTCTCATGCCCAAGCAACTTCTGAACACTCTCAAGTCCGGCCTCATTGTTTAGCATTGCAGTGGCGAATGAGTGGCGCAACACATGAGGCGAGCGTTTCTTCATAGTGGTGACGAGCCCAAGACTGTCGCACACCACCTTTCTTACCTGATCGTAGCGCATCCGCATGCCTTTATTGTCAACAAAAAGAGCGTCGCACTGCCTCGGCAGTTCCTCGTCACGCTTAGCAATATATGTCTTCAACGTCTCGCGCAGTTCGTTTCCGAATGGGACAATGCGCTGTTTGTTTCTCTTTCCAGTCACTTTTATCTGACCGTTCACGAAATCCACCTGCGAGTCGTCAAGACTTATCAGTTCTGCAGCTCTGACTCCCGTCTCATAGAAGAACAATATAATTGTACGCGCGCGAACATCTTCAATACCTTCACCCCACTCTATCTCATCGAGCAGACGGTTCATGTCTTTCTCTTTGACAAAGTAAGGTAGCGGTTTGTCCTTCTTCGGACCGTCAACACTATGCGCAGGGTCGCTCATGACAAGCCCGCGCTTTAACCCAAACCTATAGAATGCCTTTGCCGCCGTTAAGTAGCCGCACACTGTCCGGGCTGTGCATCCCGACTCCATCTCATGTTCAATCCAGTCGTTGATAATGTCACGGTCAACCATCTCCCATTCCATCCCCTCACATATGTCGTCAAGATAGTGGCGGAACAGTCCCAATGCGCACGAATACTTCTCCACCGTGCGCTCCGAGGCATTACGCTCATAGCGCAGATATTCGAAAAAGCCTTCGGCAGTCATGCTCATTCTTCACAGTTTTGATTTCGTCAGCGAATATACAAATATTTCCCCGAACCGCAAAATTTTATGTCATCTTTTTTATATGCATGCGCGAAAACCATAATAATGTTCCACATGTACAAACTTTCTAACATGTCGGCAACTTCATCAAAAACAGGCATAAACGTTTCAAATGACATGTGTTCATTCCTTGTATTTGAAACAACTCATCAATGTTTCAGAAGGTACATAAACAGAAAAAGGAGCGTGCACAACTGCCCGCTCCGACTTCTTTTTCGTCGGCTATAAGCCCCTAAAGGATTAGTCCTCTGCTGCGCGGAGCTTCTGTACATAGATAGCATGCTCCATCTTGAGGCGCTTCAGCACAGAAGGTTTGTTGTATTGCTGACGTGCACGCAGTTCTTTAACCACGCCTGTCTTCTCAAACTTTCTCTTGAACTTCTTAAGTGCTCTCTCGATGTTCTCACCATCTTTAACTGGTACGATGATCATGTTTTGATTTAAAATTTATTTGTTAAACTTACTGTTATTTCCCAAGTTTTCGTGTGCTGCCACGAATTGCGGGTGCAAAGGTACTGCATTTTTTCGGAACACGCAAGTTTTTAAAACTTTATTTTCATTTTTAAACATCAAAAAAGCAGTTTTTAAAGATTAGAAGGAAAATCATTTCACCTTTAGCGATGCCAGAACCTCATCGACAAACTTGTCATGCTTTTCACGCGCGCTTACAGGATAGGAGTAATCCACTTGGTATATTTTCCCATTCTTGAAGATAGCACGCTGGTTGTGTACCATCTCCTTGCCTGCAGATTTCACAACATATTCTGTGCTACTCTTCTCATTCTTGAGAATCTCTGTTCCATCTGATATCGACGAAGCCCATTCGTACTGCATGTCGAAATAACTCTGGTCGTAGGCCGAACCATTATCCTTAACATGACACTGGGCAGAGAGCATAGCGCCTTCTCCTATGAAGAGTTTTCCTCGGAAGCTTTTTTCGAGTTCTGCATCATCATTCTGCGGATAGCATATTGGTGGATATGCCATACTAAAACCATTCTCGGAATTCTCGTAAGTAGTAAAGTCTGAAGACTCGGCCTTTTCCCCATCCGTTGTTTGTATGTTCGCACCACCAGCCTCTTTTTGACTCTTTTCTGAAGAGCAGGAACATGCGATGCTAACAAAGGCAAAGACCGCAAACAAAATTAGTAAAAATGATTTATGCATAATGTTTTTATTTTGTTGTTAATGGTTGTGTGACTTTACGAAGCCATTGCTTCTCACCTTTGTCAAGATGCGGCGAGAGAATTATATACACACGCTCATGGTAATCGTTTAGCCAGCGTATTTCGTCATTGGTAAGCATTGCCACGTCTATTGGCGATGTGTCGATAGGACAAAGCGTAAGAGTCTCGAACTTAAGGAAATTTCCAAACTCAGTTGTCTTGTGCGGCACAGTAAGCAACATATTTTCAATGCGCACACCAAAACGCCCCTCGAGATAAATACCTGGTTCATCGGTTATGGTCATTCCTGCATGAAAACGTGCTGGGCGGTACTCCATTCGTATCTGTTGCGGTCCTTCATGCACACAAAGATAAGAGCCCACGCCATGACCAGTGCCGTGCAGGAAGTTCATTCCCTCTGCCCACATGTCCTTGCGCGCCAATGCATCGAGTTGAGTGCCGCTTGCCCCGTCTGGGAAGCACAACATAGCCAGTTGAATGTGCCCTTTAAGAACAAGTGTGTATACTTGACGCTGCTCTTCGGTGACAGGTCCCAAAGCTATGGTTCGTGTAATGTCTGTGGTGCCGTCTTGATATTGCGCTCCACTGTCAAGCAGCAGCAGACCTTCAGGTCTCAACGGCACATCTGTCTCGTGTGTAGCCTCGTAATGAACTATTGCCCCATGCTCTTGATAACCTGCTATGGTATCAAAAGAGATTCCCCGATATAATGGTTGTTCTGCTCGAAGCGACTCCAGTTTCTCGCTGACAGACATTTCTGTCATAGCAGACGTTTCTGGTTTTCCCATCTCTTCCCCAAACCACTTGAGGAACTTCACCATAGCCACGCCGTCACGTATCATTGCGCGGTGAAAACCCGCTATCTCAGCCTCGGTTTTCACCGCTTTTAAGAAAGGGAGCGGCGAGGGGCGGCGGACAATTTCACGCTCCATCTTTTTATATAAGGTATAGTTCACCTCATCGGGGTCAATCAGTATATTATACTCGAAATAATCCTTCAACCCCTGTCCCACCTGATTGTAATCGGCAACGACCACACCTTCACGACGCAGATAGTCAATTATCGCGGGCGATAGTTTCTGTTGATTTATGAAAAGAGTGACTTTCTTGGTATCGATGAGCAAGTAAGACACAAACACAGGATTGCAGTGAACGTCGCTACCGCGCAAGTTCAGCGCCCATGCGATGTCGTCAAGAGCAGCCACAAGCATGCCATCTGCATGTTCCTTGCGCAAAGCCTTGCGAATGTCGTCGAGTTTCTCGTGCGCCGACTTTCCTGCGTATTCCTGCGGTTGCAGTTCCACAGGATTCACAGGTATGGAAGGACGTCCTGTCCATATTTGGCTCATAGGATCGAGATTTGTGCGGAGAGTCAATCCACCTTCGCGTCGAAGTTCTGCGATGAGACGTTCCACTGCTGCCGCGCTCACAACGCTGCCGTCAATGGCGACTTCGGTGGAGTCAGCACGTTGGGTGTTATTGGTGGTTGTCTGCAGTTGCTGTCCCAGCCATTGCGCTATCGTAGGCGTTCCGTCGACACCGTCTTTCATTAGTTGGTATTCGGTGCCCTTCAGCTGGTCTGCCGCTGCAATGAAGTATCGGCTGTCTGTCCACAACGCAGCGCTGGACATTGTCACCACTGCAGTTCCTGCCGAACCATTGAAACCAGAAATCCACTCACGGCATTTCCAGTGATCGGCCACATATTCACTATTGTGAGGATCGGTACTTGGGAATATGAACGCGCCGAGTCGTTCGCGCTGCATCAGTTCCCTGAGATAGGTTAGTCGTTGGTTAACATCCATAATATTGCCTTTTTGTCATTTCGAGATTACAAAGGTAGAAATAAATAAACAGTTTTTCGTGTGATTAACTAAGATTAATATTTAAAAGAGTTGCTTGTGACTCTTTTTTTCGTATCTTTGCAGCAGAGAAACATATAACATTATAAAAACACAAGTTATGGCATTTTTAACAAACGAGAAACTTACAATCGTCGGCGCAGCCGGTATGATTGGTTCTAACATGGTTCAGACCGCCCTGATGATGGGTCTGACAAATGACATCTGTCTCTATGACGTATTCTCACCGGAAGGTGTGGCTGAGGAAATGCGCCAGAGCGGTTTCGGCAATGTGAAGATCACTGCCACCACAGACGCTGAGGAGGCTTTCAAGAATGCAAAGTACATCATTTCTTCAGGCGGCGCTCCACGTAAGGCTGGTATGACACGCGAGGACTTGCTCGCTGGCAACTGTAAGATTGCAGAGGAACTGGGACAGAACATCCAAAAGTATTGCCCAGATGTAAAGCACGTGGTTATCATCTTCAACCCTGCTGACCTTACAGGTCTTGTAACTCTGCTCTACTCTGGTCTGAAACCAGGTCAGGTTACCACTCTTGCAGCTCTTGACACCACACGTCTGCAGAGCGCACTTGCAAAGAAGTTCAATGTAATGCAGGACGAGATTACAGGTTGTGCTACATACGGTGGACACGGCGAGCAGATGGCTGTGTTCGGCAGCCATGTAGAAATTGCCGGCCGCAAACTGACCGATATCATCGGCACCGACGAGTTCCCAGAGGCTGAGTGGGAGCAGATGAAGACCGACGTTACTAAGGGCGGTGCAAAGATTATCGAGCTTCGCGGACGCAGCTCATTCCAGAGCCCTGCTTATCTCTCTGTTGAGATGATACGCGCTGCTATGGGCGGTGAGCCATTCCGTTTCCCTGTAGGAACATACGTTAAGACCGACAAATACGACCACATCATGATGGCAATGAAGACCACCATGACTGCTGAGGGCGCTAAGTTTGAAGTTCCTGAAGGAACCCCAGAAGAGAACGCTAAGCTTGATGCAAGCTACGAGCACCTGTGCAAGATGCGTGACGAGCTTGTTACTCTGAACATCGTTCCTCCTGTGGCAGAATGGAACAAGATTAACCCGAACCTTTAAGAATAAAAGATAATGAGGAAAATGAGGGAGTGAGTCTTTTCATTCCCTCATTTTTTCTAATGTAACCCAAAGAATATGGCTTTGATAAAAGAAGTGAACGGTCTGAAACCCGTGTGGGGCAAGGACTGTTATTTTAGTGAAAACGCCACTATCGTGGGCGAAGTCACTATGGGCGATGAGTGTTCTATATGGTTCAATGCTGTGGTGCGTGGCGATGTGGCACCGATTACCATCGGCAACCGCACCAACGTTCAAGACGGAGCATGTCTCCACACCACACGCTTCACAGGTCCTTTGCACATAGGCAACGATGTTACAATAGGACATAACGCCACTGTTCATGCATGCACCATACACGACCACGCCTTAATTGGAATGGGAAGCACTCTGCTTGACCATTGCGAGGTGGGAGAAGGTTCAATAGTTGCTGCCGGTGCTCTGGTAGTTGGAGGAACAAAGATCGGTGCTGGCGAGATTTGGGGCGGTGTGCCTGCAAAGTTCATCAAGATGGCAAAGCCAGGTCAAACCGACAATGCCGCCCACTATGTGGAGTACATGAAGTGGTACCTTTGATATAACGAATAGCTGAGAGTGGAGAATGGAGAGTTATGATTGCCTTTTTTAAACTTTCCCGTTGAGCAAGCAACAAGTTGTAATCACAGATCTCCCTTCTCCACTCTCCGTTCTCCATTAATTACTTATTGTCTCGTAGAAACTTTTCTGGGCAGCCATGAGAATTTCGAGTGAGCGGGGAACGATGTCATCGTAGACAGGTGTGGTATCCAACATTGACTCATAAACCACCCAAACACTCTTGTTGTCGCCTGTAATGATGACCTTTG
Source organism: uncultured Prevotellaceae bacterium (assembly GCA_900315095.1). GTDB lineage: Bacteria > Bacteroidota > Bacteroidia > Bacteroidales > Bacteroidaceae > Prevotella. The sequence goes on along the minus strand of OMXS01000019.1, from coordinate 69,688 downwards.
CCACCTTAATCCCGCGGTTTACGGAATTGCAGGCTGCCAGCACCTCAACGAGATTTTCCTCTGTAACATCATAGATTCCAGGCAATGCAATCTGCAGATACTGTTCATCATCTGTTGTGTCGAAGATGATGAAGTTCTTCATTTGATACTTGAAGACGATATCGCCGTCTTCGTCTTTTTTCGGCATCAGTCCCTCGTTTTGAAGGTAGTTGATGATTTCTTCCATTTTAGCCATAATGTTTCCCTTTTATATATATAAGTTACTTAAATCCAATGTGCGGTCGTTGGCTGCTTACACCCGTTTCACCGAACTTTTCCTGCATCCTCTCGTAAGATTTCAGAGTGTCGGCACTTACCGACGGACGGTTGCATCGGATGCAGTTCTCCATTATCTCCTGAGTTATAGGTTTGTCGGAGAGGGCCGCTGTGATAGCGGAGTCGTTCACGATGAACGAGATGTCACTTGAAATATAATTCTCCGTCAGTTTAGCCAAACGGTCGTAGTCGATGTTCTCGCAAGGGCGGTCTTTAAGGTGCAGTCGGAACATCTCGCGGCGCGCCTCTTCATCAGGCATCGGAACATATACAAGTTTATCAATGCGGCCTGTGCGCAGCACCGCCGGATCAATCTTGTCGGGGCGGTTACTGGTGCAGATGACGAAGATGCCTCGTTGCGAACAGTTGTTTAGTTGTGACAGGAACTCGTTTACCTCGCTCGACAGACTTTGGTTATCCACACCACTACGATTAGGCACCAGCGCATCGAACTCATCAAAGCATATCACCGTTGGCGGATTCTTCTCTGCCTTTTTGAAGAGTTCGGCAATCTTCCCCTGAGTGCCGTGGATATATGTACTTCCGAGGTCGCTCGACTTCACGTTCATGAAATTAAAGCCTGACTCTTCCGCGAACTTCTCTGCAAAAAATGTCTTTCCGCAGCCCGGAGGACCATAAAGCAACATTCCGTTTGGAGGCGTCAAGCGGTATTTCTCTGCAAGGTCTTTATTCTTAAGCACAAAGATTATCTTCTCCTGCACCATTTTCTTCAGTTCGCTCATCCCTGCCACGTCCTTGAAGCCGTTGCCCTTGCGCCGTTCTGCCTCAACAGATATTTGCATCTGAGGGTCGCTCGCCTGCTCTGTTGACTCGTCTTGTGGGCGATCTGCACTCTGCGTTTGTGCATCCTTCGGTTCTTCCTTGCCCTGAATGGCATTGACAAACTGCTCCAGCGACATGCGTTTCTTCTCCGAAGCCTTCAGCGCTTTCACAACTGCAGCACAGATTGGGTGTTGAGAGTCGGGGAACGAAAGCGGGGTCATAGTGCGCTTTGCGCTCAGCGTCATCTGTATTTTCTCCGTGTCTTCAGGATTCTTTATTTCATACTCCCAAGGTGCCTTGCCTGTGAGCATGGCGTATGCCACAGCCGCAAGCGAGAACACATCGCCAGCGAAAGTGAACACATCATGAAAAGTCTCTGGCGCACGATAAAACGCTTCCAGGTCATTGGTTATGAATGGCGGCGATGTCTTTATGGGTTCCGAGGCATGTCCAAGGTCGATAATCTTTGCCTTTGCATCTGCCGCCACCTCCGAGAATATGATGTTCCTAGGCGTAATATCGTTATGTGCGAATCCTGCAGCATGCATCTCCTTGAGCCCCTCCGCGATGGCGAGGGTATATTGCAATGCCTCATCCGAACTTAGAGTCTTCTTCCTTGCAATGACTTCTGATAGCAGTTCGCCGCCGAAATATTCTGTTATTAGATAATAGAACTGCTGTCCTTCCAGTTTCAACATGCCTTCGTCACAAAGTGTGGGCACGCTGCTACTATTCAACTGATGGTAAACCGCAACTTCCTTAACACCATGCTGGGCATCGCGCAGAGCTCCTGGCACACGCTCAATGTCATAGAGTTTCATGAAGAACGACTTGCCATCACGGTCAAGCACACGATAGTTCTCGTTATACATTCCCTCCTTCAAGAACATCGCCACTATGTATTTCTCGTCGATGTTATATCCTTTGCTTAAATGTTGCATCTGTAAGTAATGGTTTTTAGTTGAGGGCAAAGTTATAAAAAAATCCCCATGCATGCAAGACATGAGTATCTAAATATATTCTTTTCTGTGCGACAATATTCAAACCCACAGCCCCGAATTGTCGCAAATAATGTCTGTTGTCGCAACTAATGACTGTAAAAAACGCACGAATTATTGTAGCATGGAGAAACGGGCCTTATCTTTGCACTCGTAAAACAAAAGACAGCATGCCTGTCATAATAAAAAAACCTTCATTTAAAAGAAAATTAAAATCAATACTATATGGAACTGAAAAAAGAAAAACGACTTCAAGAGTGGATGAAAGAGGACCTGAACCACATCAGTATTCTATGCACAGCAGCAACGCTGCTATTCTCAATATCGCTCTATCTCCTTTTCAGCATTTAGAAGACAAAACACCAATGCACTGACAATTAGATTAAAAAAACTCTAAAACACCAATTTAAACAAATGGCAGGGTCTTAACTGAAAGACAAAGGACCCACAAAAAGAAACCAACACAATCAATAAACAATCCCTTTCATGGCGGGAGGCTACGGTTAATGGTATTACTGACCTCCCACGCTTTTTACCTAGCTCGCAGCGGTTTTCCCTCTGTGGGCTTTTTTTGCGACCATATATGATTCGCATCGAAGAATCAACATTAGTCATACTAGTTCTACCAAAATTACGATATATGGTTGTAAATTAACTGCTTAGCAACATTTTTGCCTCTACTTATCTTCTACTTTACCTCTACCTGTCTTCTACTTTTACCTAAACACCATACGAAAGGTATATCTTTGACACGCCAAATGTATACCTTTGACGTTCCAAAAGGGCATCAATGGAGGTGTAAGGAGACATAAGTGGCGAGGTAAAAGGACATAAGTGGGCAAACAATATATAATTCCTCTTCTTTTTTGTAGAAAAACTTTGCTGTCTCACAACTTTAAACTACTTTTGCAGCATGAACCGAGAGAGCAATCTGATATATCATTTTGTAGCCTTCGTCACCGTAGCCATATGGGGAACAACTTTCGTGTGGACTAAACTGCTGATACAGAACGAATTGTCACCAGCGCAGATATTCACCATCCGCTTCCTTATTGCTTACGTCATGCTGCTGGCATTCTCGCTCATAAGAGTGCGTAAACATAAGTACAGATGGTTTGCTGACAACTGGAAAGACGAACTGACGATGGTGGCATTGGGCGTTACCGGCGGTTCTCTGTATTTTCTCACAGAAAACGCGGCAATGTTATATACTACGGCCACCAACACCTCGCTCATCGTCTGCTCATGCCCGCTCTTCGCTATGCTGCTCCTTGCCGCCGTGTATAAGAGTGAGAGGTTCAGCAAGATACAGATAACAGGCTCTTTGTTGGCATTCATCGGAATGGCGATAGTGGTGCTCAACGGGCGTTTTGTGCTTCATTTGAACCCCGCAGGCGATTCTCTCGCCTTTGCCGCCTGCCTTTGCTGGGCAGTTTATTCTTTACTGATGAAACCTATGACCGAGCGCTATCCCACTCTGTTTACAACACGCAAGGTGTTCTTCTACGGTCTCATCACCATTATACCTTATTATATTATAAAGCCAGGATTTCCTCCTATAGACGTTCTGTTGCAACCACAGGTACTTAGCAACCTGCTGTTCCTTGGATGTATTGCATCGATGGTTTGCTTCCTTACATGGAACTGGTGCATGGCGAAACTCGGTCCGATGGTCGCAACAAACTGGGTATACTTTAACCCTATCGCCACAATAGTCTTTGCATGGTGGATTCTCGGCGAGCAGATAACGCCTTATTTCATCATTGGTTCCGCTCTGATTTTATTAGGAATGTATCTCTCCGACAAGAAGAACAAATAACTGTCGGCAGAAGTGAAACTTCCTACCTGCGGGAGCCCTATCAATGTTTATTGCGCCATCTTCATCACATCGTCAAGTGTGAACTTGCCCGAGAATATCATCAGCGTTAGTTCTTCATTGTCTTCCACCTGCATGACAACGGCAGACTGCTGTTTGGCTATATGATGGTAAATGTTCACCTTGCTGTCGTCCTCTTTCATTTGCATCAGCAACTCGTACTTGTCTTTTGCCATAATGGACTTGGCGTCGTTCTTCAGTTTCGCTTGAGCGGCTTTGTTCTCGGTACTAACAATCTGAATGCCAGTCAGTTTGCCGGCCAGAGTCTTGATGTCTACGCCAGGCACCGAGGGCGTGGCGTTCTTACCCGCCATTCCAAGCATGTATTTCGAGATGTACACATAAGTCACGTTCTTCGTGTCGGCATATTTCTCGAATGCCTTCACTTGGGCATTAGCGTTGAGGCTGCATAAGGCGACCACTATGCCGAGCAGGGTTTTTATGATAATCTGTTTCATGTTATTTCATTACTTTTAGTTTCTCATAGAAAGATCGTTCCGTCTTGTCACTCAGGGCTTTTGCCTTTTCCAGATGTCCCATGCCCTTGTTCAGGTTCATGGCCAGCATATTAAGCGCACGTTCGGCCTCCTGTTGTGCCTTTACAGGGTCTTGGTAAGTGTCCTGTTCGGCCAAGTTCGTGTTCTCATTTTTGTTCATCAGATGATATCCCACGCCAAAGACAAGGGCGAAGCAGGCAGCGGCAGCCACGTAGCGCAGCACGCTGATGCGGCGTCTGGGCTTTTTCTCCTCACGCTCCCATTCGTCAATCTTGGCCGATAGTCGTTCCTCCAAACCTTCCGGTATGGGGATTTGTTCCAACGTTTTCAGATTCAGTTCGTCCATGTCTTCGTGATTTTATCAAATTGTTCTTTAAGCTTCTTTTTCGTTCGCATCACGATGATGCGGATATTGCCTTGCGAGAGTCCGGTGTCGCGCTCTATCTCTTCGTAGGAGCGGTCGTCCACCATGTGCATCTGGATGATTTTGGCGTCTCTTTCGGATAGTTCTCTGATGAGTCCTTCCAGTTGCCTGACCTCGTCTTTCGCATCTATCTGGTGGTCTAGGCTCCGTTCGTCGGGCGGGTCGTCGCCATTCTTCAGTTCAGCCGAGGCGTCAAGCCGTTTCAATCGCTGCTGGTCGAGGAACAGGTTTCGCATCATGGTCACGAGATAAGCATCCCTCATGGCCTCGTCAGGCAGGTCGTCGCGCTTCTGCCATAGCTTCAGGTACAAGTCCTGAAGCAGGTCTTCGGCATCCTGCGCATTGCCCGTCAGGTGGAAAGCCACCCGATAGAGCAACCTGTAGTGGGGCATGAACCGCTGCTTGAACTCCGGTGCGTCCATTCAGTTATTTTTTCGGCTCGTCCGTATATTCAATAACCACCTTTTTGTCGGTATTGGGGTATTTCTCTTTCACGCGCTTGCCAACCACCCACGTTTCATGGTTGAAGTGGAAGCTGTTTTTCTCCATATATTCCTTGGCCTCATCCAAAGAACGGAGTTCCAGGTGTTCTTTTCCGCCGATCACCGTGTAGGAAAGTACCACCTTGCCCCACATGTCCAAACGGAGGAGGGTTCCGGTAAGGATGTTACCTTTCATCTTGGCGTATGCACGAATCTGGTAACTGGGGCTGAACGCCTGGTTGAGCATGTTCTGCACGAGATTCTTTCCCTCTTCAGGCGCCTTGTTATCATTCTGCGTGAAGATCATCTCGTAGCCTTTCAGCGCCCTGAGGTCTTTGTCCAGTTGTTCTTTCTGGGCTTCATCCAGTGTCAGTTGCACTTGTTCTGACTTCTTGAAATTCTTGACGATAAAGTCAAAGTCTTCCTGGCTCATGTCACCAGGTCCTTCCTCAATAATATCCTTGAGTGCTTCTTCCGTCTTCTCTTTATACTCGGCACCCGGGAACGCCTTGTATTTCTCCATCAGTTTCTCTGCCGTCTGTCCGAATGAACTGCCCACGCAGAGCAACAAGGCCAATGATAACAATAACTTTTTCATCTCTCTATGCTTTTTAGTTATTCACTTCGACCTTACCCTTCATGCCCTCCTGTATCATTTTGGCTAAATCGAACGTGCCGTCGATGACCACCATATTGGCCTCATCGTCTTCAATTGACATGATGACGTTGGTGGAATGCTCACCATTCTTGGAGAGATAGATCTTTACGATTTCTCCTTCATCACCTGTCGTCTCAAGCAGCGGTTCCCATTGCCGGCCTTTCAGCAGATTCAAGGCTGTCTTCTTGAATTTCTTGATGCTGCCTTTCTGTTCGCATGTGAAAACTTTCACGTCGTCGAACTGATTGAAAAATTCCTCTCCTTCACCATCGCCGAGGTTGATCATCTCGCCCACATGCAAGCCTTTCCCCTGCTGGGCTGCGAGTTTAATCATGTCCTTACTGACATGCGTATATTCCACACCCTTGATCTTAGCCAACTTCTCGAAGTTCGTGCTTTGAGCATTAGCACTAGCACACACGAATACTAACACGGCACAAACGGCCCACTTTTTCATAGTCCGCAAAGGACTAAACGTTTCAGATAAATTCTTCATCTTTTGGGTTGTTTTTATTATTGATTTCTTTACTTTCAAAGTGTCATCGATGAACGCTTCTATCTATTTATACGTGTATTCCGGCGAATTTGTTACAAAGAAATCGCTTTTTTTCCATTTAAATACTATTAGGCCCCATCAGTCTACAAGTATTTGTTATCAGAACACAAGAATTTAACATTGGAAAAAATGGCGAAAAGTGCAGGAATTGTCATCAAAACAAGCGTCTCATGCATGTCTTTTGAGGCCTTTTAGGGAAGAAAAAACAGCTATTTGTGTCTTCCGATGGCTTAAACATGGCTGATGCCTTGCGGTTAAAACATTGTATTTCATTGATTATCAACTTTTTAGATGTACCAACAACAAACAAAGTGTTTCAGTTTCAGTTGTTTCAGTTGTTTTAAAAGTTAACCACCAGCTCTTCTATTATACTATATATATTATATATGTTATTGACTACTAAGTAGTTATAAGAGAAAGAGGGGCGTTGGTGATGTACATAGTGCCTCTATTTTTTAATTGAAACTGAAACAACTGAAACACTTCGGTCTTGTTTTCTGTTCTTCCTCTACCAAGCAATCAAGTACCCAAAGGAGTTCGTTGCTCATGGTCAGGACATAGCGTACGACGTTGAAGCCAGGTCCTTCTTGAAGTTTGGGTGCAGTCAAGAGCAGCCCACCAATACCTCAAAGGTCAAATAGTAAATTATAATTTGACGGAAGCCAAGACTTTTTCGGTAGCACCGGCCTGGTCTTTCACGAAATGACCAGCGTTGCTACCGCTTTCTTTGAGGAAAGCCTCATCGGATGCGAAACGCTCCATCAGTTGCTCAAACTCCTCGTAGTTCGCAATTTCAAATCCACCGCCACAGGCTTTCAAGTCCTGAGCCTCTTGGAACTTCTTATTGTTGGGCCCGAAGACGACGGGCATATCCCAAACAGCTGCCTCCAAAGTGTTGTGGATACCGACACCGAAACCGCCGCCGATGTAAGCCACATCACCATAACGATAAATGCTGGATAGCAGGCCGAAGCAGTCGATTATCAGAATGTCTGCATTACTAAGTTGAGAGTTGAGAGTTGTAAGTTGAGAGTTGGTATCCACCTGTGTATAGCGCACTACTTTGCGCTTTGTCATACCGAGAATCTGCTTCAAGTGATCCTCACCGATGACATGTGGGGCAATAATGAGTTTCCATTCTGGATGCTCATTGAAGTATTTGATAAAGATGTCTTCATCAAGAGGCCAAGAAGAACCGGCAACGAATACTTTACTGGGTGATGGATGCTGGGTATCAGATGATGGCGGACACTCTGTCCCCCCAACAAATGCCTCGACTATGGGCAGTTGTTTTGCCTGCGACTTGATGGACATGACGCGGTCGAAGCGAGTATCACCAGTAATGCTCACATTGTTTATATTAATAGTACTGAGAAGATCTTTACTTATCTGGTTTTGTACGAAGAAATGTGTGAAGCACTTCAACACGCGGCCATATTGCTTACCATACCAACGGAAAAAAATCTGATTCGGACGGAAGATTGAACTGACACTATACACCGGCACGCCACGATGCTTCAGTATGTGCAGGTAATTATACCAGAACTCATACTTGATGAAGAAAGCCACTTCGGGACGTATCGCGCGCAGGAAACGACGCGCGTTGATTATGGTGTCAAGCGGAAGATAGCACACAATGTCTGCACCCTCATAGTTCTTACGCACCTCATAGCCCGAGGGCGAAAAGAATGTGAGCAGTATCTTGTATTCAGGGTGCTCCTTGCGCAGACGTTCCATAATGGGGCGTCCCTGCTCGAACTCGCCAAGCGAGGCGGCATGGAACCACGCATAGCGCGCGTTGGGGTCAACCTTCTGCCTCAGTATCTTCAGAGCTTCACGCTCGCCACGCCACATCTTGCGCACTTTCTCGTTGAAAATGCTGGCTATGGCGACGCCACAAAGATACAGATAGATTACTAAATTATACATTCTGTGTTACTATAGTAGAGCAACTCTCGCTGCCTTGAGTAATTGTTCTTCACACACCGGCAGGAATTGCCTTTATGGCACGGCGCAAGCGGCGCAATGTCTCTTCCTTGCCAAGGAACGCTGTAATGTCAAACATGCCTGGACCCTTGCCGACACCGACAAGTGCAAGGCGGAAAGCATTCATCACATCACCGAGTTTATAGCCTTTGCTCTCTACCCATGCCATGACTACCTTTTCCTGATTCTCGATGGAGAAGTCGTCGATGCCCTCAATGACATCAGCAAGTTCTGCCATAACCCGAGGAGAGTCTTCCTTCCAGCGCTTACGAACAGTCTTCTCATCATATTCCATCGGTGGTATGAAGAAGAACGAGCACAGAGGCCACAACTCCTTAACGAAGTTCACGCGGTCTTTCATCATGTGAACCACCTGACGCACACGCTCCATCGATTCCTCAACACCATTGCCAGCAACGATAGGGGCAAAAAGCTCTGCTATCTCTTCATCGCTCTTCTTAAGGATGTACTCATGGTTGAACCATATGCCCTTCTGATAATCAAAGCGTGCTCCTGCCTTGGAGCATTTTGCTATGTCGAACTGCTCTACGAGTTCGTCGAGGGTGAACATCTCTTGCTCTGTGCCAGGATTCCATCCCAGTAATGCAAGGAAATTGAGCACAGCCTCGGGGAAGTAACCCTGCTCGCGGAAACCATTGCTTATCTCTCCCGTCTTGGGGTCATGCCACTCGAGCGGGAATACAGGGAAACCAAGGCGATCGCCATCTCGCTTCGAGAGTTTTCCCTTGCCGTCTGGTTTCAGCAACAACGGCAGGTGGGCGAACTGTGGCATTGTGTCTTCCCATCCAAAGGCACGATAAAGCAGCACATGAAGCGGTGCCGACGGCAGCCACTCCTCACCGCGGATAACGTGGGTTATCTCCATTAGATGGTCGTCAACGATGTTAGCGAGATGATATGTGGGCAGTTCGTCGGCGCTCTTGTAAAGCACCTTATCGTCGAGTATGTCGCTCTTTATCTTAACGTCGCCTCGAATGAGGTCTTGAACATGGATTTCCTCACCCGGTTCTATCTTGAAGCGCACTACATACTGGCGTCCGTCTTCTATCAGTTCATCTACAGCCTCTTTCGACATGGTGAGCGAGTTACGCATCATGCCGCGTGTGTGGGCGTCGTACTGGAAGTTCTTTATCTCCTGACGCTTCTGCTCCAGTTCCTCCGGAGTGTCAAAAGCGATGTATGCCTTGCCTGCGTCAAGCAGTTGCTTTACATATTCCTTATATATACTGCGCCGCTCGCTCTGACGGTAAGGGCCATGTTCTCCGCCGAAGCTTACTCCTTCGTCAAACTTCAGCCCGAGCCATCGGAACGACTCAATGATATATTCCTCAGCACCAGGAACAAACCTGCTGCTGTCTGTATCTTCAATACGGAAAACAAAATCGCCGCCATGCTGACGAGCAAAAAGATAATTATACAACGCCGTACGCACGCCGCCAATGTGCAACGCACCTGTAGGGCTTGGTGCGAAACGCACCCTCACTCTTCTTTCTGACATTTCTTTGTTAGTTTCTCTTAAAGGGATGGATCATTCCTTGCTGGAGTTATGACTCCTTAACTCCTTTAACTCCAAGTCAAATTCTCCTTATGAATTCCCTTCCAATTATTTTTCCGTGCAAAATTACGCTTTTTTTTTCAATTATACGATATTTTTTTGTATTTTCGCAGAGTAATAACAACAAAGAGAGAAAAATGGACCTATTTAATAATAGAGAAGCCCACTTCTGGCGCAACACTTTCACTCGTCTGGCACTGGTTATCACCATTGTCACCATAATAGTATGGTTCCTTCCTAAAGACAGCGGAACGCAGTTGCAGTATGACGTGGGCAAACCTTGGATGTATGGCTCGTTTATTGCGAAGTTTGACTTCCCCATCTACAAGACCGAGGAGACCATAAAGGCAGAAAAGGACAGTATACTGAACCGCTTCGAACCTTACTATAATTATAACGACAGCATCGGACAGGCAGAAATAAAGAAATTCGATCACGACTTTGCCGAAGGCATTGCCGGAGTGCCGTCGAACGTGATATGGGTGCTGAAGCAAAATCTCAGCCAAATATACAAAGCGGGCGTGATGAACACCCACGAGTATTCGGAGAATTTCAAGGACACAACCAAGATGGTGCGCCTCGTGAACGGCAAGACAGCGCAAAGCATTGGCGCAAGGGATATTTATAGCGGAATGGCAGCATACGAACACTTGTTCATGGACGCGCGAATAGTTCCTTACAAACAACTGTTGCAGAAGGCGAACCTGAACAAATACATCGTGCCTAACCTAATCTATGACAACCATCGCAGCGAGACAGAACGCAACGACCTGTTAAGTGCGGTAACAGTAGCAAGCGGAATGGTGATAAGCGGACAGAAAGTCATCGAGCGAGGAGACATCGTTGACGAGCATGACGCTCTAGTGCTCAGTTCTTTTGAGCGCGAGATGCAACGACGTCAGGCAGGAAAGCAAGAGATAACATCGACAGTCATCGGGCAAATAATATATGTCTCGATGCTTGTTTTCCTGTTCACACTCTATCTCGGCATGTTCAGAAAGGACTATTTCCACAGCCCTCGAAGCATCGCTATGGTCTATACGCTGATAACGATATTCCCGGTGATTGTGTCTCTGATGATGCGTCACACCGTGCTAAACGTCTATGTACTGCCGCTGGCCATAACACCCATGTTCGTTAGGGTGTTTATGGACTCTCGCACAGCATTCATTGCACATGTCACTATGGTGCTCATCTGCGCCGCAGCAGTAAAATATCAGTACGAGTTCATCATCATTCAACTGGTGGCAGGTCTCGCGGCCATCTACTCAATGCGCGAACTGACTCAGCGCGCGCAGATAATACGTGCAGCAGTATTTGTTTCTGTGGCAATGTGCCTCATATATCTTGCTTTACAGTTAATGCAAGAGAAGACGTTCGACGACATAGACATGAGCATGTGGCGCTACTTCACTATGAATGGTGTGATGCTGCTCTTTGCTTATCCTCTTATGTATATCATAGAGAAGGTGTTTGGATACACTAGCGCAGTCACTCTCGTTGAACTCTCAAACACATCGAAAGAAATGCTCCGCAGGCTAAGTGAGGTTGCACCTGGTACTTTCCAGCACTCCATAACCGTCAGCAATCTCGCGGCTCAGATAGCAGACCGCATCGGAGCAAAAGCACAACTTGTGCGTACAGGAGCGCTCTACCACGACATCGGAAAGATGGCTAACCCCGCATTCTTTACAGAGAACCAGGCGGGAGGAGTGAACCCTCTGGACAATATGTCGCGCATAGAGGCGGCACAGATAATAATAAGTCATGTTACCGAGGGACTGAAACTGGCTGAGCAAGACAACCTGCCAACAGAGATAAAGGACTTCATCAGCACTCACCACGGGGCAGGAAAGACAAAGTTCTTCTACATCTCTTATAAGAACGAGCATCCCGACGAGCCTATAGACGAGATGTTGTTCACCTATCCAGGACCAAACCCCTTCACACGAGAACAGGCAATCCTGATGATGGCTGACGGCGTTGAGGCAGCATCTCATTCGCTACAAGAATACACGGAGGAAAGCATTGCTAACCTGGTGAATAAGATTATAGACTCACAGGTGGCAGACGGATTATTCCACGACTGCCCCATCACATTCCATGACATCCGCCTCTCAAAGCAGGTGCTCATAGAACGTCTTAAGGCTATTTATCACACGCGAATCGTTTACCCTGAACTGAAGAAAGAGAATCTTTCATAGCAGAGAGCGAAGCGTTTAGAGTGGAGAGTTTTGACTACAGCTTTTTACATAACTCAATGAGTATTTGAGTGAAAAGTAATCATAACTCTCCACTCTAAACTTTACACTTTTCATTGCACAAATTGCGCATTTTGTGCAGAAATGTGCAAAAATATAGTTAAAAAGTGTTAGGCGGAGGCTATAATATTTAATATTTTTGAACAATAGATGTAACTTTGCAGCCGTTTTTTACAAAGATTGTTTAAGATGATTAAATTTAGATTTATTGTTCTTTCAATGTTGTTTGCAATTGCAAGCAGCGCATTTGCCGGTGGCATCCTTACAAACACAAACCAGAGTGTTGCTTTTCTAAAGAATCCTGCACGTGATGCAGCGATAGGTCTTGACGGTGTTTACAGCAACCCTGCTGGAGTGATTTTCATGCCAGAGGGATTCCACCTCGCAATCAACTGGCAGTATGCCCACCAAACACGAACCATCACTTCTACAAATCCGCTGTTCCTCTTGGGAAAGAAGAACGACAGCGCCACAAAGGTTTTCGAGGGAATTGCCGACGCACCCGTAATCCCATCCATACAAGCAGCATGGAATAAGGGCAAATGGAGCCTACAGTTCAACTTCTCTATACCTGGCGGTGGCGGCGTGTGCGAGTTTGAAAACGGACTCGGCTCTTTCGAGAGTGCTGTGGCAATGATAAGCAAGCAACTCGAACCGCTGGGCGTTCAGGGATACGACTGCAACGCATACATGCGTGGACGTCAATATTACTTCGGTTTCCAACTGGGTGCAGCCTATAAGATTACTCCTAACCTCTCGGTTTATGGAGGTTTGCGCGCACTCTACGGCAATGCTTCTTACAAGGCACGCATGAGCAATATACAGGTGAAGATGGCGCAAGACACATATGTTGACTTCGGTAGCTTCCTCTCTTCGGCAACAACTGACATCAACAAGCAGATGTGGCAGGCAGATATGGCAGCCGAAGCAGGAATGATTACTCCTGAGCAGGCAGCAGCAGCTAAAGCGAAGGGACAGGCTGCGCTGGAGCAACTGGGCTCTCTCGAAAAATACTCACAGGGCGTTAACCTTATGAGCAATCAGGAAGGCTTTGGCATCGCTCCGATACTGGGTATTGACTGGCGTGTAGGTAACTTCAACTTTGCTGCAAAGTATGAGTTTAACACTCAGATGAAGATGAAGAACAACTCCACTCTTGAGAAGGCAATGGAGATTGAGGCTGTAAACAAGTTCCAAGATGGAACAAAGGTGGACGAGGACGCTCCCGCTTTGCTCGCTGCTGGCGTACAATGGACAGTAGCACCAGGCGTGAACCTCAACATCGGTTATCATCACTACTTCGACACAGACGCTCATTGGTATAACCACAACGAGAAACTTCTCGACGGAGGCACAAACGAATATCTGGCAGGTGCAGAGTGGGACATTACCGACAAAATAAATATCTCAGCAGGCGGACAGTTGACACGCTATCAGCTTACTGACGAGTACATGAACGACATGTCTTTTGTTGTTAACTCATACAGCTATGGTTTTGGTATGACTTATAAGTTCAACAATACCGTAAAGGCATCAATCGCATATTTCCAGACAAACTATGAGGACTACGACCGCGTGAGTCAGGCAGACCAAACTACTGGCGCAACAATCGTGGGCGACTCCTTTACCCGCAGCAACCGTGTATTGGGACTGGGAGTGGAAATCACTCTTTAAATATAAGGACATTTTAAACAGAGTCAAAGAATTAGGGAGTTAAGACATCGTGTCATGTCTTAACTCCCTAACTCTTTTATCCGTCCTGCAATTTATTTCTTTTTATACACTCCAAACTCCACTTGATATTTGCCAACTACATCGGCGCGGTGGATATTGGCAGCATCGGCTTCCTTCACAATCATCGGAGGGAAGATGTAAACACTCTTGAAATACTGCAAGCTACGGCTGCGATTTGACACGCCACCATAGGCTTTGTCTTTTGTCATCGGTATGCCTACGCCCTTCAGGTCAACAGCCAAAGCATTATAAAACTTCATTGCCTCAGCCATAGTGTCAAAGTAGAAATGATACCATTGGCGGTTGTCGAACCAGTCGTAGAAGGTCAAACCAATGGGCACTCCACGGTAAGTGTAGTCAAAAGAGTCGTTTCTATGGAGTCCATAGTATATGTTATCCACTCTCTCACAACTTCCGAAGTAGTTTGTAAGCATGTTTTGCGCTTCCTCTGCGTTGCTTACATCGGCAGGAAGGCAACTGTAGGGGAAGTAGAGCAAGTCCTTAATCGTGCGTTCCTTTGTCTCTACAGGCGATGGAGTTGCGGGTCGTTGCTGCTTCGGAACAACAACTTTCGTCTTTGTTGCACGGGGTTTGCTCTTTACGCTTTTACTTTGAGCATTAACCGATGGGGCGCAAAGAATAATCGCTCCCATTATCAACAGTATGCATGTAAGTGTACGTCTTGTTTTCATAATCTATTCATTGTTTAGTTTTCATATCGCTTGCAAATATACGAAAAAATATAATTACCCGCACAAAATCAAATCTTTTTTTCGCCATTTTTATATCTATGACATTCCCAAAAGCCATTAGTGAGGTGGTCATTGATGCCTAATGGCAATGTCAAAAGGCACAAGTGAGGAGACAAAGTTATTAACTTTGTTCAACAATCTTATTAACTTTGTCACCCCATTTGTATCATATTGAAAACCAGACAGATACAAATGGCATTAAAAAGGGGTGTTTCTGAGGCGAAAAATGACCACGAATTAAGCAGCATTTTCGCTGGAAATTCGTGGTCAATAAACGGTAATCTGAGTTATATTACTTTTCCATTATCTTATAAGTGATGTACGAGCCGTCGGCAGCATAGCACACCACGAGCATCGGCTTATGCTGGTTGGAGGGCATGTTCATCATGAACTTTGCCTTCCCTTTAGGTGAAGTTTCCTTCTCAAGAAGGTTTCCCGCAAGCGAGTACACCTCCACTTGCAGCAGGTCGCGGTCGGCATTCACCTCTATTTTGCCGCCATCGGCCTTCACATTGATATCGAAATAGCCTTGCGGCTTGGATATTGCGGTGGGTTCATAGCCCCAGTTTTGGTCGAGAAAGGCAAGTCGCTGGCTAAACCAGTTCTTCACCGTAGCAATCTCTTCCTCGTAAGACTCCACGAAATATGCCGCGAAGTATGCGATAGGACTGGTGCTTCCGCCCCATCCCCACCAACCTCCGCCGTTGTCGCCAGAGGAGAACAGATCGTCGTACTTTGCATAGTGGCGGTCTTTTGCCTCATCAAGCAATTCGGCGTAAGAGTCGAAGAAATCGTTGATGCGCTCTTCGCTGAGTATGGTCCCTCGCAACTGAGCGTAGCGTTCCTTAACAGCCGCCATGAAGTTAGGGTCTTGCGTCAGCTTCTTCCAAAACACAGGCGTAGGGTTTGTCTCGCATCCGTTATACACCCAGGCATTAACGTTGTTGGCATTACAGAAGTTGCAGTTGCCATAAGCAAGGTTATAATCCCACACCGGACCTGCCACCAACTTTGCCTGTGTACCATCGGAAGCGTCCTTTGCCTTATAAAAGTAACTGCTTCGCTTGAAACCGTCGGCATTAAGACTAAGTTCGGTATGAATGAAATAATCGACAAACGAAGGCACATCTATCCATTTAGCGTAACCCTCGTCAGGGTCGGTGTAGTTGCTCTGCTGAAAGGAACTTTCCATATTGTCAATAAAGCCTTTGATATAGGCTTTCTGCTCTGGCTGAATGTCTTCCTTCTTCGGGTAGTATATGGTCCAAGTCACGGTTCCTGTATTGCTTCCGCCACCCCAAGGCCATTGACTTGTCTGTATTCCAGGTACAGACGACTCGAACGTTTCATCCTCCTCGTCGAAAGCATCCACGCGAACGATGTAACCACCTGTCAGGTTACGGCCTTCAATGTCGGTCTCCTTGAGTTTCGAGATGTCAACACGGTTCTTGTCGCGTTTTATCCTTTCGCAAAAGGCATAGACACCCATGTACTCGCCATTTACAAACACTTCGCACATGCGTGTTCGCGGTCCCCAGTGTCCCATCTGATTCCACATGTCGAAAGCGAACACATCACGCACTAGCGAGATATCGTTATACGGAGCCAACAGCACCCAGTCGCTCTCCTCGGGCATACCGAGAATAGAGGCTTTGATGTCCTCTCCCGCTTCGTCCCATGTCTCTATGGTGTACTTCTTCTGCTCGAAACTGAGCGAACTGTTGCCGCGCCACTTTATGCCAATATATCCATCGTAGTTGTAGTTTGTATCAGTTGAATAGTTGCGGTTGCCCTCGCCGTTGTCAATCACCTTCATCGTTCCCTTCACCTTTTCGTCAGCATTGATTGCCTCCGTAGTGTTGATGTAAAAGATGGGCAGGTTTGAAGAGAACACCTCTTCCTCGCCGCCGCCTCCTTGTTCCTCATCGGGTGCCAGCGGTGCTGTTGTAGAGAACAACGAAAGGTCAACGGCGTTGCCCATAGCCTCGTATCCCGACGCATTCAGGTGCAGCCAGTCGTTCTCGAAGAGATATTGCTGCTGCAAGGCCTCGGTGTCCGAGGGGTTGCGAACTGCCTCATCGAAGTCTATCACTCCGTCGAGCATCGCCGTGGTGCGTATCCATTCGTTCAGAGTCTTGCGTCCTTTCTCGTGTGCTGAACTGTAGTAAGAACTGTTCTTGAACGGAGTTATGGTGCCGCCGAAGACATAGATGCCCTTGGCATGTGCCGCACGGATTATCTCCTTGTAAACATCTATGATGCTGTTAGCCGTCTGCACGCCGTTCTGACTATAGCCAAGATCGTTCACAGCCTCAAAAAGGATAATCCATTTCACGCCCTCTTGCGAGAGAAGGTCACGCGTGTAGCGTTCTTTTGCCGTAGGACCGAGACCGCCGCTGAGCACACAGTTACCGCCAATTCCCATGTTCAGCACAGCCACATCGTTTGTTTCATCATTTGCAAGGAGGCGACGCGAGAGCACATCTGCCCATCGGTTCTGCTGGTTAGTTGTAGAACCGCGACCGTCAGTAATCGAGTTACCGAGTATTGCCACTGCCCCACTCTCGTCAGAAGCCATCACTTCCAGAGCCAGTATGTTGTACCAATGATCTGTTTTTGTTGCTCCGCTGAAGTCTGTTGTGTTTCCCGATTTCAGATAAGATGTGGTGCGCGAGCCTGGATGACCTGAAACGCTTGTCGAGGATGCCGCGCCATAGTGAATCGTAATGGCAACATTCTCGCGTGGCGACATGTGGAATGCCACAGCATCTGATGTCACTTTCGCTCCTGCAGCCATAGTAACCGAGGCGTTGCCGTCGAAAGTAAGGCTAACGGTTGACGACTCGTCGATGGTGTAGTTACTGCCTGCCGTAGTGGCACGTGCCAGTTCCACGGCCTTAATTTCAGTAGAGCCAGCGCTGAACTCATTAGTAAGCTTCAGCCTTACTGTCTCTCCTCCAATAGATACTTGTACGATTTGGCGTAGAGAGTTATTCTGCAATCCCGGAGATGGAGGATTGTTGTTCGACTCCACCAACTGTGGAGCAGTTCCCCAAGTACCCACCCAATGGTCGGCCATCACATAAAGGGGTAATAAAAGAAGGGCTGAAAGAATCAACCCTTTCTTTAAAAGACTATTGATAATAACCATCATTTAATAACCACTTTTTTACCATTAACTATATAAATGCCCTTGTTTGCCGGTTTTTCAAACAACTTGCGACCGCTGAGGTCATACCAAGTTGCATTGTCATCATACAGTTGTTCGAAGTTTATTGTTCTGATGCCTGTAGAGATATTGCTAAGGTCGATGTCTGCAACCTCGGTCTTGAAGTCGCTGAGAGCATCGGTGTTGCTGACGCAGATGAGCGCAACCTTTGCATCAGGTTCCTTAACATAGATGTAAACGGTATGCTCGCCAGGTGCAAGGTTAAGCTTGTACTTGCTCTTGTCGGCTGCAGCGAGTTTTGCATAAAGTCCCTGCCAAGCATATCCTCCTGTAGTCTTGTTACCATTTGACTTAAGTGGGTCGCCGTCGTCAACGCAAATCCAGAAAGCATCGTTGGATGAAGCAGCGCAGTTAACATAAGCATAGAGGTAGTAGTTCTGCTGCTGTGTCACATTGAATGTGTAGGCAAGTGCTTGCGATTTGTCTGTAGGTGCTGTGGTGTTTGTCACGGCTGCACGTGCACATTTGCCTGAAGGAGAAGCTGCATCTTCTTCAATCACCCAATCGGTAACGGCTGATGATGCCATATCTTCAGCATAACTCCAGAAGCGAACAGGAACAGGACGGTTGTCGGGAAGTGCTGGAGGAGTGTCGGTAACGCCCCACCATCCCATCCATTGGTCGAGGTCCTCAAGTGGAGTGGCACGGTCGCCACCTGCCTGATAGTTGGAAGCATAGGTCACACCATCGGTATTTACATCCAAGCCAAGCAAGAATCTGTCGAGGAATGCTTCGACCTCAGGATACTGAGAAGAAGGAAGCGAACAGTGACCATGACCTGCCACGATAGAGTAACCGCAACGATCCTGAATGCCATACTGCTCCCACACCTTGCGAGCACCTTCCATCGAAACATAGCCAGAACCGTCTGCAAGCCACTTATAGTCAGGATTGCCAAGCATAAGGAGTGCACGTGGGCAGCACATAGCAGCCAGTTCGTGATGGTCGTAAGGAAGATAGAAGGTCTTATCCTCACCGAATGTGTTTCTCAGACTTTCCATAAACCAGTGATAGTCGGTGTTGTCGAGACCTTCCCAAGAGTCTTCTTTCTTATAATCACGATTGTGAACGCGAGTGACACGCCATGCAGCAGCACCGCCGCCACCTGGCTCCTGTGCTATAGTAAGTGCCACACGCTCGTCAAAGGCGCCACAGAAGAGAGCCATCTTGCCGGCATAAGAACATCCGGTAACTCCGATGTGGTTCATATCTATCTTAGTAACCTCTGGACCAAGTTTCTGGAGTCCGTCGAGCAGACGGCTGAAACCCCATGCCCACTCACTATAGGCACCGTTGTCAATGAGGTCAGGATAGAGGTTGTCAAATGGATAAGTGCCACGCGAACCGCTGCCACCCATTTGTGAATAGCCGTTCACCTGACTCTCGGTGAAGTTCATTGTCGCAATGTTTCGGCTTGAGAGCAACGAGCCTGGCAGCGAGTTGTTGCTGGCACCTATCATCAATGGATAGGGCGCTGTTCCACCTGCAGGATAATTGATGGTTGAAGTCAGAGTCAGAGACTTGCCGTTTACGGTTACAACAACAGTAAGTTTGTTTCCGTCCATAGAAGCCTCGATGTCATCAAGACTTACTGCTGGCTTGTCGCCGATTTCATAATGTTCAATCTCACGCTTGATTTCGCCGCGGCGTTTCGACCACTGGCTAAAAGAAGTGGCACGACCGCTGCCGTCAGAGAATGCGAACGGGTCGGTGAGAGGCTCGCACTTGGGCAGTTCAGAGAATGTAGGGAACACTGGGTCGGGGTTTGCTGCCGCGGTGTTCTCCACGTCATAGACCAATGGGATGTCCTGCGCAAAAGCACCAGCGCAGAAGAATGACATCACGATTGTTGATAAAAGTAATTTTTTCATGCTATAAATTATATATTTTTAGTTAATTCATGATTTTATGAGTGCGCACCGTACCATCTTCCATTTGGTCGCGCACGATGTTGATTCCCTTTGCAGGACTGTCAAGAAGCATTCCTGAAGGAGAGAAATACTCACGCTTCTGCACGCCAGCATCTTTCAAGATGCTTTCTATGCCTGTAGCAGTGGTCTCTTGATAGGATATTTCTGTGAAGTGAACAGTCGTTGGATAGTCGCCCTCAAACTCCAGATAGAGTCGCATATAGTCCTCGGTGATTGCTGGCGAAGTGTACTCTGTCACACCTGCGGGCACTGGATAAACCAATGTTGTATAGTCACCATCGTCTAGAACGCATATCAGTGTGAATCCCTCAGGAATAGGAGCTGCGGTCTTGAACTTATAAACGTGTCCCTTGCCGCGTGTCACAGGGTAACTGTAAGGACCAACTACGCCCTTATGTTCAAACTTCACGCTGGCATCATACACAGGATCTGGCTCTACCCAAGTGTCCGATGGTTTCCAGCTGTCGTTCTTTATGTTGCGCGAAGGAATCTCGTTGCCATCCTCATCATAGATAACTGCATCACGAACAGTGAACGTTATGTTGCCATCAGAATGAGTGTACTGAATGGCAAACTCAGTAATCACGGGGTCGTCATCATAGGTTCCGTCCTCATCGAAGTCAACGAAGTCGCCCTCAATCTTCACAACATTAGAACCGAAGGGAATGTATGGACCGCCATACTGGCCTGCCTCGTAGTCGTTGCGGGCAAAAAGTTGAAGAATGCCTTCATCCTCGAAACCACGCTGCAAACGCACACGGAACGCGGGATACTCGGTTACACTGAACGGAGCACGCCACAAGCGGATGTCTGCCCACTGGCCTGCAAGTGTCACAGTAGCGGGAAACGATGTCGCATATGTTCCGTCACTCTTAAGCACGCCGCCGCCAAGGTCAGCGTAGATAGGCAACTTTGTTGAGTTGCCCTGTGCGAAGGAACCCGCACAGAGCAAACACATTGCCACGAAAAACAAGATTATTCTTTTCATTATTAATATATATTACATTCTTATTTTATTACCACCTTATGCGAACGAACGGTGCCGTCGCTCAGTGTCTCACGAACGATATTGATGCCGCGAACAGGCTGTGACAATTCAACACCTGAAGCATTGAAGAACTGACGCTTTGCAACATTTACGTTAGCATTGTTCTGAACACCCTCGATTGCTGACGGAACTTCCATCTCGCCCTCAACAACGTCGCGGATAATCTTGGTGAAACGTACCTTTAGAGCACCGTTTTCTTCCTCTCCCTCCTTGCGCTGGATATTGTTCTTGCTGCCTTGTGGCTCGCCAACATAGCGAAGATAAAGACTATTGTAACTCTTTGCAACGTTCACTGTGAACTCTGTGGTTTCTGCACCCTCAGACTCGAGGTACACATCTTCAAATGTCCAGTTGTAGTTTGAGTCGAAACCGATGTTCTGGCAGATAGGAATGATAGAAGCAGGAAGCGGTTCCTCTGTGTAGAATGTTATTCTGTGGTGAGTGCCTTCCTCTACAGTACCGCTGTAAGTGCCGAGATAATCATTAGCGGCATAGAACTGAACGTATGCGTCCCAGATGTTACCGTTCTCATCGTAGCTGCCTCCTACAGGCAGGAATGATGCTGCGTTCCAACCGTCGGCAGTAAGACCAGCAGTCTCAACATATTCGCCTTCCTCAGTGAGCAACCATACATTCTTTATAATTACGCTCACGGTGTTGCCTGTACGGTTCTGCATTGCGAAGCGCAGTACATCGATATCATCCTCAAGTTTGTCAAGATCGAACTCTCCAGTCATGATAGTTCCGTCCTCAGAAACCTCGCACTTCTGTTCTTCGTTAGTCTCCCAAGGCACATAGACACCGCCCTGGTCGCCGTGAGTAGCTGTGCGATAGTATATCTGGATAGCCTCATCCTCAGGCTTCTCGGCAAGTTCTATCTTATAACCAACAAAGTCGGCAGCGCTGAATGTTTCTTTCCAGAGTTTCACATCACCCCAGTTTCCAGGGATATTTACACGGATAGGCAGACCATTCTCGCCCTGCTCCATTGAAGGGTTCGGGTCGATAATCTCCGCGTGACTGCCGTAAGAACCAACCTTTATTGGCAGTTGCTCGCGTGAGATGACACCATTGCCATACGCAACCTCATAGAAAATCTTCACGTCTAATGGCAAAACGCCGGAGTTACGACATTGAATGGCGATGCCAGTGAAGTAGTTGATAGCGTCTTCCTCGCTCTTCTTGATATTGTCCTCTGTAAGTTCGAGTGTCACAGATGTCTCGCCCTCGGTAATCATTCCTGGATAAGAAGCATCGTCATCAACAGAACCGCGAATCACCTTCCACTGGAAATCTGCAGGGAAAGGCTGGCTGCTTACTGCTGTGAAACGATGAATCTCATCTTTTCCGGGGATGATGTTCTGACCGAAGTTGTGTGCAAGAGTGCCCCACTGGCCAAACTTCCACATCTCAACTGCAGTTGCCTCGGTAGGAACGATTGTGCACTGTGGCTCGTTCTTCCATGTTGACCAGCTGAAAGATGTGTTAGAAGCGAGCGCCGGTTGTATCTCCTCGCCATCCTCGGTAACAAGAGTGAAACTTGTGATAGTGAAAGTCAACTCTGCTCCGCTTGCATTCTGCAGCGCAAGACGTGAGATGCTACGGTCAATGTTGCCTTCCTCGTCCTCGCCGAATTCAATATCTTCGAAGGTGCCAGTAAGTTCTGTCGTACCGTCTGCTACTGGCTGACTGATTTTTTCCATGTGACCGCCCTCGATGGTAAGCAACAGCTGACCCTCGGCCACAGCCTCGCCGAAGACGATTTTATAACTAACGAAATCGTCGGCATTGATAGTTTGGTTGGCGTAAACATAATTATTTCCTGCCTTCATGGTGATTGAAGCAGGATAGCTTGGACCTTCGTAAGTCACGTCCTTGCTACAGTTCCAGCCAGGAGAAAGTGACAACTCTTCTGCATCCTGTGCACTAACGCCAACAGCAAATGCCATTAGCATAAATAATAAGGAATAGAATTTTTTCATAATGGTTTAGTTTTAGATATTAAACATAGATTTTTCAATGATTGTTGCCACAAAATTAGAGAAAAAGCGACGTTTCAGCATTTTGAAATGTCTCAAAAAACATATAATATATTTCGGTAAATAAAAAAGTCAGAAGTGCGAAAAATCCTCACGATAATGAGACAACAGAAGGTCTATGAGACGTTTGTTCAGGGTGTTTCCTTCCCGCAGATTTCTCGATGATTCATTGAGACATCGCAAGAAATAACCTCAAGAAACCTATTGATATGCAACAAGGAAACGAAAGATGGCTTTTCACAATGCGAAAGACCATCTTTCGCATTGCAAAACACCATGTTTGGGAGTGCGATTGATGCCCTTTCGCGATGCCATTAAGCACAAAACGTAAAACGCAGCGATAGGAACGGGCGTTATCTTAACAAGAAGAAGTTATTCGAGGGAGTCTTCGAGCTGTCTGTTGAGCATTTCCTCAACAATAGAATGCTGTTGAGAATCGATGGTCCTGCTCATCTGATGCCAGACGGAAACAAAGTTCTCTATGTCAGCAGGCGTTGGATTGGCACTTTTCATCAGCACGTCGCGCATGGGAATAACGAACAAAGGGTTCTCGGTGAACGTCTGTGCGAGCCACTCAAATGCCACACGTTCTTTAATTATCTGCGGCATCCAAGCCATTCTCCCGAAAGCATAGAGATTTAGGGAGGAGAATGGGTGTTGGGTGATGGATGACGGCTGTTGTATGACACCGAGGATTGCGGATGTCGGATGATTAGTGTCGGGTGTTGGTATTTGCCAAAGAGGTGCTAAATATTGGAGATGGAGCGAGTTGTTTTGTCTGATGTCAATGGTTGTGATGTCTTGAGTGTCGATGTTGTTAAGCAATTCTATATGATATGGAGCAAAGATGTCCTTTATTTCTTTTATATTTTTGCGTGATTTACCAGTAAGAACGATGCCGTTGATGCCGATGGAGGCACATGCACGAGCGAAGCTTTTCAAAGACAGCTGTTTGGGGAACTCATGGACGTCTATTTGCACAAGGCGCTTTGAGTATGCCGGTTCTTGTTCGATGACATCCTCATTGCCAAGAGTCTTGCAAAGACAGCCGTCGCCCATCGCTTGCGAACGAAGAATGAAATATGCCCCGTATAGGAGTCCACTTGCTGAGCCCGCCGTAATATATATTCTATTGGGACTGTCTTGCGGACCTTCCATAAGGTCGTTCTCACGTTTCTCTATTTTGAAATATTCGTTCTTATGCGTAGTATCTTCTACGATTTGAAGTGTCACAGGCACTCCTGTCCAGTTCTCACGCAATTCATTGGCGGCAATAGTCACCGTTGAGAGCGATATATTGTCAAGCATTTCAATATCTCTTGTCTCAACAGATGCTGGAGCAATGACACCAGCATGATCGAAACGAAGCCACAAGCAAATGTCATCGTTGGCACAAAAGCCTGACAAAGGACATATAAGCAGCAGGACAAAAGACAAAAATGCTTTCATTATATCGGAATATTGGAGTATCGAAGTGTAAAGAGTGGAAGTATTTTGTATAGAAGCGGGAGTTTAAGAGCGAGCGTAATGTCTGCACTCCTAAACTCCCGCACTCCATTACAGATTATTAATTTCTATATGCAGGGTTCTGATAAGCCACGCGCTCTTCATCAGACATCTCGAAAGCATCGATAGTTGCCTGTGGAATAGGACGCAGATAGTATTCTGCAGGGATGTTACGAGTAACAGTCTCTGGAGTGTGAGAGGTCTGGCTTGAGCCGCCGATACGGTAGGTGCCTGCCTTCTCTGCCCATGTCTGAGTACGAGTGAGGTCGAACCAACGGAGACCTTCGCCGAAATACTCACGCATGCGCTCATCAAGAATATAATCGATAGTGATGGTCGCAGGTGTTGCAGCCACAAGTTCTGCACTGTGATCTTCTGGCACTGCAAGTTCCTCGCAATACTCATTGTCGCCATTCACCTTGTGTGTCCACTTACCTGCACGAGCACGAAGCACGTTCACGAGTTCACGGGCACTGTAGCCGCTCTTGGTAGAAGCGCCCTTTACGGCAGCTTCGGCAGCGATGAGGTAGAGTTCAGAGAACTTAGCGATGTAGTAAGGACGAGAGTTCATTCCGTTAGGAGAACCGAGTTGTCTGTTGCCATTTGCATCAACGGTGTTCATCGGGCCCATACCTATCTTATAAAGAATCGGGTAGCGCAGACGGCTGATGCCCTCCGGACCGATAACATACTCGCTGTAACCTGCCAATGTTCCAGCACCCACCTTCGACTTGTCGTTTTTGTTAGATGAAGGATAACTGATGGCTGTTGAAGGTTCCTCGTCGAGGAAGCGAAGTATTATGCCACCCTTCTGAATGGGGTTACCGTCGTTACCCACAACATATTCTACGTCAGCATTAGCACCATAGTGCCAGTTACCGTGGAATACTGTTGTGAATGAAGCGTCATAGCGAGAATCCTTGTCCTTGTCTGTGAAGTTCTCGATTGCGTCGATGGTTGGAGCCATACGTGTCCAAGGACGGCCTAACGGTTGGATAGCCTCACGCTGAACAGGAGCAATAGAGTTGCCTTCTGCATCGCTCATCTGCATGTTAGGATAGTTCCATGCTGACATCCATCCTGCAAAGTTGTCAGGAGAGTTTCCGTTAGCCCATCCGTAAGAACCGCCGCTCTCTGCCGAACCGTTATACTGCTCACTGTCGCCAGTATGGTCAGCCCAAAGCAGCATCTCCTTGTTACGCTCGTTGGCGTAAGTGGTGAGGTCGTAGAATGTCTCGCAGAGTCCGTATGGTCCAGGGTTCTGGATAGCCTCTACTGCAATGTCGTATGCCTGCTGGAAATACCATGCTGCATCATGACCGTCTGGGTCAACGCGCGAGCACTCTGGGTAAGTAGGAATGTTCTTCGGGTTCTCAAGCCACCATGCGTATGTCAGGTAAGCCTCAGCAAGATACTTGCGTGCAACGGTCTTCGTCACAGCGCCTGTTGTACGTGGAGTCTCGGGAAGATTAGCCACAGCTATAATCAGGTCAGGGAAGATGGCCTTGGTGTAAACCTCTGGTACGGTGTTACGAACAGATGTACGCGAAGGAGTGGCATTGAACGCCAGCTCGCCAGAACCGAAGTCGAGTGGCACACCACCGAAGGTGCGAACGAGGTTGAAGTAATCGAATGCACGGAAGAAACGTGCCTCTGAGATCTTTGACTCGTCGATGCCTGCAGCAACAGCGTTCTCGATGATACCGCTGGCGGTGTTTATATAAGTGAAAACATTGTTCCACAGCACATCTGAACGGCTGCTTGAAGAAGTAAGGGAGCCAGCGCCAGAGAGGTCGGCATCCTTGAAGTTGCCGTCAGCACTCTGTCCGTAAGTATATTCATCGGTACCTGTCTCTTGAATATTCATATAGTAACCGTTGCCGTAAACGTTGCGCAGGTGAGAATAGAGCGATGTAAGACCGCCTTCAATACCCTTGTCTGTCTGGAAGAAACCTGGGTCATAGATGCTACGCGGAGTCTCGTCAAGCACTTCAGAGCAAGACCAGAGCATCGCCAGTCCCAGTGATGCTAAACCAACAGTTTTGATTTTATTTATTAAGCTTTTCATAATTCCCTACATTTTTAGAATGTTAAATTAATACCGAACAGGAAGTTGCGAGTAGATGGTGTGTTGTAACCAATCACTGGAATCTTATGTGAGCCAGTGTAACCATCCATTGTCACTGCCATTGAACCGCCGTTGTTACTCAAGGTGTTTGTCTCTGGGTCAAGACCGCACTCGTTGTTGTACGGAGAGAAGAGCACAAACGGATTCTGAACGGTGAAGTAAGCACGCAGACGGCTGATGCCGAGGTTCTTCACTGCTTTGATGTTCTCGAAGTTGTAACCAAGAGTGATGGCGCGTACCTTCAGATAACCTGCGTTGAAGTAACCGAGAGTAGAACCGTAGATTGGGTTGTCGTTGCTTGACATTCCACCTGGTTTCGGGTACTTAGCACCGGTGTTCTCTTCTGTCCAGTAGTCAACGTCAAGTTGTCCGCGACGACCGCTGAGCATGTTCAGATAACCATTAGAAGAGTGGATGGCACTAATAAGTTTACCACCAATCTGGAATGCGCCAAGTACTGTGAGGTCGAAGCCTTTATAAGCCACTGTGGTGTTGAAACCTCCCATAAGATCTGGTTCCATATCCATCACCTGGCGGTCGTCGGTATTGATCTGACGCTTAGGAACGCCATTCTCGTCATATTCACCAGTATATTCTACTCTAATCATACCGACATTTCCACCTGGCTCGAGCACCTGGAGCAGGGATGTCTCCTCACCGTCAACAACAAGTGGGATGTCATCGCTTTCCTGCCAGAGACCAATCTTTTTATAGTCGTAGATTACATCGATTGGGTGACCAACGAACCAGCGGTTGTTAACGTCGCGCTCAGCACCCGATGCCAGTTCAACCAACTTATTGCGGTTAGCATAAAGGTTGATTCCTGCCTCCCAGTTCCAACCGTTCTTGTTGTCGATGATGATGCCGTTGAGAGAGAACTCGAAACCTTTGTTACGTGTCTTACCGATGTTAGCCATGTAGCTGCCCACACCTGATGTAGGTGGCAGGTTCACGCTAAGCAGTAGGTCGTGAGTGTTCTGGATGTAATACTCAAATGTACCGTAAATGCGTCCATTAAAGAGCGAGTAGTCAAGACCGAAGTTCCATGTAGAACTGTACTCCCATCCAAGTTCTGGGTTAGGCAGCGTTGAAACATAGTAACCTGTGGCGTTTGTAGAACCGAAGTTGTAAACCTTTGTGCTCAAAGCACCGAGGGTTGAGTATGGGTTAATACTCTGGTTAGAGGTCTCACCATAACCGACGCGCAGTTTCAAGTTGTCTACCCAAGGTAGGCTCTTCATGAACTCCTCGCGAGCCATGTTCCAACCAGCAGAAACAGCTGGGTATGTGTGCCACTGGTGTCCCTTTGCCAGACGTGAAGAAGCATCTGAACGGAAGGCAACAGAGAGCATGTACTTATTGTCATAGTCATACATAGCACGTCCCATCCAAGAGATAAGACCGCTGCGCCAATAGTTCTGGTTGTTGGGGTTCACAGCGAGGTCTTGCTCGGCTGCACCGATCTGGAAATACTGGAAGTACTCAGCAGGAATGCTCTTTCCTGACATGTGGTTCTGCTCGTAGTATGTCTTCTCAGCAGAGAACAGGCCAGTAAGGTTCAGGTGATGCTTCTCTGCGAAGGTCTTGTCGTAAGTAAGGATGTTCTCAACAGCCCAGTTTCTTGTGATTGTCTGCTGAACAGAAGCAGAGTTAGGCTCGTTGGGGTTAGAGGCGTTGATACCGGTTCCGGTGAACGCGCCAGTCTTTGATGTGCGGTAGTTAAGACCAATGTTGATACGGTAAGAGAGGCCTTCTACCCATGGGCATTTAACCTCTGCGAAGAGAGTGTTGTAAGTACCTATACCCTTATTCTCATTAAGGTAGAGTTGGCTCAGGTCCTCAAGACGCTCCTTTGTCCAAACATACTGACCACCATCAATAGGCATATCGACAGTGCGCTTCAAAGTGCCGTCCTCATTGTAAGGATTAATCATAGGAGTCTTTGACAGCACATTGTAAAGGCCTACGTTGCCGCCCTCTGTAGAACGATAACTGGTGTTTGTACTCAAGCCGAAGCGGAACCAGTCGCCCACCTTCTGGTCGAAGTTACCGCGGATGCTGTAACGACTGTAACTCTGTGTCGGGATAACAGCCTCGTCACGATAGTAACCAGCACCGAAACTGTAGCTTCCGCCGTTGGTGCCGCCAGTAACGCTTACATCATGGCTCTGTGTGATACCAGTCTTATAGAAGAGGTCTTGCCAGTCAGTATCATAGAGAGGTTTGCCGTTCTCATCCTGTGGTTCGTCGAGGGAGTTGGTGTAAAGTCCGGCATAGTCACGCAGTTTCTGATACTGAGCGCTGTTCATCATAGGATACTTGTGGAACACCTTCTTGAAACCAACGTAAGCGTTGTAACTTACCTTGGCAGGAGTTCCCATAGAACCCTTCACTGTTGTGATGATGATTACACCGTTGGCACCGCGGCTACCGTAGATAGCTGTTGCAGAAGCATCCTTGAGGATGTCCATGCTCTTGATGTCCGACGGGTTAATATCAGAAAGGTTACCCATGAATGGGATTCCATCGAGCACAATCAGAGGGTCGTTGCTGGCGTTGAGTGAGCGCTGACCACGGATGCGGATCTGCATCTCTGCACCTGGTTGTGATGATGTCTGCTGCATATTAACACCTGCAACGCGACCTTGCAAAGCATAAGCGGCGTTAGTGGCAGCCATCTGGTTCAGTTTCTCACCGTTCACATTGACAACAGAACCGGTCACTGCCTCGCGACGCTGTGTACCGTAACCGATTACCACCACCTCGTTGAGGTTATGGCCTTCTTCCACCAATGAAACGGTGATTGTTGACTGATTGCCAACTACAATTTCCTGATCGACATAACCGATATAGGAAACAACGAGAGTGGCACCGGGCTTAACGTTCAGTTCGAAGTTACCGTCGAAGTCGGTAACCGTACCGTTCGTAGTACCCTTTTCCATAACAGTGGCTCCGATAAGCGGTCCTTGCGAATCGCTTACGTTACCGCTCACTTTCTTTGACTGCTGTACGGCTTGCACCGAATTTTCGGCAGCCGATACTTGTAGAGGACTGATGATTCCGACAACGGAGCACAATCCCACAAGGAGAGCTGTTTTTCTAAGGTTTAAATCCATAAAAATTAGTATTAATAAAGATAAATTAAGTATGAAATTTTCAGTTACATTTATTTAGGTGCGCCATCGTGAAATCTCGCTAAGACTGAAATGGCATTAAGTTTTTAGTCATTTTCTTCCGCTGCAAAATTAATTTGAATTTCTTTTTGCAAGACAAAAATATGTCTCATATTAAACAAAAAATGTCTCATTATGTCTCAAATGACGAAAAAACGCAAATATTCCACTCCTTTTATGACATAATTCTCATGATTTGAGACATAAGTAAACATATAGGTTACAAATGTTGCATCTCGTTTGAAAACATTTTGCTAAATTTGCAAACACAAAACAACATCAACTAAGAGTCAATAAGAAATGAGGAAATTAACTATTTTACTACTGACAGCTGCAATGTCGATGACGATTTCGGCACAGCAGAAGAATTCACCAACATCAGTATGGGAAGCAACATGGGCAACTGCAATAGAGTTCACCGGACCAAGCGACATGCCCGCTTCATCACTATCCAACCGTGCTATCAGACAAATAATCCATGTCTCAAAAGGAGGAACACAACTCCAGTTGAAACTCTCAAACGTGCACAGCAAGGAGCCTGTTGACATCAAGTCGGTATTCATAGCTGACGCAAAAGAAGCAAGCGATATCGACGCAAAAACAGCAAAGTATGTCACATTCAACGGAAAGCGGAATATTACCATCGAGCCAGGCAAAGACCTCACGTCTGATGTCATTGGTTATAACCTGAAACCGCTGCAACTCCTTTCCATAACCATAAACTACGGCGAGAGCACACCAGTGAACGCATCGTCGCATCGCGGTTCACGTACCACCTCTTATATTATAAAAGGTGTAGCAAAACCGAAGACGAAGTTCGTTGACGCAGAGAAGGTGGACCATTGGTATAACATCGCATCACTCGACGTATTGAGAAGTAATCCTGCAGAGGCTAATGCAATTGTTGTACTTGGCAACAGCATCACCGATGGGCGTGGAAGTACCACCAACAAGCAGAACCGCTGGACCGACGCAATGGCAGAGGCCCTGGGAGGCGAGACATCAGTTCTTAATCTTGGCATCGGCGGTAACTCCGTGTTGTGGGGAGGACTGAGCGAACCAGCAGTAAAACGTTTCAACCGTGACATCCTCGAACAGCAAGGGGTGAAGACACTCATTATCTTCCAAGGAGTGAACGACATCGGCGGAAGCAGAGGCAATTCTGAGGAAGTGGCCAAAAAACTTACTGAGGCATATAAGAGTTTCATTGATCAGGGACATGCCAAGGGATGGAAGGTTATCGGCGCTACGATAACTCCGTTCAAAGGAAACTCATACTACAGTTTCTTCCACGAGGCTGCACGCCAGGTGGTTAACGAATGGATAAGGACTTCGGGAGCATTCGACGCTGTCATCGACTTCGATGAACTGGTGCGCGACCCACAAGACCCTACTAAACTGAAAGCCGAATACAGCGACGACTGGCTCCACCTCAACCCTACAGGTTATGCTGCAATGGGAAAGCTCGCAGCAGAAATTTATAAACGTTGAACGATGAGTGTTGAGCGTTGAGCGAAAATACATCTTGGATAAACAAAAAAGCACGGAGCTTACTCCGTGCTTTTTGCTATAATATTGGTATAAGGAATTACTTCATTACCTCGAAGATACTTACTGGCTCAGCATCTCTGTCACCTTCCTTAACCCAGATGCGACCGAGCTTTGAGTCGATCTTTTCAACCTTAGTGTCCTTAGAGAATGTGCCAACGAATACAGACTTAACATTGTCGCCTACGTTAACAGCTGGCTTAACAGGAAGCAGTTTAACATCGCTCTTGTTAGCCTCAATGAGCTTGCCTGCGAAACCAAGATACAGAACCTTGTCGCCTACTGCATTAACGAGGATACCCTTGTTATACTTGCCGTCGTCTTTAACAGCAAGAGGTGCACCTGGCTGCCACTCGCCGTCGTTCAGAACAACGAATGAGTTTGGCTTCAGCTGCTCGTTGTCATGCTTCTCTGCGAAACCAGAACCGTCGCCTTTGTAGCTCAGGTCAAGATAGTGAACCTTTGGCTGTGTAGGATCGCTGTCGTCGGTAACGATAGCACGCTCCATACCTGAACCGCTCTGCCACCATGTCAGAACGACATCACCCTTCTTTGCCTTAGCGTCCTTGTAGATAGGGATGAGAAGGTTGTTAGGATAGCGAACCTCATTTCCTGAAAGCTTACTGTTGGTCTCACCAGCCTCAGCAAGTTCTCTGTTGTAGTAGATAGCAGTCTTTCCGTTGATGTCCTCGCCTTTCTCCATTGCACTTGCATAGCTGCTTGGGAAGAGGATATAAGAGATGTTGTCAGCATCCTTGAGTGCAGAACCCTCAGGAATAGTGAATGTTCCCATAGGACCCATCTTAGCCTCACCCTCCTGTTCTGTGGCGGTGCTGTCACTTCCGTTGTTGTTACCATTTGCCTGCTTGTCTGTGCAGCTTGAGAATGCGATTACGCTCAGTGCCAATGCTGCGAAATAAAAAATCTTTTTCATTTAATTTAGAATTTAGTTGTTAATTTAAAACTGTGAATTGTTTTTCAATTTGTTTTTGTTTCATTCGCTGCAAAGTTAGGAAAAAAACTAAACTCCTATAATATTTTGCGAACAAATTGCATTTTAATTAAGATTTTTTATCATTACGCACATGCTTTCTCGGCTATCCTCTCTTCTTACGCGCGATCTCACGGTATGCAGAGAGAGTCATTCCTGTGTATTTCTTAAACATTGACATAAAGACAGAAAAGGTTTTAGTCATTTCTTCTTCCTCTATTTTTAAACGATTATTAATGACAATACATCAGTCAACTACAAAGGATCGACATCGAAATATATCTGCAATGAGGCATATTGCTTGTTTTGCATCATCTGCTGCTCTGCCTGTCTAAGATACTTGCGCACGCTGGCGAGGTCGATGCCTAGTTCCAGTTTCAGCACTATCTTCCGAATGTTCATGGTCTTCACTTTAGCCACCGCTGGCTTATCAGGACCCAGCACGCGCCCACCGAACCACTGGCGCAGACGAGCGCCCATCTCCATCGCAGCACTCTCCAGCAGGCGGTTGTCCTTGTTGCGCATATAAACATAAATAAGGTGTGAGAACGGCGGATAACGGAAGTCACGTCGCTCCTGTTCAAGGTCACGGAAGAACGACTGGAAATCGTTGGTCACCACCTGTCGCACCACATCCAGGTCCTTGTTCTTTGTCTGCAGCAGCACAAGCCCTTGCTTCCCTTTCCTGCCGGCACGTCCGCTTACCTGCGACATCATGGTGAAGGCATGCTCATAGGCACGGAAGTCAGGATAGTTGAGCATGGAGTCGGCATTGAGTATGCCCACCACCGAGACACGGTCGAAGTCGAGTCCCTTAGTCACCATCTGCGTTCCAATGAGGATATTAGTCCTGCCTGCTGAGAAATCACCTATGATACGCTCGTATGCGCTGCGTGTGCGAGTGGTGTCAAGGTCCATGCGCGCCACACGAGCATCGGGGAACAGCTCCAGTATCTGGTCCTCCACCTTCTCCGTACCGAACCCGCGCGTCATCAGTTCACGGCTCTCGCAGCTTGGGCACTGCTCCGGTACACGATATGTGAAACCACAATAGTGGCACGACAGCTGCGAGGTGTTCTTATGCAGCGTCAGCGACACGTCGCAGTTCTGGCACTTCGGCACCCATCCACATTGCTTGCACTCCACCATAGGGGCAAATCCCCGGCGGTTCTGGAACAGTATCGCCTGCTCACCGTTGTCGAGAGCAGCACGCACGGCAGCGAGCAACTGCGGCGAGAAAGGTCCGTGCATCATCTTCCTGCGCTGCAAGTCTTTGGTGTCCACAACGCGTATCTCTGGCAGCGCGATGTCCTTATATCGTGTGTTTAACGTGGCAAGGGCATATTTCCCTGTGAGAACGTTATGATAACTCTCTGCCGAGGGTGTTGCCGTGCCCAGCAGAGTTTTCGCGCCATACATCGACGCCAACACTATAGCCGCCGAACGAGCATGATATCGCGGTGCCGGATCTTGCTGCTTGAAGGAAGTCTCATGCTCCTCGTCTATTATAACCAGCCCGAGTTTCTGGAAAGGAAGGAACACCGCAGAGCGCGCGCCGAGAATAACGTCATAAGGTGCGTCAGAGAGTTGTTTCTTCCATATCTCCACGCGCTCGGCATCGCTGTATTTCGAGTGATAGATACCCAGGCGGTTGCCGAAGACACGCTGCAGTCGTTGCTGCATCTGCACCGTAAGCGCAATCTCAGGCATCAGATAAAGCACCTGCTCATGGCGCTCTATAGCACGCTTTATCAAGTGGATATACAGTTCTGTCTTACCGCTGGATGTCACGCCGTGCAGTAGCACCACGTTCTTCTTCAGGAAACCCATAAGAATATCGTTATACGCATCCTGCTGCGCCGTGCTCAGCGCCTGTATCCTAGTGTAGTCTGGCTCTCCTCCGTGGTTCAATCGTCCCACCTCGCGCTCGTATGTCATCAGGAATCCCTTGTCGATAAGCGATTTCAGCACAGCAGCGGTGCAATGGGTGGCATTCATCAGCTCGTCACGCGACACCTCCTCTATCTGTCCCTGCGGCACGCTGCCCTCTATCTGGTCCCATCCTGTCATGGTGAGAAAGGTCTCAAACACCTTGCGTTGCTTCTCCGCACGCCGCATCATGTCGAGTGCCAGATGCAGGTTCTGCTCCGAGCGCCATTTCTCTGCGAGGTCCAGGCATGTCTCGGTGCGCGGACGATAGCCTTCCTCTGTCTTCATTCCGCTAGGCATCGCCGCCTTAAACACATCACCTATGGGCGACATGTAATAGTCGCTAATCCACTGCCACAGCCTCATCTGCTCCTGCCTGAGCACCGGCTTGTCGTCGAGCACCTGTTCGATGTTTTTCCATTTCACCTGTGGTTCCGTCTGATGCACTCTCACAGCCATAGCAATATAGTGCTTGCTCTTGCCCAACGGCACCAGAACACGCACGCCCATAGTCACCCGCGCCGCCCATTGCTCGGGCAGGCCGTAGGTGAACAGCCCCTCAAGGGGTACTGGCAGTATGACATCAACGAAATACATCTCTACGAGTAACAATTAGATTTAGCACACAAAAATACAAGATTCCGCACACACGACCAAATTATTCTCCATTTTTTTCTGTGCCAATTTTCCCATACGAATTGTACGCGCCCAGCTCTATAGTAGCCAAGCGCGTACAATTCATAGTGGTCGTTTAATATGTCTAAAAGGACTTTTTGTCTTTATGGCAAAAATTAGTCAAGGTCAAGGAATGTGCTGTCATTATCATGCTCTTCCTCTTTTCCTACATTTATGGGATCATTACCGTCTTGCGACCATCCCGGGCTGGCAGCTATCAACTGAGACAAGACGACATCTATGATTTCTGTGGCAGGTTTCTGATAAGTTTTCTTTTTCATCTTGTGTCTCCTTTTTTACTTTACCAACAGTTTCTTTCCTCCAACGATGTACAGACCCTTGGGCAGGTTGCTAACCGATGTTCCCACCTTACGTCCAGACAAATCATAGACATCTGTGATGGTGTTCGGATTCACTGGAACGATGGTATTCCATTCAATGGAGGATGTCTCACCGTCAATGACACCGTCGATGGCGATTCTTGATCCTGCCGCAGCACTTGACGCGTCATCAAAAATGCTGTGCGTGAGTGTTATCCATCCACGGAAGCCCTTGATACGCGTGTCACGACTTAGCTCATACATCTTGCCGCCGCTCATGGCATATGAACCCTTCGGGGCATAGCTGCCTTCAGAAGCTACAGAGCCATTGTATAAACCATCCCCGGAAACTCGGAAACTCTTGAAACCAGGCGTCTGGGTATATGTCACATGACCGCATCCGTCGTTCGTATTATTATATGAACCTACATTCTGTCCTCCACTCCATTCATTCAGTTTCATCTTAGGATACTTATAATCAGGATCTTCAGCATCGCCCTTGGTGGAGAAGAACATCTTGCCGAGGTCGTAATAGTAAGCCAGGTTGCCACGTGGTGTTTCACCATAGGCGGGCTCCTTTGTTGGTTTCAGCATATAGAGGTTCCCTGCTGTAACAACGGGGTCGAGTGTAAGCAGGTTAACTGTCTCAAAATCGATAATGCAGTCGTTGCGCGACAGGTTGCCGATACTATTCAATTTGAGCAGTTCGCAGTCGTCTCCGAAAGCATTGCGCACCTGCTCACCCGTAAGGGGCAGCGGGAACGAGAAGGTGTTCCACTCGCCCTTCGTGAACTTGCGTAGCAGGTTGGCAGAGCCACCATATCTGCCGCTCTTGACTGCCGGGGCATATTCGTTAGGCGTAAAACGTGCTGCGTCGGCATCTTCATGGCTTAAGTATCTCAAATCCTCTTCGTCCTCATAGAAGAACACGGGTCCTATGCCCATATATGAGGCGCGGATGTCATCCACGCACACCCAGTCGGTGTCATAGTAACCACCTCCGGTTTCTGCGCTCTTTGTTGCCTTATCTTTCCTGAATCCCAGGCGGATAGTCTTTTTGTTTTCAAAGTCTTCCTCCGAAACGAGCACCCACACCTTCTGCCTGTGATCATCTCTGTTGCGGAGCAACTCCTTGCCCACTTCCAAACAATTCTCGTAGTTATTTTTCTGATATGCATCGTAACGCATTTTCTCCAAAGTCACCTGGCCATAGGTAGGATCATCCTCAGTTTCCTCACTAGGAATCGAAAACGAGCTTTCCGGAGTATTGATTTTATTATCGGGAATCACACGGGCGAACAGATAGGCGTCATGGTCTTGTTCGCTCATACTGAAGCCTGCACACTCTATCTCGTACCATCCTGGCTTGGGGGCTTGGAAGTTGGTCGTGACGGTGCCCACACCTTCGAAAATCATAAAACCATACTTGGCATTCTTCTTTCCAGCAGCCTGATCATTATCGCTTGTAGAAGTCCACTTGTCAAAAACTTCTTTTAACCTGACGGGCGAGTCCCATTTTTCATTCACAAGGCCTCTCGACTGTTGGTTGTTTTTACTCAAGGGCGATTGTCCTTTCCTGTAATCACCCCATGTATAGGGATAACGTTTCGTACCATTTTCGTAGGTGTGACCACTCAGTGTAGAGACAGTCCAGTCATGATTACCGTAAAAGTCATTGGCGTTACGGGTGAAATCGCGGTCTTTGATTAGCGACGAGATGCTGGGGTTAAGCCCTATCCCATCAGTGTTCAGCACCTCTATAAACTCTTCGAGTGATATCAGTCGCCACTGGTAGAGTTTTTGTATCTCAACATCGTCACCATTTTCCAGTTTTCTTGTTTCGGTGTTTCCAATTACGTTAGCTGTTGTCCAGCAAGAACGGTCATCGTCCCAATATACGAACTGCCCGTCACCCTTACCAACAGGAGGGTTCTTGTGACATTCTCCCCAAGCTGCTCCGAGATAATATTTTTTATTCGGTGTGGGCTTTGTCCATACCATGTACATATAATAGGTATAAGTCTCCGTATCAGACGGGTCTTCAACCCGCTGAAACTTCCAAGTCATGTCATACACTTTCGGTTCGCCTTTATCCGGCTGTACGCTTCCATCCATCAGAGTTGTAAGGTTGATGGTATTATAATTTGCATCCGACCAGTTTTTTCCAAACGGCTCAGGAGGTCGGGCGCAGAAACTGTTCTTATTTACGTTTGCACTCTCGGTGATAGCTGCATTGATGCGACCGTTATTATACAGATACATTGTTCGACCGAAGTCCGAAAAGAACAGACGGCCCTCCATAGCCCAGTCACCACCCTGCATGATAAAGCGGCCGGTTCCCACATTATACAAAAGGAAAGGATAGCCACTTTCCAAGGTGTTATCATCGGGGTAATTGCCGTTAAGAACATCATTCACATCAATACCCTTCCATTTCTGGCTGGTTGCATCAGCATGAGTTTGCGCCTTTACCCCATAAACGTGAAAAATGGCGAAAAGCACAAACAGCGTGAGTGTCTTAAGAAAGCTATTATTCATCATCATTTTAACAGCGTATTTAAAATACACAATAAGTAATTATCCTAGTTAAACCTTACAAAGGTAGAGAAAAATACAAAAAAAACGTCAAAAGGAAGCTATTATTTTCTGTTTTACCCTGTTTTTTAACACATCTCCCGTGAAAAGGGAAAAACATATGACAAAACGAGCGCATCCTCTACTTTATATCCATCACCTTCGCGAATAAGCGGCAGAGCAGAGCGCATGAGTAATTTGCACTTAATTACTGACCCCACCCCTGCCCAATTGCTTTTCCATTCGGCTAGTGGCCGTTGGTTCCCTACAGGGGCGGGAACCGATAGAAGAGCGAAGGAAAAGGCTGTAGAAAGAAACGCGTAGAAATAAAAAACGGGCGGCACTCCAATGGAGTACACACCCGTCGCGATTATTATCAAGATGATAAAGCTTGCTTAGAAATAGTAAGCTGCGCTGATCTGCCATGCGTTGGCACGGCCTTTATTCTTAAGTGCGTTGCCTGTACCCTCGATTACAGAGAGCTCGCCTGTTTTGCCACATACGAGGTTGTAGTTGGCACCTATCTGAACGTGGTTGAGAATCATCACACCGAGACCGAAGTTTACGCTTAGCGTAGAACCGCTGAGCTTCCATGTCTCGCCATCGGTGAGTTTATGCTCCTTGTCGCCAACGTTAAAGCCGAACTGCGGACCTGCAAAGAAGTAAAGGCTTGCTGTCTCACCGAGACCTACGCCATAGCGGAGGTTGATGGGGATGTTGATAGCCTGCTGCTTAATCTTATCGCCTTCCACCTCTGCCTCGCGCTGGTCGTAGAGGGCACTGGCGTCAACACCGAGTCCCACGATGGGGAGAGTGAACTTAGCGGTAGGGCCAATGAAGAATCCTGCACGGTTCTCCTTTGACAGCACTTTCTCAGAGAACGACATGCTTGTGACGTTCAAACCACCCTTGAGACCGAACTGCACCTGAGCGCTGGCTGGTACTGCCACCATCGTTGCCACGGCAACAAGGATAAGAGTAAAAATCTTTTTCATACAGTAATTGTGTTTAAATGGTTAATATTTAGGGCAGCACGGGGCTGCCCGTTTGGTTGTCTGCTTTGAGGCTGCGATGGCACCCGAATCTCTATCCAAGCTGCGATGACATCGCAGCATAGGGGACAGGGGCTCCTGCTTTTTAGAAGGCCTCCTTATCGCGGCTGCGATGGCATCGCAGCATAGGGGACAGAGACACTAATGTCTCTGTCGGCGAACGGAGACGCGAGGCTGAGAGCCTGAGCCGCCTGAAGAGGATGATGACGAGCGGCGCTTCTTTACTGTTGCCTGCTCCACCTCTACGGTGCCGTCGCGGCGGTTGCGCTTCTTCTTCACCTTCTTGTCGGAAGAGTTGGCAATGCTGTCGAGCGAGTCTTTGCGCTGCTGGTCGCCCCAGATGTTCTTTTCGAACTCGGCCAATTCCATCTCTATGCGCTTCTGCTCCTTAGTCATAGCAGAGTCGTCGGTGCAATACTGCGCGAGAGTCTTGCCGAGCATATTAGTGGTCTTATATATCTTTCCACGATACATGTTCTTCGTGAAGTAGTCGTCGACGCTCATCGTGGCGGCGTTGTTAAGATTGCTCGTCATGATGGTCTGCTTGCTCAGGAACGGCGCTATGTCCTCGTACTTCACCCAGAAGAGCGGGTACTTGGCTGCTCCGTCGCCGAAGTCATCCTCACGGCTCATGATAGGACAGAGTGCGAGCACCTTGGTGTGGAACGTTGCCGTTGACTGGTCGTAGTAGGCACTCTCCTTGATGTAATAGCCGCGCACCTCACGCGAGGGGATGTCGCTATTGTCTATGTGCGTGCGCCCGTTCTGGTCCTTCTCATAATAGATGTGATAGTTGTCGAGGAACGCTTTCTGCGCCACGCGAGCATCGTCACTGAACACCTCGTTGCCGTCGAGACGGTACTCGTAAACCTTGATGTTACCTGTCATCATCAGTTTGAAGATGTAGGTGAAAAGGTTCATCTGCGAGCCGATGGGCTCCACGGGATAGTAGAGTCCTGCATTGGCATCCTCGTTGAGGTCGAGCTCACGATAGATGTCACGCCTCCACACCACGTCCTCAGACATCGTCTGTGCCGTAGGGAACGACAACTGCGCCCTTGTGGATAGTTGCTGCGACTGTGTCTTGCGCTGCTGTTGCTGCTCTGCACGTCGTTTCTGCGGCTGTGCGTTTGCCGAGAGCACCGCCGTTGCTGCGAGCAATATCATCAATATCTTTTTCATGTTCATGATTTTATCTATTCTTTTTATTATCGGGCTATAGATTCTAGATTGTCTAGACGGCCTAGATATACTAGATAGACTAGATGGTCTAGGAATGCCAGCACTATTGTTCTCAACATCACTTCTAATTAACAATTATCTCCATTGAAGCGTTCAGCTGGCGTGAGATGCCGTCGGGACCTACTGCCGTGACACGCGAGATGTAGAAGCGGCGATTGCGCGAGAGTTTGCGGAAAGCATCCTTCTGTCGCTCGCTGAACTGTGAACCATTGCCCACCATCGGCACAGCATTACCCATGTTGTCGAAGAACACCGCCTCGAAGCCCGTCACACGGAACTCGATGTCGAGCAGTCCGTCGTCGATGGCTGCCTTGATGCCCGATGCTCCCATAAGTGACGCCTTAGCCAGTCTTCCTCCACGGAAACGGTTGTCGCCTACAATCATGTAAGGTGTCGGGTCGGGCAACTTACGCACGTGGAAGGTGAACGGTGTCAGCGAGCGTGTCTTGCCGTGATCGTTAACCGATATGTTGAACGACACATCCTTGCCCACTGCCGACGGTACGGCGATGTAATGTCCGTTGCCTGTAGGTGTGAGGCTTCCTCCGCTCATGCTCACCGTAACCTGGTTTGCAGGAATACCCGGCACGCTGACGCTGATAGGGTTCTTGAATCCTGCATAAAGCACGTTCATAAGATCGGCTGCCACGGTGGCGCCGTCGGGTGTAGGAATCACGCTGTACTTCTGGGTGAAGTCGCGTCGCAGTTCCTCGCCTGCAGCATTGCGCGTGATGAGATAACCGCTGAACTGGTGCTCTCCCACTCCACCTGCGGAGAACGAATAGCGCCCGTTGGTGGTGTTCACGCGTGTTCCGTTGATGTAAATCTCGGGCTGCATGGTGGTGTCTACGGCAGCCATCACAATCTGCGACACGAACTGTTCGCCAGGATACAGCGTTGTCTTCTCAGGTATGACGAAGGCGTCGAGCTTGTTCACGCGGATATCCTTGACGTCAACGTTAGCCACGAGAGTGTGCAGCACCTCGCCCTCGGCATAGCGTATGTCGCTCTGCAACTTAGAGAGCAGCGTCACGGCTGCAGCCACCGGCATGTCCTCGAACATGTACTCCTGCCAGTTCTTTCCCATTGTCATGGCGTTCTTAGGCAGTTCTGTAGAGAGGTTGCTGCTTATTATCTTCTTCTGCTGCTCGTCGGTCACCATAGACAGGATTTTCGTGCGGTAGGCATTGATGGCGTCATAGAGCGCCTTTCCCTTGCCTGTTCCCGGCGCGAGCATCACCTGGTTTGCCGCCTCGAGGTTTTCCTTGTTTTCTATGTTCTTCACATCTCCGTTCTTGCCGTCGGCCTCGCGCACTATAGCCTCCTTCAGCTGCTGCGCGAAGTTATACAGCGAGTCGCTCATCTGCTTCACGGTAGTAGCCTTCTCGAACCATTGTCGCACCTTCTCGGGGTTTTTCTTCATCTGCTCCTCGAAGCTGCCGTACATGGTTGCGTTCTGCTGGCTGGAGTTTGCGGTGGTTCGGTTGAGACTTTCCTCAACGAGCGAGAACCCCTGCAGCACTTCCGTGGAGACGTTGAGCGCAAGCATTGCCATGAGGACGACGTACATGAGGTTGATCATCTTCTGGCGCGGAGATACTGGTCTTTTCTTTATTGCCATTTTCTACTTCGTCAAGTACTTACGTAGATTTATACGTTTTCGGCATTGCCCATCCCTGTCATTCTCGCCTGTGGTGAGAGCAGAGGAGCCTTCATTGCCTCAATCATGTTAGCATAGATGTTGTTGAGTTGCTCTATCTGACTTGCCATCTTGCGCGTCTGGGCGTTGATTTCGTCGATGGTGCCAATCTGCGAGCTTGCGCTTTTAAGCTGCATCTCGTAGATTTTGCAGATGCCCGTGAGCGTACGGTTGAGGTTTTCCATCTCCTCCGAGTCGGTGGTGAGACGCTGGCTCTGTATGGAAACCTTCTCGAGCACCTCGGTGAGTTTCTTGAGTTCCTCGACGTAAGCGCTTGTGGCCTCTGCCATGTCGGGAGCCACAGGCTGCGGTATGCTGCCCACCTGTCCCACAACGGCTGCTGCGGGGATGTTCAGGCCACCTTCTGCTGCGATTCCTTCGCCAGCGCCGATGCCCTCGCTTGCTGCTGCCGCTGCTGTCTGAGCGCCGCCCACCGAGCCACCGCCACCGATGATGATGGTCGACGGTCCGCCCTGTGTAGCTGCTGCAGCTGCCACTGCTGGTCCCTCAACGATATTCTCTGCCTCTTCTTTCTGCTGCTCCTCTTCGTCAAGTCCGACGTGAGTAGGCAGTTCCATGCCGATGGCCGTCTTGTCAAAC
This sequence comes from uncultured Prevotellaceae bacterium, assembly GCA_900315095.1. Taxonomy (GTDB): domain Bacteria; phylum Bacteroidota; class Bacteroidia; order Bacteroidales; family Bacteroidaceae; genus Prevotella. Next base: position 27,106 of record OMXS01000019.1, on the reverse strand, counting down.
GGACGGTCGAACGCCGAGAGGAAGAACACCACCACCTCGGTTCCCATACCCAGGTAGAGCATGAGGTTAGCACCCGGGAGGTGAGTCAGTTTGAAGAGGGTACCCAGAATCACGATACTTGCACCCCAACTATACGCATAGTTCAGGAATGTCTGTCCTGGCACGCTATCCATCCACTTCTGCAGACGGTAAACGAAATTCAGTTTGCTATATCTTGTCATTTCTTTCCCAATTACTTTTTCTTACCTTTCTTTTGTTTAGCACTTTGAGTGTTAGCCAGAGAGCGTACACAGCGGAATCCGATGTACGAGCGTGGCTGGTTCTGGTATTCCCATGTGCGCCATGCCGAGCGGATGTAGCTCTCAGGGTCTTTCCACGAGCCTCCGCGCACGCTCTTCTTCTTCAGTTTGTACGGGTCTTCCTTGGCTGCCTTGTACTCCAGTTGCGGGTTAAGGTCGTTCATCGCCTGCACTCCTGCCTCGGTATAGATGGTGCTTGTCCATTCTGCCACGTTGCCCGCCATGTCGTAAAGTCCGTTAGAGTTGGAGGTATAGATGCCCGCCCTGCTCGTTATCAGGTTACCGTCCTTGGTGTAGTTGCCTCGGTCGGGCTTGAAGTTAGCGTTGAAGCACCCTCGGCTGTTCGACGGGTCTTCGCTTTCCCACGGGAACTCGTTGCCTTCCTTGCCGCGTGCAGCATACTCCCACTCTGCCTCAGTAGGCAGGCGATAGCGCTGGATGTAGCGTGCCTCGCCTCCCAGTCCTTTCAGCAGATACTCGGTGCGCCATGCACAGAAGGCGTTTGCCTGCTCCCATGTGACGCCCACTACGGGATAGTCGTTGTATGAAGGACTGCTGAAGTAAGTGCGCAGGTACACCTCGTTGTCGCTGTTCTGGAAGTCGTTCACCCAGCATGTGGTGTCGGGATAGACATTCACGATGTAGGTGTTGAGGAAGTCCCACGGTCCTGACAGCGGACGGTCGATGGTTTCCCTAACTATCCTTCCCTCGTCGTCGATGTATGCCGTGTCCTTTGAAATCATCACCACCTCGTCGGGATTCACGGTGACGTCGGTGTTCAGGTTACGCTCGGCGGGGTTCAGACGGTTGCGGCGCAGCGCTGCCGTAGTGTAGTCGTAAATCTCGTAGCGATAGTTGAGCTGTGACGCATCGAGGAGTTTCTCTCCTGTGACGGGATTGGTCACATAGAGGCTCTCGAAGGCGCGCTGCTCGTCCTCGTTGGGCTTTCTCGGGAGCGACTTCTTCCAGTTGAGGTGTGGCGGAACGGGGTCACCGTTCTTGTCCTCGGTGATGAGATATGACTCGTCGCCGCCGTATGCCGGGTCGGCCAGACGTGTGCGGAGGATAGAGTCGCGCACCCAATAGACGAACTGCTTGTACTCAGAATTGGTCACCTCTGTCTCGTCCATCCAGAATCCGTCAACCGAAATGTCCTTCACTGGCGTCTGCTTGCCCCAAAGGCTGTCTTGCTTCTCGATTCCCATGTGCAGGAATCCGCGTGGAATCTGCGTCATTCCGTAAGGTGTTGGCTCGGTGAACCCTTTACCATGACCAATGCCTGTCACTTCGCCGCCTCTGCCGGAAATGGAACTGCTCTTGCTGCTCATGCACGATGCAAAAGCAACAAGTGCCATAACGGCAAAAGCGATAAGAATATTCTTCCTTTTCATTTATATCAATTCTTATATTTATTATACGTTGAATTTCATTCGACTTTTTCTCGCCATGGCAGAGAAGGAACAAGTTCCACTCTGCTCACTTGGCTTAACGAAAACGTTCAAAAATCCTTCCTCATCGGGCGCACACGGAGGTGCGCCCCTACAAATCCCAACTCTACAAGTATCTCACGCTCTTATGCAGGTTTCTGCCCTTCTTCTGAAGGTTCAAGTCTATCTGATAGCCCACAAACAGTTCGTGACTGCCATGTCCGAGCCCTATGCCCGTGGTGTACGCCTCGTAACTGTATCCGAGATTGATGCCGTGGAAACTGCCGCCTACAAAGGCAGTCACAGAATTCGTGGGGCTGTATCCCACACCGCCGTAGAGCATCTTGTTTTCGTTCTTATACACCAGTCTGGCGGTGATGTCGGCGCGGTATGCTGTGCCGTCATAGCGCACGATGGCACTGGTCGGTATAGTTAAAAACGGATTTCTTAGCCGAATATTGTATCCACCAGTCAAATAATACGTTCTGTCTATCTGCAACTGGTTCAGTTCGCCCAGTTCTACGAGGGGCGCTGTGATGTGCTGAACAGAGGCTCCCACGTACCATCTGCCGTATGAATAATAGATGCCGGCGCCCAGGTCGAAAGTGTTTCCGTTGATGTCCGACTTAGAGAATGCCTGGTCGTCATCCTTGTCGGGGAACACCACGTCAGAGCCGTCGTAGCCCTCGAGAATCAGACCTCCCTGCACTCCCACGCTCAGCGTTCCGCCGAAGAGCGGGCGTTTCAGAGCATACTGCACCGCAATGCGCTGATGGGTGAAGAATCCCAGCTTGTCATTAAGTATCTGCACTCCCGCGCCGTGATAACTGTTCAGGAAGATGAACGGGGCATCGGCGCTGATGAACATCGTCCTAGGGTTATGCTCGAAGCCAGCGAACTGCATCGAGTAGGCTCCCACGATGTTCAGTTTGTCTTGCTTGCCCACGGCAGCAGCGTTGTAATATGGCTCCATGTCGAAGTAATGACTGAACTCCACATCATACTGCGCCATAGCCGACTGAGCAGCCACGACGAGCAAGAAAATCAATATGTTTAACCGTTTCAACACGGAATTATAACGCAACAATACCGATTTTATTGTAAAATCATTCAAGTTTCGCATATTTATGGAGGTTTAGCACGTGTTTTTCATGGATGCAGCATGGGCTCGTGTTGGCTCTTTGGTTCCACTATAACCACTGTCATTTTCTTATGCAAAGATACAAAAAAAAATCCCGTTTTGCAAGTAAATAGGCAATTATTTTTGCGATTATATACCATTAGGCGCCATTGCAACTACTCAACGCAACTACATGGTAACCAACGGTCGCTCTCGGGGCTGTCTGCCCCACCCTACCGCTGGGCACCCCTGAGTGTTTTTCACGGTATGGCTGCGCAGTCAACCATCTCAGGAAAGGTAGTCAACCTTTTCCGTATGGATAGGCAAATGCTTGATAATCAAGCCTAAAGGGAGTCGGCCTTATTCGGAGAAAGACACAAAAAAGCGACAAATGCGACAAAAACGACAAACGACAAACGACAAAAAGCCATTTTCGGAATTCAGGATTTTAGGTGTCTCATTTCTTATATTATATATATATTATAATATATATATAATATAAAATATATATACATATATTTTTGTCCCTTCTTATCTTCATGCTACTGTATGTAGTCATGCGAATCTCAAAAACCCTATTTGTCGTTTTGTCGTTTGTCGTTTTTGTCGCATTTGTCGCATTTATCAAAAAACAACGCTTTAATAAAAATATTTGTTTCAGATGTCTTTCAAAAGAAAAAAAATGAGCATTTTCAAAAATCTTCCGACCCATTTCCGACCTTTTCCGACCCTGGCTGAAACGCCCCGGAACAAAGGGTTTCGCCACTTTTAGGGCAAAATTTTCCGACCTTAAAATGGTCGGAAGAAATTCGCGCTTTTTCTTGCAAAATGCTCTTTCGTTTTGTATCTTTGCAGTAAGAGAATTGGCAGCATACAACCGACGATTGACAGTCCGTAAGAGACAAGTCGTAAGCAGCAAACCGATAGCCGAAAGCCCAGGCTCACAACACACTTCCCCATCCCCTCTACAGGAGGAGAGTCAATATAAAAGCAAAATAAATAAAAACGATTAAGAACCGACTTATAAACAACTATGCGAACCAGAAACAATCAACCACGCCGCCATTGATGCCATTACGCGCTCCCAACAGGCACAAGTGAGGAGTCGAGGGATATACCAAACGGCATGCGAGAGGACATGAAACGCGGCGATACAGGCCACAAAACGAAGGTCAGTCGGTAACCACTTCGCTGAAATGCTCCTTGCCCCAACTGACCAGAGCGCCGATAGCGGGCATCAGCGACTTTCCCGTCTCGGTGAGCGAATACTCCACCCGCGGCGGCACCTCGGCGAACACCTCACGATGCACCAAGTGGCTTTGCTCTAAGTTGCGCAGCGTCTGCGTGAGCATCTTCTGCGAACAGTCTGTCATGAAACGCCTTATCTCGTTGAATCTCATCACGCCCGTGTCGCTCCTGTTAAGCAGGAAAAGCACTAGCAACGACCACTTGTCGCCAAAGCGACTGAGCACATTTCGTATCGGACAAGCCAAATATTCTGCGGTAATGTCTGCCATAAAACACTTATTTTGCGGCAAAGGTAACCAAAAGTTACCAACTAACCAAACATCATACGTTAAACTGAGTTAATGTTGTTTTTCGGAAAGTGGCAAAACGGCGCATTACTTACCTTTTGGTAACTACCCCACCAAAAAGTGCCCTCTTGCACAGAATGCGATTTTGCAGTAATTTTGCAGCAGTAAACAACAAAACAATAAAACATTATGAGACAGATTGAGACAATTAAGCAAGGCAAAGAATATGCCGCAGCAAGTGTAGGAAAGATTGACCAGATTATTGAGCATGAACTGCCAATGGGCCCCGACTTCATACTGAAGGGCAAGGTGTTTGCCGGTCAGGCAGTAGGAGCAACGGGCAGCGAACTGAGTTTTCAGACTCTCGTGCCGGGACAAGACAGCGGTTTCCTTCACACGCACAAGACTCACGAGGAACTTTACATCATCCTCAAGGGTGAAGGACTGTATCAGGTAGACGGCGACATCTTCCCCGTAAGCGAAGGAACAATTATCAGAGTGTCGCCAGAGGGGAAACGCGCGCTGAAGAACACAGGCAAGGAGAACCTCACCATGCTGTGCATACAGTATAAGGCAAACGCCTTCACCGAGGCAGACAGCCCGATGGAGGACGGCGTGATACTTCAGGAAGAACTGAAGTGGTAAAGCGCTGTTCGCTAAATTATTATAGTTAGAGGAAGATATTGTTGTCTGCAAAATCTTCCTCTATCTTCTTTCTATCTTTTCAAAAAAAGACTTACTTCCTTATTGCCTCGCCAACGGCTTCTGCAATTCGCTGCACACCCTTCTCATTGGGGTGTATGCCGTCTGGCTGCACCATCTGCTCGCCGTCGGCAAAGAGCGTGTGGAGGTCAATCACCTGAAGACCGTACTCGCGTGCCACCTCCTGCTCTATCGGGATTATCTCGTTCTTGATGATGTTCTCGTTGATGTCCCACGACGACTTGAAAGCAGGTATCGGGGTGCATAGGATTATCTTAGGAGTGGCGGTGTCTGCTGCAGCCTTTTTCTTCCCCTTTTTCTTCGGCTGAGCGAGGTCAGGGCGCAGAGAGGTGATCATCTGCTGCAGGTCGTGCTTGAACTCAGCGCTGTGCTGCCAGTTCTGCGGCTTAGAGTCGTTGGTGCCGAGTTTTATCACCACGATGTCGGGCTTGAATGCCAGCGCATCCTTCCATGCCATCTCGTTCATATATGGGAAATCGCCCTTGTTGAGCATCGTACGACCGCTCACACCGAAGTTCTTCACCCAGTAGCCGTCGCCCAGTTTCTTCTGCAGCAGAGCGGGGTAACCATACTGCGGAGCCATCTCGATGCCGTGGCCGTCGGTGATGCTGTTGCCGATGCAAGCCACCTTGACAGCACCCTGCTTCGGGGTGTGACGTGCGTTGAGCCAGTTGCCTATATCGGTGAGCATCTGGTCGTGATACTTAAACCAAGGACCGAAGCCAAAGCCGTGGTCGCCCGTAGGATAGATATACATGGCGCACTCGTTGCCCGCGTTGCGCATCGCCGAGTAGTACTGCACGCCGTTGGTAACGGGAGGCACCAGGCGGTCGTCGCTTGCCATGATGATAAGTGCCGGTGGCGTGAGATGACGGCGCACAGCGTTCTGCGTAGAGAAATCTCTCACCAGTTCAGGGTTCTTCTGTCCTTCCTCGCCAAGGAAGTTGCGGCACGACCACTTGTGAGACACTGCCTCGTCCATAGAGATTACAGGATAGAAAAGTATTGAGAAATCGGGACGCACGTCGAAGGCGGCATGTGTTGAAATCACCGATGCCAGATGTCCGCCTGCCGAGAATCCCATGATGCCCACATCGTGAGGATTGATGCCCCACACCGCGGCAGAGTCACGCACGATACGGATGCCATTCTCCACGTCGCTTATAGGCAGAGTACGGTCGCCATTGGGAAGACGGTAGTTAACAACGAAGTAGGAAATACCCTGTCCGTTGAGCCATTCTGACGCCAGATAGCCCTCGTGGGTGTTCGAGAGAACAGAGTAGCCGCCGCCAGGAACGCCTACAATGGCCTTGCCGGAAGGAGTGGCAGGAAGGAAACACACCATCTGCGCCTTTCCGTCGTCAGTAAGATTAAGGGTGAACTTTCTTGCCGTTTGTGCCTGTGCCAATGCAGCAACAAGCAACATACATAATAAAACTGCTTTTTTCATTATTTCATAGATTATGTTTGTTATCTCCTGCAAAGGTAATTATTTTTGCGGAGTGTGACCGCCTTTTGACATTAAAAAGTGTAAAACGCCCAACATTCAACACCCATTACCCGTTTAATCGTTCTCGTCAAGCATGAAGACATCGTTGACGCTCTTGCCGAACACGGCCGCCATCTTCAGCGCAAGCACCGTGGAAGGCACATACTTGCCCGCTTCAATAGCGTTTATCGTCTGTCTTGTCACGCCAATGCGCTCAGCCAACTGCTGCTGTGTCATGCGCAGGATGGCACGCTCCACGCGAATGTTATTCTTCATCGCCGCCCTCCTTTCTCATTTTGCGCAGTTCCCATTGGAATTTCGCAATGTAGATGAGGAATAGCGAAATCAGCCAGAACAACACAAACCACAGGTAGAGACCGCCGAAGAGGAACCATGTACCTAGAATGAGCAGCACGGTATTGGCCTTAATCGCCCAAACGAACGAATGCAGCCGTAGGTGTTCAACATATTCATCCTCGTCTTTCTCACGGGCAAAGGCCACGAAGAGCAAGCCCAGCGACATTGCGACAATGCGGATTTCGTCGAACATCCCTTCACGCTGGAATCCTGCAATAAGGCCATTTTGCACATTACCACCATCGAAGTTGTCAAGTTCACTGATGATAATCATAAGCGTCGGGAAACTTATAAGATCGTCGTCGATAAAGTCAAAGAAAGCAGGCACAACGAAAAACAGAAGGGCAAAGGGAAGAAACAGACTCCACCCTATCCATTTGAATCGGTATGGAAACAGATAATCCTTTTTCATTTTAATCTGAGTTTAGGTTATTACTATTGTTTTTACTATCACATGTGACTATTGTTGCTGCGCAGTACGACATTAATCACGCTGCAAAAGTAATGATTATTTTCAAAATGTAAAGCATACACGACATAAAGTTAAGTATTTTAGACTTATTTAACTAAGCACGCTATGTTTTATTTACATTCTTGATACATTTCATAAAGATTATGAAACAACGAAAGAAGGTAATGTTGTACTTTCTTTTTATCTTTGCAACCATTATGAGAAAGATAACATTACTTTACCTTTTGCTCATTGCCACAGTGGCAATGGCACAGAATAGCGACTACGTAACTCTGAACACAGAGAAGATAAAGAACCCTATGCTGTGGGCTGACGTTCCCGACCCCGACATTATACGCGTGGGCGACACGTTCTACCTGGTTTCAACCACGATGCACCTGATGCCCGGTGCGCCGGTGATGGCATCGAAGGACCTGAAGAACTGGGAGACGGTGGGATATATCTTCGACCGCCTTACCGACTCGCCGAAGTACGACCTTCAGCAAGGCACCGTCTACGGACGCGGACAATGGGCCACATCGCTGAAGTATCATAACGGCAAGTTCTATGCCCTGCTGGCACCCAACGAGCATGGAAAGATGGGCGATACCTATATCTTCTCTGCCGAGAAAGCGGAAGGTCCTTGGAAGATTGTTTCAAGGATGCGCCACTTCCACGATTGCTCGCTCTTCTTCGATGACGACGGCCGCGTGTATGTGGTTTACGGTACAGGCGAACTGATGGAACTGAAGCCCGACCTCTCTGACGTCATCGAGGGGACACACATGCAGATTTTCCAACGCGAGGAGGACGAGAGAGGTCTGCTGGAAGGCAGCCGCATGATAAAGCACAACGGCAAGTACTACCTGTTGATGATATCTCACACATACGCTCCGGGGCGCCATCGCCGCGAGGTGTGCTACCGTGCCGACGACATCCATGGACCATACGAGAAACAGGTGATACTGGAATCGGAGTTCGGAGGCTTCTCATACGAGGCACAGGGCACCATCGTTGACACTCAGGACGGCGACTGGTATGGCATCATCTTCCAAGACCGTGGCGGCGTGGGACGCGTGCTTACCGTGATGCCGTGCCGATGGATAAACGGATGGCCTATGTTGGGCGACGAGAATGGCAAGGTGCCTGAGACCGTAAGACCATTGGTTAGCGGACAGCCCGAGACGAGCATCGTAAAGAGTGATGACTTCTCTGATAAAAAACTGGGACTGCATTGGCAGTGGAACCATAACCCGATAGACGAGGCATGGTCGCTCACAGAACGTCCAGGCTTCCTACGTCTGAAGACAAACCGCGTGGTGAACACGCTCTATCTCGCTCCTAACACGCTTACACAGCGCATGGAAGGACCTACATGCAGCGGCATCATCGCCATGGACTGCTCAAAGATGAAAGACGGCGACTGTGCCGGACTTGCTGCCTTCAACAGCGAGACGGGAGCGCTCATCGTGAAGAAAAACGGCAAGAAACTCACGCTTGAGATGAACGAGATGACCGTTGAACTCTCTGACCGCGACAAGGAAGTGACAAAGTTTGATGAAAAATGCATCGAGCAGGTGGCGCTGAACCAGCAGAAAGTGTGGCTGCGCATAGATGCTGATTTCCGTCCTACGGAGCGTGGAGGCCGTGATGCAGCAAACTTCTACTATAGTCTTGACGGCAGTCAATGGACAAAGATAGGAACCACCGACTACCGCATGCGCTTCGACTGGCGCCGCTTCTTCATGGGAACGAAGTTCGGCATCTTCTGCTATGCCACGAAGAAGGCAGGCGGATATGTTGACATCGACTCTTTCAACTATAGCAAGACAGAAAAATAAACATTCATATACCTTTAGTTAAATCAAGGATGAGAAAACAGACATTATCCTCCATATTACTCTCTTGCTGCGCCACTGTCATGATGGCGCAGCAGTCTCCCAACGGCAAACTAACGGTGGAACCGCGACAGCAGACGCTGGTGGTGCGCTATCAGCAGCAACAGGTGCTGGAAGTGGAGACGGGTGTTGACGTGACAATGCTCAGCAAGAGCAAGGCGAAACACATCACTGCCGACTATCAGATGCTGGCAGGAAAAAAGAGTCGGTGCACCAACGAGGCAAATGAGTATCGCTGTGGAGCGCTAGTGCTGCGTCTCTACAACGACGGCATAGCGCTGCGCTTTGAGTATCAAGGTCTGAAAGACGCTGCCATCCCTGAGGAGCATACAGCATATATCATCCCCGAGGGAATGTCCCGATGGATGCAGCAGTGGGCGGAGTCGTACGAGGGATTCTTCCCCTTCGGCACAACGGCAAAGGTGAAGCCCGTTCCAAGTTTCAGCGGCACCTTCACATCTCCCGACGGATATAACAACCGCTGGGGTTACCCTGCCCTGCTGGAGCCTGTCAATGGCGTTTTCGCGCTGATAACAGAGGCGAACATCGAGCGGCAGCAGAGTGCTTCGTGCCTGTATAACGACGGCGAGCGGTTCCGCGTGGTGCCCGACAAGAACGAGGAAAAACTCAACGGCGAGTGGCACACCCCGTGGCGCGTAGTCATCATAGGGTCGTTGGCCGATGTGGTGTCATCCACACTTGTCACCGATGTCTCGGAGCCGTGCCGGCTGGAGGACACCTGTTGGATACAACCAGGTGTGGTGTCGTGGGTGTACTGGGCATATAACCACGGCTCTAACGACTATAATATAATAAGGAAATATGTGGATATGGCTGCCACGCTGCATCTGCCCTACGTGCTGATAGACGCCGAGTGGGACGAGATGAAGGACGGAAAGACCATCGAGGATGCTGTTGCCTATGCCCGTCAGCAAGGTGTGCGCCCGCTGATATGGTATAACTCAAGCGTGGGATGGATAGACGGGGCACCCACTCCGAAGTTCCGCCTCAACAAGGCAGAAGACCGTGAGCGCGAGTTTGCATGGTGCGAGAAAATCGGCGTCGCTGGTGTGAAGATAGACTTCTTCTCCGGCGACAACCAGATGAACATGGACTATTGTCAGGAACTGCTGGAGTGCGCTGCACGGCACCATCTGCTGGTGAACTTCCACGGTGCAACCATTCCGCGAGGATGGCAGCGCACCTATCCTAACCTGCTCTCCACAGAGGGCGTTTACGGTGCGGAGTGGTACAACAACGTGCCTACATTCACCCGTCAGGCAGCATGCCATAACGCCACATTGCCCTTCACCCGCAATGTCATCGGACCAATGGACTACACACCATGCGCCTTCAGCGACTCACAGCATCCGCACATCACGAGTCATGCTCACGAACTAGCGCTGACGGTACTCTTCGAGAGTGGACTGCAACACTTGGCAGACCGTCCCGAGAGTTTCCTTTCGCAACCACAGGCCGTACAGGATTTCCTTGGACAGCTTCCCGCTGCATGGGATGAGACGCGCCTTGTAAGCGGTTATCCTGGCAAGAGTGCTGTGGTGGCACGCCGTATCAGTAACGTATGGTATGTGGCAGGCATCAACGGCACCGACGAGACATGCACCCTGAAATGCGACATCAGTTTCATCGGCACTTATAAGCACGCCACATTGTTTGCTGACAGCCACGATACAGCATCGCCGTGGCAGATAACCACAACGAGCAAACTGCCTGCAGAAATAACATGTCAGCCACGTGGTGGCTTCGTTTGTGTCGTTACCTGCACACAATAAAATGCAAATGTAAGACTCTTTATTTATGGCGTTGCGGACATCCCCAATTAATGTTTAAGGAAATTTAACGTTGGAATGCGGGATATTTCTACTAAACGAGTGTAATAAATATAGAGTCATTTAACGAAATATGAAAAATATATTATCTTTCCTCCTGCTCGCCCTTGTCGCAACGACGGGTTGGGCGCAGAAAAAAGTATGGAATGACATTGTGACGGGATATGCCAGTGCTCCCATCATCAAAGTAACGAAAATAGCATTTTATGATGATCGCACGGAGGTGTTCCTTCGTCTTGAAGTACCTCAGCGGATGGCTGGGCAATCTGTCCCCATTGCAGCCAAGCCTATTCTGAAGGCTGACGGGAAAGAATATGCCGTGAAGGAGGCGACGGTCATCAAACTGAATGAACCCTACGCTATCCCGGCAGATGGTAAAGTGGATTTCTCGCTCGTCTTCGAGCCCATCCAAGCGAACACATGGATGATTGATGTGGCAGAGCCAAATGCGTGGAGCATCGCTAATATCCGCGATGCTGACAGCCAGCCCACGGGCATTGCCGACACCTACTGGCGTATTGAGGCAACGGGTGACTGGCTGATAGGATTTGCCAAGCAACATGTCATCTATAATAATAAGGTATTAGACATCGTCAGCCAAATAGAAAAGAAAGATGCCTATACACTGACGCTCAACGATGGAACGACTATCCATGTCGGCAAGATAAAGAATGGTCTGCGTCAGATTGCCATCGGCAAAAACAAGGCAATTGTCTGTAGTCCGATCACAGGCGCCGCCCTGCCTGACTATCCCACAAAAGACCAACGCACGGGCTTCGTTGACAACGGTTATAAGGCAACTGACAGTGTGACGATAATCGGCTGGCTGAAGGATATGCCAGCACAGGCTTGGCAGAAAGGCAAAGAGTTTAATATTGGTTTCCAGAACATCATAACCGTCCAGCAGGAGAATGCCTTTGCCAAGATGGACTCCCTTGGACGATTCACCCTCCGCATGCCGTTGCTCAACTCGTCGCAAGTGTTCCTCGACTGGGGACGCACCACGGAGAGCACCATGCTGGAACCAGGCAAGACATACTTCTTCCTCAACGATTTCAAGACGGGGCAGATGCTGTGGATGGGCGACGACGTTCGTTTGCAGAACGAGCTGCTGGTCCATCCCCATGACTGGAACAATGACCGTTTGGAACATGAAGACGCAGGTAAGGTCAGCGCCATGCAGTTCAAGGCAAAGACAGACAGCAACCGTGCAGCCAGTCTGGCCAGACTTGAAGAAACCATCCAAAAGAATCCCAATCTCTCACAGCGATACATCGACTTCGTGAAAGGCTATTATCTGGCTTCACAAGGAGAGTCGATGATGCAGGCTCGCTTTTCGATGCCGAACTTCGAACTGCCACAAGAATATATGGACTACACGGGCCGTGAACTCTGGAGAAAAGTCGCCAAGCCCTATACGCTCTATCGTGATTTCTCCAGTTTTATGCGCGACTACCTTGACCAGATTATCAGTAAGCGTCCCAGAAATTCAGCCGACGAGACGTTGGCGATTATCAGACAATTGGAACAGCAGGGCGTCGTGACACTGACAAGTGAGGAGAACGAGGCTCTGAAGGTTTACCTCCCCATGCTGAAGGAACTGGAGGCCAAACTGTCGGTTCCGCAGAATAGCGAAAAGATAGATGAACTCGTCAGTGCTTTCAATCATGACGAGACTGTTCAGAAAGTATATGCACTGTTTAACCGTGTTGGCGAACCCCTCCGAAATGAAATGGCGGCTATGAGTCTCCGCGAGAACCTCGCCGTCATCGACTCTGTGGGTTGCGATCAAGCTCTGCGCGACATCTATCTCGCCCGCTGTCTTTACCTGCAGATTGACAATACTCACCAACCCCTCGAACCTGCTCTGTTAGCCTATGCTGAAAAGAACATTCAGTTGACTTCTGCCCTCAATACTGTCAAAGCTCTGAACGACAAGTATGTTGCCATTCAGAACATGGATGTCTCACAGTTGGTAAAGCTCCATAAAGGTAACGATGTGGCCAACATGACTGACGGAGAGAAGATGCTGCGCAAAATCTGCGAGCCATACAAGGGAAAGATCATCCTGCTCGATGTATGGGGGACGTGGTGCGGTCCCTGCAAGGAACTGCTTTCGCAATCACAAGAGGAATACGAGCGACTGAAGGACTACGACCTCGTCTATCTCTATCTGGCAAACCGCAGCAGCGACGAGTCGTGGAAGAATGTCATCAAGGAGTACAATATCGTTGGCGAAAATGTAGTACACTACAACCTGCCCAACGATCAGCAGAGTGCCATTGAGCACTTCCTGAATGTACAAACATTCCCCACTTACAAACTCATCGACCGCGAGGGCAATGTCCTTGATATCGATGTAAATGCTCACGACCTTGAAGGACTTGCACGCCTTCTGGAAAAGTTATAAAAAGAAATACATCACCACTCGTTTATGAGAAAAGCAATCATCATCCTACTCGCCCTTGTCGCAACGACGGGTTGGGCGCAGAAAAAAGTATGGGACAACGTTGTGACAGGCCATACTAACGTACCCGACATTAAGGTAACAAAAGTAGCGATTTACGACGACCGCACAGAAGTGTTCCTTCATCTTGAGATGCCCCAGCAGACGACAGGCGAGTCCGTGCCCTTGGCCACCAAGCCTACGCTAACGGCTGACGGTAAGACTTACGCCGTGAAAGGAGCCACAGTTATCTCGCTGACCGAGCCCTACATAATCCCGGCAGGCGGCAAAGTGGATTTTTCGCTCATCTTCGAGCCTATCCCAGAGAATACATATCTGATAAACGTGGCAGAGCCCAATTTGTGGAGCATTACCAACGTACACGATGCTGACAGCCAGCCCACAGGCATTGCCGATACCTACTGGCGCAACGAGACGACGGGCGACTGGCTGGTAGGATTCGCCAAGCAGCATCCAGACGGTGAAGAAAGATGCCTATACGCTGACGCTCAACGACGGTACTACTATCCGCATCGGCAAGATAAAAAATGGCCTGCGCCAGATTGCCATCGGAAATAACAAGGCAATTACCTGTAGTCCGATAACTGGCACCGCCCTGCCCGACTATCCTATGAAGGACCAGCGTACGGGCTTTGTCGATAACGGCTACAACCCGAAGGACAGCGTGACCATCATTGGTTGGCTGAAGGACATGCCGGAGGAGGCAAGGAGGCAAGGCGGTGACTTTAAAGTAGACGTTACGAACTTCCTCGTTGATGAGGAAGAGACCACATATGCCAAGATGGATTCGCTGGGACGCTTTACCTTGAAGATGCCCCTGCTCAACTCTTCAGAGGTATTCATAGACTGGGATCGCTCACACCAAAGGAGCATGCTGGAACCTGGCAAAACCTACTTCTACCTTTCCGACTTTATGACGGGTCAGACGCTCTGGATGGGCGACGATGTCAGACTGCAGAACGAACTCATAGCACATCCTTATGACGGGATTAAAGAACGTATTCCGAGAGACCAACGGGGCAAGGTGAATGCGATGGATTTCAAGGCAAAGACTGACAACAGCCGTGCCCTCGCTACAGCCGGCCTTGAAGAGACCATCGCCCAGCATCCAAACCTCTCGCAGCGTTACATCGACTTTATGAAGGGTTATTATCAGACGGCTCAAGGCGAGTCGCTGATGCAGGGACGCTATGCGATGCCGAACTACGAACTACCTCAGGAATATATGGACTATGTGACCAGGGAATGCTGGCAGAAGGCCGTCAAGCCCTACACGCTCTATCGCGACTTCGCCTGTTTTAGGGATGACTATCTCGACCAGTTTATACGCTACCGGACTTGGAATGTGAATTGGCAGTATATTGATTACTTCCATGCATTTGCCTCAAACAATGAGGAACTGGAACTGCTCAACCGATGGAATAACTGGATTATCGATGCTAAGGCCAAAATTGCGGCTGCACCCCAGGAAGAGTGGCAGAAAGTGGCTGACAAACTCAATGCCGACAATGCGGAGATGATAGAGAAAGTAAACAAGATATTCAGCAGTTCGAAGGGCCAGAAAGTACTGAGAGGAATTGATTACATCAAGCGGATGCAGCAAGAGGCCTTTGTGCTTGATTCCATAGGTGTCGACCAAATCATCAAGGACGTATGTCTCTCACAGTTAGTCAATGCCCTCATCGATGAGACGCATACAGCCGTGTCGCCGATGGTCATCGACACGCTGAAGGCGATGGTGAAGAATCACTTTGGCATCGAGCGGATAGAAAAGGCGAACGACTATTACCTCGCCCTAGAGAACCGCGAGTTCGACAAACTGGTGCTGAAATCATCTGATAACCTTGCTGACCTCAGCGAAGGTGAGGCTCTGCTGAAAAAGATTCTCGAACCGTATAAGGGCAAGTTTGTCCTGCTCGATGTGTGGGGCACTTGGTGCAGCCCTTGCCGGGAAGCACTCAGCCACTCCACCGAGGAGTATGCCCGACTGAAAGACTACGACATTCAATATCTCTATCTGGCCAACAAGAGTTCACAGACCTCATGGGAGAACGTTATCAAGGAGTATAATGTCAGTGGACCGAATGTGGCTCATTACAATCTGCCCGAAGAGCAGCAGGCGGCTATCGAGCGCCATCTCAACGTCCATTCATGGCCCACCTACAAACTTTTCAATCGCGACGGAAATCTGCTCGACTTAAGGGTGGATCCTCGTGACCTTGAAGAACTGGCTGACCTGTTGGAACAATTGAAATAAATAACAACACAAAGGTGCAAGAAAAACCCCGAATAATGCAATATTTTGGGGTTTCTTGTGTATATAATAATAGTAACTCCATTGACTAATTGCAATAGTATAACCAAGTAGCATGCAAAAAATCAAATAATTAGCAAAAAAGTTTAGGGTAGTGCGGGATATTTCCCTAAACTTGTCGTATAACGAGTAGAAATGCAGAAGTGAGAGTAGAAAAGAGCGCATTGTCAGAGAAGCAAATTGTGGATGACATCCGTGAAGGGCGGCATGAGGGACAGACGGAAATGGTCGGTCGCTATGCTGAGCGTGTCTTTGCCATGATAGCGCGGATGGTTCCAGACGTGATGGATGCCGAAGAACTGACACAGGACACGTTCCTGCGCGCTTTCAACCACATCGACAGTTATGACGCCAGCAAGGCATCGCTCTCCACATGGCTGTGCCGCATCGCCTACCGCCTCACACTCGACTTCCTGAAACGCCGCAGACCGCTGGTTGTCTCCATCGAAGAAAGCGAGGTATGGCAGACAGACATCAGCGACGAACAACTGGAAGCAGAACTCTCCACAGGCAAGGAGGAACGCATACAGCGACTGAAACAACTCATGGACGGCCTAATGCCCGACGAGCAAATGCTGCTCACACTGCACTACTACGAGAACCGACCGCTGGACGAATGTGCGTTCATAATGGACTCCACTCCTCACGCGCTGGCAAACCGCCTCTACCGTTTACGCAAGAAACTCTATAAACAACTTCAGACGAAACATGACAAACCATAAAGATACCGACCTCCGCGAAGCACTACGCCGCAAATATGCCGACAAGCCACAGTTGCCTGCCGGCTTCAGCGAGCGTATGATGAAGCGTATGGAGGAGTCTCAGCCCCATATGGAGAAAGCAGAAGCAACTTCCAACCGCCGCAAATGGCTATACACCGCCATCGGTGCTGTCGCCGCATGCGGTCTGTTGCTGCTGGCACTTAATTATGGAGGGAATGACAAAGAGACGGGGAACGTAGAGCAAGTGGCAAGAAACATGCAGAAAATCACCGCCCCTGACACGGTGGAAAAGCAGCCGCGCTCCGACAACAATATAGCGCAGAATCTCCCTGTCCATAAAGATGAGACGAAGAGAACGGAAACCGTAACGGTCTCCACGACAAGCAGGGATAAGACTCTGCCCACTAAAGAAAACGAAGACACACATGTGACGGGGTATGCCACATCTTCAAACAACCATCAACCATCAACCATCACATACCATCCGGCTGACTACGGCCTGCACTATGCCACTAATGAAATAAACGACAGCATCTATCAGACACCCAGTCGCATGGATGAGTTCATCGCTAAGATGGCAAACTACAATAAGGTTATAGGCGTGCCACTCAACTGCGCCACCGCAAAGAACGACTCCACGGTGTCAGGCACAGCATACGTCTTTGAGGACAAGGAAGACTTCGACGTCTTCGGACGACTGCTGCAAATGGCATGCTGGTACGACAGCAAATCACCTGGATATATGCTCAACTTCTCACACCAGCAGTTTGTCTTCACTCTGAAAGACCTGCACAAGGAGGAGAAATACTTCTGGCTGGCAGAACGCATCACAGGCAAACGTATTCTGCTCTACTGCACCCACTCACCTATAGAAACAGACGTGTCATTCGCTTGTTATCAGAATTTCCGCGAACAACTGACAAACGTATATTTTAGTTCACTACAATATTAAAACAACAACATATGAAAAGATTTATTTTCTTTATCATTCTGACACTAACAGCCCTTTTAATGCAGGCACAAACAAATGTTAGTATAACTTACGACCTTCAGTCGGATAAGTCCGGTGTAAAGGAGTATGCAAAGGAAGTGGGCGTTTTCTTCGCTCGCCCAGAAGTAAAAACTGACAAGAAGAAGACTACAGCCGTGTGGCATGGGACTAACATGGATTGGATTAAGGACTATTGCGATGTAAAGAATGTCGCTATAGAGAAAGATTACTTGAAATTGTTCCCAGAAATGGCAGGTAAGTTAGAAGATCAGCCATATGTTCCGCTGAGTTGGCGACTGACGGAAGAGAACAACGAGACGGTGCTTCATTGCTATTTCCCTATGCCAGCCGACGAAGTGAGCAACCTGTTTCTTGCCTCAGAAGAGACAAGTCTCGTGGATCAGGAGACGGGGGTGCAATATCGCATTCGCCGTACGGAACCAGATACCTATAACAAACACTTCACCGTAAAGGCTAAGAAAGGCGATGTGCTCGACCTGAAGATATTCTTTGCGCCGCTGCCCGAAACAACTAAAGATATAAAAATATATGGTGTTTCCTGCTGGAATATGATGGGAATGCCTGTAAAAATCGACAATCAGTATTACGGAACTGCCCAGTATTACGACACCATACCGCAGTTCCGCAGTCCTCGTCTGCTCAAAGAGCACATGAGTGTGGACAAACCCTACGACATGCAGGACTGGAACACATGGAAGGTGCTGACCGATGCCCACCTCATCAAGCCCATCGAGGATGAGACGCTGGCACTCTGGCGTACGCCAGATGCTGCTTATGTTGCCATAGCATGTGAACAAAACTGGACGCAAGAGTATTTCAATTTCAATAGCGGAACAGCCCTTCTTGACAAGTTTGGACGGCCTTATAAACTCCGCAAAATACTGGGCACGCCATTAGACGAGCTGTTCTTTATGAATGGTAATGCAGGCGACCACATCGCTTTCTTGATGGAGTTCGAGCCCCTGCCACTTGATGTACAGACCATCACTTTCGTTGAACCCGATATTGAACCCTTCAACGCATGGGGAGCGAACAACAAAGGCATCGTTCTGTCTAACCTAAACGTTAAACAACTCCTCGACAATCAGAAGCTGTTCGAGTATAGTCCAAGAATCGTAGTGAAATAGTATTCGTAGATAAAATAGTGCAACTTATATCAGTAGGAAAAAAGAACCGACAACTATACAAATGAAGAAATCAATCATCATCATGCTGTTCGGCATAATAGCCACAACAGCTAACGCCCAGTTCCTGTTTAAAATAAGCAAGGGCAACATGGGGAAACCATCGTACATACTGGGGTCGTTTCATACACTGGACGGAAAAATACTCGATAGCATACCTGAGTTCCTAAAGGCAGAGGCGGAGTGCAAGCAACTGTATTCCGAGTATGACATTAGTGACCAGCAGAAGATAGGTGAACTGCAAACCGCCGGGCAACAGGCAACAACGCTTCCTGACGGAAAAACCATATTCGACGTCCTGAGCAAGGAACAGACAGACATCTTGAACACCAAGTTCAACGAGACATTCCACATAAATCTGACTGACTCATTAATGAAAACAACGTGGAACTATCAGCCATTTGTTTTCCTCACCACGTTCTCCATGATTTTTACGACAGAGGAGATGAGGAAACATCCAGAGCTTGGAATGACAGGTACGCCCATGGATTTAGCTTGCATCACGAGGGCCAAGGAACGCGGCATGACACTTGGACAACTCGACCAAATACAGAGTCAGGACAGTCTTACAAAAATGCGGGACACATGGATAGAGAAAATGGACACACAGGTGGATTCTCTGATGTCATTCCTTAGCAATTTTGAACAGCGCAAGCAACAAGTCACAGACGAGGTTGTTGGCTTAGTGCGAGCAGCAGATTACTGGAAGAGGGGTGACTACGACAGTTTTGACACAGACAGCGCGTGGCTTTCACAAGTGGACAAGGCCCCTGATCTCTTTAGAAAACGCAACGAGAAATGGCTACCCAAGATAACCGATGCCATGAACGAGGCTCCCACGATGTTCGTCTTCGGCGCAGGTCACCTGATAGGTCCATACGGCATCGTAAAACTGCTTCGCAATGCAGGATACAGTGTAGAACAAATAAAAACAAAATAACAAAGAATTATGAAGAGAGTCTTTTTTGTACTAATCACTTGTGTTTTATCTCTGCTCAACTCTTTTGCTCAAACCAAGGCCGACTCCATCCGTGCAGACAGTATCTTTAAGTCTCTGGAACTGCAAGGTGTGGAGATAGTGAAGCAGAAGTCACTCGTAAAGTCCGACGTTGACAAGATAACCTACGACATAGAAAGCGACCCTGACTCAAAGACCAACTCCGTGATAGATATGCTGCGCAAGGTGCCTATGGTGACTGTCGACGGCGAGGACAACATACAGGTAAACGGTTCCAGTTCGTTCAAGGTATATGTGAACAACAAACCCAACCAGATGATGTCTAACAATCCCAAGGAGGTACTCAAAAGCATGCCTGCCAACAGCATTAAGAAGATAGAAGTAATCACCAACCCTGGTCCGAAATACGATGCGGAAGGCGTGGGCGGCATCCTAAATATCATAACTCACAACCAAGGCATTGAAGGCTATACAGCCACATTCAGCGCAAGCGCAAGCAACCGTGGAGCTGGCGGTGGAACCTATGCCACCATTAAAAGCGGCAAGCTGACCATGAGCGCCCGATATAACTATTCGTATAACCGCAGCCCACGCGGATACTCGGGCAACAGCAGGAAAACCTTAGGCAACTTCAGCGACTCATCCTCCGATATCAATTCAGAGGGGTCGTCGAAGGGACATGGCAGTTTCCAGTACGGAACATTCGAGGCCAGTTATGAGATTGACACCCTGCGCCTTCTTACAGCCACTTTCGACCTTTGGGGAGGAGGGAACAAAAGCAATAGCGACATGAACACCATTGCCACCTCTCCGCTGACAAACAGCATGCTATACCGCTATAGCACCGCCGGAACATCAAAGAGCAACTATTTTTCTATTGATGGCGGTATCGACTATCAGCGCAGCTTCTCGGTGCCGGAACGTCTCCTGACACTGTCTTATAGATTAGAGACTGAGCCAGACAAGTCGGACTCTTACACCAATTATCTTGACATGCAAGCCGCCGATGGCTGGGAAAGCTTCCTGGAACGCCTGAAGAACCAGCACAACGACGGCAACCAGCACACCACAGAGCACACCTTCCAAGTGGACTACACCACGCCCTTTGGCAAGATACACACGCTGGAGACCGGCTTGAAATATATACTGCGCAACAACACTTCGGAGGATGACAGGTACGAACAGGCGGCCTATAACAGCGGCGACTACGAATTTGACAGAGACCACTCTTCACACTATAAGCATCGTAATGACATTTTTGCCGCCTATTTCGGCTACGGACTGCGACTGAAGAAAATCTCCGGTCGCCTGGGAATGCGCTATGAGCATACCTTACAGGATGTGGAGTATAAACTCGGGCGAGGCGACGACTTCAAGAAGCATTTCAATGACTTCGTGCCTTCTGTAAGCATCGGCTATAAACTGACGCAGATGTCAAACCTGCGACTGGGTTATGACATGCGAATATACCGTCCTGGAATATGGTATCTCAACCCCTACCTCGACGACTCTAATCCTACAAGCATCAATCAGGGAAACTCCTATCTTGACAGCGAGAAGAGCCATTCGTTCAGCCTTAGTTACAGTAATTTCACACCGAAGTTCAACATCAACCTCGCCCTGCGCTATGGCTTCACGCGTAACAGCATCGAACAGGTCACGAGACTCATTGCCGACACAGAACTTCCAGGCATTAAGAACCCAACGGGTAAGGACGTGCTTTACTCTACCTACGAGAATATCGGACATATCGAAGGAACAAGCCTGACCGCCTACGTTAACTGGAATGCTACAAGGAACACCCGCATCTACATGAATGGCCGGCTTTCCTATTCCGATATGGATAACGGCGGAACGCTTCGGAACCACGGATGGGACCTTTTTGTCTATGGCGGAGCACAGCAGACGCTGCCTAAGGACTGGCGTCTTTCATTTAATATCTTTGCCCTGACGCCTCGCGTAAGCCTTCAAGGCAAGGGCAGCGGTTACAGCAGCTACAGCCTGAGCATCCAGAAGTCTCTGTTGAAAAATCGCCTCAACATCTCTCTTTCTGCCACCGACTTCTTGAAAAAATACAAGAAATACAACTCCACTATGGAGGACAGCTTTTTCCATGCCGACATGTGGTCGAAGAGCGTCCAACAACGATTCGGCATAAGTGTCAGCTACCGCATTGGCGAACTGAGAGCCAGCGTGAAGAAAGCCGAGCGCACTATCACCAATGATGACGTGAAAGGCGGTGACAGCAACGGAAACGGAGGAAACGGAGGCGACAGCGAATAAAACTACACGACAATGGACAAGCATAAAACGACAAGCGATATGAAGAGAAGATTATTCTTTTTAGCCTGCGGATTATTTTGCATGGTTTTTACAATGGCTCAACCGATGGAGCAGCGAGAACAGAGTGACGCTCGCATCAACTATGTTGAGTCGCGACAGAGGTCGAACAAAGTTCAACCGATGGAGCAGCGAGAGCAGAGTGGAGTTTACTCCAACTATGTCGAGTCGCGACAGAGGTCGAATGGTATTCAACCGCTGTTGAAAACCCATATTGAGACAGGCGATGTCGAGGGCATTCTCGAAGGGACAGACCTTGCTGTGTACAAGGCCATTCCTTATGCCGCTCCCCCTGTGGGCGACCTTCGTTGGAAAGCGCCACAGCCAGCCAAGCCATGGACGGGTGTGATGAAAGCAGAGGACGTGGCCAAATGGCCTCCTCAGCCTGAGAAAAGCTATGTGAAATACGACATGATGAGTGAGGACTGTCTGTACCTTAGTGTTGTCACGCCAGCCAAGTCCGTCGACGAGGCCCTGCCAGTAATGGTGTTCATCCATGGCGGCGGTTTCCAGACAGAGCATTATGGCGGCGACCTGTGGCAAAGTCTGGCCCGCAAGGGAGTAGTCGCTGTTTCCATAGAGTATCGTGCCGGCTCATTGGGATTCCTGGCACATGGCGACCTGGCAAAAGAGTCGCCCGAGGGACATTCTGGCAACTATGGCATACTTGACCAAATCTTTGCTCTTCAGTGGGTTCAGCGCAATATAAAGAACTTTGGCGGCGACCCTTCTAAGGTAACCATCTTCGGAGAGTCGGCAGGAGCCATGAGCTGTCATGTCCTGTGTGCCTCGCCGCTGGCAAAGGGACTGTTCCGTGCCTGCATCAGTCAGAGCGGAGCTTTCATCTCGCCTATGAGTGCGATAAACCAGGCACAGGCACAGATGATAGGCCTGATGTTCATGAGTGAACTGAACAAGAAATCCATCAAGGAGATGCGCCAGATGGATGCCAAGGAGCTCACGGGCAACGGCGTGAACTTCCATGGCTGCACGCCTATCGTAGATGGTTATGTGATTCCAGAGCCTATCTACAATCTCTACGAGAAAGGCGAATATAATGATGTGCCAGTGCTGATTATGCACAACAGCGACGAAGGTGCCGTTGACTATGATTCGGTGAGCACAGAGGAGTATAATCGCCAGTTTAGCATGTTTCCAGGGGAATGGGCAGACAGCTTGAAGGCTTACTATCCTGGCACTACCGACGAGGAACGTCTTTACAGCATGCGCGACTTCATACGCGACATTTCCTTTGGGTGGTCTGCCTATAAATGGGCCACCATGCAGAAGAAAACGGGCAAGAACCCCGTTTATTCGGCATACCTCGCACAGAAGTCGGAACGGACAGTATATGCAAAAGGCAACCGCCGCGGCGCTGCCCATGCCGATGACATGCTATACCTGAAAGGTGCCTTTGACGAAGAGCCCGGGAAATATCCTCAGGAGAAGAAAGTAAGCGACATCATGCAACAGTATTGGGTGAATTTCGCAAAGACGGGAGGCAACCCTAACGGAGAAGGACTGCCATCATGGCCTGTATTTGAAGAGGGCAAGGCCACCGTGATGCAGTTTAACAACGGCGCATCACTTATCGAGGTCCCCAATAAGGAGCGCATCATGCTCATCGACCGTTTCATGAAATATATCATAAACCTGCAATCATCTAATTAGCTATATGAAGACTCTATTATTCACCTTGCTGCTCGTCCTTACTTCAATGACAGGACAGGCACAAGAAGCAAGGACAGAGAATAAGGCTATAGCCGACACCTACTGGCGCAACGAGGCGACGGGCGAATGGATGATAGGCTTTGCCGAGAAGCATGCCATCTTCGACAACAAGGTGTGGGACATCGTCAGCCAGACGGAAAAGAAAGATGCCTATACGCTGATGCTCAACAACGGTACCATTATCAGAGTGGGCAAGATGAAGGAGGGACGACGCGCCATCGCCATCGGCAACAAGAAACCCGCCATTTGCAGTCTCATAACTACTCCCGCCTTGCCCGACTACCCCACGAAGGATCTCCGCAAGGGTTTTGCTGACAACAACTACCAGATGGGCGACAGCGTGACCATCATCGGATGGCTGAAGGATATGCCTGAACAGGCATGGAAACTCGGCAGGGAGTTTGGTGTTGGCGTCAATAATATCTTCACCAGAAAACAAGATGGTTTCTATGCCAGGATGGACTCGCTGGGGCGCTTCTGCCTCAAGATGCCGCTGATAAACTCTTCGCAGGTGTTCATCGACTGGAAACGCTTACAACTCAGCAGTGTCATGGAACCCGGAAAGACCTACTTCCTGCTTTGCGACTTCAAGACAGGACAGAGGCTTTTCATGGGCGACGACGTCAGAGTGCAGAACGAACTCCTGGCCTTTCCCCATGCCTTTGCCAACGACCGCACCGAAGTCATGGAACCAGGCAAGGCAGATGCCATGCGGTTTAAAGCGCATACAGACAGCCTCCGCTCAACACGTATGGCCGAGTTGCAAGAGCGCATCGCCCAGCATCCTAACCTCTCACAGCGGTATATCGACTACCTGGCAGACTATTATCTGACAGGGCAGGGCGAATCGTTGATGCAGGCCCGCTTCCACATGCCTGGACGCGAACTGCCACAGGAATATATGGACTATGTTGGCGAACTATGGCAGCAGAGAGTGAAGCCATATACCCTTTATCGCGACTTCACGACGTTTATGAACGACTACATCGACCAGTTGAACGAGAAACGCCCATTCAGCGCAGGCGACCGAGTGGTGCAATCTGTACGTGACTTAGAGAAGCGGGGCATCATTACGCTGACACCTGAAGACTCCAGACTGCTGGACGAATACGCTCCCCTGTCACAAGAGATGGACCGCAAGCTGAGCCGTGCCAAGAGTCATGAAGAGGCTCACAAGATGATTGAGGAGTTTGAAAGCATTGACATCGTTGCCAAGACCATCAAGCTGTTTGAAAGTATCGGAGAGCCTCTCGATAAAGAACTGGCCGCCGCCGACATCCGAAACAACCTCACTACGATTGACTCCATTGGCTGCGACCGTAACCTGCGCGATATCTATACGGCATGTTACCTTATGAGAATCATCGACGCCACGCGCACTCCGCTACCTCCGTACACGATGGAATGTGCAGAACAGGAAATCCAGTTGCCTCTGGCATTTAACAATGTAAAAACATTGAACGACAAATATGCAGCCTTGCAGAATCAAGACCTGGCCGGCGCTGCCAGTCTTCGTCCGTCGTCAGATGTGGCGAACATGAGCGAGGGCGAACAGATACTCCGCAAAATCATCGAACCGTATAAAGGGCGCATCGTCTATCTGGACATCTGGGGCACATGGTGCTCTCCCTGCAAGGAGCAATTGTCTGAATCTCACATCGTGAAGGAACAACTGAAGGATTACGACATCGTGTACCTATATCTCGCAAACAACAGTCCTGAACAGGCATGGAAGAACACTATCAAGGAATACGGCCTCACAGGACCAAACTGCGTGCACTACAACCTGCCTGCTGACCAGCAAAGCGCCATAGAGAATTACCTGAAGGTGTATGCTTTCCCTACCTACAAACTGATTGACAAGGAGGGGAACATCCATGACCTTCACTGGGAGCACACAAGCGACATGAAATCCTTCAAGGAGATTATCGCGAAATTAAGCAAGTAACTTATGAATACGACACGCCATAATCAGAAATCATCATGGGCCGCAACAATGTGGCTCGTGATGTCTTTTCTGATGGTGTGTTCTGTTGACACGTTCGCACAGCGGCGGCTCTCGGTAATCGACGTGGAGACACTCCAGCCTGTCGCCGGGGCGAATGTCGTCAGCTCTCAAGGGACCACCACGACAGATTCTCTCGGCATATTCTATATAACCGACAGTTGCCAGACTCTTGTTTTCTCGCATGTCAACTACGAGTCACGCATAGTTAACCTCGAGGAGGTGCAAGATACTGTCTACATGATTTCCAAACTCCTTAACCTTAAAGAGGTGGTGGTTTTCGGGCATGGCAAGAAACGTGACTATAGCAAGCTGATGAGACTATTAAAAACCAAAGACACGGAGGCAGAACTCGCGGCCGCCAACCTGGAGGTGGGTGTCAAACTGGACCTGTGGAAAGTATTGAATTTCTTTATCCCAAAGAAATGGAGAAAAAGCTACCGCAAGGAACAACGCAAAAAGCGTATTAAGGAAATCCTTGATAATTACTAACCATGAAACGAACATGTGCTAGCCAAAGAAAAATAAAACGAACCGACTATGGAACAGAAATTCAGTAATAACAGTTTTGACTTGCGGATGCTTCGCGAGTTCTGCGAGCGTGAGGGCGAGACAGTTACCTATCGCAAGGGAGACCAGTTGGAGCGTGAGGGTGACCCGTCACGCTGGCTTGCCTTTGTCACCAAGGGATGTTTCAAGTATGTGAACTATGGCATCAGCGATTACAAGGCTCCGATTAAGCGAGAGCCATCAAGCTCGCTTGATATGGCCGAGCGTAAAGAGGCTTGACCGAAGGTCAAGGAACATATCACATGGTTCTCGTTCGAGGGCGAGTTCGCCGTTGACTATCCCACATTCCTCTACGGCGGTCAGTCACAGACAACTATCGAGGCAATGATGCCCAGCCGTGTGCTAAGGGTTACAGGCGAACAGTTGAAAGAGTTCTTCAGTCAGGACATGGAGACGATGAAACTGCGTGCGCTCATCGCGGAGCATATCCTCTTACAGTTCCGTTCGCGCTACCTTGACCTTCACTGCACCTCACCCCGTGAGCGTTACGACCTACTGTTGCAGCGTTGCCCAGGTATCGTGGAGCACCTCAACTTACAGGACATCGCCTCATTCCTCTGCGTCACGCCCAATTACCTGAGCACCATCCGCAAGGATATCACGTTCGAAGCGAAAAAATAGCGCCACTTTCTTTAAGTAGTTTAAGACTTTCAC
>OMXS01000054.1 GCA_900315095.1 uncultured Prevotellaceae bacterium | reverse complement strand
TGCCGAGGGCAGTTACGTTCACCGTACCGACGTGTTCGGAAACGTGGAAAGAATCATCGATGCCAGCGACACAAAGATTGAAGAGAACAGCACGGCGGCTTTTGTTCAACTGATGCAGCGGCTGAACAAACTCACGCTCATAGCTGGACTGCGCTACGAATACCTCGACAGCCGTTACTATGAGAGCGGTGTGAAGATGGGTGACGAGAGCCGTACGTACAGCGACCTCTTCCCCTCGTTGATGCTGATGTATCCCCTGAAAAATGTTCGTGCCAGACTCTCGTATTCGCGCAACATCAATCGTCCGGCATTTAGCCAACTCAGCGGCAACGTCAAGTACATCAACCGCTACACCTACGAGA
The DNA here is from genome assembly GCA_900315095.1 of uncultured Prevotellaceae bacterium. Taxonomy (GTDB): domain Bacteria; phylum Bacteroidota; class Bacteroidia; order Bacteroidales; family Bacteroidaceae; genus Prevotella. The sequence continues at coordinate 1,908 of OMXS01000054.1, read as the reverse complement.
GCGGTAATCCCTACTTGAAGCCGTCATACCGTGACAACTTCTCACTGGCACTCAACTACAAGTGGCTTACGGGAATGATTGACTATGCCCGCGTCCACGACTATATAATCACTTCCTATTCATCCTATAAGGGCGACCCGACCATTGCCCTGCTTCGTAAGGACAACGCCCCTGGCTATGACAACCTCTCCCTGATGGTCTCGGTTGCACCAGCTTTCGGCAAGTATCATCCGCAGTTAATGGTGGCCACGCAGATGCAGAACCTCGAAGTGCAATACCGTGGCGAGACCAAGAAGATGAATAGCCCGATGACTATCGTTCGTTTTAACAACGCTGTCAACCTGCCCTTTGACTCATGGCTCAATGCGGATTTCTCATGGCGTTCGGCTGGCGATACCGAAAACATACACCTCGCACAGTCATGGCAGTTCGACATTAGTCTATATAAAGCCTTCTGGAACGATCGCCTTACTGTCAAACTGGCCTGCACTGATCTTTTTGCAAGCATCCGACAGAAAGCAACTATCTATAGTGATATCCGCGAAATCTACCTTGACAAGCGACTAGACACCCGCAATTTAGAACTTACTGTGCGCTACAACTTCAATCCTGCCAAGAGCAAGTATCGCGGACAAGGTGCTGGTAATGATACAAAAGGACGATTTAAATAATACAACCTGCTTTTTTGGGGCAGTTGCCGGCTTAGGACCGACGCTGCCCTTATTCCTTTTTTGCTATGTTTCCTTGCAAGTTTAAAATATTAGTTGTATCTTTGCCTCAAAATGAGGCGAAGATAGGCTGCATCTCAGAAAAACCCAAATAAATTTGGTTTTTCATTCGATTTGCACTATCTTTGCCGCCAGAAATAAACAAAAAATAGGATTATGACGGCATTAGAATTGAATGCGGAGATATACCGCGCCATGGGCGAAATAGCTAACGATGAAACGTTGTTGGCCAAGGTTCTTAAATATGTGAAAGGGCTTGCTCCTGCGAAAAAGACAAAGGAAGATGCAGGATGGGCTACTCGATTTGTGGGCGCCTGGGAAGATGATCGTACTGCTGACGAGATTGTTGATGACATACGCAGCGCCAGAACTTCTAACAATATTGATATCGAGTTATGAAAGGCTATCTTCTTGATACAAGTACCTGTGTAGCAATCTTCAGGGGTAACCGTGATGTTGCAAACAAAATGGAAGAGGTAGGAAAAGATAAGTGTTTCATTTCTCAGATTGTTGTCGCAGAATTACTTTTTGGGGCATATAGAAGTAATCGTGTAGAAGAGAACCTGAAATTGGCCCAAGCCTTCATTGAGGAGATGAATGTTTTACCTTTTGAAGATTGCGTGGAGACTTTCGCTAAAGAAAGAGTAGCGTTGTGGAACGAAGGTAAACCCATAGAGGACTTTGATTTGCTTATAGGCTGTGCAGCTAAGGCTGCTGGGCTTACAGTAGTGACGCACAATGTGAAGCATTTTAGCCATATAAAAGACCTAGAAATAGAGGATTGGGTAAAATGAGTTCATTACGACAAGTCCCGTAGCAAATCTATAGGACGATGGAACATAAATTCAGGAAATCAGATAATGACATTGACTTACAGGCACTACTTGACTTCTGCAAGAAAGAGGGCAAGATGGTGGAATACCGCAAGGGTGAACAGCTGGAGCGCGAGGGCGATCCTGCACGTTGGTTCGGCTTCGTGGAGAGCGGTTGCTTCAAATTCATAACACGAGGCTTCAGCGACGGGCGCGACCACCTCACTTGGTTCTCGTTCGAAGGCGAGTTCGTAGCCGACTATCCTTGTGTCCTGTCTGGCCAAACGTCTCAGGCTACCATCGAAGCCATGATGCCCTGTCGTGTGTGGAGGGTTAGCGGTGAGGAACTGCTTGAGTTCTTCCGTCGG
>OMXS01000030.1 GCA_900315095.1 uncultured Prevotellaceae bacterium | reverse complement strand
ACACAGACCAACCTCGGTTTCGACTTTGGTTTCTTCCGTAACGCCCTCTATGGTTCTTTTGAATGGTATCACAAGAAAACTAAGGACATTCTGGTGTATATGCCAGGTATCGGTGTTATGGGTGAGGGAAGTAGCCAGTGGATTAATGCTGGCGAGATGCTCAACAAGGGTATTGAGTTCAACATCGGCTATCGTGGCGAGATTGGTGATTTCCAATATGACATTGCTGGTAACATCGGAACCTATCGCAACAAGGTTACAAAGATTCCTGAGACCATTGCTGCTAATGGAACCTTTGGCGGAAATGGCGTGAAGAGTGTTGTTGGTCATCCAATGGGTGCTCAGGTGGGTTATGTCTATGACGGCATATTCAAGAGTCAAGCAGAGATTGACAACCATGCATCTCAGGACGCTGCAGGTTTGGGCCGCATTCGCTGGAAGGACCTTAACAACGACGGTGTCATTAACGAGTCAGACCAAGACTGGATTTACTCTCCTGTACCCGACTTTACATGGGGCTTGAATATATACTTGCAGTATAAGAACTTCGACCTGACCATGTTCTGGCAGGGTGTGCAGGGCGTAGACGTCATCAGTGACCTAAAGAAGGAGACGGACCTTTGGAGCGGTTTGAACATTACCAACCTGAACAAGGGACGTCGACTGCTCGATGCTTGGAGCCCTGTCAATATGGGTTCGAATATTCCTGCTGTCAGCACAATGGACAACAATAACGAAAAGCGCGTATCAACCTATTTCGTTGAGAATGGTTCATATGCGAAGCTTCGCACAATTCAGTTGGGCTACAACTTCCCGAAGAGCATCTGCGATAAGATTCATATGTCGCGTCTGCGCATGTATCTTTCTGCCCAGAACCTGTTCACCATCAAGAGCAAGAACTTCACGGGTGTAGATCCTGAGAATGCCAACTTCGGATATCCTATTCCTCTCAACATAACGTTTGGTCTCAATGTATCATTCTAAATATAAGCAATCATGAAAAAGATATTATATATCATATGTGCTATCAGCGCCATCTGCGGCTTTACAGCCTGCAACAGTTTTCTCGATGAGCACACACCACAGGGAGTCCTTAGTGATGACCAGGTGAAAACTCCTGAGAACGCCGAGGCTATGGTAGTTTCTGCCTATGCTATCTTTACTTCTGCCGAGGATATTAACTCCTCTTTCTCTATGTGGAACTTCGACGTACGTTCCGATGATGCCTACAAAGGTGGTAACGGTACTAGCGACGGTGACGTATTCCATCAGCTGGAGGTACAGCAGGGCGTGCTGACCACCAACTGGAACATCAACGACATGTGGGTACGTCTGTACAACTGCATCTCACGCGTCAACAGTGCCATCGCGCTGCTCAACACCACTGGCGACGACTTCAATATGAAGAGCCAGCGTCTGGCTGAGATGAAGTTCCTTCGTGCATACGCACATTTCCTTCTGAAGCGACTTTATAAGAACATTCCATTTGTAGTGAATGAAAATCTGACTTATCAGGAGTATAACGAGCTGTCAAATACAGAGTACACTAACGACGAGGGATGGCAGGTAATCATCAACGACCTTATGGAGGCCTACAACACATTGCCTGTTACTCAGCAGGATAAGGGCCGCCCCACCAAGGCTGCCGCTGCCGCTTTCTTGGCTAAGGTATATCTATACAAGGCTTACCGTCAAGACGATGCCAAGTCCAATCAGGTCACCGGCATCAACCAGCAAGACCTTGAGAAAGTTATCGAATTTACCAACCCCTCACTCTACGCTAACTATGAGCTTGAGAAGGACATTCACAACAATTTCCGTCCCGAGGATCAGTATGAGAACGGCATCGAGAGTATTTGGGCTATCCAGTATTCCCGCAATGACGGTTCCACCTATGGTAATCTCAATTGGAGTTATGGTCTGATTCCGCCTAACATCCCTGGTGCTACTGATGGTGGTTGCGACTTCTACAAGCCTTCACAGAACCTTGTGAACGCCTTCCATACTGGAGCCGATGGTCTGCCTCTGCTAGACAACTTCAACCAGAAGAAATACGACAAGGCTACCGACAATGCTGACCCGCGTCTGTTCCTTACTGTAGGTATGCCAGGACTTCCTTATATGTTCAACAAGAAATACATGATGGAAGAGAGTAGTATCTGGAGCCGTTCAAACGGTCTCTATGGATACTATGTTACCCTGAAGCAGAATGTTGATCCTGCTCTTATAGATGAGTATCTTATTAAGGGTTCTTACTGGGCCAGCTCAATGAACCGTATTGTGTTCCGATATGCTGACGTACTGCTGATGCGTGCTGAGGCTTATGCTCAGATGGGTAACACCGATCAAGCCATCAGTTTGGTGAACAAACTCCGTTCACGTGCTGCCGGCAGTACGCAGATGATTGCCAACTATCAGAGCAACTACGGAGTGAAGATGTATATTGCTAACTATAAGGGTTCCTACTCTAAGGACGATGCTGTTAAGATTGTGAAGATGGAGCGCCGCTTGGAGTTGGCTATGGAGGCTGAACGCTTCTTCGACCTCGTACGCTGGGGCGATGCCGCTACGGTACTCAACAAATACTTTGCAGAAGAGATTGGCAGTTGCGCCATCTATAGCAATGCTCACTTCACAGCAAACAAAGACGAATATCTGCCTATTCCATTCAGTCAGATATCTGCCTCTAACGGACATTACACCCAGAACATTGGTAACTGGTAATTTAAAGCTTTGTGTTTAAAGATTAAAGAATTATGAAAACGAAAATATTAAATATCATAGGTGCGATGATGCTCATGCTAACCTTCGTAGCATGTTCCGAGGACCATACCAGTGATTTGCAACTGAGCGGTGACTGTAGGGTAGAGGCATTCGCACTCGACGGCTACGAGGGAACTATTGATTTCGCTACACGTAGCATCTTGGTACGTCTTCCAGAAGTCTATGAGACATCTGCCATGAAGGTTACTTCACTCGCCATCTCTAATGGTGCTCAATGTAACATCAGTTTAGGACAGACCTTGAATATGGATGCTGCTAAAGTTATGCATGTGTCAAATGGCGATGTGTTCCTCGACTGGACCATCAGCGTACTGCGTGACGAGGCCCGCATATATCAGTTTGTTGTCAACGATATTTATCGCGGTAACATCGATCAGGATGCCAAGACCATCACTATTTATGTGCCTGCTTCAGTTGACATCACTAATCTCGTTCCAACTATAGAATTCAGTGCCAATGCAACTATCACACCTGCTTCTGGAGTAAGTCAGGACTTCTCGCAGCCCGTCACCTATACAGTGACCAACAATTCGGCTGAGTCTACCTATACCGTAACGGTGATTGCTATAGACAAGCCTAAGGCACTCTTTATCGGTGCTGCTTCAACGATGGACGATCTTGACCCGGAGGCTAAGGAAGCCTGCCTGTGGATGATGAGTAATGTAGAGGGAACACTCTATGCTTCCTTCGCAGAACTTAAGGCTGGAACTGTTGATCTTGATGAGTGTAAGATTATGTGGTGGCACTACCATAAGGACGGCGGTGTCGATGGACACGACCAGTTCGTTGCCAATGCTCCTGAAGCTCTTGAGGCTGTGAATGTGCTACGCTCATTCTACGAGAATGGCGGTTCACTCTTCCTCACCCGCTATGCTACTAACCTTCCATCGTTCATAGGAGCCACAGGTAACGATGAATGGACTACACCTAACAACTGTTGGGGCCAGGACGAAGACAAGGCAGAGCTTTGCGGCGGTCCATGGGACTTCAAGATTTACGGAGGACATAACGATCACGCACTCTACGCTGGACTCATAACTGGTGACGATCCTAATGCCGTTTACTGCACCGATGCTGGTTACCACATCACCAATTCTACAGCACAATATCACATTGGCACCGATTGGGGAGACTATCCCGATCATGCTGCATGGGAGAATCGCACCAAGGCTACGATCCTCGGTGTTGGTGGTGACGGAGCTGTTGTAGCATGGGAGTATCCTGCCAAGGACGGTAAGGGTGGTATCATCTGTATCGGTTCTGGTTGCTACGACTGGTACTCTTACACCTTCGAGGCTGGCTATGTGGAGAACTTCCACAAGAACATTGCCACTATGACAAAGAATGCTATCAATTACTTAACGAAATAATAATTATGAAGACGAAGATATTTTCAACATTCGTTATCATGCTGTCAGCAATCACGCTGACAGCATGCAGCGAGGACAACTTTGGTCCCGATCCCGAAAAGGACTGGGCAGGTACTACAGCCTTCTTCAACTCAACCGACGAGAAGGGATTCCTCACTTACTATAATCCTGCCATCGGACGCTGTGGTGACCCTATGCCATTCTATGACCAGAGGGAAGGCAACTTCAAGGTGCTTTATCTGCAAGAGTACGACAATAACGGTCCTTGCTACCATCCATTCTGGGGCATCAGTACCACCGACGGAGCCAACTATGAGTCTCTGGGCGAAGTGTTGCCGACGGGTACGTCAGTTCAAGAAGCTGACGCTGCACTCGGAACAGGTTGCGCCATATATAATGAGGCAGACAAACTGTATTACATATATTATACAGGACATACTTCCAAGGAAGTGGTTTTACGTGCCACCTCTCCCGATTTCAAGAATTGGACGAAGGATAACGCATGGCAGCTGAAAGGAGAAGACTACGCATCGGCCAGCGATTTCCGTGACCCTCAGGTTTTCAAGGCTGACGATGGCCTGTGGCATATGGTCATTGCTGCCAAACTGAAGTTCGTTGATTTTAAGTCAAGTGACTTGAAAAACTGGGAGTTTGCCGGTCAGTTCAACATGGTTTGGGACCGCATGTGTGAATGCCCAGACATATTTAAGATGGGTGACTACTGGTATCTCGTTTACAGCGAGGGCTACCGTGCCCCTTGGAGCCGCAAGGTAAAGTATATGATGGCAAAAACCTACGACGACCTAAAGGCCTGCTTCAACGATCCAGGTGCCAACTGGCCTAAGGATGGTAAGGAAGGCGTACTCGACAGCCGTGCTTTCTATGCAGGTAAAACTGCTTCCAACGGCACCGACCGATTCATTTGGGGATGGTGCCCAAAGCGTGAGGGTGCTACCATTTTCGACAAGAACATCAACGTAGGTGCTGACGGTGAGCCTGCATGGGCTGGTGCACTGGTATGCCATAAGATTATCCAGCATGCTGACGGAACCCTTACCCTTGGTGCCGTTCCTGCTATATCTGCCAAGTATAGTCAGGCTCAGAACAGCAATGTAATGGCAAGTAGCGGTTATAGCAATGGTACTCTTTCTGGCGATGGCGCCTATGTTCTATACAATCGTCTGGGTACTCACAACCACATCTCTTTCACCGTCACCACTGGCAACAATTGGGATAAGTTCGGCGTCTCTTTCGTTCGCGGTTCTGATTCTAAGAAGTATTATACAATGGTAGTCAACCCTGAAAATGAGAATTGGCGTAAGGTCAACTTCGAAGAGGAAGGTGAAGAGGGTAAGGGCTTTGTCGAGGGTATCGACGGTTACGGTTTCTCCCGTCCTGCAGACAATGTATATAAGGTAGATATCTATACTGACAACAGCGTCATGGTAATGTACATTAACGACAATGTATGCTACACCAACCGTATATATGGCATCCAGAGGAATTGTTGGAGCATCAATAACTATGGTGGCTCAGTGACAGTTACCGATGTGAAAGTATTTGGTTATTAGTTTTCATAGGCAAAATCACAAAAATAGTTTGTGTTTTCGGATGACTGTCGTTTGGGGTTCCTTTTCGTGGAACCCCAAACTTTTGTATGTTTCATCGCTTGCAAATTTGTTTCGTTGTAACATTTTTACGAAGAATTGAAACATTTGTTTCAAGGCATATGTGCTTTTTCTGTTACCTTTGCATGCAGAATCAAACTAATAACATGATGAAGAAACTAAGAATTATTGCAGCGGTTGCTGCTTTCGTTGTGACTGGGAGCGTTGCTGAGGCTCAAATTGCTGCTCCCGAACATCTTAATGATACCCATACGATGCTTAGAGTGACTCCTACGGCGCGCTATCTTCTTCTTCCTGTAGAGGAAAAAGAGGAGAATGCACATGTAGATGTGCTAGTGAACAATCACGTGGAGAGAGGCCTTAACTTGCGACTGGCGGTTGACAAGGTTGATTATTTTGTTCCAGTAGAGTTAGAGGTCGGCAGTTCGCCTGTTCTGTTTGACATTACTTTCCCAAGTGACCGTCACAAGACGGGCTCAGTGAAGAATTTCGTGTGCTGGAAGGAGATGAGCCTCACGGATAACTTCGACACAAAGAACCGCGAAAAATATCGTCCGATGTATCATCACACGCCAAAGTGGGGATGGATGAATGACCCTAATGGCATGTTCTATAAAGACGGGGTGTGGCACCTGTTTTTCCAGTGGAATCCTTACGGATCGCAGTGGGAGAATATGACATGGGGACATAGTACATCGCGCGACTTGGTGCATTGGGAGCAGCAGCCAACGGCCATAGAACCTGATGCTCTGGGCTCTATCTTCTCAGGAAGCGCTGTTGTTGACAAAGACAATACGGCAGGCTTCGGCGCTGGTGCCATTGTCGCAATGTACACCTCTGCAGGTAGACATCAGACTCAAAGCATTGCCTACAGCACAGATGGAGGCAAGACATTCACTAAGTATGCGGGAAACCCCGTAATAACATACCCTGCTCCCGACTTCCGCGATCCAAAGGTGTTCTGGCATGAGGGCACCCAGCGCTGGATTGTGGTGCTGGCAGTGGGGCAGGAGGTACAGTTCTATTCTTCAAAGAACCTGAAGGAGTGGACTTATGAGAGTTCCTTTGGTCATGGATATGGAAATCATGACGGCGTGTGGGAATGTCCAGACCTGATAGAGTTAGGAGCTAAAAAGGAGTGGGTGTTGCTGTTGAACATCAATCCTGGCGGTCCTTATGGCGGTAGTGCAACGCAGTATTTCACCGGTACGTTTGATGGTCATAAGTTTGTTTGCAGCTCCAAACCTTCGACGACGAAATGGATGGACTATGGTAAGGACCATTATGCTACTGTGACTTTCTCCAATGCACCCGATGGCCGTCATGTGGCTCTGGCGTGGATGAGCAACTGGCAGTATGCTGGTGTAGTTCCTACGATGCAGTTCCGCAGCGCTAACAGCATTCCTCGCGACCTCGGCCTTTTCACTTCTGGTGACGAGACTTATCTGTCATGCGTTCCATCGAAGGAGATGGATGCTGTTCGCGGCAAGCAGATAAAGAGACCTAATAATGCCTGTGAGATAGTTGTTGACGTGAAAGGTTCAGCGGCTATAACCTTGCAGAACAGCAAGGGCGAGAAGGTGGTGATGCGTTATAACGAGGCAGAGCGCACGTTCGCTATGGACCGTAAGGAGAGTGGTATGACATCGTTCAGCGATGCCTTCCCTGTGGAGACCGTTGCCCCAACGTACGGCAGCATCCGTCAGTTGCGTATCTTCATTGACAATGCCAGTATCGAGGCTTTTGACAGCGAAGGCAAGATGGTTATGACAAACATTGTATTCCCCACCGAGCCATATAATATGATTAAGGTAAGTGGCGGCAAGGCTAAAATATATGAATTGAAAATTTGAGAGTTGTTATTACATTTGAAACTAAAAACCTGATAAATAAATATTGCTATATGAAACAAAACAAGACGGCCCTGCTTATCCCTGTGATGTTGTGCTTCTTCGCAATGGGATTTGTTGACCTTGTGGGCATTGCAAGCAACTATGTAAAAGAAGACCTTGCGCTGAGTGACTCTGTCGCCAACGTGTTCCCCTCATTGGTGTTCTTCTGGTTCCTTATCTTCTCGGTGCCCACGGGCATGCTGATGAACAAGATAGGTAAGAAAAAGACTGTTCTCCTCTCGCTCGCAGTGACTGTGGTTTCATTGATGTTGCCGCTGTTTGGCGAGAATTTTCCCATCATGTTGACAGCATTCTCTCTGTTAGGTATTGGCAACGCGCTGATGCAGACTTCACTGAACCCTCTGATGGCGTTGGTTACTGGTGGCAAGAATCTAGCATCATCGCTTACGTTCGGACAATTTGTGAAGGCTATAGCCTCGTTCATGGCTCCTTATCTTGCCATGTGGGGCGCCACCGCTGTGATTCCAGACTTAGGACTGAACTGGCGTGTGTTATTTGCCATTTATTTCGTTGTAGGACTTCTGGCAGCGTTCTTGCTATGGATTACACCGATTGAGGAACAGAAGATAGAAGGCAAGGCATCATCATTTGTTGACTGTATCAAGTTGTTGGGCAAACCAATAGTATTGCTTTCATTCTTGGGTATCATGTGCCATGTGGGTATTGACGTAGGTACCAACACCACGGCTCCGAAGATTCTTCAGGAGCGTTTGGGAATGACACTCAATGATGCAGCCTTTGCCACCAGTCTTTACTTCATTTTCCGTACCATCGGCTGTCTGACTGGTAGTTTCTTCCTCCGTGTGATGAAAACGAAGGTGTTCTTTATCATTTCGGTTGTGATGATGGCTCTCAGCATGCTGCTGATGTTTGGCGGTAACACAAAACTGTTGCTCTATGCTGGCATTGCACTTGTGGGTTATGGCAACTCTAACATTTTCTCAATGTGCTTTGCTCAAGCGTTGACGGCTATGCCGGAGAAGCAGAATGAGGTGTCAGGACTGATGATTATGGGACTTTTTGGCGGCACTATTTTTCCGCTTGTGATGGGCTTTATGAGTGACGCTATGGGACAGGCTGGTGCTGTGGCTGTGATGGCTGTAGGTGTCCTATATCTGATAACGTATATCAAACAAGTTAAACAATAACAATCATGGAAAGAAAAATAGTAGGACTGGGCGAGGCACTATGGGACTGCCTGCCCGACGGAAAAAAACTGGGTGGTGCACCTGCCAACTTCGCTTATCATGCAGGGCAGTTCGGCTTCGACACACTTGCCGTCAGTGCTCTGGGTGAAGATGCACTTGGCGAGGAAACAATAGCTGCACTTGAAGAGCACAAACTGAACTATCTTATGCCTCGAATCCCTTATCCAACGGGTACGGTGCAGGTGACGCTCGACGAGCAGGGTATTCCTACATACAACATCCGCGAAGGAGTGGCATGGGACAATATACCTTTCACACCAGAGATAGAGGAAGTTGCCAAGACTTGTCAGGCAGTATGTTTCGGCTCGCTGGCCCAGCGCAGTGTTGTCAGTCGTGAAACCATCGGGAAGTTCCTTGATGTGACACCTTCAGATTGTGTGAAGATTTTCGACATTAATCTGCGTCAGAGCTTCTTCACCAAGGAAATCATAGAGGCTTCAATGCGTCGTTGTAATATTCTGAAGATTAACGACGAGGAGTTGGTGGTGGTAAGCCGTATGTTCGAACTGCCTGACCTTGATGAGGAAAAACGTTGCAAGCAGCTTATCAAAGATTATAATTTGGACATTCTGGTGCTGACTTGTGGCACTAATGGTAGTTATGTCTTCACGGCCGATAAGTCGTATTATCAGCCCACACCGAAGGTGGAGGTAGCTGATACCGTGGGAGCAGGTGATTCATTTACAGGTTCTTTCTGTGCTGCGTTACTGAAGGGCAAATCTATTCCTGAGGCGCATGAACTGGCTGTGAAGGTGTCGGCCTTCGTTTGTACGCAAAATGGTGCCATGCCTACTCTGCCTAAGGATTTTCTTGTATAACAGGAATGTAAAGAATAATAATTTCATACTTATAAGGGCTGCGTCTGATTTCTGACGCAGCCTTTTTTGTACAAAGAATTAGATGGTTATATACATATAGAGGTCTCCCTTGTTCATCACCTTTCGCCTCTTCATATGCCACAAGTGACTTCTCATTATGTATATAAGCCACATCTCATTAACCGCTTATTGGCATCCCATTTACCTATCAGCCGCTTCCCTCTTTCATAAAAAAACAAGAAATTGGGAAAAGACCTCACCACCTCACTTTACCATCCCGAACCCCCTTTGTTTACTGGTAATTCCAAGAGGGAGGTGTTTCTTAAACAGGTCACTCAACACCTCCCTCAACAGGTCACTTTTTTTGATGTCTATCCTCAATAGGTAATTAATTGCAGAAAAAGTGCAGATACAGAAATAATGAAGAGGGAGGTGTTAAGTGAGGTGTTGAGTGACCTGTTCGCCAAACACCTCCCTCTCTGAAACCCCTATAAATACTAGTGTTTCAAGCAAAAAAGTGAGGTGGTGAGGTCTTTTTTCGTTTTCTTCATAAATTTTGGCGTGCACTTCATTCAGAGGCCTAATTGTATATAAGTGCCAAGAATTATGGAACTTCGACTTAACATGAATTAAGAATAAGCAACTTTGTGTTTCTTGACACGAACTGTTTTTTGCGCTATCTTTGCACCGTCAAATCAAATAAAAAAATTATGGAGACAAAAGAGATAATAAGAAACATTCGAGAGAAAAACAATCTCACACAAGAACAGTTTGCAGAATTAATACATGTAACCCGCCAGGCAGTAAGCCGGTGGGAAAATGGAGAGACGCAACCAGATACAGAGCAGTTGAAGACTCTGTCAAGAGAGTTTGGCGTGTCTATCAATACGCTGCTCGGTTCACCTCAGACTTTATATTGCCAATGTTGTGGAATGCCGTTGTCTGATGATTCAATGATTAGCCACGAAACGGACGGCAGTTTCAATGAAGAATATTGTAAATGGTGCTACGCGGACGGGAACTTCACATATAAGGACAAAGACTCCTTGCTCGACTTCCTCGTCAGTCATATGCCTAATCCTGACAATCAGACAGAAGCCGAACGTCGCAGACTTTATGACTCTCATCTTTCGATGCTTAAGCATTGGCGATAGAATTGCTGCTGTAACAACGAAAAGCAAAGAAAAACCAAATTTTCTTTGCTTTTCGCTTTGTTTGTACTATCTTTGCAGCGTAACATATAGTTTTGAACTTTGATGCTTGAATGAAAAAAGACTGGTATGAAGATATTTGCAGTTGGAATGAACTACGCGCAACACAATAAAGAGTTGGAAGGCGCGTTATATATACCAGAGGAGCCGGTGATTTTCACCAAGGCAGACTCCTCGTTGCTGAAAGACGGGAAACCGTTCTTTGTGCCTGACCACCTCGGACGCGTCGACTACGAGACCGAGATGGTTGTGCGCATTTGCCGTCTTGGGAAGAGCATCCCCGAGAGGTTTGCCCACAGGTATTACGATGCCGTGACGGTGGGCATCGACTTCACCGCCCGCGACCTTCAGCGAAGACTGCGCGATGCTGGTCAACCGTGGGACTTGTGCAAGGGTTTTGATGGTGCTGCTGCAATAGGAGAGTGGATACCGAAAGAAAAGTTCCTTGACATACAGGCGTTGCATTTCCATCTTGACATCAACGGGAAGACCGTTCAGGAGGGTTGCACGAGCGACATGCTGTTTGGGGTTGACCGTCTGATAAGTTTCATCAGCCAGTTCTTCACATTGAAGACGGGCGACATGCTCTATACGGGAACTCCTGCTGGTGTGGGTCCTGTGAAGATTGACGATCATCTCACGGGTTATCTTGAGGACCGCAAGGTGATGGAGTTTAATGTGAAGTAGTGGAACTTTGAACATTGATTTTGAACTTAGGTAATTTAAATATATAATTGATAAGGAATAGACTATATACAGTATTGTTTATGCTGATGCTTGTTGTCACAGCGTCGGCACAGACACGATTCTTTAACCTTACCGCCGACGAGGTAAGGATAGATTCGGTGTTGCCGTATTTTTCTTACAGACACTGGCTAGGGGCAAACTACAATGACTCCACTTATACTGTACAGATAGACTATCCCGAATTTATCGACATGTCGCTGAGCGACATTGAGAAATACAAACTCATTTCCACAGAAGTGCCTGGTATGCTGCCAGAACTTGAAACTCACGTTGCTGTGGAACGCAAGCAGGGAGTGCTGGAGACAGGCTTTACACCTATAGTCTTCAGGGGAGGGAAGTATCAGAAACTTGTCAGTTTCATGCTGAGAATAACATCTGTTCCTAAACCTAGCGTGAGTAGAGCAAAATCGGCATCACCCCATCGCCAGTCACCTGCCGCCCAACGATACACTGAGACTTCGGTGCTTTCTACAGGAAACTGGGCAAAGATCAGAGTGAGCAAGTCGGGCATCCATCAGCTTACCGACGCTGTGATTAAGCGTGCAGGATTCTCGAGTCTCGACAAGGTGAAGATTTATGGTTATGGCGGTGCGCTGCAGAACGAGAAACTTGTGGGCGAAGAACTTGAAGCTCTCGACGACCTCAAGGAGGTGCCCACATGTACTGTTGACGGCAGACGATTTTTCTATGCACAGGGACCTGTAACGTGGAATAGTAGTGACGTTCGCGTGCGTAATCCTTATTCTGACTATGGGTATTACTTCATCACGCAGTCTGACGAAACTCCGCTGAGTGTCAGCGCAGAGGAATTCTTGGCTGAGAACTATCCGAAAGCAGACGACTATAACTCCCTGCACGAAATAGACAACTACGCATGGTTCCGCGGAGGGCGCAACCTTTACGAGAATACTCCGATAAATCTTGGTTCGGACAAGACCTATACAATTGCCCGTAAGGGCGCTTCCGACAAGGGAAAGATGAAAGTGGTGCTCACAGCAGGCAGCAATTCTACTGCCGAGGTATCGGTGAACGACTCTGTGATAGGTACTTTCGTCATTACTCTTGGAACTTATGATGCAGGAAATTATGCAGAGAAGACGTTTGACGTATATGGCTTGAAAGACGAGAACAGCGTGAAGATAACGCCGAAGAGCGGCGGTCCTTTCCGTCTCGATTATATCTCGTTGCACACTGACCAACCTGCCCCTGCTCCTTCTCTCAGCAGCGCATCGTTCCCTCAGGCAGAGTATGTGTATAACATAACTAACCAGAACCATCATGCCGACCGTAACATCGACATGGTGATAATAGTGCCGACATCAGGAATACTGCACACACAGGCGCAGAGACTGAAGACTTTTCATGAGCAACACGACTCAATGACAGTGAAAGTGGTGCCTGCCGATGAACTTTATAATGAGTTTTCTTCTGGAACACCTGATGCCAATGCCTACCGTAGATACATGAAGATGCTCTACGATAGGGCTGAGACAGAGGCAGAGATGCCGCGTTATCTGTTGCTCTTTGGTGACTGCGTGTGGGATAATCGCATGAACATCAGTGACATGTCGACATATTCTCTTGACGATTTCCTGCTCTGTTATGAGAGTGAAAACTCGTTCAGCCACACTTATTGCTATATCGACGACGGATTCTTCTGCCTGCTCGATGATGGCGAGGGAGCCGACATTTTGGGGTCAGACAAGCACGACATTGCCGTGGGACGTATCTCGGCACGCAATGAGGGAGAGGCAAAGATAATGGTTGACAAGACCATTAATTATATAAATAATGAAAATGCCGGTTCGTGGCAGAATGTCATAATGTTTATGGGCGACGACGGCAACAATAATATACACATGGAAGACACTGAGGCGGCAGCACAACAGACTGAGGCACAGCAGCCCGGAATGGTGGTGCGTCGCGTGATGTGGGATGCCTATCAACGCCAGAGCAGTTCAACAGGAGCCACTTATCCAGGTGCCACTGCAGACATTTTGCAGCAGCAAAACCGAGGTGCATTGGTGATGGACTATTGCGGTCATGGAGGTGCATACCAGTTGAGCCACGAAGGAGTGGTCAGGATAAGTGATTTCGAGTCGGCCACCAATGCTGGTCTTCCATTGTGGATTACAGCGTCATGTAATGTCGCCCCATTCGATGGTGTGGAGGATAACATCGGCGAGGTGTCTATATTCAACCGCAAGGGCGGTGCCGTAGCTTTCTATGGTACAACGCGAACGGTGTTTGTAAACCGTAATAGGGTGATTAACCTTGCTTTCCTTAAATATGCACTTGGATATACCAATGGCAAACCGAATACACTCGGCGAGGCACAGCGTCTGGCAAAAAACGAACTGATTACATCTGGTAAGGACCATTCTGCCAACAAGCTGCAGTACTCATTGCTTGGCGACCCCGCTCTTGCTTTGAAATTGCCGACGCAAAAAGCTGTTGTTGACAAGATCAACGGAGTTGACGTCACAACGGGTACTATGCCGATGCTAAAGGCCGGAAGTATCGTAAAGGTTGAAGGACATATAGAGAAGCAGGGAACAGAAAACACAGAGTTTAATGGACAGATGACTGCCACCGTTCGTGACAGCAAGGCACTTGTCGTTTGTAAACAGCAGGAACCCACGGCAGAGAAAGCGTTCACTTTCTATGACCGTACGAAGACCTTGTTCAATGGTTCCGACAGTGTAAAGAACGGAAAGTTCACGTTCTCTTTCGCTGTTCCTATGGATATCAACTACACCAATGGGCAGGGCATGATAAACATCTATGCTATCAATAACGCCAAGACTGAGGTGGCTAATGGTTGCACTGAGCAGTTCACCCTTGGAGGAACAGAGAGTGCAGGCAACGACTCCATAGGTCCTTCAATCTATTGTTATCTTAACTCCCCGTCGTTCACTAATGGCGGAAACGTGAATGCCAGTCCTTACTTCGTGGCACAGATAACCGATAAGGACGGAATAAACACAACAGGTAACGGCATTGGTCATGACCTTGAACTTGTTATCGACGGTGACATGTCGAAGACATATATCCTTAACGATAATTTCGAGTACGATTTCGGCTCTTACACCTCTGGAACAACGCACTATGCTATACCAGAACTTCCTGCAGGACAGCATAAACTGAGGTTCCGCGCATGGGATATCCTGAACAATTCGTCTACTGCAGAGTTGACATTCAATGTGGTGAAAGGACTTGAACCGACTCTCTATAGCGTTAGTTGTACAGAGAATCCGGCATCGACGACAACAACATTCATTGTAAATCATGACTACACAGGCAGTAACCTCGATGTTGATATAGATATTTTCGATATCAGCGGTCGCCACCTGTGGACTTACAGCGACACGGGAGTGGCATCTACGGGAACATACACTACCGACTGGAATCTTACTATTGACGGTGGCGAGCGCTTGCAGACAGGCGTTTATCTATATCGTGTGCGCATAAGTGCCGACGGCAGCAGCAAGGTATCAAAGGCAAAGAAACTTATCATAATACAATAAATTTAGGATAATAGAGTTATTATAAATGGTGCGCAAGGTTGTGCGCCGCAAAAAACTTCACAAGATGAACCAGAAATTAAGAATAATCTTCATGGCAATAGCTGTTCTGCTTGTCGTCGGTGTTAAAGCACAGGACAAGAAGAACATGTTCAATCCCGTGAACACCTCGGTAACATCACAGAGTATCGCACCTGATGCTCGAGCAGCAGGTATGGGTGATGTGGGTGCTGCCACCGACCCTGATGTCAACTCGCAGTACTGGAATCCAGCCAAGTATCCGTTTAACATCAGCCGTGCTGGAGTGTCGCTCAACTACACACCGTGGCTCCGACAACTTGTCAACGATATGGACCTCGCATATATGGCAGGCTATTATCGCATTGGTGACTATTCTGCTGTCAGTGGTTCGTTGCGCTATTTCTCGCTCGGAGAGGTGATTATGGGCAGCAGCGAGTCTGCCGATAACGGCATGACCATCAATCCCTACGAACTCTCTATAGATGTGGCATACTCTCTGATGCTCAGCGAGAAGTTCTCTCTCGCAGCAGGGGTTCGCTGGATCTACAGCGACCTGACATACGACTATAGCGAAGACACATCGCCAGGCTCGGCGTTCGCTGCAGATATAGCACTTTATTATCAGGATTACATCAACCTCGGCTCACGCGAGTGCCAGTTGGGGCTCGGCATGAACATCAGCAACATCGGCTCGAAGATACGCTTCGGAGGCGATGTGAGAAGCGAGTTTATTCCTACAAACATGCGACTGGGAGCATCGCTCATGGTGCCCATCGACGAGTACAACCGTTTCACCATCGCTGCTGACGCCAACAAACTGCTCGTTCCTACCTATCCGAAAATCAACGAGGGAGAGTCAACATCCGACTATACAGAGCGCGTAAACCGCGAATATCACGACTTGTCGTCTATCAGCGGTATCTTCAAGAGTTTCAGCGACGCCCCTGGAGGATTTAGCGAGGAACTGCAAGAGATACAATGGAGCGTGGGAGCAGAATACACTTACCATGACCAGTTCTCCGTTCGCGCTGGCTATCACCACGAGAGTGAGAACAAGGGTAACCGTAAGTACTTCACCGTTGGTGCGGGATTCCGCATGAGTGTCTTCGCGCTCGATGCAGGTTACGTCATTGCAACAGCAAAGAGTAATCCGCTCGACCAGACTCTTCGCTTCTCCCTTACATTTGATATGGACGGTATCAAGGACTTGTTTAGTAGAAGATAAACACCTACCCTATGCCCCTCCCTAAGGGAGGGGTTTTTAGTTGATTCTATAATGGTTGACTTTATGTTGTATAATTCAAATATATTAGGCATAATATGAAGAAAGAATATGAAACCACTGATGTAAATCCCTCCCTTAGGGAGGGACATAGGGTGGGTATCCGAGTAGGTTTCGGTTACGATGTTCATAAGTTGGTGGAGGGACGCGACCTTTGGCTTGGCGGTATAAAGATGCCTCATACGTTGGGCTTGTTGGGACATAGCGATGCCGATGTGTTGATACATGCTATCTGCGATGCCCTTCTTGGAGCTGCGAACATGCGTGATATTGGTTATCACTGGCCAGATACATCTGATGAAACCGATGGCATGGACAGTAAGATAATCCTGCGCGAGACAATGGCGCTTATTGCCACTAAAGGTTATCGTTTTGTTAACCTCGATGCTACAGTATGTGCCGAACGACCAAAGATTAACCCTCACGTGCCTGCAATCAAAGCGTGTCTTGCCGAGATAATGGACACCGATGAGGACAATATCTCTATCAAGGCGACCACTACTGAACGCTTAGGCTTCACGGGAAGAGAGGAGGGAATGTCCGCATTCGCCACAGTACTTATAGAACGTTTTCGTTAATCTTCTGGCAGTAATGCCTTAATCTTCTAGATCACCCCTCGGTATTGCCTAATTTTATATACCTGACACTTCCTGCATACCTTTTGTCACCGGAATTCGCATCGAGTTTGATATTTGGGTGGAAATCACTACTTCGTAATTGTGGGTGTTTTTGTCACTTTCGGTTGCGTGGAAGTCCACTAATGCCTTCAACTCAGCGCGGTCCAGGACTTTTACTCTACAGGGTTCTTGCCGATCGCGTCATGATTTGGTAATCTTATCCAAATCAACAGAGATGCCGATGCTGAAGGAGGTGCCAGTTGTTAGCGGGGAGAAATAATAATACGACTTGGGCTTGTAGTTGAAGAGGTTGTCAATGGCCGTATTCAGATGTATGCCGCGCCATATGTGGTGCTGGAGCATCAGTTTCCATATTGTATAGCCTTGGTCAACAGAAGTGTCGCCCGACTGGGGCTTTCCATGGCTTCGGCCCGAGAGGGCTGCGTCGAGGGCATAGTGTCGCGAGAAGCGATGGTTGTAGCCTACCCGCCAAGTCAGCGAGTGCGAACGGGGTTGTGAGAACTGTGAGTAGATGACGTTGCCTGTTTCGTGCATCCAAGAGTAATTCAGCTTGAGCGTCATGCCCCAGTCAAAGAAATGGGCCATGCTGACATCTACACCCCATACTGTCACGCCATCTTCGTTCCAGTAGAGCGCACTTGGCATGCCCTCACGATCTCCGCCATCGATGGTGGTGATGCGCTTGTCGAAGATATTGCAATAGCCCACGACCGTGAAGTTGTAGCGTCCGTCGAGAATTCCTCGGTTACGGATGCGGTTGGTGCGCTCGACGGCGAGATTGAGGTTGTGGCTCTTCTCGGGCTTGAGGTCAGGATTGCCGATAATCATATACCCCATGTTGCCCATGTCGAAGTGCATGTACATCTCTTTGAGCGTTGGTGCACGGAAACCGCTGGCATAGTTGGCGCGGAAGGTCATCCAGGGGAATTTATAGACAACGGCGAGCCGCTCGGTGAGCGCACTCTGCGAGGAGGCCGAGAAGTGGTCGTAGCGCAAACTGGCCACGATGTTCAGTTGCGGTGTGATGTTCCAGTCGAACTGCACATATCCGTCGATATTACTCTGCGAGTGACTGGTGTTGTCGCGAAACTGGTAGGTTGAGAGATAGTCGTTCATGTAGTCGGCTCCCAGTATCAGACTGTTGTCGCCGAACGTGTGGTGATAGATGGCGTGTGCAACGTGCTGGCGGTTGGTGTAGTCGTGGTCGTGGGTACGCGTGCCGTCAGGCATGTAGTTGGCCTTGTCGTACTGGTCATAGGCATAGGAAAGCTCCAAATGTCGCCCGTAGTCCCAGGCGTAGCGCCCCTTGAGTCCTGCACTATAGCCGTTGAAGTGATAGTCGTGGGTGTCGCGCTCGCTGCTGCGGAAGAAGTAACTGCCCCGTCCTGTCAAGGTTAGTCGGTCAGTAGCACGCCAGACGAGTCGTTCTTTCACGTTATATGTCTTCTGTCCGTAGAGCCGGCTAAGGTTCGAGTCGTCGTTCAGCACCGATTCGTCGTATGGCAGTCCCTGTGCCTTCTTCATCAGTTCGATAGCAATCTCTTCTGAAGAGTGTGCCTTAGGCAGGTCGATGGGATCAATCATGGTGTGCTGGAAACTCGTCTGCGAGTTCCATTTCCTGTTGTTGAATGAGAAACTGGCTCCGTTGCGCCATTCATGCCCGAATGTGCTGTAGCGCGAATTGGCATTTGCAGTCCAAGGCTCGAGGTTCTCGCGGCTGATAATGTTGACGACACCCCCTACGGCATTCGAGCCATAGAGCGCCGACGAGGCTCCTTTCACAATCTCTATACGTCCCGTGTTCTCTAGACTCATGCGACTGTAGTCGACGTTGTCCATCGTTTCGCCAGCCATACGTTCACCATCTACGAGGAAGAGCACGGCATTGCCGCCAAAGCCACTCATGTTGAGCGACGTCTCCTGACTCATAGCGAATCCGAACTCCAGTCCCGGAATCTCCTGCGTCAACATGTCCTGGATGTTAGTGGCATCGGCAATCCTGATGTCGTGGGGTGTAATGAGCCTCGTCACTACAGGAGCATCCTTCAGCGCCTTGGGGGTGTGCGAGGCCGTCACCACGACGGGTTCCAGTTCTACAGAGTCGCGGAAATTATCCTGTGCAGACACACTAATAGTAGGCATAGCCAATGCCATGCCTGCCAGAACAGAGGTCTTAATGCGAACGGTCAACACTTACTTGCGAGTTCCAGTAAAGGTGGTTTTCAAGAGAAATGGCATATTGCCATATTTCAATGAGAAAGTAGCCACAACAGTTTTGTCGCTAAACATGAGGGTGACATCGCTCACGGTGTAAGCCTTCTCCTCGCCCTTGGCATTCTTCACGGTTCCGTTATAAGAGATAACCTTGCCAGTAATGGTGTTGCCGTTCTTGGTCAGAGGTATGTTCTTCACAGAGAACGACGGGATGGTCATCATACCCATGCCACTCTCAGGAATCGTTATATCAACTGAGGTGTCAGATGCCTTGGTAATCTCGTAGGTTTTGGTCTCGTTCGACGACTCGTCATTGTCGACCATTATTACCTCATTGCCTGTATAGGAACCTATCGCCTGGGAGGCAACAGGAACCTCCGGCTCATTATCGTCACTACCACACGAACTGATACCAAACACGATTGCCACAGACGCAACCATTGCAATCATTAAACTCTTAATTTTCATTTCTTATATTGGATTTAATTAATATATCTTACTTTTTCAACTGCTGGGCAGAATAGTCGTACTCTGAACCGTAAGCGCTGTGAGGGATACTGAAGATAAGCACCATGAACACGACAGCCGCGCAGACCAGCCACTTGTTGTACTTCCACTTCAAGGTGGCCAAGGCAGCCACGAAGAACAGGAACGACAGCAGCGTCTTGTTATCAGTTAGGTCAGTTCCGAAAGGGAATCCCGTCCACCAAGGACCGAAGGCGGCATGTTGGACGAGGGGACCGAAGACGAAACCTCCAATGAACATGATGCCTACGGTAAGCTTCAGCCACTTGCTGTAGTCCTTGCCCGTAACAACCAGCAGGAAGGTATAGACGGCCAGCAGCATGGCTCCGAACATCAGCAGAATGTGAGGAATCAAGATGCCTGCGGGCACATCGTTGCGGAAACGTATTACGACAGGCTCATCCTTTAGGTAGTCCTTGCCGTCAATGGTGATATAATACTGCAGCTTCCCTGCGGCGGGCTGAACAGGCAATGCTGCCTGCCACTCCCCATCCTTCTTGCGGAAATCCACGCTGGTATATTCGTCCGATGTTGGGAAACGACGGTAATGCAAACTCATTGGGACAGATTCCGTGAGTTCAGGAAGTTTCACGATTTCGTCTTGCTGTACGCCACTGCGGGGCAGTTTCACCTGATAGCTCTCGCCACGCAGTTCGACGGTCAACTTATTAGGGTAAGTAGGACCCGTCATGCGCTGGTAGATGCTCAACACCAGGGTGATGACGACGGCCAGGAACCAATATAAGAACTTCTTCATCTGACAGGAGGTGTTAAGTGAACCTGGAACACGATGGTCTCTTCGCCACGAAGCACCTTCACGGGAATCGTAGTGCCGGCCTTGAGCTCCGACAGGCGCTCCATATACTCGTTGATATCGTTGACGGCCTTACCGTCAATCTCTTGAATGATGTCACCGCTACGAATACCGGCATTATGGGCAGGCTTGCCGGCCACCACGATATCGGCTCGTAGACCAGGAATCGTGTTGGCTCCCATGACATCGGGCATCAGACCGAGGGTGACCTTGAACTTAGCATGCTTCATGGTCTGGGTGCTGGGCACATTAATGTAGTCTGGTGCCTCGGGGAGAGCGGCCAGACGGGCTATCAGCAGCTTCGAGAAGTCGAGTGTCTGCTGCATACCATCGTAATTCAACGTCGCAGGCACGTCGGCAGGCGTGTGATACTCCATGTGACCGCCCGTTGTGATGAAGAGCACAGGGATATCGGCTGCCACAAACGATGCTTGATCGCTGGGGCCATAACCGTCGGGAATACAACTGACGTGCACGCCTGATAGCTGAGCCACCTCCTCGACCATCGCCTTGAAACTGCTGCTGGTGTCTGTTCCCGACACACTCATCGCGTGGTCGCGCATACGACCAACCATATCCAGATTGACCATTGCCACGATACCCTTCAGGTTATCGGGGAGGTTGATGCGCCGAGAATCATCGTGCCTCATCCAGTCGAGGAAGAACTTAGATCCCACCAGTCCTTGCTCCTCGGCTCCGAAGAAGGCGAAGATGATGCTACGCGGAGAGCCTGTCTTCTTGAAATGACGGGCCAACTGGAGCACAACGGCATCGCCGCTGGCATTATCGTCGGCACCCGGATGAACGCCCAGCGTGTCGGGACGGCGCGATCCTGAGCCTTCTCCGCCCATGCCCAGATGGTCGTAATGCGAACCTACAACGATATACTCATTTTTCAGCCGCTTGTTCTTTCCGGGAATCACGGCGATGATGTTGTGAGTAGTTCGCTTCTCGTTCTTCCCGTAGGTAAAGTTGTGATAGTAGGCAGTTTCCTTCTTGCCTTTGACTATAGGCTTGAGTTTCATGCTGCGCAGCTGGCTGACGAAGAACTCAGATGCGAGTGTATCGCCATGAGTAGCTGGATAGCGGCCACCCAGCTCCTGTGAAGCCAAATACTCCACAGTCTGCCGCATGTCGTCCTGCCTCTGGGCTTGTATCTGCAAAACAAAGGCAAAAGCGAAGGACAAAAGCCATATTTTCTTATTCATGAATACTGCAATGTTCAAATTCAAGTGCAAAGGTACAACGATTATTTCATTCTTGCAATCCTAATTTGTTATGATTTTAAATAACCATAGGGATTATGACAGACTACAACAACGATAAGACTTTGACATGTCGCCCTTCAACGAGGATAGCGCCCTCCTGCTTCAGCTCACTCAGACACCGTTGCAACGAATATTTCTGGATACCGAAATGGTCATCATGGAGAGCATGCGAACTTTCTTGGTCAGATGAGAAACAACATTTGAAAGTATCTTGATATAGTTCATCATCAGTCGCGGGTCATGGCTGAGAATCTTTTCAAGATCGGCAGGCATCAGACGAAAGAGGGTGGTATCAGCAGTAGCCTCGATGGTGACGGGGTATTGGTTATCTGAAGCAAAGAAAAAGGCTGGGGCCAGAAGTTTCCCCGACTGATGGTCTGCAACCCTGATAATACGTCCAGAGGGACCCATCATGCTTGCCACCATCTCGCCCTGAATAATGATGTCAGCATATTGGCAAACAGAGCCTTCGATGGCATGAAATTCGCCCTTGCAACACCGTACTACCCTATAACGCACCTTGTGCATTAGGTCGATAATCTCCGACTCCGTCAGCCCATTAAAAAGCGGGCATCGTCTCAGCCCCTGTAATGTATCAATGTCCATATCATATATTTAGATGTGGTCAAAGTTAAGAAAAAAGTGTAAATAAAACTAAAAATTAACAATAATTATATGGCTCGGGTAACACTTGTTATCAACTGATATTCTCATAATTGATTAAATTAGCGCAATAAATTGAATCATCAACGAATGAGCTTGAAGAAGTTATTAGCACTTAAAGACAAATTCTCGTACAGGCAGAAAGTAGGTTTGCTGCTCGTGGCGGGTGTGTTCTGTGGACTCAGCGGATTGTTTATGTATCTGCTCAGGGCGCATACCTATTTTATTGGCGACAATCCGTCGGCATGCGTCAACTGCCACATCATGACACCCTATTACGCCACGTGGAGCCACTCTTCACACGGACGAGACGCCACGTGTAACGATTGTCATGTGCCCCACCAAAACTTGGCGTTGAAGTATGGTTTCAAGGCGATGGACGGACTGAAGCACACAGCATATTTCGTGATGCACTCAGAACGTCAGGCTCCGATGGCCGAGGCGCTGACAGGTCAGGTGGTGATGGATAACTGCATTCGTTGTCACCAGCAGTTGAACACGGAGTTTGTGAACACGGGGCGCATGGGCTACATGCAACAGCTGGCCCAGGGAGGCAAGGTGTGCTGGGACTGTCATCGTAACGTGCCCCACGGCGGCATGAACTCGCTGATGGCAACACCTGGAGCCGAGGGGGTGACTCCCCTACCACCATCGCCTGTGCCGGAATGGCTTCAAAACATGATGAAATGAAAAATTCAACTAACATCGCAAATAAATAAAAAAGAAATATTATGGCAAAGCAATTGAAAAAATGGCAAGGTTGGATACTCTTCGGAGGATCTATGGCAGTAGTCTTTATTCTGGGACTGCTTGTGTCGTCGCTGATGGAGCGCAGGGCCGAGGTGGTCAGCGTGTTTAACAACAAACGCACCGTGTTCGAGGACTCGATTGTAGCCCAGAACGAGAAGTTCAAGGCCGACTATCCGCGTGAGTACGAGACGTGGGCTATGACGGAGGACACCACGTTCAGGTCGAAGTACAACTCGTCGCAAGAGGTTGACGTGCTCGAGCAGCATCCTGAGATGGTAGTGCTGTGGGCTGGCTATGCCTTCTCGCGCCACTACAACACCCCTCGCGGACACAAGCATGCCTTAGAGGATATGCGCAAGATTCTGCGCACAGGCAAT
>OMXS01000003.1 GCA_900315095.1 uncultured Prevotellaceae bacterium | reverse complement strand
GAGCCCGGTACAATACCGAACTCTTTATTTAAATAAATAATATATAAACCGTCCAACTTTGGGGGGTCACTTCACCTACTAGGAGGAGGAATTGTAACACATCATGTTAATTCACTCGTAAAAACACCAACGTGTAGGGGCGCACCCCCGTGTGCGCCCGTTTCCTTATCACAATATGCATCCATTTCGGGCGCACACAGGGGTACGCCCCTACAATTAAGATGAAGTTTTTCCGTGTTTTTCCGTGTTAATCCGTGCCAAAAAGAATGATGATAGGTACAATCCCCACGCCCCTACATGTAAATGGTGGTGCGATACATCGTTCTTTAGCCCCTCACTTGTACCTTCTGACCGCCTCAAACCGCCCATTACGGCCCTGCAAGAATGCATTTTTGACTGCGAATCTTGATGGTGGCGAAAATTTATGTAATTTTGTAACCGAATTAAGAAAATAATTAAACGATGGCAAACAAAAAACAAACAAAAATACAGACAATCGACTTCGACAACTTCCAGAAAGAGGACGCAATGATGGACGGCCCTCTTCATATGGGGGAAACGAAGCAGTACGAGGACGGGAGCGAGTTGCACCTTTGCAAGCGCGTATAGCGAAGCGGAGAAAGAACCCTGTGTGCGCCGTTTCCTTATCACCACATGCCTCCATGCGGGCGCACACGGGGGAGCGCCCCTACAGGTCGAGCGGGCTATTATGAATTCTTTCAGTCGCTTCGCTTTGTGCGCTCGGCTCTGCCGCTTATTCGAGCGATAGCGAGTCTTAAGAAAGCGCCCCTAAAGGGTCGAGCGATGAATTCTTTTAGTCGCTCCGCTTGGGACTCCGCATTGCGCCTGAGCACCTACGGAGCGCAAGAAAAGCGCCCCTGCGGGTCGAGCGATGAATTATCAATTATCAATTATCAATTACAAAGTATCGCCGACCCCGCCCCTAGCCCCGCCCCTGCATGGGTGGGGAATCTGGTGATGTCCTCTATCTCCTTCTATCTCCTTTTATCTCCTTCTACCTTCTTTTATTTAATCGCCGACCCCGCCCCTGCATGGGTGGGGAACCAACGGTCGCTGACCGAAGGGAAAAACAATTGGGTCGGGAGAGAGACCTCTACTACATCTCGAACTCTCCGAGTCGCTTCAGGGGTTCTTTGGGGAGGTTCGTCCATCTTGTCACTTCCTTCACCTTGCTGTTGCGGAAGGCGTTACCCGTCGTCACCTGACGTTTATGAGTCAGATAGTTCTCGCTGGTGTCTGTCGTTTCACCTGAATACCGGGACAGTTCTGTTTCGTCTTTGCCAATAAGGAAGAAGTCGCCATCCTGATAGCGGAACACGTATGTGGGACCACCTGTGGTTGCGCCGCCCGCAGTCATAAATGTTGAAACGCCTATGCGCAAGATTCCTTTGGCATTGATATCCAACGACGTTTCCACAGTCATGTACTCTTCCCTTGCCGGAATCAGTTCATCATACTTCTTGAACAACACGAAATCGCCCGAGGCGTCGCCGAAATAGATTGCCAACTGTGGACGGTTAAGGTTATACACATAGCCGTCGTCGCGCGTCTTCATGTTCTCCTTGAAGTTGGGTATCGCTATTACCACGAGGTCCTGGCGCCCGTCTTTGTTCATGTCGCCCACCGCTTCGGTGTGTTCCCAGCCTTCGGGCACGATGGTTTCTACCGATGAGCCGCGCTGGCTCATGCTTTGCGCCATTGCCATCATTGGGGCAAGGAGCATAAGGATAAAGATGTTCTTTTTCATATTATAGTGACTTTATTTTGTTGTTATTACAAGTAATTATATTCAAGTTTCGCATGTTAAGGAGATATAGGAAGATAAAGGGAGATAGTCGCCTAACGGCGACGGGAGATAGAGGACATCACTCTGTCTGCAATTATCACACGACAAAACTATTGTCATCTAACTCCCTCTATCTCCTTCTATCTCCTTCTATCTCCTTTCCTTTAATCACCGACCCCGCCCCTATCCCCGCCCCTGCATGGGTGGGGAATCTGGTGATGGCCTCTATCTCTTTTACGCACCTCCCCTGCATGGGCGGGGAACTTGGGTGATGGCCTCTATCTCTTTTACGCACCTCCCCTGCATGGGCGAGGGAAGAGTCTTGTGATTTAAGCTCCCCTCCCTACGGGGGAGGGGTCGGGGGAGAGGCTCCAACCCTTTTTATTTCCTATATTTCC
Organism: uncultured Prevotellaceae bacterium; assembly: GCA_900315095.1. GTDB lineage: Bacteria > Bacteroidota > Bacteroidia > Bacteroidales > Bacteroidaceae > Prevotella. Next base: position 318,336 of record OMXS01000003.1, on the reverse strand, counting down.
TTATCACACTATATGCATCGAAGAGGCCGAGTTCGCCGGCTTTGCTGAGGTCGGCGATGCCTCCGTTGGTGTTGCCGCTGAGCTGACGCACTATGCCTCGGTTGTAGTATGCCTCGGCGAGGTTAGGGTCGATGCGGAGCGCCTCGGTATAGTCGTCGATGGCGTGTGCATAGTCTTTGCGCGAGGCGTAGAAGTTGGCGCGGTCGTAGAGGATGAACGCGCTGTTGGGGTTTAGCCGTGCCGCCTGGTTGAAATCGTCGAGGGTGCGTGCTGTCTTCAGTTTCACGTCGATGCCCTGCGAGGCGTTGAAGTCGTTCATCATCGACTGGCACACCGCCCTCTGCCAGAATGCCATTGCCGACGTGCTGTCTGACGAGATGTATGTTGTGAAGTCGTTGATGGCGTCGTCGAGGTTTTGCGTCTGCAGGTATGCCGCGGCACGCTTCATCAGCAACGGGCGCACGAGGTTGATGTCGGTAGACGCCGCGATGTCGTCGCATAGTTTATCGATGAGGGCGAAGTAGCGGTTGCTCTGCTCCTCGGTCAGCGAGCCGCGGTTGCACACGAGATAGAGGTTGTCGTCCGACTTCTTCAGGGTGTTTATCTTCTCCAGTTCGGGGTCGAAGGCGGTATACGAGCGTATGCCGTTGGCTGCCTGTCCGAAGGCGAGGACGAACATCGGCATCAGTTCGTCGTCGGTCTTGCGGTTCTGCACCTTTCCGCGGTATTCGCTGCTGTACTCATGCTCTACCGTCTGCTCGTCGGCCACCACCATCTGGTTGTACTTGTCCATATCTATCTCGCTCTGTTTCCTCACCTCGCGCGTTTTGCTTGCGCTCCATCGCTGCTGTATGCCGAAGTGCTTGTTGTTCTGCGCCTGGAAGATGCGGAACTCGTCCTGCTCGGCGCGTGCCGTCATACCGAGACGGCGGTAGCATTGGGCGCGGTAATGGAGTCCTGTCCAGAAGTTGGGGAACTGATTTATCACGGTGGTGTAGTCGCGAATGGCTCCGCGCAGGTCGCCCGTGCGGTCGAGGAGCAGGGCGCGGTTGAAGATTGCCATGAAGTTCTTCGGCTCGTGCTGGATGATGAAGTCGAAGTCGGTAATGGCGCGGTTGTCGTCGCCCACCTGCACTCTGAGCTGTCCTCGGTTGTAGTGCGCGAGGAAATTGTTTGGGTCTATCTCGATGGCCTTGTCGTAGTCGGCCATTGCTCCGCGAATGTTGTTGATGTTATAGCGGGCGAGAGCGCGGTTGACATAGTTGCCCACGGTGTTCGGCTTCAGGTGGATGGCCTTGCTCAGCTGCTCGTCGGCATCGCGCCATTGCTTTCTCGACAGGCTTATCATAGCTCTCACCATCCACGTCTCGCCGTCGTAGGGGTCTTTCTCGAGGCTCTTGTCCAGGTATTGCGCTCCGCCGAGCGTGTCTTTCTGCTGGAGGCACACCTCTGCCTTGAGCGAGTATATCTTGGAATAGTCGCTCCATCGCGTCATCATGGTGTCGAGGTCGGCGTTGGCGCGGTCGTAGTCTTTGTTCTCGATACGGCAAAGCACGCGGTTGTACCATAGTCCGCGGCTGGTGGGGTTGTACTTTATCGACATGTCGTAGTCGCTGATGGCATCGTCGTATTTCTTCTGGCGTATGCGGCAAAGTCCGCGCAGCTCGTACATTCCCGTGATGTACGGATTGCGGCTGATGGCCTCTGTGCAATCGCTCTCGGCACCCACATAGTCGTCGAGATAATATTTCGCGACGCCGCGGAAGAACCACGGCTCGTATAGGAAGGGCTTGGCGGTTATCGCCTGATTGAAATACTGGATGGAGAGGACGTAGTCTTCATAGTAGAGTGCGCTGCGCCCTATCATTATCAGGCGGTCGACATTATACTGCGCTCGTGTCTGCTGGGCGGCTATCGGCATGAGACAAAAGAAGAGCAGAAGCCATCTGAACAATGCGGATGACTTCTCCTGCGATGCGCTTTGCGCGCACCTGCCTCTGCTTGATGTGCCTTTTCCTCCCACCTAAAGCGCTTGCGGTTTTTATTTTCTTACGGGTTTCGTGCGGTAGCCGCAACGATATTTCCCGAGCATGAGCGACTTCAGCTTGTTCTTTATCATCGTCTTGCGCAGGGGTGTGATGCGGTCGATGAACATCTTGCCGTCGAGATGGTCGAACTCGTGCTGCATTACGCGTGCCAGATAACCTTCTATCCACTCGTCGTGCTCGTTGCGCTCGGCATCTTCCCAGCGCACATGGATGCGTGTGGGACGCTTCACCTTCTCGTGAATGCCCGGCAGAGAGAGGCATCCCTCCTCCATGTTCTCCGTCTCGGTGTCGTCGTACTCGACAATGTGCGGATTGATGAACGCCTTCTTGAATCCTTTGTACTCGGGAAGGTCGTCGGAAAGCAGGTCGAGGTCGATGACCACCACTCTGATGTCGCGCCCTATCTGAGGCGCAGCAAGGCCTATTCCCTCGCTTGCAGCCAATGTCTCGAACATGTTTTCAATCAGTTCTGCCTGCTCGGGGAAATCCTTCGGAATGTCCTGTGCCACCTTGCGAAGCACGGGTTGCCCGTAGATGTAAATTGGTAAAATCACTATATTGTACTTTGAACTTTTAACTTTAAACTTTGAACTTGGAACTTTGAACTTGGAACTTTAAACTTGGAACTTTAAACTTTATTCCCCCTCTTTCCCTCCATGTAACTTTGCAGGATGATGGTGGCGGAAATCTCATCGACGAGGGCCTTGTCTTGTCGCGCCTTCTTGTGGAGGCCGCCGTCAATCATGGCACGATGGGCCAGCACGGAGGTGAAACGCTCGTCAACATACTCGATGGGCACTTCGGGCTGCGCCTTCTTCCATCGGGCCACGAACTGCTGCACCCGCGCCAGGTTCTCGCTGGGCTGACCATTGGGCTGCATCGGCTTGCCTATGATGATGCGCTCCACGGGCTCCTTGGCCATGTAATCGACAAGAAACTGGTATAGTTGTGATGTAGAAACAGTCGCCAACCCATTAGCAATAATCTGCAATGGGTCGGTGACTGCTATACCTGTTCGTCGCTTGCCGTAGTCGATAGAAACAATCCTCGCCACGTCCTACAATGCCACGATTATTTAATCTCTGGTGAAAGCAACCAAGCGTCCGGATATTGTGAACGGAACTCGTTGCGGCTGCGTGCTGCGTCGGCCTTGCTGTCGAAGGTTGCAACAACAACACGATACATGCGGCGAGCCTCGCTGTATGCCACCTGTGCATCATAGCCAGCATTCTTCAGCTTCTGCTGCAAGCCATAAGCATTAGCGTCAACGCTGAACGAACCTACAACGACGCTGAAGTTCTTCAGACCGCTGCCGTTCACCACGCGCACGCTCTCCTGACGTACCGATACGTTGTCATAGTTGTCAGTAACGGTAGTCTCTGTGATTGGACGCTCTGTAACAGGAGCCACCACAACAGTCTCCTCGCCCTGGTTGTTGTTGTTTGTCAGCGTGCTGAGGCCAGTGTCCTGGTTGTTCTTAGCAGCGTCATACATCTTGCGATAAGCGCTCTCTGATGATTTGCAACTTGTGAACGCCAGTGCCATTGCCATTCCGGCGCAAACTAACATGTACTTTTTCATAATCTTCATTTGCTGTTTGTTAATGGAAAATTGTATTGTAGTTTCTTTAAAAACTGCTGCGAAATTACACAAAAACAAACAAACAATACGAAAAAGTGTGCATAAAGTTTGTTAAATGACGCAAATAGTAACCTTTTTTTGAAAAAAAACGGCAGTTTTTTGGAAGTTTGCGAAAGAATTAATAAATTTGCCATTCGGAAAACATGACGTTTAACTTATAAAATACGAAAGAATATGAAAACAGTTGGTTACATCGGCGCATTCCTCGGAGGCGCTATCGCCGGAGCAGCTCTCGGTTTGCTCATGGCTCCTGAGAAGGGTACAGACACAAGAAAGAAAATCAGCGGCAGCATCGAGGACTTCTGCCAGAAGCACAAGCTGAAACTGAGCCGCAAGGAAATCGAGGAGTTTGCTGACGACCTCGAGGAGATTGCAGCAACATCGGAGGATTAATCGTTTAGGAGTCAAGCAGAACGAAACTTAAACAAAGGATATGTTCTCGAGCGACAGAAACATTGAGACGATAGGACAACTCGTGGAAGTGCTCAGGCACTACGTCGGGTTGCAAACCGAGTATGTGAAACTGGACGTTATCGACAAGACGGTGCGGCTAATCACCATACTCGTGATAGGCGCGGCAACATCACTCGTGATGATGCTGGCGCTTATCTACCTCTCTTTTGCCGCAGCATGCGCTATGGCTCCCTCCATAGGCTACCCGTGGGCATTCTGCATCGTGGCTGCTTTCTACCTGATAGTACTCGTCATCTTATACCTGTTCCGAAAGCCTATCATCGAACGTCCGCTCGTGAAGTTCCTTGCTGAGATGCTCTTCGACAACAGTATGAAGTCCGACCTTTAAAACTCAAAAGATATGGAAGAGAACAAACAGATAACTCAAATACCGGCAGCGCCAACAAAATATAAGACGCTGAAGGCTATATCTGAGAGGAAACAGCAACTGCTGACAGGCATCAGGGCAGATCATGCTCAGATGGACACGCTCTGGAAGGACTTGACCGCGAAGCATGAGCAACCCACTCGAGGCCTGCGTATGGCAGACATGCTGAACACAGGTGCCGGCATCTTCGACGGCGCCATGCTCGGATGGAAACTCTACCGCAAATACTACGGATTCTTGAGCAAGTTCAAGAAAAAAGACTGATCTAATGTAGAATGGAGAATGTAGAATTATGATAACATTTCAAGTACAGGCTCAAGGGCATGTCTCATAGTTGTAATCATAATTCTACATTCTCCATTTTCCATTCTACATTAGAAAAACTCTAGATTAATATCTCCTGCCCGTCATACGCCAGTTGTATGTCGGGCGGTAGTTTTTTATTCACCTCCTCATGAAGTCCGATGTCGTGACAACTATGGATGAGGAATGTCTGACGCGCCCCTACCCTACGGGCAAACGCCACAGCATCGGTAACATTCTGATGGGCATGATGGTCGGGAGCATAGCGAAGGGCATTGACCACAAGGGTGTCAACATCGTGCAGAAATTCCATCTCGCTCTCATCAATGGTCTTCATGTCCGTGATATACGCCAGTTTGCCGATACGGAATGCCGTGATGGGCAACTTGCCGTGATTCACGATGAAAGGAACTACCGTCAACTCGTTTACCTTCATTTCTTTGTGATGCTTCAGTCTAAGAAGGTTTATCTTCGGCGCACCAGGATAGCGATGTTCTGCAAAGCAATATGGGACGGTATGCATCAGGGCATTGGCCGTGATATCGTCGGCATAGACATTCACCTCGCCGAACTGGCAGAACGGGCGCAGGTCGTCTATACCGCCCGCATGGTCGTAGTGGATATGCGTCAGCAGCACCGCGTCAATCTTGCGGAACGGTTGCGTGAGCATCTGCTGACGGAAGTCGGGACCGGTGTCTATGAGTATTCTCGTGTGTTCTGTCTCCACCAGAGCCGAGCAGCGCAGACGCTTGTCGTGCGAGTCGGTGCTAAGGCACGTCCTGCATGTGCATCCTATCGCCGGCACTCCTACCGATGTTCCTGTTCCGAGAAATGTTAGTTTCATTATTCCTCCTTTTACCATACGTCTTTATTCCCTCTCAATAAATATTAACCTCAGGGAATATCGCTATGCCGAATTTCTCAAGCACATCTTTCTTTATCGCCTCGCAGAGAGCAACAACCTCCTGACCTGTGGCACCCCCGCGATTGACGAGCACTAGAGCCTGCTTGTCGTGCACTCCTGCCCTACCGAGCGAGCGCCCTTTCCATCCGCATTGGTCAATCATCCATCCTGCGGGAATCTTCTCCTTGCCGTCGGGCAGAGAATAGTGAGGCATGCCAGGATACTGCTCGGCAAGACTCTCATATTTCTCCTTGTCCACCACGGGGTTCATGAAGAAACTGCCTGCGTTGCCCTGTTCCTCGGGGTCGGGTAACTTCTGGCGGCGTATGTCTATTATCGTCTGGCGCAACTGCTCTGCCGTTGGGTTGACAATGCCCTTACGTTGCAGTTCGCTGCTGATGTTTCCGTATTCTGTATGCGGTTCGTAGTCGCCCACCTTCAACCTGTAGGTGACATGAGTGATGAGGAAACGGTCTTTCCACTCGCCCTTGAAACGGCTCTGGCGATAAGCATAATGGCAGTCGGCAGCATCGATTACAACTACCTTTCCCGTTGCTATCTCCACCGCCTCGACGGTCGTGACGAGGTCTTTCGCCTCTGCCCCGTATGCCCCGATGTTCTGGACGGCGCTTGCTCCCACATCGCCCGGGATAAGCGAGAGGTTCTCGGCGCCCCACATCTCATGCTCCACGCAATAGGCAACGACATCATCCCACACCTCGCCCGAACCGCAACGCAGCAGGGGCTCGCCCTCGCGCTCGATTCCCTTGACGGCAGAATGGACCACCGTTCCGCAAAAGTCACGCGTGAGCAGGAGATTGCTTCCGCCACCTATTATAATATAAGGAGTGTCGCCCGACTGTAGTATCTGCGCCACCTGCTGCGCTTCCTCCAACGTGGAATACTCGAGAAAGCGGCTGCATCGTGCTTCGATGCCGAAGGTGTTGTGCTTTAGCAGACTATAGTCTTTGAGGTCTTTCATAATTGTCACTCAACAAGTTTCGTCAGTTTCCATTTACCGCCGATAAGCCTAAACGTCATCTCCATCTCCTGACCGTTGGCGATGCCTCGCAAGCAGAAAATCTTCTCCGCTCCGCCAGGATACTTAGGGCCGTAGATGATGTTGTAAATTTGTCCGTTAGGCATGTCGGTAGGCGCGAAGGCGAGCCACGTCTCGGGTGCTATCTCGCCCGTCATCGTGGCGAAATCGTCGTCAGGGTCGGGACCGGTGAACTGCACGGGGTTGTTCAGGCTTGCCATCTGGAACGTGGTGTCGTTGGCAAACTTGCCATAGAAATTAAGGAACGAGGCGTTCTGGTTCTGCCCCACGCTGCTGTTTACTATGCTTGTCAGCATCCATTGCCCGTTGGTACGGTCGAATACATACTGCTTCACCGCCTTGCTGTTGAGGTTTATCTTCTCTACAACCACATGACTCACCGCCGTGTCTTTCACCAGCGACATCTGCTTGCGGTTGTCAAAAATCAGAGTGTAGAACCCTTGGTTCATAAAGAAGTGCTCGGTCTTCCATTGGTTTTGCTGCAACATTGTGGTCTTGTTGCCAGATATTACCGGCAGCGGGAACACTATACGGGTGCGCTGCAGTTTGCTGTTGCCCGCGAAGTTGAACACGAAGTCGTCGAAGAGTTCGTCTGCAGTCTTCGGCATCGGCGTCTCCTCGATAATCTTTTCCATAGAGTCCACCGCTGTCGTGTCCTGCATCAGAGTGTCTTGCATAATGCTGTCCTGCACCGGTTTCTTATCCGTGCAACTCGATGTCTGCATCACCAGGAATGAGCAGAGGAAAGCAATAACCGCAAAAACAAAAGCCTTTTTCATCTCTCTTTCTATGCCTAAAAATGCCCTTTATATATAAATGTATGGTTCGTCTTCTCTTTCCGCCTGCAAAGTTACGGAAAGTTGTGGGAAATAGCAAACAAATAGTTTATTTTTATTGCTGAATCATCTTCATTCCACATCAAGAATGATGCGCTTATAGGCAACAAGACGGAAGGGACCGCTATCGTGAACCTCGCAGACGATGTGGATGGTCTTTCCACTTGCATCGCGAGGAACGGAGATTCTGACCGAAGAGCCATCGGCATGAGAAATGTCGACGGGGTGTGCATATGTGCTTGCCTCAGGCTGTTGCCACCAAAGGAAGTCGAGACGGTCGCCATCAGGATCTGATGACTTTGAGGCATCAAGGAGGACATCGCTGCCCGCCGCAACTTTGATGTGTATCGGCGAAGGACTATATACTTTCCCTTGCATGCGTCCCGACTTCGAGCGCACCACAACCACAGGGTTCTTGTTGCCCCTGCCTTCGCTTGCCCATTGCATGCGGGCGCAGAAGTCGTTCAGTTCATCGGGATAGAAACGCCGCTTGTAGCCCTCGGTAATACTTTTCATCGGCTCCTGCCAACTAGTCCAGGCGTGAGTAAGAGAGTCGGCACAAAGCCCGAAGACATGACATCCGCCCCACCCTGCCTGCGACGGGTCTTCAGGGTCGGACAAGCCGTTAGGCATCACATAAAGGAACGACGGCGTGTCACCCTCAACACCATATTTATACTTGGGATATATTCTGCCCAAAGCGCCGTGCCCCTGCACCTGCCGCTCGTACTGCTGCCAGTAATCAACACCCAGTCCAACGTGGAGTTGCCACGTGCCTTCGTCCCAGATGAACTTCAAGTCGTCCTTGAACTCCTGAAGCATCCATCGGTGTGAACTGTACGCGCGGTTCATGCGCATAGCGTAAACCATGTCCTGGTCGGTAATGGTATAGATGCGGAACTTACGCAGAAACGCCTTCAACTCCTCTGCCGTTCTTGTCTGCTTCACGCGCCAGATGGCCTGTGCCAGCGTGTTGCCGCCACCCCATGCTGCCACCCATATAGGACGGTCATCATCCTCATCAGCCAGTCGTATGAGGAAATCGCTGCCCTCAGAGTCGTTGCCCTCGCCTATGACGCCAATACCTGCCCTGTGACTTCCCGCCATCGTGCGGTTGCGGATGTACTCGGCGCTTGGCCAATATCCCAGGCGTTGCTTCCCGTTCTCCTCCTTCAACGGAAGGAAACTCTTCTGCGATGAACGCTGGCGCAGGTTATACACATCTATGGAATATGCATCCACAACCTTATCCAGAAACTTTGTCCACTCTTCAGGATAGGGGTCGCAGTTCCATCCCACGGTGGTCATTATGGCCTCTATCTCGAAGCAGTCGGCATAACTCATCAGGCGCACCGCCGACTCCATGTCGTCGGGCTCCACATCGCAGTCGCCTATATCTGTCAACACCACGAGACGCGGTTTCAGTTCTGCGTTCTTCGTCTTGGCCGAAAGACCTGCCATAATCATCAGCATGGCGGACAACAGTATCACTCTTTTCATACTCAGTTTTATTTTGGCACAAAGATATACAAAACTACCAACATTCACGAATTAACATGCAGGAAATTTAAGACCGTATTTTTACAAATATCAGATTTCAATCCCAAAAGCCGCCTTTCGCACGCCAAAGATATACATCTGGCACTCTCAGAAGACACTTCTGACACTCTCAAAAGACACTTCTGACACCCCGAAAGATATACAAACGACACGGCAAAAGGTACATCTTTCGCACACACAAACGACTATCATTCAGGAAAGAAAACTACTTTACAGGCTCCATGTGAAGGGTGACGTGCGTGTTGGGACCGAAGCGTTCCTTTAGTTTCCGCTCTATGGTTGTGGCACGTTCGTGAACTATATTTAATGGCAGTTGCCCGTCCATCCTCACATGCGCCTCTATGGCGATGCGGTTGCCTATGCGGCGGGTGCGCAGGTTATGAGGCTGCTGCACATCGTCGAAAGAGAGGATTATCTGCTCTATCTCCTGTTCCGTCTCGGCGGGAAGCGAACTCTCGGTAAGTTCGTTAATGCTCTGCTTCAGCAAGTCGTAGGCCACCTTCACAAGCATCAGTCCCACCACGATAGACGCCAGCGGGTCGAGTACCGTCCAGCGCTGTCCCAGCCAAATAGCCAGGCCGATGCCAAGTGCTGCTCCTACCGACGAGAGTGCGTCGCTGCGATGATGCCAGGCGTTGGCTATCGTTACCTGAGAGTCGAGCTTTTTCCCCTTTCGTGCGGTATATTGATAAAGGAGTTCCTTGATGGCAATTGAGAGAAGAGCTGCCCATAGCGCTATCCAACCAGGCGACTCAAGCTGAGCACCGCCCCACCAGTCGATAAGTTTCAGCGCACCCGACACAACAATACCCGTTGCCGCGGCCACCAACGCCAAGCCAATAAGAAACGAGGCAATAGTTTCAAACTTGCCGTGGCCATAGTCGTGCGACTCATCCTGCGGCTTGGCGCTGATGCTCACGAAGACCAGCACGAGGATGTCGGTAACGAAGTCGGAAAGCGAGTGTACAGCATCGGCAATCATCGCCGAACTGTTGCCCAGCACCCCCGCGATAAACTTAAACGTGAGCAGAGCCGCGTTGCCCGCGCTGCCCACCAGCGTCACCTTATATATTTCCTTCTCTCTCGTCATGCGATAAAAACACATAATCCGCTATTCGGATGCAAAGGTAATGCTTTTTCTGAATTATCGTATCTTTTATAGCAGAATCGTGCAGAATAGTTTGATTAAATCGGGACTCTTATGAATAATTAAAAAACTTACGTATTACAAAGGTCATTAATTTCATTCAACAACACGTCCACTCCTTCTACCGCAGTTGCCTTGATGTGTTTGAATCCTTGTGGGAGACGGTCGCCCATTTCGCCTGGATCAATCAAAAACTTTGGGACTTCATGATGCGCATAGTTAATAAGGCCTGCAGCAGGATAGACAACCAGCGAGGTCCCTATCACAACAAAGATGTCTGCATTTTTGACGTGGTCGATGGCAGCCTCTATTTCAGGACCAAGGAATTCACCAAACCATACAATAAAGGGACGTAACTGAGAACCATCTGCAGCCTTGTCGCCAATACGAATAGGTGTGTCAAGAGGATAGTCCATTATGCAGTTTGGGTCTAGTCGATTCCGCGAGGACGTAACCTTTGTGAGTTCACCATGAAGATGAAACACTTTTGTACTACCAGCACGTTCATGAAGATTGTCAACATTCTGTGTCACAATAGTAACGTCATGCTGTTTTTCCAGTTCGGCCAAGACATAATGAGCATGATTAGGTTCCACATCAAGCAGATTCTTACGACGTGCGTTATAGAAATCAAGAACAGCCTGAGGGTTCTCTTCAAAGCCTGCAACACTCGCCAATTTCTTCGCATCATATTTATTCCACATGCCATTAGCATCGCGGAATGTTGGTATTCCGCTCTCTTTGCTTATTCCGGCTCCTGTAAAAACAACTATCTTTTGTTTCATATTCAATGTGAAATTAAGATTATCTTCGATATCCAAAAGGTTATTTATTCAACTCTTTAAGTGTCTTCCGTGCGAGACCGTGACCTTCCTTATAAGCTTGACGATAGTAGGCTTTTGCTGCTTCACGAAGATGTAATCGAAGAGAGAGGTCATCTTTCTTCCATTTTATTCTTTTCCAATTGCTTCATTGTAGACCAAAAACCGGAATTGATGTCAAACCATAACTCATCCCCCTTCTGCATATAGAACCTATTGGGACTATTGACGATAGAATTGTCGAAATCTCGTTTGACGTCAAAAACCTCATCCTCTTTGATGTTTCCGTCGAAGATGATGATGCCATACGGAGAGATTGTGTCAATGAGCTTGACTTTTATTCGTTTCCATGAGTAATCAATATCTGTTATCTTACCTTTGGGCAACCGATCGTAGTTCCTCGTATCAAACCATATCTGTTCTTCCGCTGTCGAACACCCAAAAGGATACTGAAAATAAACGGTTTTATCTTTTGCATAGCCCTCTTCCTTTATTTTGCGCTTTGCTTCACGGACTTCTTTGCTCGTGTTATACTTGAGTCTTGCCCAGAACCTCTTCAAAGGGTTCTTAGTAACTTTATAATTTATGAGAGTTGGAGTACTTGCCTCGATATCATCTTCAGTAACATAATCTAAACCTTGAATCTTCTTCTTATAGTATGCCTTCAGAATCTCACCTGACATATCATCTGGGTGGGTTACTTTCTTATCAAGAAAATACCGCTGGAGTCGGGAACCTCCCCACAACCCCCAATTGTTCCTTATCCACAGTCCTAAACTAAAATGACATCTGGCGCCAAAATCTTTCAAGGACAGGGAGTCTGTAATGTAGCGTTTGTCCTCAGGACTAATAATTACATCCAAAGAATCAATGGCTTCGTCTATGTCCTTGGGAATATAGATTCCATCGATTCTATTCACGAGATACCGATAATCTCGTTGAGATATAACTTTCTCCTGTGCTGCTGATGAGACACACAGAAGAAATGCCACGAAGAAGAATGTCGATGTTTTGTATGTCATTGTCACAATAAACCTTGATTGCATTGTTTCTTTTAAATAACTAATCTGATTCCAATATCCCATAAATCGATTTTTGATACCGCAAAAATATATAAAGTTTCAATTAATTCCAAATTATTATCAACAAACTTGCTCCTAATTTCGTTTCTAACTAGTATCAATTCTCACATGTATTTATAAGCGAGATTAAAAATATTCTTTGAATTTTGTGTATGAGGTCATTGCTACTATATTTGTGACTATGTTATTAGTGAGAGCAAATTTAATGAATCCTTCGCAACCAAGCAAATAAAGTGAACATTTCTTTTTTCGGTATTGGAGTTTTTGCACATAATCGTGAAGAATAGTTTAATATTTGGCAGATTCACTTTCTATTTGTATTTTTGCAAATTCTTTATGACAAGAGACGCAAACGGAAAAAATATTTTCTATTGACGTCACCTTTTGCCACGTGGAACTGTTATTATAGTGAATCGGTTCATGAAACAGAAGTTTAACAAACAAACAAAAAAAAGAAATAATTATGAGTGTTATTGGAGATTTAGTTGAGCTTTTAGTACCTATTGCATGCGGATGCATACTCCCGATAGTTGCAATTTGGCTGTGCGTTCGCCGGAAGATGAACGAGACGAACAAACGTACTGAGATTGTATTGGCGGCAATCGAGAAGAATCCTGAGATGGATATCGAAGAACTGCTGAAGAAGATTTCGCCCAAGCCAAAACTGCTGAAAGAGAAACTGCTCTCGAAACTGCATTGGGGATGTCTCACCTTGCTGCTCGGCATCGGAATGCTTGGATGTGAATTATATCTCAAATTGTTTACCACTAGCTCGAGTCCTATGGGCATTGCTGGTATCGTGTTGCTGGCCGTGGGCGTAGCATGCCTCACTAGTTATCACATGGGCAAGAAAATGCTCGCAAAAGAGATTGAGGCTGAAGAACAGCAAGTGATAGCACAGGCAGAAGGAAGGTGACACGCGGAGTATTCATATCCTTGGTAGAGCGCGAGCAGGAGGCACTAAGAGGCTTCTTGCTCGCCCTCTGCTGTGGTAACAAGAGCGATTCCGACGACCTCGCGCAAGACTCGCTGGTAAAGGCATACCTTTCATCGGCGGGCTATCAGGACAGGGGACGCTTCCGCTCGTGGCTCTTCAAGATTGCCTACAACACTTTCTTGAACCACAAGGCCAGCCTTCTCACTACAGAAAATATCGAGGAGGCACGAATGCTCACGAGCAGCAACGCCGCCGACAGCAGTTTCGAGCACCAGAGCCTCTACCTTGCCCTGCGCACTCTGCCGCCAAAGGAACGCTCGGCCGTCACACTATTCTATCTCAACGGCTACAGCATTAAGGAGATTGCCGCGATTACCGACACATCAGAAGATGCCGTCAAGAAGCAACTTTCACGAGGGCGCGACAAACTGAGGAAAGAATTGACAATTGAAAACTGACAGGAGATGATAAAGGATAAAGCAATAGAGGAACTGTTCCTCGCCCAGAAACCGAAGTTCGACGACAAGGCCGACTTTATGGCCAGTCTCACCCAACGTCTCGATGCCGTGGAGTTTGTAAAGCAGCATCAGGAGACCATCATCCGCCGATATAAGATGGCAATGGTGGCTGCCTTTGTGGTGGGCATCATCAGCGGTGCCGTAACCATAGCGTTTCTTCTTTCCACGCCTGCCGATATACCCCTGTTCACTTTTAAAGTGCAAACAGGATGGCTGCTTTGGTTCACAGACAACTCACGTATCATCATCGCTACGCTTCTCGCCCTGATAATGAGCCTCGGCATCATCAGCGTTTTCAATAACGTGCAAGAGATAATGAGTATGCGCACACATATAAAAGATAGTGCATTTAACGCAAAAAATGAATAAATTCTTTTGTTTTGCACTCAACTTTCAGTATCTTTGCACCCCGAATAAGCTTATTTAAGGAAATGATACTTGAAAGAATTGAACAACTTCTGAATGAAGTGAACGGACTGACGGCCTCGAAACCAGAGGAAATAGAGGCTCTCAGACTGAAATATCTCAGTAAGAAAGGCGAGATTAACGCCTTGATGGCCGACTTCCGTAACGTTGCACCTGAGCAAAAGAAAGAGGTGGGAATGAAAATCAACGAACTGAAGCAGACAGCCATCGACAAGATTAACGCCCTGCGCGAGCAGACGGCAGCAAAGGAAGAGAAGGACGACGACCTCGACCTGACGCGCACCGCCTACCCTATTCCGCTGGGAACACGCCACCCGCTGACCATCGTAGAGAACGAGATTATCGACATCTTCTCACGCATGGGCTTCGTGCTGGCCGACGGTCCTGAAGTAGAGGACGACCTGCACGTGTTCACAAAGATGAACTTCGCAGCCGACCATCCCGCACGCGACATGCAAGACACATTCTTCGTGGAGACAAACCCCAACGACGTGACGAAGAACATCATCCTTCGCTCGCACACGTCATCTGTTCAGGCACGCGTGATGGAGACTCAGCAACCGCCAATCCGCGTAATCTGCCCAGGCCGCGTTTACCGCAACGAGGCAATAACCGCACGCGCCCATTGCTTCTTCCATCAAGTGGAAGGACTATATATAGACAAGAACGTGTCGTTCACCGACCTCAAGCAAGTGCTTCTCTCGTTTGCACGCGAGATGTTCGGAGCCGACACCAAGATACGTCTGCGCCCAAGTTACTTCCCCTTCACCGAGCCAAGTGCCGAGATGGACATCTCATGCCACATCTGCGGCGGCGTGGGCTGCGGCTTCTGCAAGCACACAGGATGGGTTGAGATACTGGGCTGCGGAATGGTTGACCCCAACGTTCTCGAACTTTGCGGCATCGACAGCAAGGTTTACAGCGGCTATGCCTTCGGTCTCGGCGTTGAGCGCATTACCAACCTGAAATATCAAGTGAGCGACCTGCGCATGTTCTCTGAGAACGACACCCGCTTCCTCCGCGAGTTCGAGGCAGCATACTAATTGCTGAGCGGAGAATGGATAGTGTAGAGTGTAGAATGTAGAATTATGATAACATTTCAAGTACAGGCTCTAGGGCATGTCTCATAGTTGTAATCATAATTCTACATTCTACATTTTCCATTTTACATTAATAAACGATGAAGATAATAAGTCTGAAAGGCGGACTGGGCAATCAGATTTTTGAGTATTGCCGCTACCGCTTCTTAAAAGAGACTACCAGCGAGAGCATACATCTGTATTACGACTCGCGCCGGCTGAAGCAGCACAAAGGCACTTTGCTCTGCGACTGCTTCGATATCGCTCTGCCAAAGAACAGCATCATTATCGACATCGCGGTGGCGGGACTGAAAGCGTTGCGTGCGATTAATCTTTTCCCGAGACTTTACGACGACACTCGCGACGACTGCGTGCTGATAGACGACTATTGTCAGGACCGCCGCTTCATAGGCAAGGCACGCCAATGGCTGCACTTCCGCGAGTTCCATTTAAGTGAAAAGAGCCAGCAGGTGCTAAGCATGATTGAAGCCGAAGACTATCCCGTGGCCATTCATGTGAGGCGAGGCGACTATCTGATAAAGCAGAACCTGAGCGACTTCGGACTGTGCTCTACCGAATACTACCGCGGCGCCATCAGCCATATCCTCAGCAAGCATCCCTCGGCACGCTTCTTCTTGTTCTCCGACGACATGACGTGGGTAAAGGAGAACCTGCCCGTTGAGAATGGTGTATTTGTTGAGAAAGAGAATGGCGAGCCCGACCACATCGACCTTTTCCTAATGACTCGTTGCCGCGGTCACATCATCGCCAACAGCACATTCAGTTTCTGGGGCGCCATGCTCGCCGACGATAAAGACGCCACGAACATCTATCCGCGCCGATGGTTTGCCAACACGGAATGGAACGTTCCAGACATCTTCCCTGACGACTGGATTTCTTTATAACATCCAACCCTTACTCGCCGATAATCGTGCATACCAACTTCCGCTGACCGCCGTAGTTGCGATGCTCACAGAGGTATATGCCCTGCCATGTGCCTAGATTCAGGCGTCCGCGAGTGATGGGAATAGTAAGCGAGTTGCCTATTATTGTTGCCTTGGCATGAGCAGGCATATCGTCGCTTCCCTCCAAAACGTGGTCGTAGTAGGGCTGGTTCTCGGGCACGATATGGTTGAATATCTGCTCCATGTCCGACCTCACATCGGGGTCGTAGTTCTCGTTTATCGACAGACTGCAACTAGTGTGCTTCACGAAGACATGAAGCAGTCCCGTCTCAGGCAACTTAGGCAACTGCCCCAATATCTCACTCGTCACAAGATGGAAACCCCTGCGACGCTCTTTTAACGTTATCTCTTTCTGCTGAATCATTTTTTTCTTTTTTAATGAGGTAGATGAAGGTAGAGGGAGATAGAGGACATAACCTATAACCCATAACCAATCACCCATCCCGCCGCAAAGATAACTAAAAATTTGCAAAAACATTTCAGCAGTCGGAATATTATTCGTATTTTTGTAGGGTGAAAAATGAACCTAACTATGGATGAGAAACAGCGGATAATGCAACTGAGACGCGAGTTGCACGAGCATAACTACAAGTATTATGTGCTTAACCAGCCAACAATAAGCGACCAGGACTTCGACTTCCTGATGAAGGAACTGCAGGAACTGGAGGCGCGCCACCCCGAGCTTGACGACCCTAACTCGCCATCACAGCGCGTGGGAAGCGACCTCAACCAGGAGTTCCAGCAAGTGAAGCACAAGCGACCGATGCTCTCACTCTCGAACACATATAACGAACAGGACGTGAGGGAATGGTTCGACAGCGTGACACGCGGACTCGGCGGCGAGCCTTTTGAGGTGTGTTGCGAGATGAAATACGACGGCCTCTCCATATCCTTGCACTACGAGAACGGCCGTCTGGTGCAGGCTGTAACGCGTGGCGACGGCGTCCAGGGCGACGACGTGACCGCCAACGTGAAAACCATTCGCAGCATCCCGCTTGTTCTGAGCCCGTCATCCTCTTCCACATATATAAATAAGGTAAGCGCCGAGCCGCAACTGTTCCCCGTCGAGGAGGAGCAAACTGGCTATCCCGACTCGTTCGAGATACGCGGAGAGATACTCATGCCGTGGAAGTCGTTCGAGAGACTGAATGCCGAACGCGAGGCAGCCGAGGAACCGCTATTCGCCAACCCGCGTAATGCGGCAAGCGGAACGTTGAAAAGCCAGAAGAGCGAGGTGGTGGCACAACGCGGACTCGATGCTTATCTCTACTATCTGCTGGGCGACGAGGTTCCGTTCGACGGTCACTACGAGAACCTCATGGCAGCACGCTCGTGGGGCTTCCAGATTGTTCCTAAGGCGGACAACTGCATCCGCAAGGTGAAGACAGTAGAGGAGATTTTCGACTTCATAAACTATTGGGACAAGGAACGCAAAAACTTGCCCGTAGCCACCGACGGCATAGTGCTGAAAGTGAACTCCCAGCGCCAGCAGCGCGCCTTGGGCTTCACAGCCAAGAGTCCGCGATGGGCAATAGCATATAAGTTCAAGGCTGAACGCGCATGCACCCGACTGATTGACGTTACCTACCAGGTGGGGCGCACAGGTGCCGTAACGCCAGTGGCCAACATGGAGCCCGTGCAACTGGCAGGAACTACTGTCAAGCGCGCCACACTCAACAACGAGGACTTCATAAAGAGTTTCGACCTGCATCTGGGCGACTACGTCTATGTGGAGAAAGGCGGCGAGATAATTCCCAAAATTGTGGGAGTGGACATCGAGCAACGCCCCATCGTGGCGCAGCCAGTGCAGTTCATTACACGCTGCCCCGAGTGCGGCACGCCTCTGGTGCGCATCGACGGCGAGGCAGTTCACTACTGCCCTAACGACGCTGGCTGCCCACCGCAGATAAAGGGGCGCATAGAGCACTTCATAAGCCGCCGCGCAATGAACATCGACTCGCTGGGACCCGAGACTGTTGACGACTATTACCGCCAGGGACTGATACACAACATCGCCGACCTTTACACCATCGACGTGCAGCAGATAAACGGCGACGGAAGCCGCGAGAAGTCGGCTCGCAAGATTGTGGGAAGCATCGAGGCATCGAAGCAGGTGCCCTTCGAGCGTGTCGTCTTCGCTCTTGGCATCCGCTTTGTGGGCGAGACTTCCGCCCGACTGCTGGCGTGCCACTTCAAGAACATCGACGCCCTGATGTCGGCGTCCATCGAAGAACTGCAGGAGGTGGAGGGCATCGGCGAGGTAATGGCACGAAGCGTGAAGAACTACTTCCAGAACCCACAAAACCTAGCCATTGTGGAACGCCTACGCCAGTACGGTCTGCAGATGTCGCTCTCAGAGGAGCAGATGTCAGCCTCTAGCGACCTCCTGGCAGGCAAGTCGATAGTCATCAGCGGCGTCTTCGAGCATCACAGCCGTGACGAATACAAGCAGATAATAGAGCAGAACGGCGGAAAGAACGTGGGCAGCATATCAGGCAAGACATCATTCATCCTCGCTGGCGACAACATGGGACCCAGCAAACTGCAGAAAGCCGAGAAACTGGGCATCCCCATCGTTAACGAAGAGGAGTTCCTGAAGATGATTGAGTCTTGATTTTCATCTACTTTTGCAAAATAAATCGGAATTTATGGAAATAAAAAAACATGGTCTATCTTTTGAAGAGACATTTATTGGAAATGGAGATAAATCCACTTCTGTTGCTAAAGACCTAATAAGCAATCTTTTCTATGAAATGGCAAAGCTTTGCACAAAGTATTGTAATAAATCTTTTTGCGATTTGCCATATACATATCGAGAACGCCAACTTGATAGTGTTTTATTACCAGCTCTATCGAAACTCTGTAATTCTATGGTTTTTGCAGAATTACCAGCAAAAAGGGAATGCAAAAATAGGCTGTTTCAAGTTGATAAATCAAGTGGAAGACTTGATTATTGGTGTATCTATAAGGACTATAGCTTTGTTATAGAATTGAAACATAGTTATGATTGTTTCACTACATCCAAAACACGTAAAAGAACTGTAACAGATCGTTGGATTAAGATGAATGAACAATTGCGAAGCCTTGATAAAGATATTAAGTGTTATGAAGAAAATACAAAAGGAGTTATCAAAATAGGATTACACATTGTGACCTCATACTCAGATAAGGCACCAACTAAGCAACTCTATTTTAAATTTATAGAATCTATTCCACAGACATTTGTACGTATGCAAAAAGACTTGTGTAAAAAATATACATCTCTTAGACCAGATTTGATGATTTGCTGGAAAATTCCAAAGAAAATTGTATTTGAAGATGAAGAACAAACATTTCCTGGACTTTGGGCTTTTGCAAAAATCTATCCAGTCATAAAACATAAAGGGGCAATTGAATAAATTCCAATTTAGTGAAGAATATGAACATAGAAGACTATCGTGAATACTGCCTATCGTTAGGCGATGATGTGGAAGAGAAACTGCCTTTCACAGCCTTTCATTATGCTAGTGGCGTGTTGGTGTTCTACGTAGCGGGCCACATGTTCTCATTCTTTAATTGTGATAACTTTGGTGTCATCACTCTCAAATGTCAGCCAGAACGCATCGAGGAGTTGAAGGCAAGGTATGATTGCATAGGCAAGCCGTTCAACGAATCTCCAAAGTATTGGATTGGTATTGATGCAAACACCGCCCCTGATGACCTGCTTCAGGAATTGACACGTAATTCATACGAGATAGTAAAAGCTAAATACAAGAAGCATGGGTGATAAAGGTGGCAAGGAACCTTCTATCTCCCTCTATCTCCTTAACAGTCTACACAAAATAATCGCACAAAATTATAAAAAATGTGCAGAAAACTTTGCAGGTAAAAAGATTTTTAGTATTTTTGCAGATAATATGTAAAACACTATGAAAACAATACATAATTTCGAGGAACTACGGGAAAGGCTGCGCCAAGGTGAGCCTTGCCGTGTCGCTGCTATCGAGGCAACAGACAGCCACTCGAGCGAGGCCGTCGAGACTGCCGTAAAAGAGGGATGGGCCAAAGTGACTAACCTGACCACAGGCGACCCACAACGCTCGGCAGACGAGGCGGTGCAGATGGTGCGCAACGGCGAGGCTGATGTCATCATGAAGGGCATCATAAACACCGACGTGCTGCTCCGCGCCGTGCTGAACAAGGAACATGGACTGCTGCCAAAGGGCAACGTGCTGACGCATCTCAGCGCTATCTACCTGCCCATGCTGGGAAGAATCATACTGATGGGCGACCCCGCTGTGATTCCCTACCCCACCCTGGAACAGCGCGAGGCCATGATACGCTATACCGTGAAACTGGCTGCGGCATACGGCATAGAGGAACCGCGCATCGCCCTGATCCATTGCACGGAGAAGGTGTCAGAGAAGTTCCCGCTCACACTCGATTATGTGCAGCTGATAGAGAAATCGAAGCGAGGAGAGTTCGGCAAGGCGATAGTCGACGGACCTACAGACCTGAAGTGCGCCATCTGCAAGGAGTCGGCCGACATCAAGGGCATCGTGAGCCCGCTGGAGGGCAGAGCCGACATGCTGATGATGCCCGACATCGAGGCTGGAAACGTGTTCTACAAGACGCTGACAGCCTTTACCGACGCACAACTGGCCGTAGGACTGATGGGTGCCGCATGCCCCATCTCGCTCACATCACGAAGCGACAGTATGGAAACAAAACTCAACTCGCTCGCTATGGCATGTTTGCAAGTGAGGAGTTAATTTGCAGGGGCGCTCCCTGTGTGCGCCCGACCAAATACCTTTAAAACAAATAACAATCAACTATGAAAATACTTGCTGTTAACCCTGGAATGATTTCCACAAAGGTGGGAGTGTTTATAGACGAGGAGATAGTGATGCACGCCTGCATCAACCACCCTTACGAGGAACTGTGCAAATACCCGTTCATCATGGACGAGTTCGACTATCGTAAGGACGCGCTGGTGGCAGAACTGAAGCGTCAAGGCTATGATATGGACTTTGATGTCATCGTGGGACGCGGCGGACTGGTGAAGCCCATAGAGAGCGGCGTCTACGAACTGAACGACAAGGTGATTGAGGACACACGTCACCCGCGCCTGCATCACGCATGCAACCTCGGCTCGCTCATAGCGTTGGCTCTGGCAAAGGAGATTCCAGGGTGCCGCGCATTCACCGTTGACCCAGGTGTCGTCGACGAACTGGACGATGTGGCACGCATCACAGGACTGCCCGAAGCACCCCACCGCACCATCTGGCACGCTCTGAACCAGCGCGAGATTGCCAAGCGATACTGCCGCGAGCACGGCGTGAAATATGAGGAACAAGACCTCATAGTGTGCCACCTCGGCAGCGGCATCTCGTTCGCAATGCACCATCACGGACGCGCAATAGAGTGCAGCGACGCGCTGAGCGGTGACGGACCGTTCACACCCTCGCGTGCAGGAATCATCTCGCCTGTGGACATCATACACCTCTGCTTCAGCGGGAAATACAACGAGAAGGAGATGCTGCGCAAGATAAACGGCCACAGCGGACTCACCGCTCATCTCGGCACCAACGACGTGCGCGAGGTGGAGAAGCGTATTGCCGAGGGCGACGAGCATGCAAAACTCATTCTCGATGCCATGATATACAGCGTCTCGCGCCATCTAGCATCACTCGCGCCAGCAACCTACGGTCATGTTGATGCAGTGATTCTGACAGGAGCCATAGTGCACAGCAAGTACGTTAGCGAGCAACTCACCAAGCGCCTTGAGTTCCTTGCCCCTGTCTTCATCTATCCTGGCGAAGACGAGCTCACCGCCCTCGCCCACAACGCCTACCGCGCTATGACGGGGCAACAAGAGATAAAAGAGTATAAGTAAAACCCATCCCCGACCCTTCCCGAAGGGATGGGAGGGTTGAGTTTTTTAATCTTATTTATTTTAATATTCAATAATGTACACGCGAATATTACTATCCATCCTGCTGATGCTGCCTATGTTGGCAAATGCTGAGGAAGTGGAGATTGACGGCTTGTGGTATAACCTATCACCAAAAGAAAAAACGGCGGAGGTGATACAGTATAAAGATACCCGTTATGCTGGTGATGTCGCCATTCCCGCAACGGTCACATACAAAGATGTGGAGTACAGCGTGACGAGCATAGCAGGCAGCGCATTCCATTGGTGCAAAGACCTTACATCCATCACGATTGGCAACAACGTGAAGAGAATTGAAAACAATGCATTCCGCAGTTGCAACAGTCTGACTTCCGTCACGATGCCAGCCAGCGTCACTACAGTTGGTTCCCAGGCATTCTTAGACTGCAACCTCCTGAACGCCGTTAATATAACAGACCTGGAGGCATGGAATAGAATCCTGTTCTTCGATTGGAGTTCTAATCCACTTGCTTATGCCCGTCACCTTTACCTAAACGGAGAGGAGGTTAAGGGTAAGGTACAGTAAGAGTAAGCGGGGATGAGGAAAGTAGAATAACCCCAGACCGAAGGGAAGGGTGCCCTTAGAAAACATTAGCAAAGTTGTCAGGAGACATAAGTGAGGTTGTCAGAAACGGTTTCTGAGAAGGTCAGGAACGGTTCCTGACAATAGTATTTCATGTATTTTTGAGGGTCATGTGAAATAATTATGTACTCAGAGAGAAGTTTTTCGTTTTTTTTTACTTAAATTTGTAGCCGAAATGATAATGCATATTAATAACAACAGACAAAACCATAATAAACATGAATAAGCTTTTTTCTGCTGCTGTGTTGCTGGCCATGACCACGATGTCGGCCACCGCGCAAGACGCACAAGACACACATCTGGTCATCAACGAGCTGATGCAGTCGAACGTTGAATGCGTCAGGGACAATATTCATGAATTCCCCGATTCATGGGTGGAATTGTATAATCCCACCAGTGAAGACATCAGCCTCGGGAGCTACAAGATAGGTACTAAGAATAAGGCAGATAAGGCTTGGGCGCTGCCTTCCAATATAACGGTTCCTGCTGGTGGCTATATCATCATCTACTGCGACAAGGAGGAAAATGGACTTCACACCGACTTCCGTCTGGACTCTGACAAGGAGGGGGGCAGCCTCTATCTTTTCGAGGGCAGCACGATTGTTAGCAGCGTTGTAGGCATTCCCGTGATGCCTGCGCCCGATATTGCTTACGGCCGTGATGCCAGTGGCAATTGGGGCTACGAACTGACCTCTACACCTAGAGCGGCAAACGCAGGCGGCGTGGTAGCTGCCGACCATATTCTGGGTGCTCCCGGATTCGACTATCCTGGTCAGGTATTTGAGGACGGCATTCCTTTCAAACTTCATCTGTCGAAGCCCGAACGTGCTCCCGAAGGTACTGTTATCTGCTATACCACCGACGGTTCAGAGCCTACGGGTAAATTTGAGGAGACTACGGTCGATCTTGAGACTACGTACGTTTTTCAGCCTACGGGCTCGAGTTCGCTGTATAACGATAGTGAAGGCATCGACATCGAAGGAACCACGGTGATTCGTGCCAAGTTGTTCAACAAGGATTATCTGTCACCCGTCAGCACCGCCCAGTCGTACATCTTCCATCCAAGGGCCGTGACGGTCCCCATCATCTCTATCCAGACAAAAGAAGAGTATATATACGATAATGCGTTTGGCATCTATCCTAACAACACCAGCAAGACAAACAAGGTGGACTGGCGTCGTCCCATCAATATTGAAATGTTCGATGCCGCTGGCAAAAGTGTCATCAACCAACTCGGCGAGACACGTATCCAAGGAGGAGAGTCGCGTAAGAATGCCCTCAAGTCGATGGCCATCTATACCAATAAGCGTTTTGACCCCGACCCCAACAAAAAGCGTTTCTCATACGAGTTCTTCCACGATCAGAAGCCGGGCATAACCGAGTTCAAGTCGTTCTCACTTCGCGATGGCGGTAACGACTTTGGTGACCTGTACTTCCGCGACCTCATCATCCAGCGCACGATGGGACAGAATACCGACATCGACTGGCAGGCCGGCCATACGGCTGTGCTATACATCAATGGTGTGTACAAGGGCATGCTCAACATCCGCGAGCGCTCAAATGCAGACAACATCTATAGCAACTACAACGGCCTTGAGGATATCGACATGATTGAGATTTCCCATGAAAAAGAGAATGGCGTAGATAAGTATATCGAGGAACTGAAAGAAGGTACTAAGGAGGAAAACTACAATGCCTTCAAGGACTTCTACACCAACATCGAGCAAGGTGATCACTCCAAGGCAAAATGGGAGGAGTGGATGGACGTGAGCGAGTATCTGAATATCGTGATTATGAACCTCTTCTATGGCAACATAGACTTCCCCGGCAACAATATCGTGTTCTGGCGCCCCAACAACAAGGACAAAGAGTCGGGCCTGCCCAAGAGATGGCGCTTCATCGCCAAGGATGTCGATTTCGGACTTGGACTCTATGGCAGAAAACCAGATTACAACACCATTGAATTACTTTACAATCAAAATTATGACAGCGGTAATGCCTGGGCTTTCACAGAACCAGCCACGCGCCTGATTAAAAACATGCTCCAAAATCAGGACATCCTGAACCTGTTCGTCGACAAGTGTTGCGTCTTTATGGGTGACTTCATGAATGCTAACGGAACCGGTGAAATGATTGACATAATCAAGAATGAGGCATTGAAAGAGTTCGTTGCCCACCGCCAAAAGTATCCTTCCTCAGGAGGAAACAGCGAGCAGGAAATTATCAACAAGTTCAATGATGCCAAGAAATGGCTCACAGGATACACCGAGCAAGGCTGGTGGGGACAAACGACCACTTATAATTCTCGCACAGACTACTTCTACGAGTTCATTCGTAGCCATTGGAATCTCGGAACTGCCATTCCCGTCACCATCAACAAGGACGTGGACGCCACCAACATACCCGACGAAGTGTACGTCAACGGCATCAAGCTCACCAAGGGTGTGTTCGACGGCAAGCTTTTCAAAGACCGTCACATTACCCTCGAAGCCAAGAACGACATCGAAAACGATTTCTCAGTCACAGGATGGCAAATCCAAATAGGAAACGGTGCTCCGGAATATAAAGAAGGATCCACCTACGAGTTCGACGTGCCATCATGCACGAAACTCCGCATCAACGCTGTCAAGGTCGATAAACCTCAGCTTGCCATTGGTATACGTGGAGCCGTTTCGTACAGCAGCACCAAGGCTCTCGACTTCACCGACCTTCCCGTTGAGGCCTACATTGTGACCGCGAAGAACGGCAATAGCTTTGCTTTGAAGCAGGTGTACAAGGTTCCCGCAGAGACGGGCCTCGTCGTAGAAGGACCTAAAGGTGATTATAAGATTCCTGTTGCCGACGTAAGTGCTTCATACGATGACCTCTCCGGCAACCTGCTTAAGTCAACTGCTACCGCAGCGTTCACCGTGCCTGATGATGACAATGCCTACTATGGTCTGTTCTACTCGTATACTACGGAAAGGGTTGGTTTCCAGAAGAAGGCAGCAGGCTTCACCTTCGGCATTGGCAAGAGCTATCTGCAACTGTCGTCAGCACAAATGGCTAAGGAAGGCATCGACGAAATCTTCTTCGACGAGACTACCGCTATTCAGGGTGTTCACAATGATGCATGGACAGACGGAAAGGCATACAACCTGAACGGCCAGCGTGTTGACAAGAACTACAAGGGTATAATTATTGTGAACGGCAAGAAGATGGTAAACAACCGGAAGTAAAACGCAATAAATGCTTATAAAGATGAAAAAACAGATATATATCAAGCCTTGCCTGAAAGTACTGCTCTTCGATGTGGAGCCCGTTTTGGGAAAAAACACGATGTCCGAAATCAAACCAGACGAACCAGGTGAGGATTTGAGCAAGGAGAACAGCCTTGACGTCGTATGGGATGAAGATGAAGACTAAGTAAGAAAGCACAAGTGAGGTTGTCAGGAACGGCTTCTGAGTAGGTCAGGAGTGGTTCCTGACAATGTCATCTCTCCACTCTCCACTCCTTCACTCTACTCTCGGCTTTGCCGCGCCTTTCAATTATCAATTATCAATTGTCAATTATCTCGGTGAGTTAGATTGCAAGATTGCATATTGCATTCATTTTTTTTATGAAGCGTGTAGTTAAGATTAAAGTAAAGATATAGTAAATATTATATAAATAATTAATAACCAATATATTACATAATAAAATTATACTTTATTAACTATAATTTCTCCACTCCACGAAAAAAAAACGCATGCAATATGCAATCTTGCAATCTAGCGAGGGAACAGGAACGCTTATAAGTTGTCACTCTTGACTCCCCTCTTTACGGGAGAGTAGTAAGGGATGAGGCCTTATCCTCCCCTACGGGGAGTATGGCGGGGCTTCTTCAGCGCTTATCCATCACCCCGTAGCGGGCCCACTCGTCCTGCGGATAGTTGTTCTTGATTATCTTTTTCTTCTCGGCGAACTTATCCTTTACTATAAGGAGTTTCGTGTTCACTTCCTTTACCTTTGCCGTGAGTGTCTCGCGGACGGCGTCGCACTCCTCGTTTACCTTTGCGAGTTCTGCTACCGCTGCCGACATAACGTCAAGCTCTTCCTGACGGATGCCTTTGTCGCCCAGCCCGGCAAGGTTCTTTCTCAGTCCTTCTATGAGCACTCGGCTCTTCTCTACCTGTAATTCAATTGTTTTCGACATAGCGTTTTTAATATTAAGTTAATGTTTTACCTGTTACAAAATTACGAAAAAAATGCTATTTTCGATGCTTTATATATGCTTACATTTAGTGAAATTTAAGAGTATACAGGCACTATATGTAACCATTTTTAAGACATCTGGGAGCGGTACAAGAAAAAAAAGGCGTTTCGTTTGCCCATCTAAGAAGAAATAAGTAACTTTGAAGCGCAAAAGAATATAATTTAATCGGAAACTACATTATGAAAGATTTCAAGTACTATGCACCCACAGAGGTGGTTTTCGGCAGAACAGCTGAGGAAGAGACAGCAAAAATGGTGAAGAAATATGGCGGCAAGAAGGTGCTTCTGCATTACGGAGGCAAGAGCGCGGAACGCTCGGGACTGCTGCCTAAGGTGGAAGGACTGCTGACGGCTGAGGGCATAGAGTATGTGAAACTGGGCGGCGTGGTGCCTAACCCGCGACTGTCGCTGGTGCGCAAAGGCATGGAGATTTGCCGTGAGGAGGGCATAGACTTCCTGCTAGCCGTGGGCGGAGGCAGCGTGATAGACTCGGCAAAGGCAATAGGATACGGACTCTGCTACGATGGTGATGTATGGGACTTGTTCTTAGGCAAAGACACGCCTAAGGCATGCTTCCCGCTGGGCTGTGTGCTCACCATTCCTGCTGCGGGCAGCGAGATGAGCGACGGCTGCGTGATTACCAACGAGGAGGGATGGCTGAAACGCTCGTGCGACTACGACCTGGCGCGATGCAAGTTCGCCATAATGAACCCCGAGCGCACGTTCACCCTACCACCCTATCAGACCTCATGCGGCGTGACCGACATCATGATGCACACCATGGAGCGTTATTTCTCGCACGACAACGATATGCTCGTGACCGACAACATGGCCGAGGCGGTGCTGCGTACGGCAAAGGAGTGCGTGTTCTATGTTCTCGACAATCCTGAGGACTATGAGCACCGCGCACAGATAATGTGGGTGGGCAGTCTGGCTCACAACGGACTTACAGGCTGCGGACTGGAGCAGGACTGGGCTACACACCAGCTGGAGCACGAGCTGAGCGGTATGTTCGACGTGGCTCACGGAGCAGGACTGGCCGCTATATGGCCGAGCTGGGCGCGCTATGTATATAAGGAGAACATGAAACGCTTCGTGCAGTTCGCGGTAAACGTGATGGGCGTTCACAACAACTTCAACGACCCGGAGCAGACTGCACTCAAGGGAATAGAGGCAATGGAGCAGTTCTATCGTGCCATAGGTATGCCCGTCAACATCAAGGAACTCATCGGACGTGACATTACCGACGAGGAGATAAAGGAGATGGCTCGCAAACTGTCTGACGACGGTAAGAACGTCATAGGCGGCTTCAAGAAGCTGGCACAGACTGATATGGAGAACATCTACACGATGGCAAGAGGGTGATTGATAATTGATAATTAATAATTGACAATTAATAATTGACAATTGGCCCTTCCCGAACGATTGCTTTCCCCTGCAGGTTGAGCGTGATTAGATAAATAAAAACTCGTTTAATGAGAATAGACATTATAACTGTTTTGCCCGAGATGATTGAGGGATTCGTGCATGAATCGATACTCGCCCGGGCACAGAAAAAGGGGCTGGCGGAGATTCATCTGCACAACCTTAGAGACTATACTTTGGACAAGTGGCGCCGCGTGGACGATTATCCGTACGGCGGCTTCGCTGGCATGGTGATGCAGATAGAGCCTATCGACCGCTGCATCTCGGCCCTGAAGGCGGAGCGCGACTATGACGAGGTGATATTCACTTCGCCCGACGGCGAGCAGTTCAACCAGCATGTGGCAAACGACCTGTCGCTAAAAGAGAATATTATAATCCTCTGCGGTCATTACAAGGGAGTGGACCAAAGGGTGCGCGACCACCTGATTACACGCGAGATAAGCGTTGGCGACTTTGTACTGACGGGCGGTGAACTGCCTGCTGCAATAATAGCCGATGCTGTGGTGCGCGTGGTTCCTGGAGTGATAGGCGACGAGCAGAGCGCCCTGTCCGATTGTTTCCAGGACGACCTTCTGGCGGCTCCCATCTACACCCGTCCAGCAGAATATAAAGGCTGGAAAGTGCCTGACATACTGCTTAGCGGAAACGAGGCGAAGATAAAGCAATGGGAAATGGACCAAGCGATGGAACGCACGCAGAGGCTGAGACCGGACCTGCTTCGCTGAAGGTTGAGGGTTGAAGGTTGAGCGAAAATTGTTGAATGTTGAGAGTTCCTTTAGTCGCTCCGCTTTCTTAAGACTCGCTTCAATCATATAAGCAGTAAGCGCAGAGCGGAGCGAAGTTCATCCATATTACAGGGCTGTTGTCGCTCAACGCTCAGCGCTCAACGCTCAACAAGAATTCCTCTCCGAGGCGGAAACCTTCTTCGTACAAGCGTTCCAGTTTATCGGTATCGCGAGTGACGCGACCTACCTCCATAGGGCGTTCGGGACGAATAACCACGACGTCCCCCCATCTCTCCATGCGCTCCAGCAAGTCCAGTTGCTCGTTATAAGCCTCAACACGATGGCTCAAGGCAACCCTCAGTCGTGGATAGTCATCATAAATGAGCGACGGGAGTTTGATGTCCCTGCCTTTGGAACGATAGCCGAAATTGCGAGTCGTAATGACAATATTGAAGTCGTGCCCCTTCTCCACCGAGCGCATTATAGGGATGCTGTCAACTATTCCGCCATCGAGCATCGGCACGCCGTCCACCTCAACGATACTGCTAACGAAAGGCAAGGCCGACGAAGCCATGATAATATCGTTCAACCTCTGCGGATTCTTATACTCGGAGAGATACTCTGCGCGGCCTGTCAGACAGTTCGTAGTAACCACCTCGAACTCTGCCCCGCTTTTGGTGTATGTCTCCCAGTCGAACGGAACGAGTTTCTTGGGGAAGTCTTCGTAAAGGAGTTTGCGGTCGAAGATGCTGCCCTGCGTTACGAGATGTTTCAGCCCGATGTAGTCATACTGCCCGAGCATATTGATATTTGCTATCCTTGCGCGGCGGATTTGATGGCTCATGTACGACACGCCGTTGCATGCACCTGCCGAGACAGCCACGACATAACGGAAATACAGGTCGTGCTTCATGAACGCATCAAGCACTCCTGAGGTGAAAACGCCACGCATTCCACCGCCCTCCAGTACCAATCCTGTATTTCTGTTTATCTTGAATTTCATTCGACCTTTTAACTTCGTTTTCCTCTGTCGTGACTCGGCATAACTATTGCAAGCAATATTCTACGCTCGCTACTCCATCGGTTCTTTGCCTCGGCATAGCCAAACAAGTTTGGACTCTGCTCTCGGCTGCTTAAAACGTTCATCGCTCTATATTTAATGCAAAGTTAGTGTTTTTTTCTTTTCTCTGCAAAAAATAAGCCATAATGATGTGATTTCAAAATATAATTCGTACTTTTGCAGAGATTTTTATATATTTATATATAAGCACTTAACAATAAGCATTATTCAAATATCACGTCATGTTTAATAAAGAGACCTATATAGAGCGCCGCGCGCAACTCAAGAAGTTGGTGAATAGCGGCATTATAATATTGTTCGGCAACAACGAGGCGCCAAACAACTATCCCAACAATTCATATTACCCGTTCCGTCAGGACTCTTCGTTCCTGTACTATTTCGGGCAGAGGCGCGACGGACTTGTGGGTGTGATAGATATTGACAACGATAAGGAATATCTCGTTGGCGACGATATCGATATCGAGGATATTGTGTGGTACGGCTCCGTTGACAGCGTGGCCGACCTTGCCGCTCAAGTGGGCGTTGCCAATAGCGCCCCGATGTCCTACCTCCGTTCGGTATGCTGCGATGCCATTGCAGCAAAGCGCAAGATTCACTTCCTTCCGCCCTACCGCCACGATACCAAGATACAGATAATGGACCTTCTCGGCATTCATCCCTCAAAGCAGAAGGAAGCCGCTTCGGTAGAGCTTATCATGGCTGTCGTTAAGATGCGCCAGGTGAAGACCGCCCTTGAGATAGCGGAGATTGAGAAGGCATGCGCTATAGGTTATGAGATGCACACCACGGCGATGCGACTCACTAAGCCAGGACTCACGGAGAAATACATCGGCGGACAAGTGGACGGCGTTGCCCATTCGCTGGGCGAGCAGGTGAGTTTCGCAACCATCTTCACACAGCATGGCGAGATAATGCACGGTACCCCATCGTATAATGTGCTTGAAAGCGGACGACTGGCGCTGTGTGATGCCGGCGCTGAGAATTCCGAGAACTATTGCTCGGACAACACTCGCACCTTCCCCGTTAACGGGAAATTCACGCAGAGACAACTGGAGATATACAGCATCGTGGAGGCATGTCACGACTACGTTCTTGACGTTGCCAAGCCGGGAGTGCTGTGGTATGACGTTCACATGGAGGTTTGCCGCATGATGACCGACCGCCTGAAGGAGATAGGACTGATGAAGGGCGACACCGAAGAGGCTGTTCGCGCCGGAGCACATGCCATGTTCCTACCTCACGGACTGGGCCACATGATGGGTATGGACGTACATGATATGGAAGGACTGGGGCAGAACTACGTGGGCTTCGACGACGAGATACAACCTTCCACACAGTTCGGCACCAACGCCCTGCGCTGTGGCAAGCGCTTGCAAGAGGGCTTCGTGATGACCGACGAGCCAGGCATCTACTTCATACCTGCTCTCATCGACGACTGGCGAGCACAGGGCCTGCACCGCGACTTCATCAACTACGACCTGCTGGAGACCTACAAGGACTTCGGCGGAATACGCCTTGAGGACGACATACTCATTACTGCCGACGGCTGCCGCTTCCTCGGAAAGGACCGCATACCTTATCATCCAAAGGATGTTGAGGAGTTCATGGCGCAATAGTCGGATATAGATATCCCCAACAAATAAGAGGAATAAAAAAACGAAAATATGAGAAAGTTCACACTAATTGTATTACAAATGTTGTGTGTTGCGTTTGTCGCTCAAGCACAGAGCTTCAAACTATATTACGCAAACAATGTCACAGACGTGTCAAACCTTGACGACATAGAAAAAGACGGGTCAGGGTTGAACTGGCGCGAAGTGGCAACTGGCAGTACGATAGCAATGGACGGCAACCTTGCCGAGGTGACTGCTCTGAAGAGAATGTTCGCTGAGACAAGGATGAAGAACCTGACAGACAAGCGACAGTTCTGGAAGATGCGCGACCACACATTACTGTGCTTCAGAATTGATGAAAACGGCAATACACAGAACACCTACAAAGTGCTGGTGAGAAACGGAAAGGACACCCTTTCGCAAACGGTTGACGACTTCTTCTTCGTCAACGCGCCGGAAGCAAAGACCGAGCCGTATGAAATAATAGTGTCACGTGTGGACGACCCTACAGACAAGATTTGTTTCAAGTATTATGTCTATGACTGGGACAACGAGAACCTGTATCTCTTCATGCTCGACCAGAAGCGACAGGTGACAGGCGAGACATATACCCTTGAATATGTCACAGGTTATATGGACGGCGACGGCAATCTGCAGAAGAACGTGTCGCGTCTGGACCTGAAGGATGACAAGTTCCAGAGCTTCTATGTACCAGCTAACAGCGACCTGCTGGATGTGTTTCTGATGAGCGGCGAGAAGAAACTGCGCCTTGACAAGAACAAGCTGCATACCGGTATCGACCTGAACGACAGGATGAGATACATGGAAATCTCCCCCACCTTCGACCTCGACAAGCATGAAGGACGCGAGATGATGAACTTCAACTGGATAGGTACAGGACTGTATGAGAAATACGACACTCTCTTCGTTTCGCTTTTCAACGAGAAGGGCAAGCCTATCAGGAACGCCGCCCTGCATCCTGAGCGCGTCGACTATGACGGCAACCGCGTCTACGACCCTACAGTCAGATATATCGGCTATGACGCCAAGAGCAAGCAGCACAAGATTCTCACTATGGGCAACCCGTCATATATTGAGATTATCGTAGATGGTTACCTGCCGGTATTGTATAAATATGACGGAGCCACCGACGAGGAAGGCATAGTGAATATAGACCGCTGCCAGGCGCTCATTAACATGCGGAAAGGAACAGTAAGCAACAACAGCATCACCATAAGCGACCAGCACTTCCTGAACCTTAATGACGAACGCGCCGTTATAATCCGTAACAACATCGACCATAGACTGTGCAGCATCGATGAGGTTGACATCTCGGGAAAGGTTGAGGCCGACACGCTGTCCTATATGGACGACTGCGGCTTCAAGTTCCCAAAACTGTTGAACAATCAGGTTGTGGAACATTTTGCCCAACTGGAGGTGTCTTTCTCACGTCCGAAAGGCAACGCCACTCCCAACTGCGTGCTGACAGCCACCAATGTAGCCACGCAAACAGAGCGCACGGCAACCGACCAGACTGTTGATGTGGTCAGGGCAAGCGAATTCACGTCATTCACCTATGACTATTTCTACGTGCGTTTCAATCTGGTTGACGTCATCAACAAGGGCGAGGTGGCCAAGCTTTCTTTGAAGGCCAACGACATGGAATATGCCCGTTTCCCCTTCTTCCGTAATTTGTATTTCGACCGCGACGCCACAAATGAAGCAGCCCAAAAGGAGGTCGACGACAACTACTCGGGAGCAAATGACGAAAGTAAAATTAGTGGTGCATTTGCCGATGCCGGCTATGACATGAAATTGCCCGCAGAGTTCAAGTTCTCATTAAAGCCTTTAAGTCTAAAAACAAGCCTTATATTCGACATCAGGAAAAGCCTGGGCATTCTGAAAATTGGTCTGTCATATGACCGCGGCGACCGCGAAGGTGAAAGCGAAAAAGTAAGCGAAGCACGACGGGATGTAAGGAACGGTGACGATTATGACAGATTCAAGTGGGGCGAAAATAGAAAGGCGCAGTTTGTCGGAGAAGAAGTGGGCCTCGATGAATGGATATACGACGAGGCTGATGACATCTTCGACGTTCAAGCCAACCGCATCGGTGTAGGATTCTTTGGCGGTGCCAACCTCTGTTTCAAGATGCCGGTGCCGGATCTCGACCTTAAGCGTTTCCAGGTGAGTGAGGCAGCCGGACAGATTGGCTGGGGCTATGCCATGCAATGGGACATCGCAAATACAAATTCAGAGTCAGATTTCGCGAAACGCTTCGACAAGTTGAAAGAAGTACTGAGGAAATTTAGCGACTATATCTCTCTGACTACTAATGTTGAGGGATCTTTACAAGCTGATTTCGGTATAAAGTCGTATGACAGCGATGACACAGAGTCGATGTCAAGCGATAACATGGGCTTTTTCGCACACGCCAGCGGCAAGTTAGCAGCAGGTGCAACACTTGAAATTCAGACACCAGAAAGAATTGGAGGTTTCAAATTGTCAGGTGTCGTCAACCTGAAGGCTGGTCTGCGCGTTGGTGCAAAGTTTGGCGGACGCGCCGGAATTGAAAGTCTTTTCAGCCGCAAGGAATATGGATATGGGGGTGTCATCATGTTTATTATAGTAGGACAAGCCTATGCCAATTTGAAGTCTCCTATATTCCAGTTCTCCGCCAATGCCGGATTCCGCCTTGGAGGAAGGGTATTGATACCTGATGAAAACACCAACCCGTTCCATGACGAATTCCCTTACTGGATTAAAAAGAATGAAGCAAAACCGTTTGCACAGGTATATCGCCCCATTCCAGCACCAGAAAGCAACGAGCTTATCGGCAAGGCCATTGTCAACGACTTAGCGGTAGACGCCAATCCTCATTTCCTTGGCGAGAACAGGGTTGTATATAATGACATGGGGACTGCTGGTAACTATAACGACGACAAGATCATGCTGGCCACCATTGAAAATGACGAGGTTACAAAGCAAGCTCTGTCTTCCGATGGCCTGCCCGCATACAACAATATGCGTTCAAAGCAAGGCAATTATGAGATTGTGGCATACGAGCAGATGACAGAGGCTATTGACGGCAGCCAGATAAACGAGCAAAACGTTGTCAGCAAGAACAGCGAGATACAACAAAAAACACGTATAAAGACTGCGATGCGTCAGGGCAATGGCAGTTGGACCTATCATGACATCTCCGACACCAACGGCAACGACGGCAATGCCGACCTGAAGCCTGTGGTAGCCATACAAGAAGACGGCCACGCCGCTGTCGTATACCAGCATGGTAAATTTGATGTCATCGACGAAAACGTGTCGGCCGACTCTCTGGACAACCTTCAGTTCAAGGGACAGTTGCTGCTGAGGACATATAACGGTACCAGATGGAGCGACCCAGTACAATTATACGACTATAACCTGGACAAGGACCACATCGTACACCAGTATGACCTCATCATGCGTAAGGACACCGTGCTTGTGGCTACAACACTCGTAGCCAACGACATGGATAAGCCTGTGATGCGCTATGCTTCTAAGACGTTGAGCAGCGACAACATCAGCTATTATGACGAGGCCTTGAAAGTGAAGGATTTCTACATGAAGCGCGTTGGCGAACATGGAGTGATAGCGATGATTTATGAGAAGAACGACTCCATAAACGACATCTATGTCAAGACTATCGCCATGACAGGCAAGGGTGACGGCATTCAGGGCAATGACCTCGGCGTTGGTGAAAATTTGCCTGGCAAGGTGAAGATTGTCAGCGATGACGACTCAGAGGGCCTTGACAACTTTGCCGTGTTATGGACACAGATGAATAATGTGTACCGCGGCAATGACGGAAAGAAAAAGATTGCGAAGGATGCCACTATGATGCTGCACGCTTCGCGCATCTACGTATCTAACGCCCTGCAAATAACTGACCCGGTAACGTTGGGAGCAGAGATTGACAGCCTTGTGATTACCGATTTCGACGGATATCTTGATGATGCCCATATATGTGCCGTATATACGCTTACCGACATCACCACCAGCGGTTCCGTACTGATGTATAACGACAAGTTCTTCAGCAACAGCTATACATGGAATGTGTCATACGGAAGCGAGGCGCTGCTCGGAAGCAGCACTCTGCCCATCATCGTTACAGTAGACAATACCGGAACATCCGCAATAGAGAAGGTAACGGCCATAATCAATGGTCAAACCTTTGAGATAGAAGACTCTCACATCAAGCCCTACGACGACCAGGAGTTCGTAATACAATACCCCATTGACGACTCGTTCGACGGTTATGTAACCAGTCAGGTAATAGTGGAATTTGACAATATCTTCAATACAAATGCACATCCGCGCAACAAGGCGAAGAGCTATCTCCGTCAGGCGAGCGCCGAGAAGAAGGTACGCGTAACATTGGAGGATGTGGAGTGTAATGTGCTAAGCCATACGATTGAGAATGGTCAGAACGTGTTCCTAGTAGAACTCATCGACCATGCGAAACTGCATGACGACATGGTGGCAGCAGTAGGTGTGTTTGACACACCCGACAGTTTCGAGGAACTGAGCGACAGCGCCGTAGCAATAGTTACCGCATCTGATTTCGAAGAAATCGCCGGTGTTCGAAAAGCATTCGCTACACTCTATGTCGACGGCGTAACCGAACCGATACAGGCTTACATCAACTGCCACCTCGTAGACTGGAGCTACTACCCCAACACAGAGTCGATGGTTGCTGCTGTAAGGAACGTACACGCCTTGGAGAATCCGTCTCTCGTCAACCTCTTCCCGACAGAAGACCCGGCCACTATCGTACGCTCGGTTGCAGATGACCCGACAGGTCACAAGGTGAAGGTGACAAAACTTGACAACGGAGTTCGTCTTGACGGGCTTGTTGCCGGAAAGAAAGTACGTCTCTTCCGCTCTGACGGCATAACAGAGTTCAAGAAGGAGGCAACCGGCAACACGATGTTCATTCCGCTTACTCACAACGATGTCTATCTGCTGAGCACAGGAGAGGAAGTGTTCAAGTTCAGTTACTAAGAGTCGTAGAAGTAAGAGGTACTTAAAAGTGGCACGCCCATTGCATTTTGTGAAATGTGATGGGCGTGTCTTATATGTGAAAGAAGCATATTTCTTTAGGAACTCCTTATACCAAGTATGGCAACCTATCTATTCTATCGAGACTGTTTCCACGCCTGATGTGCCTCTTCCTCGGTATCATACCAGCCGCCTACACGTCTAAAGCCTCGTCCTACGACGGCATAGCCCTTCTCCTTATCCTTTAGTATATAGTAAGAGCCGTTATTGTTATAAGCCTTGATTTCCTCAAAACCGGTATTTCCTTCAATACTCAGTTTTTCTCCATGCCAGTTGAAGATATTATAGTAAGGATAGTCATCCCCAATCAATACATAAGCATCATCATATTGCGTGATATTGTGGCCATCAGCAATCACTTCGCCGTCTTCATTAATGATAAAAGAAGCCACGGTCTGCTCGTCTTCGCCTACATATAGGAGACTTTTCCCATCCACCGTTCCTCCAAGTACACGGATGTTATAACCATCTCTTACGAAATCTCCTTTACCGTCATACACCTGCCTGTACCCGCTGGTAAATTCAGCGATGATATACTTGCCCTGTCCCTCAAAATGGACATCACGCAATTCTCCGATGTTCTTGTAACCTGACCTTCCTTCTTTCAAGTCCTGTTGTGAAACTGGTCTAAGGTCTCCATTAGACAGTCGCTCGAGAATAGTCCAGTGATATCTTCCGTTGTCCTTGTGGGTGCCAAGAATAACTGCGCCTTCATCGTGGTTATAGCGTTCTATGTCGAACTCTCTGGGGATTTCTTCGTCGTATTCCGATTCATAGGCAAACAAAAGGCCCTCGTCAATCTCTCCCCAATCGTGTACTCCAATGACTTCCACGGGCTTTTCATGCCGGATGTTCGTTTCGTTAATACTGGAGAACTGCGGTGCCGGCTGACGCAGAGGCATCTCCATCAACGGTTCCGACACTTTAGGGCGTTCTGATGCAGGCGTGTAGTCCTTTAGGCTCGTACTTGGGTTCTGTCCTGGTTTGGGTTTATATTCCGGGCAGGTTTGTTTGTGGAGCCATGGGGTATTAGCAAATATGTTGGATGCTTCATTAATGCCGTACGCCTTAACACTCGCTTTGCATATATTGCATTCATATGTAAGTTTGATTCGCTCAGTAGACGAGGACGAAGAACTGTTTGAATCTGATGACGAACTGGAGGTATAGGTGGGATGATCCTTCTTCCACCAGGCATCATTGACGCGTCGCTTCAGTTCTGACCAAAGTTCCTCGCGCCTGTCCAAGGCCTCCCTGTATGCCTTCTTTTTCCATTTCTTATCAGAAAAACGTATCTCGTTGTGTAATCTTCTGTATTCGCTCTGCACTTTGCCCAACTGACAACTGCCAGTATGATGTAAATTGCCACACTCAGGACAACGATATCTTCCTCTACCGTATTCATCTAGATTCACATCAGTTCTCTCGTTGAAAGGACGACTGGGTTTCGACGATGTTGAACTCGACGATGAACTGCTTGACGACGATGACTCTCTTGACGGTTCTTCATAATAGGGGCAACCGCGCTTGTGAGGTTGCTGCGACTTCAAATCAACATTACAGTAGGCGCAAACCGGATCGCCCGGATCAGGTATCTGTGCTTGGACCGAGACAACAATAGCAAATGCTATCGCAAACAATAAAGCAGTTCTTTTCATAATCGAATCGTTTTATTGTATTTTTGGAACTTGTGGAACATCAGGAATTGTGGTTACGACCGTTCTTGAAGGCAAGACTTGCCGACTTGCCAGAGAACACGGCACCACATTGCGGACAAGTGATATGAATTTCATGCGGATGCTGTACCGATTGTGTACTTTGCGACGACGGCGAGCTGTCGTTCTCTTCCGTATCAAGAGCATACGGACAGTTCTTCTTATGGGCTTCACACGTTGTCAGGTTCGCACCGCAATAGAGACAATAGGCTTCTTCAACATTCGGATTCAGACTTTCAAGAGCCGTGATGAGCGCCTCTATCTCCTGCTTGGAACCGAAAGGCAGGATGAAGCCGGGATGACGGTTTTTATCCTTGTCGACGATAGGTGACACACTAAGATAGACAGCATCATCACCCACGAACATCATCTGCGTATAAGCCTCCACATGGGCATCCTTCATGTTGTGATACTCCGGTTCTGGTGGTGTACCTATATCAAACCATGCCGTCACGTTCTTGAAGTTTGTATCGAACAGGACTGCTGCATCCTCGATGCCGGTAACAGGGGCCTTTGTATCCCACCACAGCCCTGCCTTGTCAGCAAGAGAACGCAGTTCCTTGACAAATGCAGGGATATGCTTACTCGATAAACGCATTCCAACGATTGGGATATGCTTGTTAAGCGACTGGCCGTAAATGAAACAGTCAAAAGACTTGCCCTTGATATTCTCAGCCAACACGCCATAATCCCTACCGGTTACCGACGAGTGCCAGGAACCGTATTTCTGTGCCATCACCGACAGCGTTCCTGTCAATATGACAAGGCATAATAATAATCGTTTCATACTATTTGTTAGGTACCTTTACTCCGTTCTTTCTCATCTGTTGCATACGATGGTTCACACGTGCCCTTGCTATCTTGCGCATCCTCTCCTCTTCACTGTCGTTAGGGTCGAACTGAACCGTCACCGTGCCGGAATAGCCGTTGTCGTCGGTATAGGTGGAAGTCGCTGTTCCAGCCTTAGCCTTTCCTGTTCCTCCACAAACATGGCACTGCCATTGGGTGACTTTATCGCCGTGACATTGGTTGCATACGTAGAAGCCTGCACCTTCGCATTTCCAGCATACCCGTATGCCCGTACCCTTGCAGGTCTCACATTCAGGTGTTCCCTTGCCGCCACACCATTGGCACTCTCTCCACTCGTCTTTAACTTTTGTTCCACCGCGACCGTTACAATGGGCACAAGTCACTTCTCCCGCACCCTGACACATATTGCAGCGTACCTCTTTCTTGCCTAAGCAGAAGTCGCATTCGCGCGTACCTTTTCCACTACAGAAGGCACACTCACGTTCCTCCAGACCTTTTCCGTGACAGTTTTCACACTCGGTCTGTGCCATAGTGTTTAGCCAGCCAAATACGACAGCAACACATATTAATAATACTCGTTTCATAATAGTCTTATTTAGATTACTTCATTAACTTAATTGCAGAATCCCCACATACCATTGAAGTCTCTTGCAATGAAGAAGTTATATACACCTTGGTCCGTGACGAAAAGACTGTTGAATGGTCCTGCAAGTTTTTCTCCGTCTTTCTTGAACAACGCCCATTATTCTCTACCATTCCCACTTGTAGCAGCCGCAGCCTCGCCACTCAATGATTTCGTCAAAGTTGTACATTTCACAACTCATCCATTCCGTTTTGGTCCGTACTTTCTGTTTGGTAAAGGTCCTCATAATATAATATGACCTTATTGCCGCTTGGTTGGGAACGGTCCAGTTTTAAACCGATGCGGGTTTTCCCGTCAGAGTATCTACTCCACCCCGTGTCATCAGGTTTATCGACAACGTATTGGCGATATTTGCTGTCGATCGACTTCTTTATCTTTTCGTAAATGCTGTTTGCCGTAGTACCCACGTTGTTGAATACCACGCTCTCTAAAGCATCATTGTCAAAATAGAATGCCACTTCTGTCCAAAAGGCGCCTCCAAAAGGAATATGGTCAGCATTTATCCATAACGATTCGTAATCATCAAACTCCAAATCCACCTCCCATTCAAAACCTTTTTGTTCCACTATGGTCTTGACCTCCTGTAGCGTGCTTTTTCCCAAAGTTGCTCCCCAGATTGTTCTGGTGATCTGGGAAAACGAGTGTACAGATGCAAGTGTAAAGAATAATAATAGAAATATCTTTTTCATCATCATATATTGAATAAGGTTGTTTCTTAGGTGATTTAAATCCTTCCTGCTGCGATACATTCCGGGCAGCGCCATACTTTTACGCCTGTGCTGCCGCAGTTGAAGCAACTGATGGTGCCGTTGCCGTTGCAGTCGCGGCACATCGACATACCTGTGCCGCGGCACAGTTCGCAGCGGAACCAGCCTTTACCTTGGCAGTTGTAACAGTCGTTGCCATTATCGTCTTTGCCTGTGCCTTCGCAACGGTAGCAGTTGGCTCCCTTGTCGCCGTGACAGGTCTCACAGGTAATTTCGCCTGTGCCTTTACAGTGGTCGCATGTGCTGCCGCCGTTTCCGTTGCACACTTGACATCCCTCGCGTATTATACCCTCATCGCCGCAGCGGTTACAAGTTTGTGCATTCATGAATAATGTACCCACGATTGCGATTACTAATGATAAGATTACTCGTTTCATAATCGTTCGTTTTTAATGCGTTATTATTTCGTTTGATTTACCTTTTATGTACTATTTTTGCCTTCTCACCCTTGTAAGCCACAGGATATTTGATTTCAGGCTTGCAGCCCTTGGCGAGAACAATGGTCTTCAACATGCGGCAGTCGCTGAGGTCCAGTTCCTTCAATTTAGGAAGGCAACTGAGGTCTATTGTCTCTAAGTAGGTCATGCCTGCATGGAAATACTCAAGATTGGGGAAATTCTGCAAATCTTCATACGACTTAATGTTGCGCATGAAACTCTTGAAGTTCATCAGGCTGAGTCTCGTAACGGCAGCCGCCTCTTCCTTTGAGATTACACCATCTTTGTCAGCATCCACTTTATTCCTGAGACAGAAGTCCTTTATGGCATCGTCCTTGAACATGAATGACGCATCGGGTTTTTCATTATAGAACACCACCTTGACGACTTCTCTTGTGGGGTCATTGTCGGGCACTCCCGTAATTTCAGGTGCCACATCTCCTCCCACTATGATTGTCTTCAGCCAAAGGGCATTGGTGACATTCACCAGTTTGAGTTTCGTTAGATAGTGCATGTCGATGATTTCCAACGTGGTGTTGCCCACCGAAAGAGCCTCGAGGTTGGGGAAATACTTCAGGAACGCATAGTCCTCGATGATGTTCAGGCGTCCACCCTTTTCGAGTGATAGCATAGTTGCTGCCGCCGCCTCAGCGTAGGTCACGATACCGTCGTTGTTGTTGTCACACGTAGTAAAACACTGTGAGAACATATCGTGATCCTCAATCTTAATAAACGTGTCATTGGCTTCCTGTGCCTGAACAGACACCATTCCTGTCATGGCAAATGCCATAATCAACATATTACGTTTCATAGCTATTAACTTTTAATGGTTACAAATAAATCCTCCTTACATTCCCCTTAGTCATTCGTATGGATGGTACCGCGGCCAAGACAACGGGTGCAGAGCACCTTACCCTTGCCGTCACATGTGCGGCAGTCGTTGTAACCAGAGCCTTCACATATACCACACTCGTAAGTGCTTCCCTGGAACGTCACCGTTCCCGAACCTCCGCACTTTGCACATTGGTAACGTGCCTTTCCCTCACATGTGGGACACGTGACACTTCCTTCACCGCCACACTTATCACATGTAGTCTCTCCTGTAACGGTCCAACTCATTGCCACCAAAGACATTGCAAAGACAGCAAACATCAATATAGATTTCTTCATTATTATAAGTTTTTTAGTTAATAATTTCTGCAAATATAGCGTATTAACGCATTTCTGTCAAGAGTATTATTCCTATTATTCCATAGGATATCCCCTATTGTCGGGAAAAATCCTAAGTATTAAATCTTTACGGACTTTTAGTAATCAAGGGCAAATATAATAAATAACTCTCAAACTATATCATTTATAGGGTATTATTTTATTAAAATAATCAAAAAAGACATTTTCGGGGCATTTATATGTGTATCAATCGTAAATATTTTGTATCTTTGCAAAGAATTACCAGTAATCAACTAAAAACAATCATAATAAAGAATTACAAATGAAAAGATTCATGACGTTGGCTCTGGTGGCTGCGATGTTCAGCACAGGAGCAATGGCACAGGACGGGGCTGAGAACAAGAACAAGCCTGTGTTCACAACAATCAAGGAGTTGCCTATCACAAGCATCAAGGACCAGAACCGCTCTGGCACATGCTGGGCCTACTCTACACTATCATTCTTCGAGAGCGAGATACTGAAGGCTACAGGCAAGACGTACGACCTCTGCGAAATGTTCATTGCTAATAAAGACTACATGGAGCGTGCCGTTCTTACCGTCCGCATGCACGGCGACAGCCAGTTCTCACAGGGAGGTTCGGCAGGCGACGTGCTCGACATTATCAAACGCCACGGCATCTGCCCTGAAAACGCTATGCCTCTGCCAGGCACCATGCAGGGCGACTCTCTCGCTAACTTCAACGAGTTCTTTGAGGTGATGTCTCCATACGTTGACGCGGTGGCCAAGAGCAAGGCTAAGAAGATTTCCAACCAATGGAAACCGGGCCTTCAGGGCATACTCGACGCATATCTGGGCAAGTGTCCTGAGACCTTCGTTTACGAGGGAAAGACATACACCCCGAAGCAGTTTGCAGAGAGCCTCGGCATCAACTGGGACGACTATGTAAGCATCACAAGCTACACTCACCATCCATTCTATACCGCATTCCCCGTGGAAGTACAGGACAACTGGCGCTGGGACCGCTCTTACAACGTGCCTATGGACGAGATGATGCGCATCATCGACAACGCACTTGACAAGGGCTACACCATCGCATGGGGAGGTGACGTTAGCGAGGAAGGCTTCACACGCAAGGGTCTGGGCATCGCCTACGACACCAAGGCTGTGCAGAGCCTCGCAGGAAGTGACGCCGCTCGCTGGCTGAAGCTTTCCTCTACGGAAAAGAAGAGCAAGCTTGACTCTCTGGGAGTGAACGCTCCTGAGATTGTTCCTACACAGGAAATGCGCCAGGAAGGTTTCGACAACTGGGAGCTTACCGACGACCACGGCATGCATATCTATGGTCTGGCAAAGGACCAAAACGG
Source organism: uncultured Prevotellaceae bacterium (assembly GCA_900315095.1). Taxonomy (GTDB): domain Bacteria; phylum Bacteroidota; class Bacteroidia; order Bacteroidales; family Bacteroidaceae; genus Prevotella. Next base: position 274,568 of record OMXS01000003.1, on the reverse strand, counting down.
CAAGGAGTACTACATGGTGAAGAACTCTTGGGGCGAGTATGGCGACTATAAAGGCACATGGTATATGACCAAGGCTTTCGTGGCAGCCAAGACAATGGACTACCTCGTGAATAAGAACGCCATTCCAAAGGACATCCGTAAGAAGCTCGGCATCTAAAATCGAGATTCCAACGACCTTCGGAAACAGCATAATCACAGGCTGAATTGCACGTGCAGTTCAGCCTTTTTGTTTATATATGATTGCCACATGAAAAACGAAGGCTCTCGTTACATTTCCCAAAGGTATATCTTTGGCATCGCAAGAAGCCACAAGTGAGGAGGTCAAAAGCCACAAGTGAGGATGCCAAAAGCCACAAGTGAGGATGCAAGAAGGCATTAATGGCATTTTATAGTGCCGCGTGATGGTTTAAAGAAACAAAAAAAATGTGATTTTTCTTGTAAACAGCGAATATGTCATTTTTATTTGCTAACTTTGTGGCACATTCTATGCGCATCGCAAAAAACATGCGGTGGAGATGTCGGAAACAGCATAGAATCATGGCTTTGAAAGGAAATAAAAATAATATAAATGCACTTTAAATGGAACTACGAAACACCATCACCAGAGCAACAGAAAGCAGCTGAGGAACTAGCTGCCAAGTTGGGAATGGCGCCTGTGCTGGCCTCAATCCTGATAAAGCGAGGAATAACGACCGAGTCGGCGGCAAAACGCTTCTTCCGCCCACAACTCGGGGACTTGCTGAACCCGTTCCTGATGAAAGACATGGACGTGGCCGTAGATCGCCTTAACGACGCCATGGGGCGCAAAGAGCGCATAATGGTTTATGGTGACTACGATGTTGACGGTTGTACTGCCGTTGCATTGGTGTATAAGTTTTTGCAGCAATTCTATTCAAACATCGAGTATTACATCCCCGACCGCTATGACGAGGGATATGGTGTGAGTTATAAGGGAATAGACTATGCTAAGGAAGCTGGTGTTAAACTTATCATTATTCTCGACTGCGGAATAAAAGCGGTCGACGAGATTGCCTATGCTAAGAGCCTGGGCATTGACTTCATTATCTGCGACCACCACGTTCCCGACGACGTGATGCCGCCCGCCGCCGCGATTCTTAATCCGAAACGCCCCGACGACTCTTATCCTTTCAAGCATCTGTGCGGCTGCGGCGTGGGCTTCAAGTTCATGCAGGCGTTCGCTAAGAACAACGGCATTCCCTTCGCACGTCTTATCCCCTTGCTCGACCTCTGTGCCGTAAGCATAGCAGCAGACATCGTTCCCGTGACCGACGAAAACCGCATTCTGGCGTTCCACGGACTGAAACAGCTGAACCAGAACCCGAACATCGGACTGAAGGCAATTATCGACATCTGCGGCATGAGCGGCAGAGACATCTCGATGAGCGATATCGTCTTCAAGATAGGTCCGCGCATCAACGCATCGGGACGCATGGAAAACGGCAAGATGAGCGTTGACCTTCTGGTGGATAAAGATTTCCAGGCGGCGCTCAGCAAGGCACATCACATAAACGAATACAACGAGCAGCGCAAGGATATCGACAAGCAGATGACCGAAGAGGCCAACCAGATTGTGGCGCGCATAGACAGCCATAACCACCAGCGGAGCATCGTGCTCTACGACGAGAACTGGAAAAAGGGCGTCATAGGTATCGTGGCATCGCGACTGACCGAGCTTTACTTCCGCCCCACCGTGGTGCTTACGCGCGACGGCGATATGGCCACAGGCTCGGCTCGTAGCGTGAAGGGCTTTGACGTTTACTCCGCTATAAAGAGTTGCCGTGAACTGCTCGTGAACTTCGGAGGACACACCTATGCAGCCGGTCTTACGCTTAAGTGGAGCGATGTGCCCGAGTTCCGCGATCGTTTCCAGAAGTTTGTAGAGGAACACATCCATCCCGAACAGACCGAGGCGATACTCGACATCGACGCCGTGATAGACTTCAAAGACATCACCCGACGCCTGCACAACGACCTAAAGCGCTTTGCGCCATTCGGACCATCCAACGCCAAGCCTCTGTTCGCTACTCACGGAGTCTACGACTTCGGCACAAGCAAGGTGGTGGGAAGGCAACAGGAGCACATCAAACTGGAACTTGTAGACTCCAATTCCAATAATGTGATGAACGGCATTGCCTTCGGGCAGAGCGAGTCGGTACGCTACATCAAGAGCAAACGCTCGTTCAGCATCGCCTACACCATAGAGGACAACGTGTTCAAGAAGGGCGATGTGCAGCTCCAGATAGAAGACATCATGCCTGAAGGCAATTGAATAATCGGGTGTTAAGAAGTAACGTAGTTAAGGAGTTATGACAATAGTTCTGCTATAGAGCCGTCATTTGTCTTAACTCCTTAATTTCTTAAGTCCATAACTCCTATAACAACTTACAATATGCAGCAGCCTCTCGACTACTCCAAGATACTGAAAGAATATTGGGGATATGATGATTTCCGCGGCATTCAGCGTGAAATCATCGAGAGCATCGGCTCAGGTAAAGACACCATGGGACTGATGCCGACGGGTGGCGGCAAGTCGATAACGTTCCAAGTGCCGGCAATGGCGATGAAAGGGGTGTGCATCGTGATTACACCTCTCATCGCCCTGATGAAAGACCAGGTGGCTAATCTGCGCCGTCTGGGCATTCCTGCGGCGTTCGTGAACAGCAGCATGGGACACGAGGAGATGCTCGCCACGCTCGAGAACTGCGTCTACGGCGGCACGAAACTGCTTTATGTTTCGCCCGAACGTCTCTCTTCAGAACTCTTCCAGGCAAAACTGAAACACATGGAGGTGAGCTTCATCACAGTAGATGAAGCCCATTGCATCAGCCAATGGGGCTATGACTTCCGGCCTTCTTACCTCGAAATTGTCAATATAAGGAAGTTGAAACCCAACGCTCCCGTGCTTGCTCTTACCGCAACGGCTACGCCTGAGGTGGTGGACGACATACAGGAGAGGCTCGGATTCAGCGAGAAGAATGTCTTCAAGATGAGTTTTGAGCGCAAGAATCTTGCCTATATCGTGCGCCACGCCACAGACAAGGAGGAACAACTGCTGCATATTCTCAACTCGGTAAGCGGCAGCGCCATCGTGTATGTACGCAGCAGAAAGCGGACATCGGAACTGGCAAAGCTGCTGATGAGCAGCGGTATAAGCGCATTGGCTTATAATGCGGGGCTCGACAGCGAGGTGCGCAACAATCGACAGGAGGAATGGACTGCCTCGAAGGTGCGGGTTATGGTGGCTACAAACGCCTTCGGAATGGGCATCGACAAACCTGACGTGAGACTGGTGATACACATGGACTGCCCCAGTTCGCTCGAAGCATATTTCCAAGAGGCAGGACGCGCAGGACGTGACGGCAAGAAGAGTTATGCCATACTGCTTTATAACGACGCCGACAGCAGCAAACTGATGAAGCGCATAGCCGACACCTTCCCTCCGAAAGAGTACATAATGAACGTTTACGAGCATCTGGCCTACTTCTACCAGATGGCCGTAGGATGCGGCGAAGGGACAACACGCGAGTTCAACATGGAAAAGTTCTGCGTGGCGTTCAAGCACTTCCCCGTGCAGGTGGAGTCTGCTTTGCACATACTGACACGTGCAGGATACATAACGTATGACGAGGAAAACGACAACCGCGCACGCCTTCGCTTCATACTAGAACGTGACGAACTGGACCGCCTTAATCATCTCTCAAAGGCAGAAAACACCATCATCACCACCCTACTAAGATGCTACGGCGGGCTGTTCGTAAGCTTTCAGTATATCAACGAGGGCTTCGTGGCCCAGCAGGCGGGCATGGACATGGTGAAGGTTTACTCCATTCTCAAGGGTCTGAACGACAAGCATATACTTCACTTCATACCTCAGAAGAAGACACCTTATATAACATACGCGCGCGACAGAGAAGACGGGGAAAACATAGTCTTGCCTCCTGCAGTTTATGACGACCGCAAGAGCGACATGGAAAAGCGCATAAAGAAAATGATTGAGTATGCCACGGACGACAGCACGTGCCGCTCTAAGATGCTGCTTAGTTATTTCGGAGAGAAACGTTCGGACAATTGCGGACAATGTGACGTGTGCATAGAACGCACCACAAATCATCTTTCAGAAAAACGAACATCGCCAGGAACAGAATATATCATGAATCTTCTAAGCGACGGCAAGCGTCATCACGTTACCGAACTGCTCCGCTCAAAAGTGGCTACAGAGATTATCGACGAAGCCCTTGAAGAACTCCTGGCAGAAGAAAAAGTAAAGATGAACGGCAGTTTCATCTTCTTAAACAGTTGAACAATAATGTTTTACGGAATAAAAAAGTTAAGGAGCTAAGACAGATGTCATAACTCCTTAACTTATTAACTATTTAACTTCCTAGAGTTTAATTGTTCTCTGGACGCAGCTTACGAACAGTTACACCTGCCTGCCACATTTCGCTTTCGCGCATCTGGCGCAGTTCCTCGTTCAGCTTCTCGCGATAGTCTGGCTGAGAGTTGCTGTCGATAGAAATCTGAGCCTCGTCACCAGTCTTTACAGAGTAGTAAAGCCACTCCATAACAGGCTTGATGGCAGCCTTGAAACGTGGTGCCCAGTCGAGTGCTCCACGCTGAGCTGTGGTAGAACAGTTGGCGTACATCCAGTCCATACCCTTCTCTCCGAAGAGCGGGCCAAGGCTCTGTGTAAGCTCTTCAACGGTCTCGTTGAAAGCCTCCGATGGTGAGTGGCCGTTCTCACGAAGCACCTCATACTGAGCTGCAAGCAGTCCTTGGATGGCTCCCATCAGCGAACCGCGCTCACCTGTAAGGTCACTTGTAGCCTCGCGCTGGAATGTAGTCTTAAACATATAGCCTGCTCCGATACCGATACCGAAGGCAATGGTCTTCTCTTCTGCGTGTCCGCTTGCATCCTGATAAACAGCATACGAGCAGTTAAGTCCGCGACCTTCGCAGAACATAGTGCGCAGAGACGTGCCCGAACCCTTAGGAGCAACCATTATAACGTCAACATCTTCTGGTGGGACAACGCCTGTGCGGTCGCTCCAGTTGATGGCAAATCCGTGTGAATAATAAAGTGTCTTGCCCTTTGTGAGATACTTCTTGATGGTAGGCCACACCTGAATCTGGCCTGCATCAGAAAGCAGCATGCAGAGGATAGTGCCCTTCTCGGCTGCCTCTTCGATAGAGAACAGAGTCTTGCCTGGTACCCATCCGTCGGCTACTGCCTTGTCAAAGGTCTTGCCTTGACGCTGGCCAACGATAACGTTGAATCCATTGTCGCGCAGGTTACATGCCTGACCAGGACCCTGAATACCATAACCGATAACGGCGATAGTCTCGTTCTTCAATACTTCACGTGCTTTCTCCAAAGAGAACTCTTTGCTGGTGACTACGGTTTCCATAACGCCACCAAAATTCATTTCTGCCATAAATAAATGGAATTTTAAATGTTATACTTTCCTCTTGAACCATGCCCGCCCTTCACGAGAGCAGTCGTCTTGTTGATTCTTCACGCCCTTCACGAGAGCACGAACTAGAGGCTAAACTAAAAATCGTGTGCAAAGATACAACAAATTACTCGAATAAGGAAACAAAACATAGCAAATTGCAACCTTATTCGAGAAAAATCTTACATCTTTATACTAATTTAACGGATTTGAGGTCTGTCAAACGAACTTCACTTTAGAGCGACATACCTCTGTCTCCTCACCTCCGTCAGCGGGCAGCTTGGTGATGCGTATCTTGAAAGCGAGTTCGTCTTCCTCGTCTTTTTCACGATAAAAACTAAGTTTATCGCCGCCATGCGACTCTGCAACATATGCTATATCGAAGCGTTTCAACATGTGTTCCTTGTACCACTCCAAAGAAAAGAGGTCGAGAACATGCTCGATATATTTCACGGAATTGATGTGTCCGTTGATGTCTACGTCACAATAGTTGGTCTCTATGGTGCGCACCAACTCTGCATTTTCATCCATTTTGACTCGCGAGAGCTTGGCCATGGGATTCTCCTTCTCTTTTTCAACATACTCCAGAATTGAGCCGTTGTTTACTTCGAGCAGGTTGCACGGCTGGCGTGTCTCGGTATCTATCATCGCCCAAATACTCCGGCCGTAACCGTAGACTTTGGGTGATGGGTGTTGGGTGACGAGTGTTGAATCGTCTGTTGCAGCCACCACGCGGAAGTTTCGGTTAGTGAAATAGCGCATGGCACTCTCCACCCACGTCTCAACATAGAATTTCTCGTACTGCAGAGGCATCTCATCCATCTCGATGGCAAGGCGCGAGAGCACCCACGTCTTATTGATAGAGTTGAGGTAGTCCATGCCAAAACCGCGGTCACGGCTATGGAAATCGGCTGCATTAAGCATGTGGTTGCCTAGATGCCCCATAAAAAGACGATGGCTGAAGTCGCAATGAAACGGCTCCGCCATGTCCAGATATCTTCCTACTTTATCCATTTCTCTGTAATTATCCGTTCTTTCTGCGCGCCTTCTCCTGTTCTTCAAGGAAGTCGGAAACCTGCTCCACGGTGCTTCGAGTAACGGCAATACGGCCCGAACGGGTGTATTGCAGCACGCAACCAAGCTTGTCGAGGGCATAGTAAAGGTCGGTTATCTCCTCCGTCTTGCCTGAAAGCATTACCGAACAGAAGGTTGGATTCACCTCCATTATATGTGCGTCGGCACGGCGCACCAGTCGAGAAATCTCTGGATTCTCAAGAACCACAGATGTGGCAAGTTTGTAAAGACCAACTTCGCGGATAAACAACTGGTCGTCGGTGTAATAACTTGCCTTTATCACATCTATCTTCTTCTCTATCTGCTTAGTAATCTTAATAATCTGGTCTTCATCGCTATAGGCGGTGATGGTGTACTTATGCACCCGTGGAATACTCGATGCCGAAACGTTAAGGCTCTCGATGTTCACCTGACGACGTGTGAAAACGGCGGTTATCTGGTTAAGAATACCCGCTATGTTCTCTGAGTAAACCAGCAACGTATATAATGTTTTTTCTTCCATTTGTTCTCTGTTCGGGTTAGTTATATTTCTAACATCATCTCGTCAACGCTCATTCCAGGAGGTGTCATCGGCAGGACGTCATCCTCTTCGAGTATCGCGCACTCCATAATGTACGGTCCTTTGGTGGCGAGCATATTCTCAACAGCAGCCTGAAGGTCCTTCCTTTCTACAACTGCCTGATATGGAATGCCGTATGCTTTGGCAACTTGCTCGTAGCAAGGGTTCATCATCTTGGTGAATGACTTGCGTTTCTGCCAGAACATGTCTTGCCATTGACGCACGTTGCCGAGGTAGTTGTTGTTCATAAGCACCATCTTCACAGGAGCCTGTTGTTCCATTATGGTGCCCAGTTCCTCGATACACATCTGAAAACCTCCGTCGCCCATGAAGCAGACAACGGTACGGTCGGGTGCTCCGAAGGTGGCACCTATAGCGGCGGGCATACCGTATCCCATCGTTCCAAGTCCGCCGCTGGTGGCTATCGAGCGGTTTTTATTATACTTGAAATAGCGAGTTGCGAACAACTGGTTTTGTCCGACGTCGGTCACAAGAACAGCATCGCCCTTCGTGGCTTCGGCAACGGCATTCACCACCTCGCCCATCAGGAGCATTCCCTCCTTAGGATGTATGGCGGGTTCGATGACTTTCTCGCGCTCACGCTCAGCCAGAGGACGGAACGAGTCAATCCATTCCTTATGGTCGTTCTTCTCTACCAACGCCGTTAATGCGGGCAGCGACTCCTTACAGTCAGCAATTACCGCCACGTCGGTCTTCACGTTTTTGTCTATCTCGCTACGGTCTATGTCAAGATGTATCACCTTAGCCTGCTTAGCGTATGTCTTCAAAGAGCCTGTAACACGGTCGCTGAAGCGCATTCCGATGGCAATAAGCACATCACATTCCTGCTCCTTCAAGTTGGGCGCATAGTTTCCGTGCATACCCAGCATACCCATATTCAAAGGGTGATCTGAAGGCAACGCAGAAAGGCCAAGCATCGTGCGACCAGCCGGAATGTTGGCTTTCTCGAGGAATGCAAGCAGTTCTTCCTGGGCATTACCAAGTTCCACGCCCTGCCCCACAAGTGCAAACGGCTTCTTGGCAGCATTTATCAATTCTGCCGCCTGACGTACTGCATCCTGATTGAGTTTAGGATATGCAACGTAAGAACGCACGAAATCGACCTTCTCTGCATGGAATTCCACCATCTCGGTCTGTGCATTCTTGGGGAAATCGAGCACTACAGGACCTGGGCGACCGCTGCGTGCGATATAGAAAGCACGGCTGACAGCCCACGCGATGTCCTCAGCATGGCGTATCTGGTAACTCCACTTGCTTATTGGCTGGGCAACGCCCACGAGGTCAACCTCTTGGAACGCATCAGTTCCCAATGCCCCAATAGGTACCTGTCCGGCAATAACCACGATAGGAGTGGAGTCCATCATGGCGTCGGCAACACCCGTGAGAGTGTTTGTTGCGCCTGGTCCGCTGGTCACAAGAGCCACTCCCACCTTGCCGCTAACACGGGCATAGCCCTCTGCGGCATGTGCTGCACCCTGCTCGTGACGCACAAGTATATGGTCGAAGCATTTTTTCTCGCCTCGAGTATAGTCGTAAAGGGCATCATAAACAGGCATTATGGCACCGCCAGGATAGCCGAAGATGGTCTTCACCCCTTCTGCTTGCAAAGCGCGCATCAAAGCCTCTGAGCCTGTTATATAGCCACTTTCCGCTCCTTCGGAGGGAAAGGAAGATTGGCTATTTTTATCATTCTTATTTGCCATATATATTGCTTTCTTTTTTATTATGGAATCCTTTAGATTTCCACTCCCTATGGTATGTGATTAAAGGGGGCTAAGGATGCGAACTCCACCCTTGTCAGCACTCGAAACGCTTTGGGCATAAGCGCGAAGGGCCTTGCTGACGACTCGGTTTCGTTTCAACGGTTGCTGCTCGCGGGCTGCAAGTTCCTCGTCGGAGAGCTGCACGTTGATGCTGCGAGACGGGATGTCAATCTCTATGATGTCGCCATCCTTTATCTTGCCGATATTTCCTCCCGATGCAGCCTCAGGCGAAATATGTCCGATGCTGAGTCCGCTGGTACCGCCAGAGAATCGTCCGTCGGTAATCAGAGCGCACTCCTTGCCAAGATGCATCGACTTGATGTAACTGGTAGGATAAAGCATCTCCTGCATGCCTGGTCCTCCCTTAGGACCTTCGTGAGTAATAACGACACAGTCGCCGCTCTTCACCTTACCGCCGAGAATGCCCTCGCAGGCATCTTCCTGAGAGTCGAACACTACGGCAGGGCCCTCGAAATGCCAGATGCTCTCGTCCACTCCGGCAGTCTTAACGACACATCCGTCTTGCGCTATATTACCGAAAAGCACAGCCAGACCGCCGTCCTTGGTGTATGCATGCTCAAGATCGCGGATGCAACCGTTGGCACGGTCCTTGTCGAGTGTGCCCCATTGTTCTTCTTGACTGCCCATCTTCGTTGAGAAACGGTTGCCTGGAGCGGTCTGATAGATACGGTTTGCCTCTGCGTCTATATCATCTTTCATTATGTTATATTTCTCCAGTTGCTCGCCCAGAGTCTTGCCGTCAACGCGGCGGCAGTCCTTGTTTATCAGACCGCCCTTGGCGAGTTCGTTGATAATGCCGAGTATTCCACCTGCACGACCGCACTCCTGAACGCTATATTTCTGTGTGTTCGGAGCCAACTTGCACAGGCAAGGAGTCTTGCGGCTCAGCTCGTCAATATCCTTCATCGTGAAGTTTGCGCCTGCCTCCTGCGCCACAGCGAGCAGATGGAGCACAGTATTTGTACTTCCTCCCATAGCGATGTCGAGTGTCATTGCATTAAGGAAAGCATCACGAGTGGCGATGTTACGAGGCAAAACGCTCTCGTCTCCATCCTCATAATATGCCAGCGCATTCTTAACTATCTGGCGTGCGGCATCGCGGAAAAGCTGTATCCTGTTCTTGTGAGTAGCGAGAACAGTGCCGTTTCCGGGCAGAGAGAGACCGATAGCCTCGGTCAGGGAGTTCATTGAGTTTGCCGTGAACATGCCAGAGCAAGAGCCGCAGCCAGGACAAGCACAGCCCTCTATCTCTGCCATCTCTTCATCGCTGACGCTCGGGTCGGCACCCTTCACCATTGCTGTGATGAGGTCGGCATTCTCGCCACGCCAGCGGCCAGCCTCCATCGGACCTCCAGAGCAGAACACCGCAGGGATGTTCAGACGCATCGCTGCCATCAGCATGCCCGGCGTCACTTTGTCGCAGTTGGAGATACAAATCATCGCATCAGCCTTATGTGCATTCACCATATACTCCACAGAGTCGGCAATGATGTCGCGAGAAGGTAGCGAGTAGAGCATGCCATCATGTCCCATAGCGATTCCGTCGTCGATGGCGATAGTGTTAAACTCGGCCGCATAGCATCCCATGCGCTCAATCTCCTCGCGCACTATCTGTCCAATCTCATGCAGATGTGTATGACCTGGAACAAACTGCGTGAACGAGTTGACCACAGCAATAATTGGTTTTCCAAACTGTTCGCGCTTCATTCCCGTAGCCACCCATAATGCACGGGAGCCTGCCATCCTTCTACCTTCTGTGCATATTGCACTTCTTAACTGATGTTTCATAATGCTTTCTCCTAATATATATATTGGACTGCAAAGTTACTTAGTTTTTATCTAATAACCAACAAATACTTGAATATTTTTACAAAACATAAACAATTTGAAACAAAAACAACCCTTAAATGTTTCATTTCATAACTTTTTGCCATACATATGATGCTAAACCGATAGATTTTCTGCGTAGCCTAAGTTTTCCGAAAGCATCGCTCTGGATAAAGTTCTCTTTAGCCCTTCAAACTGTTATAGGTCTATAGAATATAACTAAATAAAAAATCCCGCCCCTCGAAAGGAGGGGCGGGAGTGGTTTTACATAATAATCTTCTCAGGTTGGATTATTTTGTAGTGTCGTGGAATGTAACTACGCGGTTGAACTCTACCTGCTCGAAGAGCTTGTCTGTTGGGCCATGACCCTCAGTGGTCAGACGGTCAGCAGCAATCTTGTACTTCTTAACAAGTGCGTTCTTAACAGCCTCAGCGCGGTCGATAGACAGCTTCTTGTTGAGCTCGAGTGAACCCTCTGGAGAAGCATAACCGTCAATCTTAACCTTAGCCTCTGGGTGATTCTTCATGTAGTTAGAGATAAGCTCGATTGGAGCGAACTGTGCTGGGTCAATCACGCTCTTACCCTGACGGAAGAGAACGGTTGGCTGCAGGTTAGCAACTTCCTTGCACTCTGGGCAAGTTGGGCAAACGCGTGCGTTGCACTCGTCGAGGAGCTTCTGGAGGCGAGCAATCTCACGATCCTTAGCATCGAGGTCGTTGCGCAGACCGTTGATGATAGCGTTCAGACGGTCGATCTCAGCCTGGTTACGGAGGTCAGCAACCTTGAAGTTGTGAGTACCGTTAGAGTTCTTGAACTTGTAAACGATACCTGCGTTCAGCTGGAAGAATGCGTCGTTAACATTGAACTTGGTGCCTGTGTATGACTTAAACAGGTTGCCAAAATTGTCTTCATAATCAAGATACTGAGGACCATTGAGACCCCATGTTACAGCTGGCTCAATGTAAACCTGCCATGCCTTATTAGCACCGAGGTTGAATGTGAAGTCAAGACCTGCCTTAGCTGTAGTGTTGTTGATGTTGTGTGGGAAGCCACCGTTGCCAAACCAGTGTGTCCATCCAAGACCACCAACAGCAACAACTTCAAATGCGCGTGGCTCGCCAGGATATCCACCGAACCAGTTGCTCAGATTAACAGTAGCGATACCACCTACGTTAGTAGCGCGAACTGCAGTACCTGTTGATGGGAGAGGCTTGTTTGAGAAATATGCATTTCCCTCAACTGCGATACCAAATACAGGAGTGAACCAACGACCAATGCGGAGACCTGCGTTAGGGTTGAGGCCGCCGAGCCAGCCGCTCTGCTGAGTCATCTTTGTAGAAACTCCACCATTGATGCCAATGTAGAAGTTGTCGAAAGTCTTACTCTCCTCAAGAGCCTGAGCTGATGCGGTAAGAGTCATTGCTGCTGCAGCAAACAATACTAATAACTTTTTCATGTTTCTTTTGTTTTTAAATTAGTTAACTATAATAATTGTGTTAAAATTATTGTCGTAATTTATGTTATTGAGTGCAAAGTAATAAAAAAATGTTGAAACTGCCAAATTTTTTCAACTAAAAATCGTAATAAATTACATGATTTGTTGATTTAGGTTAATAAAAAAGGGAAAACGGACGCCATTATCACTTCTTTTTTGTAATTTCGCAGCATGAAAAGGCTTATATTAATAACTGGCGGCCAACGCTCTGGAAAAAGTGCATACGCGGAGAAACTGGCGCTAAGTCTTAGCGACAATCCCGTATATATTGCTACTGCACATGTATGGGACGATGAGTTCCGCCAGCGCGTGGAGAAGCATCAGGAGCGCAGGGGGCCGCAATGGGAAAATATCGAAGAGGAGAAATGGCTCAGCCGACACATTATTAATAATAAAGTGGCGGTAATTGACTGCATCACTCTTTGGTGCACCAATTTCTTCTATAACCATACTGCAAAGGAATGGGAGCAGCCATCGGTAGATGATGCACTACGAGAGATTGAAGAGGAGTTCGACCGTTTCACCGCACAAGATGCCACTTTCATCTTCGTTACAAACGAGATAGGAAGCGGGGGTGTGAGTCCCGATAGTGTGCAACGCCGCTTCACCGATATGCAAGGATGGATGAACCAATATGTAGCGCAGCATGCCGATGAGGTCATTCTTATGGTGAGCGGAATTCCTGTTAAGATAAAATAACATTGAGCGCTGAGGGTTGCAATTGTTTTGAATTATGAAAAAAGCAATAAGTAAAGAAGTCATTCGCGACAAGATAGATAATCTGAACAAGCCAAAAGGTTCTTTAGGTCTGCTGGAGACGTTGGCCGAGCAGATATGTTTCGTGCAGCAGACACTTACTCCGAAACTCGAACACCCTTGTCATGTGCTTTATGGAGGCGATCACGGCATCGAGCGCGAGGGAGTTAGCGTGAGTCCACGTGACGTTACATGGCAGCAGATGCAGAACTTCACGCGAGGCGGAGGAGGTGTCAACATGTTCTGCAGGCAGCATGGGTTCAAGTTGTTTATCGTTGACGTGGGCGTTGACCACGACCTAAGCGACTTCCCGGACATAATAAACCGCAAGATAGCATGCGGCACACGCAACTTCCTTTACGAACCAGCCATGAGCGAAGAGGAGTATTGTAAGGCCATCGGTGTGGGCAGGGAGATGGCCGAGCGTTGCCACAGGGAAGGAAGCAACATCGTCTGCATAGGAGAGATGGGCATCGCGAACACTTCTCCATCGAGCATCTGGGCACATCTCTTCGGGAACATCCCGCTCGACGAATGTATCGGCGCTGGCGCTGGACTCAACGACGAGGGCGTCAGGCACAAGCGCGAGGTGCTGCATAAGGCTGTAGAACGATTCAACGAGGCATTTACGGAGAAAGACATCCGGTTGATAATTCGCTACTTCGGCGGTTTCGAGATGGTGGCCGCTATCGGCACGATGCTGAGCGCCGCAGAGTTAGGAATGTTGGTCATGGTAGATGGTTTCATCATGTCAGCGTGTATGCTGGCAGCATCACGTCTTTGCCCTTCGGTTCTCGACTATGCCATCTTCGGCCATTGCGGGGCAGAGAGCGGACACAGGCGCATGCTGGAGCTTATGAATGCACAACCGATTCTACAACTCGGCATGCGACTCGGAGAGGGAACAGGCGCCCTCTGCGCCTACCCTATCATAGAGAGTGCCGTGAGAATGGTGAATGAAATGAACAACTTCGAGAATGCACATATAACGAAGTATTTTTAACCCCCATGCCTCTTACCTCCCAAAACATAAAACGCTAAAAAATGGAAATAAAGATAGACCAAACAAAATGGTGGCAGAGGATTTACGCATCACTTATATTCTTCACTCGCCTACCCTTCTGGCGCATCTACCAGCCGCCACAGCAATGTTACGAGACTGTTGTTGAGCATTGGCCGTTTGCCGGATGGCTCACAGGCGGAGTGATGGCGGCTGTGGTTTACTTCGGGAGCATGCTGTTTCCGTTCCATATAGCGTTGCTTCTTGCCATCGCTGCACGAGTATTATTGACGGGAGCACTCCATGAGGACGGGCTCGCCGACTTCTTCGACGGTTTCGGCGGTGGCGGCAACGACCGTGAGCGGATACTGCAAATAATGAAAGACTCGCACATCGGCACCTATGGCGTGGTGGGGCTGATACTTTATTTCGCCCTTCTGTATGGCGCGCTCAGCACCCTTTCTCAGTTCGTGGCGGCAATAACGATATTCGCCGGAGACGCCTACTGCAAGATGATTGCGGCGCAGATAATAATGTTCCTGCCTTACGCACGGACAGAGGAGACAAGCAAGGCACATACCGTTTATAGAAAGATGAGCGTAAAGGCAGGCATACTGCTTTTCATTCAGGGTGTCCTTCCTATGATTCCTCTTATATATGCCAGTCTTGAAGGGCTGTCGCTCCGTTGGGACTTGCTCATATTCGTTCCTTGCATCGTGATGTATTTCATATATTATATGATGCTTCGTAAGATAAAGGGATACACAGGCGACTGCTGTGGCGCCCTATTCCTGCTCGTCGAGCTGTCGTTCTATTTAACTATGGCATTGAGGTAAGAGGCATGAGGTTTCTTACTCCCCAAACATTAAACTATAAATAAAAACATGGAAGTCTACATGATAAGACATACAAGCGTGGGAGTGCCTAAGGGCACTTGCTATGGCTGGACTGACGTTCCCGTTGCCGACACCTTCGAGCAAGAGGCAGCAGAGACAAAACGCAACCTCGAGAGCATGTTGGACGATAACAAATTAGATATAGTGTTCTCGTCGCCACTCACCAGAGCGCGCAAGTTGGCTGCGTTCTGCGGTTACGACAATCCCGTGACCGACGACCGACTGAAGGAGATGAACATGGGCGACTGGGAAATGATGCGTTACGATGACATTGAGAGCAAAGACCCCGCAATACTGAAATGGTATAACGACTACATGAACCTTGCCGCCACGAACGGCGAGAGTTACCGCATGCTATACCAGCGCGTGGCCAACTTCCTCGACGAACTGCGTCAGCACGATTACCAGCGCGTGGCAATCTTCGCTCATGGCGGTGTACTCATCTGCGCAGGAGTCTATGCCCGCCTCTTCCCCGAGGATGACTGTTTCAGCCATCTCACTCCATACGGCGGAATACAAGTAATAGAATTATAATGCCCGGGCCGTGAGCAACGAACTCCTCTGGACACTCGATGGCCTGGTAGAGGAAAGTGAGTGAACAAGACTATGCAAAATCTTACAGTCTTACAGTCTTACAATTAAAAAAGAGGACCTATTCACATCGCCATTTTCTTCCAACTACTTCTCTTATGCTTATAACCTATTGATAATCAATAATATATATATAATATATAGTATATATAGTATAGTAAAGGAGTTGGGACGTACCTTTTAAAATCAACTGTAAGACTGTAAGACTGTAAGATTTGGGAATTATTAATTCATCTAAAAAGCAGTATATCAATGAGATACGACATTTTTAACCGCAAGGCACCAGTCGTTCCAAAACCTTATAAAGGCACAAAAAACTGCATTTTTCTTCCCTAAAAGGCTTCAAAAGACATGCAAGAACCGCATGTTCTGATGGCAACCCCTTCACTTTTGGCAAATTTAACCTCTGTTAAATTCAAGTATTCAGATAATAAATACAATGGATTGTGTGCTAAATGGCTAATCTCGCTGCAGAAAATGGGGGTAAAAAGTGCGAATTGTAATATAACTGTCTACAAAAATTGCCCGCAATAAATAATGTTGCGGGCAATTTCTTATCGTTTTTTCTATACGAATCACATCTTTTTGATGATTGTTCTACCTGCCGTAATAGCCTCCATATTTAATGGAATGAGTGCATGATGACGCTCAGGCAATGTCTTGAAGAGCGCTTTCTCCACACCCTTGTCACTTACAACGGGGCAAACCTCGAGAAGTCCGCCAAGCACAATCATATTGAACACCTTAGAGTTCTTCATCTCGGCAGCCTTGTCCATAGCATCGATGCGATAGATGGTGATATCCTTTCGTGTAGGAGGATTGATGATTCCAAAACCGTCGTAAATGAGTATTCCACCCGGTTTGATTTTCGGTTCAAACTTGTCGAGTGACGGCTGGTTGAGCACGATGGCGATGTCATACTTGCTCAAGATAGGCGACGATATGCGCTCATCGCTCACAATTACCGTTACGTTGGCCGTTCCTCCGCGCTGCTCTGGTCCATAAGCAGGCATCCACGTAACCTCTTTATCCTCCATCAGTCCGGAGTAAGCGAGAATCTTTCCCATCGAAAGCACGCCCTGACCACCGAAACCACTTATAATAATTTCTTGTTTCATAGCACTATCCTCCTTACTCTTTAGTTGTGTCCTTTAAATCTCCCTGCGGATAGAACGGGAACATGTTCTCTTCCATCCACTTGTTAGCCTTGGCTGGCGGCATTTTCCAACCGCTGTTACACGTTGAGGTAACCTCCACGAGGCACGAACCCTTGCAGGCCATGTTAGCCTCGAAAGCCTTGCGTATGGCTTTCTTTGCCTTCAATATATGGCCCACGGTATCCACGCTCTGACGTGTCACATAACACGTTCCTTCGAGTTGTGCTGCAATCTCAGGCATCTTGAGAGGATAGCCGTGCAGTTCTGGCACGCGGCCGTAAGGACATGTGGCTGTCTTCTGTCCGAGCAGAGTTGTAGGAGCCATCTGTCCGCCCGTCATTCCATAAATGGCATTGTTGATGAAGATGATTGTGATGTTCTCGCCGCGGTTAAGCGCATGTATTGTCTCGGCAGTACCGATACAAGCCAGGTCGCCGTCACCCTGATAGGTGAATACCAGACGGTCGGGCCACAGGCGCTTGATGGCTGTGGCGATGGCTGGAGCACGTCCGTGAGCAGCCTCCTGCCAGTCGATGTCGATATAACGATAAGCGAAGACGGCACAGCCTACTGGCGAAACGCCAACAGACTTCTCTTCCATTCCCATCTCCTCGATGACCTCTGCAACAAGTTTATGCACGACACCATGCGAGCATCCCGGGCAATAGTGCATGGGGACATCGTTCATCAGCGTCGGCTTTTTATACACCAGATTCTCTGGACTAATAATCTCATTCTTTTCCATGGCTTACATCAATTTGGTTTTGATAGCGTTTACAATCTCATCTGGTTCAGGAACGATACCTCCCAAACGTCCAAAGTGTTCCACAGGCACAGCGCCATTGATGGCAAGACGAACGTCCTCGACCATCTGGCCAGCATTGATTTCAGCAACGAGCACTCCCTTCTTTCCTCGTGCTGCCTCTGCTATCTGCTTTGACGGGAACGGCCACAGAGTGATTGGCCGGAACAGTCCGACCTTGATCCCTTCTTCATGAGCAAGTTCGAGCGCTTTCTCTGCGATGCGGGCAGCAGAACCGAAACTTACAATCATATACTCGGCATCGTCGAGATGTTGTGTTTCAAAGCGCACTTCCTTGTCGCGTATTTCTTGATACTTCTCCTGCAGGTGGATGTTACGCTTCTCCATCTCCTCGGAGCGCAGTTCAAGCGATGTGATGATATTAGGCTGACGGTCCTTCGTGCGGCCGAATGTAGCCCAAGGACATTCCTTCTTTATCTCTTCCTCTGTGCGGCGTGGCTTATAAGGCGGCAGCACCACCTTCTCCATCATCTGTCCGATGACACCGTCAGAGAGAATCATCGCCGGATTGCGGTATTTAAATGCCAAATCAAAGGCAAGACCAACAAAGTCGGCCATTTCCTGAACGCTGTTAGGAGCAAGGGTTATGACATAATAGTCGCCATTACCGCCGCCGCGTGTAGCCTGGAAATAGTCTGCCTGTGAGGGCTGGATGGTTCCCAGTCCTGGGCCGCCGCGCTGCACGTTAACAAAGAGTCCTGGCAGTTCGGCGCCAGCCATATATGCTATACCCTCCTGCATCAGAGCCACACCGGGGCTTGATGAAGATGTCATTACGCGCTTGCCAGCACCAGCGCCGCCATAAACCATATTTATGGAAGCCACCTCGCTCTCTGCCTGGAGCACCACCATACCCGTGGTTTCCCAAGGTTTCAGCTCGGCAAGCGTCTCGATTACCTCACTCTGCGGAGTGATTGGATATCCGAAATATCCGTCAGCGCCACAGCGGATTGCGGCATGGGCTATCGCCTCATTGCCCTTCATAAGAGTTACTTCCTGTTCTGCCATAGCTTAATCCTCCATACGTTTTTTGTAAACTGTAATACATCCGTCAGGACACACGATAGCGCACGAAGCACACCCGATGCAATCATCGGGATTCGCTGCTTCCACGTATGGGTATCCGTGGACATTCACTTTCTTTGCTGCCAAGGCGATTACCCCCTTTGGACAGGCCACAGCACATAGAGCGCAGCCCTTACATCGGTCTGTATTCACCACGATAGCACCTCTGAATTTTGCCATAATGTTTGTTTTTGTCCTGCTCGCCACGCAGCCACAGCCAAGGCCACACGGTTCTCAGGGGTTGTACATGTCTTTACAATAGTAATTAAATATGTCGTCGAGCATCCTTTTTGCCTCAACGGCAGGGCTGTTAGGATCTAAGGCTATAGCTTCAAGGTAACAGTTTATCGCTTCCTGAAAGTTACCCTGTTGCCGGTAGTTGTTGCCCTGCTTATAGTATTCTTCGGCTGTCATCTTCTCTTGTATGCCTCCAGCGTATTCTTCATCAGCGAGCAGATGGTCATAGGGCCAACGCCGCCAGGTACTGGAGTGATGTATGAACATTTCGGAGCCACCTCGTCGAACTTCACGTCTCCGTTCAGTCGGAAGCCGCTCTTGCGGGTTGCATCGGGCACGCGGGTAGTGCCGACATCAATAACCACTGCACCTTCTTTCACCATGTCTGCCGTCACGAAGTTGGGCTGACCAATAGCTGCGATGATAATATCGGCCTCTCGGCACTCCTCTTTGAGAGTCTTCGAGCGGCTGTGGCACACAGTTACCGTAGCGTCGCCATACTGCTTCTGCATCATCAGCTGAGCCATTGGCTTGCCCACGATATTCGAGCGGCCAAGAATGACGCACTTCTTGCCAGAAGTCTCGATGCCATAACGTTGCAACAGCGTCACGATGCCGAGTGGTGTGGCAGAGATGAAGCACGGCAGACCTATCGACATACGTCCAACGTTGATTGGATGGAATCCGTCAACATCCTTGCGATAGTCTATTGTCTCTATCACTTTTTGCTCGTCGATGTGTCGAGGCAACGGCAGCTGCACGATGAAACCATCTATCGAAGGGTCTTCGTTCAGCTGGCGCACCTTGTCGAGCAGTTCTTCCTCTGTCACATCCGACTCATAGCGAATCAGAGTTGACTGGAAACCGCACGCATCGCATGCCAGCACCTTATTCTTAACGTATGTCTCGCTGCCTCCGTCGTGTCCAACAAGAATTGCAGCAAGATGCGGACGTTTCTTACCGTGAGCCACAAGGCTTTCCACCTCGTGCCTTATCTCTTCCTTAATCTTGGCGGCTGTAGCCTTGCCGTCTATCAATGTATAACTCATAATCTTTTATTGACTGCTTCTATTTCATCTTCGGCATTCCTTTCATCATGCCTTTCATGCCGCCGCTGGTCACCATCTTCATCATCTTGCGAGTCTGGTCGAACTGCTTTATCAGGCGGTTCACCTCCTGAATGCTTGTTCCCGAACCCTTGGCAATACGGTTGCGGCGACTGGTGTTCAGTATCTCTGGGTTGCTGCGCTCCTTTGGAGTCATGCTCTGGATTATCGCCTCGATGCCCTTGAAAGCATCATCGTCGATGTCAACATCCTTTATTGCCTTGCCCACTCCAGGAATCATGGCGGCCAAGTCCTTAAGGTTACCCATCTTCTTTATCTGCTGTATCTGTCCGAGGAAGTCATTGAAGTCGAACTTGTTCTTCATGATCTTCTTCTGCAGGCGTTTCGCCTCTTCCTCGTCATACTGCTCCTGCGCGCGCTCAACAAGCGAAACGATGTCGCCCATTCCCAAGATGCGGTCTGCCATTCGCTCGGGGTGGAACACGTCGATAGCCTCCATCTTCTCGCCCGTTCCCACGAACTTGATTGGCTTGGTCACTACCGTACGGATGGAAAGAGCCGCACCGCCGCGGGTGTCACCATCGAGTTTTGTCAGCACGACGCCGTCGAAATCGAGTCTTTCGTTGAACTCACGGGCGGTATTAACTGCATCCTGACCGGTCATCGAGTCAACAACGAACAGCGTCTCGTCAGGATTCAGGGCGTTCTTCAGCGTCTCTATCTCCTGCATCATCTCCTCATCTACAGCCAGACGGCCGGCAGTATCGACGATTACAACATCGTTGCCCTTTGCCTTAGCCTCAGCAATAGCATGATTGGCGATGCTCACCACGTCCTTGCTCTCTGGCTCGCAATATACAGGGACATCAACAGACGCGCCCACCACCTTCAACTGCTCTATAGCAGCAGGACGGTAAACGTCACACGCCACGAGCAAAGGCTTCTTGCGCTGCTTGGTCTTCAGCATG
This sequence comes from uncultured Prevotellaceae bacterium, assembly GCA_900315095.1. Lineage (GTDB taxonomy): Bacteria > Bacteroidota > Bacteroidia > Bacteroidales > Bacteroidaceae > Prevotella. The sequence continues at coordinate 253,776 of OMXS01000003.1, read as the reverse complement.
TTTGCAAGCTTGCCGCTGAACGTTGTCTTACCCGAGCCTTGCAAACCAGACATCAGTATTATCGCCGGCTTTCCCGTGAGTTGCAGTTCCGATGCTGTGCCTCCCATCAGCGTGGCGAGTTCGTCGTGAACAATCTTCACCATCAACTGACCCGGCTTAATGGCCGTGAGCACGTTCATTCCGAGCGCCTTCTGCTTCACCGTGTCGGTGAACTGCTTCGCCACTTTATAGTTAACGTCGGCATCGAGCAGCGCACGGCGCACGTCCTTCAAGGTTTCCGCAACGTTTATCTCGGTGATTTTGCCTTCACCTTTAAGTATCTTAAACGACCTTTCAAGTCTGTCACTTAAATTCTCAAACATCAGTTTCTCTTTTCTAAATACTTACAATTATTATAAATTCCGAATAAAAATTCCCTCCTTTAAAAATCACTTGCAAAGATATATAAAATAATGTAATAATAGAATAACATGCATACCAATTTAAAGTATTTTAAAACTAAAAAGATTGAAAATGCGCACATACACAATAGAATGTGCATTATTGCAATATAGACAAAGCAAAATTGCAAACCGATTCCTTATGAATGGGTTTGCAACTTGTGCTTAATCGGAGTGCCAAAGATGGCCTTTGAGCATGCAAGAGATATACATCTGAGCATGCGAAAGATATACATCTGGGAGTGCCAGATGTGGTCTTTGGGAGTGCTAGAGGTGGTTAAATGGTGAACGAAAGGGGAACAATGAGCTTCAAAGAGATATTGCGTCCCATGTTGAAGACACCCATTCGGCCGGTCACGTTGTTTATGTCTGCATACTTCAGTCGCGACAAGTGGTTCTGATATGCGCGGTCGAAGATGTTGGCAACGGTAAGATAAAGTGACGCTATCTTCTTGCTATGGTACTGGATATCAGTACCTGCGGTGAAGTTGAAGAGCGTGTATGATGGCGTTGCCGTCTCGGTTTCGTTAGCCGCGAGGAAATGATTCTGCCTCAGGTTGCAATCCATCTCAAGTTCAACAAACGCGTTGTTGAAAAGGCGTGCCGAGTGTTGATGGCCGGAAGACGGGTGCTGGAAGTCATAATGAATGGTGGAGAGCCATCGCGGAGCAGGTGTGAATGGCAAGTAACGCTCATCTTTTGGCTTGTCAAGAAGGCGGCTATCCACATAACTGAACGTGTTTTCCCAATGCAGATGATGGAAGGGATGCAATATGGCTCGCGCCTCTCCGCCCAGCAATCGGGCTGTTCCCTGACGGTTCTGATATACAGGCATTCCCTCGATTTCGGTGCCGTCACGTTGCAAGTAGATAAAGTTGCTGATGCGGTTTGCGAAGAGTGACAACTGCAACGAGAAGATGTCTGTCGAGAAATCAAGCCCGAGGTCTGCCTGCCAACTGAACTCTGGGCTTAGGTCGTGGTTGCCAATCTCGTATCTGAGCGTTCCTTCGTGCACTCCGTTGCTGCCCATCTCACTCATGTTAGGGGCGCGGAAACCGCGAGCGATATTAAAACGGAGGTCGGTGTTTCGGCTCACGTTATACACCACTCCTATGCTTCCGGTAAGTCCGTTGAACGAGCGCGAGAACTGCTCGAAGCGCATCTCGCCCTCCTCCTCAAGCGCGTTACTATGCAGATGGCGCGTGTCGTAGCGCAAACCGCCGCTTATATGCAGTCTGTCGGCATACGACTTAGATGCTGTGGCGAACACTCCGAAGTCGAAAAGGTTATACGACGGGATGAGAAATTCCTCGCCTTTATTAAGCGAGCGCTGGTACATTCCGCCCACGCCGACGTTCATCGTCACGCCGCTGAACTCAGGAGTGACATAACGAATGTCGTAATTCAACGTGTGAAGCATGAAGTCGAGTTCGCACTCATCAGCCTCCTCGAATTCCTGACGGCGGTTCTGCTGATATCCGATGATGGTTTTCAGTCTGCCCTCCCCTATGCGGAACTGATTGTCAATCACCGCTTTATAATGCTTCACTTGCTGGAAAGGAGCGAGCCGTCCGTAGTGTTTGCCGTTGTCCTCAGACAAGAGTTCGCCCGTCTCTTCGTCGCGCTCGCCCTCGATGATGCCTGGGGTGAGATGATAATATCCCAGTTTCAGGTGTGAAAATCCCCACGCTCCGTTGAGTCCGAACATACCGGATAGAGCACGTTCTGAGAACCTGCTGCCCGGCACACGGCCGTCGTAACTGTTCTTATAGTCATGAGCCATCTTCTGACTCCAATGCCAGTCCCACACGAAGGCGTTCTTGTGGCCCGCCGTACTCAGACTATATGCCCAAAGACCGTTGTTCGTCTGGTATTCCGTCATTGCCTCCACATCCATCTCTCCTTCTGGAAGTAGCGGGGCATCTTTCATTATCAGCACTCCTGCAAGCGCGTCGGAGCCATACATCAGCGACGCAGGTCCCTTCATTATCTCTACAGAATGGACGCTGTTAGGGTCTATTTCTATTCCGTGCTCATCGCCCCATTGCTGCCCTTCCTGACGTATTCCGTCGTTCACAACGAGCACACGATTGTAGCCGAGACCGCGGATTACGGGCTTGGAAATGCCGCTTCCGGTACTCACCTGAGACACTCCAGGCTGCTTGGCGATGGCGTCTATGATGTTTGTTGATGAATGTACGCTGAGCTGTTGTGCAGAAATCACCGACACAGGTGACGGCGAACGGCTGATGTGTGTGTTGCCCGTGAGTCCCGTAACCACCACTTCATTAAGGTGGACGCAACTGTCTGGTTCTATAGCATGAGAACTAACAGGGGCTAAAAATAACAAAAATGCAATTCCTGAATACTTCATTTACCTTTCTATTGAAAATTGATTGCAAAGGTAATAAAAAGAGGTGAAACATCAACATGAGTTCTTAATTTTTTTACATTTATCTTTTTCTCGCATCACTTTTTCATTTCTTTGCGTATCATAAATGTCTCTTGTGTTTGCCAATCTTATTTTTTATAGTATATTTGCAGAACTTTACGCATTAAAGTCTAAATCATAAACAATAATCAATAACCGATGAAACGAATATCATTTCTTGTAACTGCATTGCTATTGGCAATAAACATCACGGCGCAAGACCACGTTCTGTGGTACGGAAGACCTGCAACCGACTGGCTCGAGGCGCTGCCTATAGGCAACTCTCACCTCGGCGCGATGGTCTATGGAGGAACCGTGAACGACGAGATACAACTTAACGAAGAGACATTTTGGTCGGGTTCGCCACACAACAACAATAGCAGCGAGTCGCTGGAATACCTGCCAGAGGTGAGAAAACTCATCTTTGAGGGGCACGAGGAAGAGGCTCATCAACTCATCGAAAAGCATTTCATTAAAGGTCCTCACGGCATGCGCTACCTCACTCTGGGCAGTTTGAAGATTGACTTCGACCATATTGGGAACGACATCAGCGACTACCATCGCGAACTGAACATCGGTAATGCTGTCGCTACGACACGATTCCGTTGTGACGAGACGACATATACACGCACGGTTTTTGCCTCTCAGGCAGATAATGTCATCGTCGTGAGATTATCGGCAGAGGGAAAGAACAAACTCTGTTTTAACATCAGGCACGAAGTTCCGTTTGAGGTTGAGCATAGCGTGAGCAACCACCAACTGACGGCAAAGATAAAGAACGTGGAGCACGAGGGGATTCCCGGAGGACTGAATGCCGAATGCCGCATCATTGTTTGTAGCGATAACGAGATTGTTGACGGCGAAAAGAGCATCAGCGTTGTTAATGCCGACAATGCCACTATATTCATCGTGGCGGCCACGAACTATGTGAACTACCACGACATCAGCGGCGATCCTCATAAGAAAAACGACACTTCTGTTGCTGCCTTCAACGGAAAGAAATATGAGCAAATGCTCGCCGAGCATACCAAGAAGTATCGCGAGCAGTATGACCGCGTTTCACTTACTCTTCCAAAGAACCAAAACTCAGAACTCGAAACGGACAAACGACTCGCCGCTTTTGCCGCCAACCAGCAATCCATCGACCTCGATATGGTTTCCCTGATGATGCAATACGGACGTTATCTGCTCATCTCCTCATCGCAGCCAGGCGGACAGCCAGCCAATCTTCAGGGCGTTTGGAACGACAAACTCTTTGCTCCGTGGGATTCAAAATACACCATCAACATTAACGCTGAGATGAACTACTGGCCTGCTCTCGTAGGAAATATCGCCGAGACGCAGATGCCTTTCTTCGACATGATTCGTGACCTGAGCAACACGGGAGCCGAGACGGCACGTCAGATGTACGGCTGTCGTGGTTGGGTTGCGCATCACAACACCGACCTTTGGCGCATAGCAGGCCCCGTAGACGGCACAACATGGGGAATGTTCCCAACGGGAGGAGCGTGGCTCACCACACATATCTGGCAGCATTACCTGTTCACCGGCGACCGCGATTTCCTCCGCAAGAACTATGATGTGATGAAAGGTGCAGCCGACTTCTTAATTGATTACATGCAGCCTCATCCCAAGTATGGATGGACAATGACCGTTCCAACGGTGTCGCCAGAGCATGGTCCGATGGGCAAGAGGACTACCGTGACAGCGGGTTCTACGATGGACAACCAGATTGTCTTTGACGTTCTGAGCAACACCTTGCGCGCAACTGAGGTGTTAGGAATAAAAGATAAAACATATATTAATAAGTTGAAAGAGACTCTCGGCAACTTGCCTCCGATGCAGATAGGTCGTTATCAGCAATTGCAAGAGTGGATAATTGATGGCGATGACCCGAAAGACGAGCATCGACACATATCTCATCTCTATGGACTTTACCCGTCCAACCAGATTTCACCATTCCGAAACCCCGAACTGTTCACCGCTGCTGCCAACACGCTAAAGCAACGTGGAGACATGGCTACGGGATGGAGCCTGGGATGGAAAATCAACTTCTGGGCACGAATGCTTGACGGCGACCATGCCTTTAAGATAATAAACAACATGCTGCACCTATTGCCCAATGATCGTTCTGCGAGACAATATCCTGACGGACGTACCTATCCCAACCTCTTTGATGCCCACCCGCCATTCCAGATTGACGGCAATTTCGGTTGCTCTGCAGGTATTTGCGAGATGCTGTTGCAGAGTCATGACGGTGCGGTACATCTGCTTCCTGCGCTGCCAAGCACATGGAACGAGGGAGAAGTGAAGGGACTTCGTGCTCGCGGAGGGTTCATCGCAGACATAAAATGGCAGAATGGCACGTTGCAAGAGGCTACCGTTAAATCGACCATCGGCGGCACTCTGCGCCTCCGTTCATACGTTCCGCTGAAGGGAAAAGGTCTGAAACCGGCCAAGGGAAACTGTCCTAACCCTCTCTATATGTCTGCAGACATTAAGCAACCGCTGAAGTCTGAAGAGCTGAAAGGCATCGACCTTCTTCCTCTCCGCAAAGTATATGAGTACGACTTGAAGACGGAAGCGGGAAAAGAATATAAGGTTGTTAGTTTATAATAGCGTAAAATCCTACCCAACAATAATCTTCTCTATCTGCCACTCGGCAGCATAGGGAAGTTTTTTCTTTAGATGGTTGAGGATTCTTTGCAATGATTCCTCTGGCGAACGGTCTGTAATAAACATCTCTTCGCCATACATCAGTTCGGGCGTTGTATATCGGGCTACGCCCCATCCATAACGTTTCCCCTCGCGGTCGTAGTTATATTCAAAGTCGGCAACAACAAAGCGAAGCGACATCTGGAGTCGGGTGATTATCGTCTCAAAGCCTCGGTTGCGCGCTTCCCCACCCTTTGGCCATAGCGAACGCGGCGTGTCACATAGCGCTTCGCGTTCCATCGGAGAAAGCTTAGGCGCACGAGGCCGCACGAAACCACACTCGCGCTTGATGTCTTTCGTTAGCATCGTCTGATGGCTTACTACAGTATCAAACACCTCGCGCTCCGCATCATTATACGGAAAGCGGTAGCATGAGCGCCTATAGTTGAGCAGGTCGGGCAACCATTCAAGCGACACGAAACCCGCCTTGCCGTTATATAGCTTGCCATAAGCAAGAGAGCCCATGCCGATAAGAGGACCTTTCCATTCCCAAGGACCATCTTGCTCGTCGGAAAACCATAGTTCACGAGGCGTGTGTTCTTCAATGGAAAGACCGTCAATACCACAATAGAAGAACGGCAGAAAGCCCGTCTCCAATGCCATCTGCTCTATGTCTTCGATGCGATGTATCAGCTTTTCTCCCATATAGTTTTCCCTTTCGTTTGGCAAAGATATACATTTTATTTGATAGTAAGAGCTTTTTCCGAAAAAACTGTCAATGATTCACTTTGCAACCAGGTTGCATTTCTTTTGTATTAACTTTGCACCCAGAAAAGGAAAATTAAGATAATCCACATATAAAATAAGGTAATTATGAAAAAGTCTTTTAAGATTGAGGTTGACTGCGCCAACTGCGCTAACCTCGTGGAAGAGGAAGTTAAGAATGTAAAAGGAGTGAAGAGTGTAAGCGTTGTATTCATGACACAGAAAATGAAAATCGAGTTCGACGACGATGCCGACCCTGAAGCCGTGATGAAAGAGGTCATAAAGGTGGCTAAGAAAGTGGAACAAGACTTTGAAGTCATAAGTTGACAAGCATACACGTCATGACCAAGAAACAAAGGACAATGCTCATACGCATCATCGTGGCAGCGCTGCTCACAGCCGTGCTGGCATTGCTGCCCGATATTACGGCTTTGCCACTTGGCAACGTAGCGCATGGACTGTTGTATTATATAGTGGTATATCTCATCATTGGCTACGATATCCTGCGCAAAGCATTGCTTGGTATCAGGAATAGTCGTGTCTTTGACGAGAATTTCCTTATGGTTGTTGCCACGCTCGGTGCCTTCGCGCTGGCTCTCTACGAACAGAGCGGCGACTATCTGGAAGCCATCGCCGTGATGCTTTTCTATCAGGTGGGTGAGTTTTTCCAGAGCTATGCCGTGGGAAAGAGCCGCCGCGACATCACGAAACTTATGGACATCCGTCCTGACTACGCCAATATTGAGCAGGAAGACGGTTCGCTGGAGCGCATTGACCCTGATGATGTGGAGGTGGGACAGATTATTATTGTACAGCCAGGTGAGAAAGTTCCTATCGACGGCATCGTGGAAGAAGGTTCTTCTTCATTAAACACTTCTGCCCTAACTGGTGAGTCGTTGCCGCAGGAGATACACGAAGGCGAGGAAATAATAAGTGGAAGCATCAACATGACGGGTGTACTGAAAGTGCGCACCACAAAGGAATTTGACGAGTCAACGGTGTCAAAGATTCTTGAACTTGTTGAGGACAGCGCCTCCCACAAGTCACGTTCGGAGGACTTCATCACACGCTTTGCACGCATCTACACCCCTGCGGTGTGCATCGCAGCACTTGCCCTGGCGCTGCTTCCGCCATTAGTGCGGATGGTTTTCATGGGCAGCGAACCGATGTGGAGCCAATGGATATACCGCTCTCTGATATTCCTCGTCATCAGTTGTCCGTGTGCGTTGGTTGTCAGCATACCGCTCTCATTCTTCGCAGGCATCGGAGGTGCCAGCCGTGAAGGCATATTGGTGAAAGGGGCCAACATGTTGGAGACCTTAGCAAAGGTGAAAACGGTGGTGCTCGACAAGACTGGCACGCTCACTCTCGGCGTTTTTGACGTGACTGCAATGCACGATATCGATGACGCCGACAAGACAGACGAGGAAGAGAAAAGGCATCTTGTAGAACTGGCAGCATTGGCAGAGTGCGCCTCATCCCATCCTATCAGCAAGAGTTTGCAACGTGCTTATGGAAAGGCTATTGACCACAGTCGCGTCAGCGATATACAAGAAATTAGCGGTCACGGCATCACCGCCCTTGTTGACGGCAAGAAGGTAAGCGTGGGCAACAAGAAATTGATGGAGAAAGAAGGTGTGATGTGCTGCCATTGCCATGCATCAGGCACCATCGTTCACGTGGCTTGCGACGGTAATTACATGGGACATATTGTGCTGGGCGATGTTGTCAAACCTCATTCTGCCGAGGCAATAGAGGCAATGCACAAGGCTGGAGTAAGTCAAACAGTCATTCTCACAGGCGACAACCGCAAGGTGGCAGATGAAGTTGCTTCCGGTCTGGGCGTTGACAAGGTGTATAGCGAACTGCTGCCTGCCGACAAGGTGTCGAAACTTGTGGAAATAATGGAATCCGACACACAACACACGGCACATAACATCACCGCTTTCGTTGGCGACGGCATCAACGATGCACCAGTCCTTTCGCGTGCCGACCTTGGAATAGCAATGGGCGGACTAGGAAGTGATGCGGCAATAGAGGCAGCCGACATCGTACTTATGGACGACGACCCGATGAAGATTGCTAAAGCAATACGCATCTCACGGAAGACTCTCTCCATAGTGTGGCAGAACATCATCATGGCTCTCGGTATCAAGGCGGTGTGCCTGCTTCTCGGTGCTGTAGGAATTGCCAACATGTGGCTTGCCATCTTCGCCGATGTGGGAGTACTTATCCTGGCCGTGCTGAATGCCATCCGCGCAATGTACGTTAGAAAGGTATAAAAGCGAAACGTCACTTTTCGCTTTTCAAGAAAGCATCTTTGAGACATTAAAAGAGCATCTCTGGGACATCCATTGATGCTCTTTTACTTCCTCAAACACCATGTATTGGTACGAGTTCTTTAGTTATAAAGATTCTGCTTATATATTGAAAAGCAGTAATTATGGTAAAAATAACCGTAATTTAGAAACAAGCGTTATGTATTTTTTCCTTATCTTTGCAGCCGAAAGTATGTGAAGACAACACGATGTGACCGTCTCTGCACAAATCTGTTACGATGAAGAAAACTGATATTCTAATAGCAAACCGCAAATGCCACATATATGAGGGTGAGAAGGCCGAGTTCCTGCTGGTTCAACCTATTGATGAACACGACCTCGAAGTGCTCGACAAGGAGGTTGAGGCAATTGCCTCGCTAACGAGAAAAGCATTCACGCTTGTTGCCTTTGAGGTAAAAAACTGGCAGGAAGACCTGACCCCCTGGTCAGCACCAGCGGTATTTGGCAAGTCACCCTTCGGCGACGGTGCTGCCCAAACGCTGGGATTCATCACGACCGAACTCATTTCATCATTGATAGAGATGTCTTTGTTTGATGAAATCAGCATGAAATGCCTTCTTGGAGGTTACTCGCTGGCTGGGTTGTTTTCTCTCTGGGCAGGCTATAACACGGCTATGTTTTACGGAATTGCTGCAGTCTCGCCTTCTGTATGGTATCAGGGGTGGATAGATTATGCATCGGCAAACCAGCCTCAAGCATTATCGTTCTACTTAAGTCTGGGCGACAAAGAGGAAAAAACAAAGAATGCCGTGATGTCACAAGTGGGCAACTGCATCCGCACGCAGCACGACATGTTTGAAAAGCAAGGCATAAGAACTATTCTTGAGTGGAACAACGGAAACCACTTCCAAGACTCTCACGGACGTACCGCCAAAGCATTCGCGTGGCTTATGACAAACGACTAGCGTCCCCCTATGCTAATGATAAAATGTACAATTAATAAAACCTACGAATATGAAAATGATGAAGTATTTATTGGCACCATCCCTGTTCTTGCTGGCGTCAACCGCATGCAACGGGAACAAGAAAGGAGAAACATCTCCAGAGTCAACAAGTAAAGAACAAACGAAGTCTGAAAGCACAAGCGCCGTTAATGGGAACGGTAAGGTCTTGGTGGTATTTTTCTCTCATGCTGGCGACAACTACGCCGTCGGAAACATCAAAGTGGGCAACACAAAGAAGATAGCCGACATCATTGCAGAGAAGACTGGTGCCGACCAGTTTGAGATTGTGGCAGAGAAGAACTACGACATGGCTTACGGTCCTCTGACAGAACTGGCGAAGAAAGAACAGCAGGACGGAGAGATGCCAGCATTCAAAGGCGAGGTGGAGAACATCGACCAATATCAGACTATCTTCATCGGCGGTCCTGTTTGGTGGGGAACATACCCTCAAGTGATGTTCACTTTCTTCAAGAAATACGACCTTAACGGCAAGACACTCATTCCTTTCACAACTCATGAGGGCAGCGGACTTGGCAACTGCGTTGAAGACGTGAAGGCTGCATTCCCCAATGCCACCGTCAAGGAGGGTCTCGCCATTCGCGGTAAGGATGCACAGGAAGGCAAGGCAACAAAGGATGTGGAGAAATGGCTTAATGGATTAGGTTTATAAATAATCAGAAATATCACGGGCATTGGAAAGAAACCATTGCCCGTTTTTTATTGTCTACGGATTGCTTTTTCCGTAAAAAGTGCACTAATCTCAGTAAAAATGGTATTGGGATTTATGCAAATAATTCTTATCTTTGCAACATGAAAAAATTAATGGTTATTATAGCTGTGATGACATCATGCATGAGCATCACAGCACAAACAAAACAGAACGATATGGTACTGAACAAGCAACAGCAAAGTATGGTTGCTATTGCCTGCCTTGAGGCAAAGGGCGACCTTGATAATTTAAGTAAAGCCATTGACTGCGGCCTTGACAACGGCCTGACAGTAAATCAGATTAAAGAGGCATTGAGCCAACTCTATGCCTACACGGGATTCCCGCGTAGTCTGAACGGGTTAGGTACTCTGCAGAAGGTTATCGCAGAGCGCGAAAAGGTTGGGAAAGCCACCGTTGAGGGAAAAGATGCAGACCCTATGACGAAAGACTACAACGCACTAAAACAAGGCACCGAGGTGCAGACGCAACTCTGCGGAGGCACACCTTTCAACTACACCTTTGCGCCTGCAACTGATTATTATCTTAAAGCGCATCTCTTTGGCGACATCTTCGCACGCAACACGCTGACACATGCCGAGCGTGAACTGGTTACCGTCTCCGCACTTAGCGGCATCGAGGGTGTTGATCCCCAGCTGACGAGTCACGTCGCAGGAGCACGCAACATGGGACTCAGCGATGCCGAGATAAAGAGTATTCCCGAGGTTCTTGCTTCAAGCGTAGGAATCACCGAGGCAGCCCGTTGCCGCAAGGCCATTGCAAAGGTGTTCAGCGAGCAAATAGACGAGCGTCAGTTTGCGATAGACAACAATGTGGGCATTGCTGACAGTCCATACCCAATAGGCAATCCCAACACGGGTTACGCACAATACTTCATCGGCAACTCATATCTCGCACCAATGGAGGCAGAGAAAGGCGGTGTCATCAATGTGACCTTCGAACCTGGATGCCGCAACAACTGGCACATTCATCACAAACAGGTGCAAGTGCTCATCTGCGTCGCAGGTCGCGGATGGTATCAGGAATGGGGCAAGCCAGCCATCGAACTGAAACCAGGCGTGGTTATCGCCATCCCTGCCGAGATGAAACATTGGCACGGTGCAGCAAAAGACAGTTGGATGCAGCATCTCACATATCATACCAACGTTCAGGAAGGAGCCAGCAACGAGTGGTGTGAGCCTGTAGTTGATGAGGTTTATGACAAGCTGAAATAACACTATGCGAAATATCTAACTTACGTTAAATTACATAGTGATTATTGCTGCGTTGCCTATTTTTTCTTATCTTTGCGACAAGAATAAACTTACAAACTACTGAGTAATGAGCAAGGTTCTATTAATTAATGGTTCACCGCGAAAGAACGGCAACACATTCATTGCACTTTCCGAAGTTGCAAAATCGCTGAACGAACAAGGCATTGAGACCGAGATAGCATGGATTGGCAACAAGGCGGTTCGTGGTTGCATCGCATGCGGTACATGCAGAAAGAAAGGCAACGGACAATGTGTCTTTAATGACGACGTGTGTAACGAGATGATACAGAAGATGAACGGTGCCGACGCCCTCGTTGTTGGTTCACCTACATACTACGGTACACCTAACGGAAGCGTGATATCACTTCTTCACCGCATGTTCTTCGCTGGCGCCGACGTGCAGAACAAGCCTGCAGCAGCGGTGATCGTATGCCGTCGCGGAGGTGCAACGGCAGCATTCCAGACATTACAGATGCCATTCCAGATGATGAATATGCCTCTGGTGACATCGCAATACTGGAACATAGCATACGGTCGCGAGGAAGGACAAGCTGCTCTTGACACCGAGGGAATGCAGACCATGCGCACGCTGGGCAACAACATGGCCTGGATGCTGAAGTCGCTTAACCGCGATGAAGCTCCTGAGCGCGAGCCTTGGCAGCCAATGCATTTCATAAGATAAAACATAACACCTTAAACTCACAATTATGAAAAAGAACATAGGAAAATACAACGCAGCATTCCCCACACCGATAGTTGTGGTGGGAGCAATGGTTGACGGCAAACCTGCATGGTTTGAAGTAGCATGGGTAGGTATCGGCGACCAGGATATCGTGACGCTGAGCGTAACACCTACTCACTATACATGCAAAGGAATTAACGAGCAGAAGGTGCTATCTATCGCACTCACCAACGACAATACTCTGCAACGCGCCGACTATGTTGGCATCGTGAGCGGCAATAAGGTGGACAAGAGTGAGGTGTTCGCATGGACAAAGGGCGAACTCGGTGCGCCTATCATCGACGATGCCGATGTAGTGATGGAGTGCGAGCTGCTTGACACATACACCGATAACGGCATGAACCTGCTAATCTGTCGTGTCAAGAACACCTATGTCGAGGAAGACATGCTCGACGAGAAAGGCAAAGTGGACTACGGCAAGTGTAAGCCTATTCTCTTTGAACCACGCTTCAACTATCTTCGTACAGGCGAGATAGTATCTCCGTGCATCAAACCAGGAAAAGAGTACGCACAGAAATAGAACAAGAAAGGAGGATAAGCCATGAAGAAGATTATGCTGTTCCTGCTAACGGCAATGGCCTTCGTCGCATGTTCAACGGCAATGTATAATGCCGACGGCACAAAGATGACGAAGGAGCAGATAAGAGCTGCCAAAGCGCAACATGTGCGCGAGGGCATCGAGAACAGAGATTTCAAAATCATTGTTGACCGCATGTATCCCATGCGCATGCCGGCAAGACATCTCTCAACACTTTATTCCCTTGAGGTAAAAGGCGACACCATCAAGTCTTACCTACCCTATTTCGGACGTGCATACTCTGTTCCTTATGGTGGAGGAAAAGCACTCAATTTCACCGGCATCATGAGTTACTATGACTTACGTCAAGGACGCAAAGACCAGACGCTGATAGAGATAGGAGTAGAGAACGATGAGGACACTTACGTCTATTCCCTCTCCATCTTTGACAACGGAAACACAAGCATCGACGTGCGCTCACGCAACCGCGAACAAATAGCCTTCTCGGGAGAGATGGAGTGAGAATGTTGAGTGATGAGCGATGAACGTTGACACTATACTCTAAAACTAAGCATTAAGCACAAAGAAAGAAATACTAATGGACATACTGAACGAGCGAATAATGCAGGATGGCAAGTGCTTTCCTGGCGGAATACTGAAGGTGGACAGTTTCATTAACCATCAAATGGACCCCACGCTGATGATGCAAATAGCAGAGGAATTCGTAAAGATATTCCAAGGACGCAACATCAACAAGATTATAACCATCGAGGCAAGCGGCATCGCACCTGCTATCCTCGTGGGTTATCTTATGCGCCTTCCTGTTGTCTTCATCAAGAAGAAAGTGCCTAAAACGATGGAACGTATGCTTGTCTCAACGATACACTCGTTCACCAAAGACCGCAACTACACGGTATGCATCAGCAACGATTATCTCACGAGCGACGACCACATCCTCTTCATCGACGACTTCCTCGCATACGGCAATGCCGCAATGGGAGTGGTTGATCTAGCGCGTCAGGCAGGAGCAACGATAGAAGGAATGGGCTTCATCATAGAGAAAGCCTTTCAGGATGGCGGTGAGAGGATAAGAAAAGAAGGTATCTTCTACCGCGCCCTTGCCACAGTAGAAAGTCTTGACGATTGCAAGATAGTGCTGAGGGATTAGAAATAAAAAAGGAGTGGGGAAATTTCCTCACTCCTAATTATATTGTATCTCTATTTTAGTCCCACGCCGAGGGATAGGTGACAACTACAGAGAGTTCCTGGTCTATCTCGTCACGCGTTATTAACAACACATACTCTGGTTCTCCGTCTCCGGTCTCATCAACGAAATACACCTTCGCACCGCGGATATCCTCGTCGTCCTCACTCTCCACGATGGTATTGTTCCCGATAATCTGCTTTTGCAGTTCAGCGCCTTCGGCGATGTCCTCAACCTCTGCGCCCAGCATGATGGTCGCCACCTTGTCTTCGTCGTCAAACTGTACTATGAGAAGGTCATAGTCGATGCCATTATGCTCCACATTTTGAAAAACAAACGAATTTGCTTCCTGGTCAATCATTATGCTGTCGCAATCCACCGAAACGGCGGCTGCCTCCTCTTGAGTCATGCCGAAACGAAATCCTAAAACATCCTGCGCACTTACAGAAACGCTCGCCAAAATACAGGCAAGCACAAAAAACAACTTCTTCATTCTTAAATACTTAAAAAACGGTGCAAATATAACTCAATAGTTCCTAACCGCCAAAATATTAGAAGATTATTTTTCGCATTTGTCGAAATTCTTGACACATGTTTTTCCGAGGACACCTGACTAGCCAAATTCTTTCTTTTTTCACTTCTCGTACTCTCTTACTGTCATTATTCTTTCCTTCCTGTTCCCATCTATGATAAAGCATTGGCGTGAGTCTATCATGGCGAGATTGTCGCACTCCACCATACTGCCTTCTTTTCTTAGTCTTGTATGTCCGAAGACCTGGAAAACATGATTCAAGTCGTAAACATCTGGCGCGTCAGGAATGGAATGCTCATTTACATCTGCCCACAACACGCCGCCAGTCTTCTCGCCAAACCACGAACGACTGTTGCCAATGACAGACAACAGTTCCTGCCCTTCATGCTCGTCGTCCATCATATTTATCCTGTCTATGATGTTCTGGTCAGCAATAGAAACCTTATTATCTGGAAGCATCCACAGGTTATCATTCACCTTCTTAAGCCAATACAACGTAACTCCTGCATGCGAGAAGATATACGGAATACCATTAACCTCCTCCTTATGTATAATGCCGAACAAGTCCTTGTTTTGTTTGAAGAACTCATGATTCCTGTTCCAGTTATTCCTGTCTTGGCGTGTACCGCCAGCAAGTTCATTAAACAACTCCGAAGCATAGTGCTGGTCGTGATTACCTTTCAGCAAAACAACCTTCTCCATATTCTCCTGCTTCAGCGCAATGATTTCCATCAGGTTTTGATAGATGTCATCAGCCAGTCCGTCCTCATCGTTGTAAGGGTCTAAATAATCCCCAATAAACACTACCCTATCAACAACGTCCAAGTATTTCTTGACAGGTTCTTTCCAGAAAAGACGACCATGCACATCTGGAACAACTATTATTCTGTTTGTCATTGTTTACTTATTAAATATTTCAATAATACTATCTGTATCATCAATAGTAATTCCCACTTCCGGATTGGTCTGAACGAAATGGGCCTGCTGTTCGGGTAACATATTGTCCACATCGTCGATAATCACGTAATGACTCACATTCATTCCATGCTTTACCAGCCATCTGTCATTATAGTAAGGGGTGTATCGCATTTATTTGTTCTCTTCCATAAGTTCACATTAATGCTATAGAATAATCGTCGTGTGCAATGACCCCCAATCTTTTCAGGCGTTCTATATGTGATGTCAACAAATTCCGAAACTTACAGTTCTCTAATTTTGGAATCACATCCTTAGAGAAATCTATTCTTCTCAGGTGCTTTGACTTACCATAAATCTCCTTTCATTCCATCAGTCATTCCATAAAAGTTATCCGCATCTTCTTCTGAATAATGGTTTATGAAAGGATCCTCATAATTTTCTTCTTCCTCATCCAATGAGATTAACTTCCCTCTAAATGCAGTCCATTTATTATCAAGCTTATGATTTAGGGCGTAACCGCTATATGTCTTGCTTGATTCTATTTTTTTCCACTCTGCTTCTTCAATTTCTGTTATTAAGTCAGCATTCTCAGGTAGCAAAGTTTTGAACTTTTCAATGCTTCCTTTAGGTACAAATATGTTTTTTAGGCTTTCACAATCTTGAAAGCAATCTTCACTTATCGCTTCTAATTCAGCAGGTAAGTAAACACTTTCCAAATTGTCATTTTCGCAAAAACAAGATTCTCCTATTATTTTCACATTTTGTGGTATAAATACTTCTTGAAAACCACAACCTGCAAAGGCTCTATCTCCAATTAATTTTAGACCATTACCTAAAATAACCTCTTTTAAATCTTCCCATCCACAAAAAATATCTTCCATAATACAAATGACAGAATCAGGAATCGTAATTATCTCAAGAGTGGAATTTGGCACTACTCCAAATATTATCTCAGTTCCTTCTTTTACATCATATTCTTCTAGGTCACTTGGAAATCCCAATAATCTTTTCCTATCTGGACTATATTTAACATTATGGTTATCCCATAATGGATCTACTTCTGAGTCATCATAAAATGACGTTTCTCCTGCATCTATTTTATCATGTAGTTCTTTATACCATTTTTTTTGAAGATAGATACTATCTTCGCTAAAATACAAATCCGAAGTTGAAAAAAACTGATGCTTCATTATTTGTTCTTTGTTTTGTTTTAATAATCACTTTTTATCTTGCTCCTTAATAAGACTATCCAATACACTTATGCATTCAGAAATGTCGTCTGCATGCTGATAGTTAAGAGCATTGGCTCCAACCTCACGAATAAAATGATTCATCACTTCAGTTGGTATCGTTTGAGAATAATCAGAGATTGCTTGTCTTGCTTCTCTGATACTCTTTTCGCGCCTCCTACCATCCTTAATTCGTTGGGCTATATATAACATATCAAACAAGCTTTCCAACTGAGCCTTCATCACGATAAGATTATCTATTTTCATCTCTATCATTTTGTTTTTGCTTACAAAAGTAATTTAATTATTTCGTTTTAACTAGGACCTAACAAAAGTCTTTAAGCTTTCTTACTAACATCTTAATTAGTCCGTATTCCAACGTGCATCAGAATCTCCTTCATAAGCATCATCTATCATATCTGCCCAAGTATTATCAGGAGGGCACGAATCGTTGGGTTCACTTTCTCTTTCTAGAATATTTCCTTCTTTATCTATTACTTCCGTAACACTAATATGTTCATTACTATAATTGACCTTTGCTTTCCCGTTTTCAAATTTTTCTACGCGATAATAAGAAAAGCCTGTCAAAACCTTTCCTTCTGAATTAATAAAACTGCACTCCTTAAAGAGTCGGCTTCCATCTAGACATATTCCAACAATTCCTTCGCTATATGTATCTGTTAAGACATAATAGTCTGAAGGTATGACTAATGGCATGATTTCATTACCAAATATATCTACCAGTTTTGTTTTATTACCATAGACAACAGCTAAATAGTTATTAGGTTTACCATTATATGAGAAATATAAACTATCATAGTTGTCTTCAAATATGTCATCTATACAGAATGGCGCATAATCTTCCATTGAATGAAGCCCTTTCTTGTCCTCATATTCCAAGTAAACGAAATCATGGTCATTAACTGACGCATAACAATATCTTATTCCGCGTTCTTTATCATAAGCTTCGCCATATTTTATATCCTCGCAACTATCTATATAAACTTTAAACCCTTTCTCGCCAATAAAAAGAAGTTGTTTTAAATTGTCTTTTGTAACAATGCCAATATTACTTGCAACTATCTCAATAGAATCATATTCACTATTAAGAATTCTATTACCCCCGCGATTTAGCAAGCCTTTTTTAGTTAATGTTTCGTTATCTTTCGCGACCTCCTCTTCAATAACAAGAAACTTTTCTGATAAAAGAACGGATTTAGGAGCTAAATTACCAATAATGTTACATACAGAGTTTCCATCTAATATAGCAACATAATCTACACTGTTCTTTTTCATTACTGCACAAACATCTATACCATTCCAGACGCTTGGTATAATAGTCCAATTTTTTATTGATTCGTAAATGGGCAATAAGGACAAACTATCATATTCACATGGTATACACTGATAGTGATATTTATTAATTAACCCATATTTCCCATCTGTGCAACAAATTATAAATCCATCTTTAGCATTGAAAACAAATTCTGCCTTGTAAAAGGGTTTACCGTCCATCATAGGATGGCCTTGCCTATTAATATTACAATAATGTTCTTTTACATAAACCCTCGCATATCCATTCTGAAAAGCCTCAACTCTATCATATGTAGCATGAGTAATTGCATAGCCCTTCTCGTTGATGAATCCATAGCGCAAAATGGGCTTATTTTCTCCATCTATTACTTCTTCACCAACCTTTACACTATAAACACGAATATTGTCAAAAGAGTCTTTCCACTTTTTGATTTTCTCATCTCGGTCCCGATCTCTCCAGTCAAAATTTACATATGGCCTAAATTTTTCCTGAGGATATATAGTAATATCTTTAAACTCATTTGTATTAGTATCGTACAGATAGGCATTCCCATCCGTATCATACATTAATCTCCCTATTTTGTTCTGGACATATTTTGCTAAAGCACTAAATATATTCATAATACAAGCTTTTAGTTGTGTTTGAACTTATAATCCATTTGTATCCATTCAATTATTCTTTGACAAGTATAAACAAATAGAGGCTGACAAATGAACAAGAAGTTCTGCTTCATCAATTTTAGGGGGACGGCCTTCTCGCAAGTGTCGCCCTTGTTCAGATGAAAATCCCCATATTTTTGAAATTGCCTCATTTAGTGGTGGGGGAACCAAATTTGGATGTTTCTTGATTACATCACCGAGCGTATCCTTTTCATCACCAGAGATTTTCCTGCAAACGCATTCCAAGGCAGCTATCGAGTGCTGTACTGCACCTGTTATGTCGGGATCTGGCTTGCGAGACATATCCTTGACGGCTTCGACAATCTCTCTTTTCGAATCGTCCAAGTGACGCTCCTTCAATGCATCTTGAGCCAACTCTAAGTCTTTTTCAAACATATCATCCCCTCGATATTCTATTGAGCCTTCGCATAGTTTCCATCCAATACCATGAATAAGGAAATACTCATTAATAGAATCGGAGAAGTCCTTCTTTTCCGAAGCATTAAGTTTGTCATAAAACATTTCAATAAGGTCATAGATGTACGGCCAAAAGGAAGAGCCCATCTTTTCCTCTATTTCAGACTTCATGAAGTCATTCTCTCCCCATTGGCTGGAATCGGGAGCCTGCTTTGATGCTAGACAAACTACTTCACGTATTTTCTTCAGCCCAAGTCCATAATTCTGCATGACAAAGAAAAGGTATTGCCGAAATTCTTCTGGCGCATCATACCTTATTGTTATTTCTGCATTTACAGGCTGTAGTCCAATTCTTTTAGAAAATCGTTCCTTCATTACCTTTTTCTTCTTTATATTGGGTGCAATAAAAAAAACTATGTTTTGACTACAAAGATACACAATAAATTTGAAACAACCACATAAATAACAATAAATTTGCTGTGATTTGTCTTTTTCGCGAATTTAGCCCTTCATGCAAAATAAAGTTAACATGCCACACGGGGTCAGGCACGCTGCGACTTGATGGGCGTGAGGAAGGTGCTGTTGACATACTCCAGTTCCTCTGCTATCATACGATAGGCCTCTGCACGACCCTCCTGTTCCTTCAAAAAGCACTTCACAGCATGCAGTTTTCCAGTCTGTTCATCCTTCATCTTAAAGACCAAAGCAAAGTTGCCACTTGACATAATGGGTTCTCCATCTTCATCCAATACAGGACGAAGATGGTTCAACTGCTCGAAGTTCTCTTCTGCCGCCTTTATGGCCTCTACGTATTCTGATATTAAAGGATAATTCATAGGTTTTCATGTATTTAATGCAAAGATAATACTTTTATACGTATTCTATGTTCGCGATTCGTTTTCTCTTGCAAAAATACCAAATTATCTAGTAAACGCCAACTCTTTTCGTTATAATTTCATGATAATGTCGGAACAGGCATCTAGTTATGGTTCTAAGTCTTATGGAAACGGTCACGGTCATATCAATGTAACTGTTTTGCTATTATATATAATGAAAGTGGTGTGTACCTTCCGCTATGATGTTATGGTTATTGTTATTCGTCACTTGTTGATAATCCACAATCCATTCTTCCGGCTGCCCTGTCTGCTGACAATGCCGATATCTTTAAGTCTTTTCATCAACTTCTCCACACCACGCTGACTCATGCCTATGCGTTCTGCCGCTTCCGAGGCTGTTAATGATGGGTTGGAGTTAAGCAATAAAAGAAGCTGTTTGTCATTTATACCGAACTTTATACCATACTTTATACCGAACTCTTCACCGAATTTTAAACCGAACTCCTTATCTATAGGATCTACTTCTGTCATGGAAAGCTCTTCTCCCTGGTGTTCCTTTAGCGTCTTGTAAATTTCGCCCAGCATGAAATCAATAAAAGGTCCCGCCTGAGCAGCTTTTGTACTGGCAGTGATGGCATCGTAATATGCTTGCTGATTGGCATATACCATGTTCTCTACGGGCAGATGTTCAAACATGGGGTGAAGTTTCCCTAATATCAGCGATTGCCACAAACGTCCTGTCCTGCCATTACCGTCAATAAACGGATGAATAAATTCAAATTCATAATGGAACACACAACTGCGTATCAGCATATGGTCTTTTGACGTTTTCAGCCAATCAAACAAATCATTCATCAGCATCGGAACTCTTTCTGCAGGAGGAGCCAGGTGTACAAGACCTTGTTCGCCAAACACTCCCACGCCTCCACGGCGGAATCTACCGGCATCTTCTACCAAAGCCTGCATCATCATGCCGTGCGCTTTCAGCAAATCCTCTACACTGAAAGGATTCAGCGTTGGATAGAGCTCATAGGTGGCTATAGCGTTCTTCACCTCCTGAATCTGTTTGATGGGAGCCACCACGTTCTTGCCGTCGATGATGTCTCGCACTTCGCCCTCTGTCAGCGTGTTACCTTCTATCGCCAATGATGAGTGGATGGTTTTGATACGATTTGCTTTTCGCAGCCGCAAACCGTCTTCCTGTTCCAAACGGATGGCGTAGCGCTCTATCAGACCGGAAATCTCTGCTATCAGGTTGATAGCTTCTGAACTTACTGTAAATGGTGGTATATACATATCGTTTTCTCCTTTCATTCAAAGGTCAACAGCTGATTCCTGTAATATTTATATTACTATATCTAATCTGCAAAAATACTAAATTATCTGGTAAACGCCAACTCTTTTCGTTATATTTTCATGATAATGTCGAAACTGGCATCTGGTTATGGTTTTATGTCATGTGGAAACGGTCACGGTCACAGCTGTGACCATGTGACCTCTAGGTCCTCAGCAGGATAAATTATTAGATGCAAATATCAGTAAATCAATAAGTTATATAGATATAAACTCTGCCCTACTCTGCGGTCACATGGTCACAGCTGTGACCGTGTGACCATTCATCACGCAGAGAAATTATCCTATTATTGATATAAGTATTTGTATATCAGTATTTTATGCATATTATGCTTTATTTCCTTCGCTCTGCGGTCACATGGTCACAGCTGTGACCGTGTGACCATTGATGACTCGCAACATCGTGGGGGCATATTTGTAAACGACTATATATCAACATGTTACAAATCATATGACTGATGCATCTCCTCTGCGGTCACATGGTCACAGCTGTGACCATGTGACCGTGACCGTGTGACTGTGACCAAATAGTGCCTTTTCCTGATTATGGTTCTTTGCTGGTAACAACAGGTTCTTTGATATGCCTTTCGCTTGCAGAGCAGCCGTGTTTCAGGGAGTCAGATGCGGTTGATGAGAGTGCGAAAGATGGTTAATGGGGAGGCGAGGGATGGCTTGTGGCGCACGGGCACAAAACAACCGCGCCACACACTGTGATGTCTGTGGCGCGGTTGTTTGTTTCATTCATAGTATCATCTCATCAATTGTACCAGATAGTAGAGTTGGACGACTCATTGTAAATTCGATCCTCGTCATTATAGACATTGTCGAGTTCGAAGTCTTCCTGGTTGTGGCATTTTGGCTTAATGTTCATAGTATAGCCTCCTTAATAGTTTTTCATATCGGTGCTCCTTTCCGATTTTTAGTTATACAGTTAGTCAGCTTGGAGCACATAGCGTGACTCATTATCCCATGTGCAAATATACAACAAAAATAGTTACTCTCCAAACTTTTTGAAAGATTTTTAAGTAAAATACCTACATTTGGTTATATTTTAAAACTATTTAAGTTGCTGTGTTGCAGTATTATAAGTTTATGCATTTTTCATACTCATTCTCAAACGCTACCAGTCCATTCCGTCATAGGGGAAGTCGTTGTAACGGTTGGCGAAGGGCATCGTGGGGAGCCATGAGGGCTCGGAGCGGCCTTCCACAGAGACGGTGACGCTGAACGTGTGGTTAGGAGTGTAGCGCACGGCGGCACCGATGCGGTCGCCCACGTCATGCATGTAATATAGAGGCAGCGGCATCTCGGGCTTGAGGAACGACTTCTGTCCGTAGATGAAAGCCTCCCAATGCTCGTTGAAACGGTAGCCGAGAATGGCGTTGACACCTGCATCGCGATAACTATGATGCCCCCAAGTGATGTTGCTGAAATAACCTCCCACGGCGAGCGAGAGACGGTTGGTGAGGGGCATAGCGTATACGGCGGTGATGTCCTGAGAGAACCCTGCGCCTCCAGAGCGGTGCTTGCCGATAGGGGCGAAGACACTTGCACCGAGGCTGACGTTGAAACCAGGGTGAAGACTGCCCATAAAAGCACCATAGCCTCTGCTCCACCCCATCCAGGGAAGGGAGATGGGCGATGGGTGATAGGTGGCGGGTGCTGGCTGTTCTATCTCAACTTCGCTTGGTGAAAGTGCGTAGCCTTGAGTGACGGGTGACAGCTGAAGGCTGGCGGGCACGGAGGTGTCTGCAGGCTTTTCCAAGTCTGAAACGATGTTCTCCTGTGCCTGCATCTGGATGCAGCAAAGCGCCATTATAATAATGAAAAGATGTTTCCTCATATCGTGGGCAAAGATAACGTGAAGTTTCGTAACGCCAAAACTTATTAAGTCTTTTTCGGTGTTTTTTATTTGATTAACACTTAATTTCACTGTTATACAGCATTTTTTACTTATCTTTGTACCCCTAAACAAATAGACACCTAAGGCAAATGAATTTTTTCAAAGCACTGTTCGGGAGCAAGCCAAAGACTCCTGAAGAAGACAAGAAAGAGACTGAAGAGCATAACTTCGACGTACTGAAATATGACGGTAAGCAGGCGATGATGCAGGGAAACACGGAATATGCCGTGAAATGCCTCACGCACGCGCTGAAGATAAAGGACGATCCCGAGACACGCGACTATCTGAGTCAGGCTCTCATTCGTCAGGGCGACCTGCTGATGGCTTATGAACACCTGCAGAAACTCGCCGAGACGGAGCCCGACAACGTGAAGATATACATTAGAATGGCTAACGTGGCGTATATGATGGAGGACTATAACGCTATGTCGAACGCATGCGAGAAGGCAATGCTCGTGGACAAGGACATGCCAGAACTGATGTACCTCTATGCCCAAGCGTGCATCGGACTCAATGACACCTCTAACGCGGTGGCTATGCTTACTAAGGCGATAAACCTGCGCGAAGACTACGGCGACGCCTACCTGCTGCGCGGCGAGACGCTTCTTGCCGACGGGAAACTCGACGATGCCGCCGAGGATGTTGCGTGGCTTATGGAGAGATACAGCGAGACCGAGGAGGTGCTGATGCTCAACGGCCGTCTGGAGAAGGCGAAGGGTGACAGCGACAAGGCAATGGCAACCTTCAACAGCGTCATTGAACTGAACCCCTTCTCGATAGATGCCTACCGCGAGCGCGCCGCAATAAAACTGGAGCAGGGCGACAAGGAAGGACACGACGAGGACATGAAGAAGATTCAGGAGATGACTCCAGAGAACGACGAGGAGGACATCGAGGAGAAGACGCGCCAGGCGTACAAGAACAGTAATCCGTTTGGATAATTAGAGATAAGGAGGTAGAGGAAGATAGAAGGAGGTAGAGGAAGATAGAAGGAGATAAAAAGACAAATGCAAAACTAAACATCATGAAAAGAATTATCATCATTACTGTGATGTGCCTCATGGCTGTCATCGGCGTCAAGGCACAGGAGAACGTTACCTACGAGGCATGGGAAGGAACGCTGAACAAGGGCAAGACTCCCGTGCAGGTGTTTATAGAGAGACGCGACGACGGTCTTCTCTCTGGCTGGATACGCTACCCCAACGCTAAGAAGCCCGAGTACATTCTCCTTGTGGGAAACGCTGGCGAGGAGGAGGAAGTCGGGAAATATGTCAGCCTCTACGAGTACCAGAAGAACGGCCATATCAACGGCAACATGTTTCTCAAGATAGAAGGCACGAAATATAGCGGCACATGGCAGCATCTGGAAACTGAGTACGATATGGTGCTCACGGGAAACATCGACTACCCCGAGGACCTGAAAGGGCAGCTGAGACCGGCAACGCGTAAGGAGATAGGCAAGAAATACAATTTCTCTTACGACCACATCACGGGCGACGAGCGCGGTGGCACAGCAGAGTTCTCCATCAAGGGCGCCGAGAAACTGGCATACAATATCGCCGTCTATGCCCCCAATATTGCGGAGGGCGAGGGCGTGGGAGCACTCTTCAACAACATCATGACCGGCGTTGAGGAAGAGGCCAACTACGAGTTCCACGCAGAGTTCTTCCCCCGCTTCTGCATCATCACCGACATCGTGGGACCAGAGATGGGCTTCTACGGCGCATGGACCTCCTTCGCTCATGTGTATATTAAGAGGTAAGAAACCGCGTTGATTTGACAGAAATTCATTTTTCGGTGAAAAAAAGTATCAAAATGTTTGCTTATATCGCGAATTTGTTTTACTTTTGCACCCGAGTTAAATAAAACATAGAGAAATGAACAAGTCTTACGCATCTTTCTATTACTTCTACTTTTACTTTGCAGGGAACTGTGAAGCGGGAAGTTGCGTGTAGATTTCAACTTAAGAAAAACAAACGAAAAGAAATATACGTTTAAGTCCCGCTTCAAGATGATTGAGGCGGGATTTTTGATAATATGAAAAGAATAGCAATACAAGGATTGTTGGGCTCCTTCCACGACATCGCCGCCCATCAGTATTTCGAGGGAGAGCAGATACAGCTCATCTGCTGCTCCACTTTCGAGCAGGTGTTCGAGAACATCAAGCGCGACCCTACCGCCATTGGTATGATGGCGATAGAGAACACCATCGCGGGGAGCCTGCTGCACAACTACGAACTGCTGCAGCAGTCGGGGACGACGGTCGTGGGAGAGCATAAACTGCACATAAGCCACTGCATCTGCTGTCTGCCCGAGGACAACTGGGCTACGGTGAACGAGGTGCACTCTCACCCCGTGGCGCTGATGCAGTGCCGCAACTACCTCGCCAACCACCCCGAACTGAAGATGGTGGAGGCTGAGGACACCGCAGGCTCGGCACAGTATATCAAGGAGCAGAACTGCCGTGGATGGGCAGCCATATGCAGCCGCGAGGCAGCCGAGATGCACGGCATGCGCATACTGGAGGACACGATAGAGGACAACAAGCATAACTTCACACGCTTCCTCGTGGTGTGCAACCCCCTGAAGGCCGACTTCCTCAGGTCGCTGCCAAAGACCAACAAGTCGAGCCTCGTCTTCTCGCTGCCTCACGAGGAGGGCTCGCTGTCGCAGGTGCTCTCGATACTCTCTTTCTACAAGATAAACCTCACGAAGATACAGTCGCTGCCCATAATAGGACGCGAGTGGGAGTATAAGTTCTATGTCGATGTGACCTTCGACGACATCATACGCTATCGCCAGAGCATCGACGCCATAACACCATTAACAAGAGAAATGAAAATACTTGGAGAATATGAAGGACATTAACATCAAGCCAGCAGAACGCCTGTCGCTGGTGCAGGAATACTATTTCAGCCGTAAACTGAAGGAGGTGGCGCAGATGAACGCCGAGGGCAAGGACATCATAAGCCTCGCCATAGGCAGCCCCGACATGCCGCCGTCGCAGAAGACCATCGACCGCCTGTGCGAAGTGGCACAGCAACCGTCGGCACACGGCTACCAGCCCACGATGGGAACACCCGAGCTGCGACAGGCCATGGCGCGCTTCTACAAGCGTTTCTACGGCGTCACTCTCGACCCCGCAACGGAGATTCAGCCGCTCATAGGCTCCAAGGAGGGCATACTGCACACCACTCTCGCCTTCGTAAACCCCGGCGACGAGGTGCTGGTGCCTAACCCGGGATACCCCACATACACCTCGCTGAGCAAGATTCTCGGTGCCAAGGTGGTGAACTACGACCTGCGCGAGGACCAGCAATGGCAGCCTGACTTCGAGCAGCTGGAGACAATGGACCTCACAAAGGTGAAACTCATGTGGACCAACTACCCTAACATGCCCACAGGAGGACCGGCGCTGATGAAGACCTACGAGCGACTGGTGGACTTCGCGCGCCGTCACGGCATCGTGGTGGTGAACGACAACCCCTACTCTTTCATCATCAACGAGCATCCCATCTCGCTGCTGCAGGTGCCGGGGGCAAAGGACTGCTGCATAGAGTTCAACTCCATGTCGAAAAGTCATAACATGCCGGGATGGCGCGTCGGACTGTGCGCCTCCAACGCGCAGTTCATCTCGTGGATACTCAAGGTGAAGAGCAACATCGACAGCGGCACGTTCCGCGGAATACAGCTCGCAGCAGCAGAGGCCTACGACAACAGCGACGAGTGGCACCGCGAGGCAAACATCAACACCTACCGCCGACGCCGCGTCATAGCAGAGGAGATAATGAGGGTGCTGGGATGCCGGTACGACCCCGAGCAGGTGGGAATGTTCCTCTGGGGAAAGATTCCCGAGCGTTATGCCGATGCCGAGCAGCTCACAGAGCGTGTGCTACACGAGGCGCGCGTATTCATCACACCGGGATTCATCTTCGGCTCCAACGGCAAACGCTACATCCGCATCTCCCTCTGCGCCAAGGACGAGAAGATGAAGGAGGCACTCGAAAGAGTAAAAGCGATGAGCGTTGAGCGATGAGCGTTGAGCGTTGAGCGAAAACCCCGTTATCCCGAAATCCCGTTATCACGAAATGACGATGACGATAACGATGACGATGACGATAACGATAACGAAAACGAAAACGAAAACGATAACAACAACGAAATAACAAAATAAAAAATAACACAGTAGAATATCCCCCACAAACATTCTACTCCCCTCCATCTCAGGGAGGGGCAGGGGGTGAGTCTTTTATGGAACTTGAATTAGAAAAACTCCAATTGCCAAGCGACCAGAAACGACCATTCGTCATAGCAGGTCCTTGCAGCGCAGAGACAGAAGAACAAGTGATGAAAACAGCCAAGCAACTGGCACAGAAGGGATGCCACATGTTCCGTGCAGGAGTGTGGAAGCCGCGCACCAAGCCAGGGGGCTTCGAGGGACACGGTGAACCGGCTCTCCAGTGGCTCAAGCAAGTCAAGGAGGAGACGGGAATGCTCGTCACCACCGAGGTGGCAACACCCGCTCACGTCGAACTGGCAATGAAATACGGCATCGACATCATGTGGGTGGGAGCACGCACCAGCGCCAACCCCTTCGCCATGCAGGCTCTCGCCGACGCGCTGCGCGGCATCGACATCCCTGTGTTCGTGAAGAACCCCGTGAACCCCGACCTCGAGCTGTGGATAGGCGCTCTCGAACGTCTCAACGGGGCAGGCATAAAGAAACTGGCTGCCATACACCGAGGCTTCACCAGCTACGACAAGACCATCTACCGTAACCTGCCCATGTGGCAGATACCTATCGAACTGCGCCGACGCATTCCCGACCTCGCCATCATCTGCGACCCCTCGCACATCGGAGGACGACGCGACCTCATAGCACCGCTGTGCCAGCAGGCAATGGACCTCGGCGCCGACGGACTCATCATCGAGAGCCACTGCGACCCCGACAAGGCATGGAGCGACGCCAAGCAACAGGTAACACCCGATGTGCTCGACTATATCCTCTCTCTCCTCGTCATACGCGACGACACCGTCACCACCGAGGGCATCAGCCAACTGCGCAAGCAGATCGACGAGCTCGACAACCAGGTGATGGACGTCCTCGCAAAGCGCATGCGCGTGTGCCGTGAGATAGGACAATACAAGAAAGAGCATAACATGACCGTGCTGCAGGCACAACGCTACAACGAGATTCTCGACAAGCGCGGCGCACAGGGCACCCTCTGCGGCATGGACTCTGAGTTCATCAAGAAAATCTACGAGGCAATACACGAGGAAAGCGTGCGACAGCAAATAGAGATCATCAACAAGTGACTTAGCCCCCTGAGTCAGGGGGTTGGGGGTCTGAACCTCCTCACACCACACGGTTCTCAAGCACAGAACCCATACAAACACTAAACCGGTCTGAAATGTGCTTGTTCAGACCCCCAACCCCCTAACTTAGGGGGCTAAAAACGAAACAATGAGAATATTAGTATTAGGAGCAGGAAAGATGGGAAGCTTCTTCCTCGACCTGCTCAGCTTCGAGCACGAGACAGCAGTATTCGAGAAAGACCCCAGACGACTGCGCTTCACATACAACACGCTGCGCTTCACCGAACTGGAGGAGATACGCGAGTTCAAGCCAGAGCTCGTCATCAATGCCGTGACGGTAAAATACACCATACCAGCCTTCAAGGAGGTCATACCATACCTCCCCAAGGACTGCATCATCAGCGACATCTCGTCGGTGAAGACAGGACTCAAGGAGTTCTACGAGACAACGGGCATGCACTACGCCTCCACACACCCCATGTTCGGTCCTACCTTCGCCAACCTCAACCAACTGTCAGAGGAGAACGCCATCATCATCAACGAGGGCGACTTCATAGGACGGCTCTTCTTCAAGGACCTCTACACCAAACTGGGACTCAACATCTACGAGTACTCCTTCGAGGAACACGACCGCACCGTCGCCTACTCCCTCTCCATACCCTTCGTCAGCACCTTCGTCTTCGCCGCCGTCATGAAACACCAGGACGCGCCCGGAACAACATTCAAGCGACACATGCGCATCGCCAAGGGAGTGCTCAACGAGGACGACTTCCTCCTGCAGGAGGTCCTCTTCAACCCCTACACCAGCGAGAACGTCGCCAAGATACGCACCGAACTCAAGGAACTCCTCGAGATCATCGACAACAAAGACGCCGAGGGCATGAAGAACTACCTCGCCAAGATACGCAACAACGTAAAGCGCGACATAGAGATAAAGAAATAACAGGCATGTGTGACAGGTGCTGGATAAGGGGTGTTTGGTGCTGGCATTTAGGTAATATATGTTGGCTAACCACATTGTTATTTGCCGTGTGCTCCATAGCATGCGGACAGGAAATGGTGTCTGACACCCATCACCAAACACCAAGCACCCATCACCCAAGAACAACGCCGTTCACGGTGGTGGAACTGAACTGCGAGAATCTTTTCGACACAAGGCATGACTCGCTGAAGGAGGACAGGGAATGGACTGCGGAGAGCGATAGGCACTGGACACAACGACGCTACTGGCGGAAACTGAACAGCATAGGACAGGAGATAATAGCATGCGGGGAGGACAGCACAGGATGGCGACTGCCTGACCTCGTGGCGCTGTGCGAGGTGGAGAACGACTCGTGCATGCACGACCTGACAAGGAGGTCGCTGCTGCGCAAGGCACGCTACGACTATGTGATGACGGAGAGCAACGACAGAAGGGGCATAGACGTGGCGCTGCTCTACTGCCCCACCACGTTCCGTCTCATCAGCAGCGGCAGCATAAGGGTGATGCCACTAGTGGGGATGCGCCCGACACGCGACATCTTGTATGCTAAAGGGATGACGGCAAACGGCGACACGCTGCATGTGTTCGTGGTGCATGCGCCAAGCAGGTACGGCGGGGAACGCGCCACACGGAAGCACAGGGTGAGGGTGGCAGAGACGCTGGCGGCACATATCGACTCTATATGCACCGTAACGCCAGGGGCGGCGGTGATAGTGGCGGGCGACTTCAACGACTATCATGACAACGAGGCACCGCAACTGCTGTACCGTCACGGCATGCAGAACATCACCCGGGAGGCGCGAGGGAGCAACGGGGCAAAGGGTACTTATAAGTTCCAGGGGGAGTGGCGCAGCATAGATCATGTGATGGCGACGGAGACGATGGCACGGAGGGTGGCGGCGGCACGCATCGCCGACGAGCATTTCCTGATGGAGGAGGACGGGAGATACGGGGGACTGACACCGGCGAGGAACTACCGCGGAAGGCGGTACAGCGAGGGTTTCAGCGACCATTTGCCGCTTGTAGTGCGATTTAATTTGGAAGTTTCAGATTAAAATTGTAACTTTGTGCCATAATTTATCAAACAATTAATTCTATAAGAATATGAAATTAGACGGAAGAAGAGAAAGCGGCAACGTGGACGACCGCCGAAGAATGAGCGGCGGCGCAAAAGCCGGCATGGGTATTGGAGGTATTATCCTCATTGCTATTATCACTTTCCTCTCGGGCGGTAACCTCGGCGACGTGATTCAGAACGTGGGAACACAGATGATCACGGGCGGCGGCGTGGAAGAGCAGACGGACAGGGAGTTCACCCAGGAGGAGGAGGAACTGGCGGCGTTCTCGAAGAAGGTGCTGGCAAGCACGGAGGACGTGTGGACTCAGGTGTTCAAGGAGAATGGACTGGGAGAGTATCGCGCTCCTACAATGGTGCTCTACACGGGTGCTGTGCAGACGGCATGCGGACAGGGCAACGCACAGGTGGGACCGTTCTACTGCTCTGCCGACGAGAAGTTGTATATAGACCTCTCGTTCTTCACTTCCATGAAACGTCAGCTGGGTGCGGACGGTGACTTCGCCTACGCTTATGTGATAGCGCATGAGGTGGGACACCACGTGCAGCACCTGCTGAAGACGCTGGACAAGGCGCACGCACAGATGTCGAGAATGAACAAGGTGGACCAGAACAAGCTGAGCGTGAGGATAGAGCTGCAGGCTGACTTCTACGCGGGCGTATGGGGTCACTACGAGCAGAAGATGTTCGGCTCGCTGGAGGACGGCGACCTTCAGGAGGCTATACAGTGCGCTCACCAGATAGGTGATAACTACCTGCAGGAGAAGGCGCAGGGACGCAGCGTGCCTGAGAGCTTCACTCACGGTACATCTGCTCAGCGCATGAAATGGCTGAAACTGGGATTGCAGACGGGTGACCTGCGTCAGGGTGACACGTTCTCAAAGAGTGAGAGCCAGTTGTAAGAACTAAAAAGGGAATGATAAAAAGGGAAATAGAAGACTCGTACGGGTCTTCTATTTTTCTTTTAGGAGAGGTATATTCATTTTACCCCATTTTGGCATCAAAACGTCACTTACATCTTTCTTTTCTCTTCCTTGGAGTTTAGTTGTTCTGTCCCTTCTTTGCCTTTCTTATCTCAGAATACATAACCACTGCAAGAAGTAGTTGTGAGATAAATCCACACCACAGCCCTATTCTGCCAAGTACACCGTCCGTCATATCCTTGACAATGAGCAAAATGCCAAAAAACACCGCAAGCAAAACGGAAAGGGCAAAAAGGAATCTAAGAAGCTTCAGCCTATTCATAATAATTCCGATTTATCTGTCTATTTATTTCTGCAAAAGTAGATAAAAACTTCGACTCATGCGAGTCTTTGGGGATAAACAAAGTTAATGTATGCTCTAATGGGAGTCATCGCTCATCAACACTTTCATTCATAAAATGTGAGAATCATTTGATGTTTTCTGGGCATTCAAAGGTTTCGAATCTTTTCAAAGATTTAACCGGACA
This sequence comes from uncultured Prevotellaceae bacterium, assembly GCA_900315095.1. Taxonomy (GTDB): domain Bacteria; phylum Bacteroidota; class Bacteroidia; order Bacteroidales; family Bacteroidaceae; genus Prevotella. The sequence continues at coordinate 221,774 of OMXS01000003.1, read as the reverse complement.
GTAGTGTTATACTAATTATTATAATTTCTGTCTAGTCTTTCCCCTTTGTACCTCAGGCGTTGAGCAGTATGCTGACGATGCGCTCGGCGGAACGGCCGTCCCAGCGGTCGGGGATGTTGCCTTGCTTCCAGCGGCCACCCACAAGGGTCTCGACGGCAAGTGCCAGCTGCTCGGCATCTTCGCCCACGAGGACATTGGTGCCTACCTTCACGGTCTCGATATGCTCGGTGTAGCTGTTGAGGGTGATGCACGGCACGCCGTTGAACGTAGCCTCCTCAGCAACATTGCCGGAGTCGGTGATGATGCCACGGGCATGGAGCGTGAGGTAGCCGAACTCGAGATAGCCCAGCGGCTCGATGATGCTCACACGGCTGCCGCCGTCGATATTGGCAAGCAACTGCTCCACCACCTCCTTCGCCTTGCCGCGCAGGGATGCCACGACAGGCACACCACCCGACTTCTCGACCACCGACTGCAGCATGGACTGCAGGTTAAGACGGTCGGCAAGGAGTGCCTTGCGGTTTAGAGTGAAGACGATATATTCGCCCTCGCGCAACTGCATGGTGTCGAACACCTGGGGACGCTGCCAGCGGTTGTGATTGAAGCGGAGGTTATCGATGAGGATATTTCCCACCATATAGACGCGGCTCTGCTCTGTACCCTCGCGGTTAGTGATGCTGTTGTTGCTCATGCCTGCGGTGAAGAGGAGGTCGGAAAGTCCGTCGATGACGAGACGGTTGATTTCCTTTGGCATCTTGATGTCGAAAGAGCGGGTGCCTGCCACGAGGTGTGCCAGCTTGACGCCCTGCTTCTTAGCCACGATAGCGGCAGCCATAGTGGACGCGAGGTCGTCGACAACGATGACTACATCGGCAGGGTTCTCCTGCAGATAAACCTCGAAGGCGCTCATCACCCTTCCTGTGATTTCATTGAGACTGACGCAGTCGACACCGAGGAAGACATCGGGGCGCGCTATCTGGAGGTCGCTGAAGAGTGTGCCCTCGAGAGTGGGGTCGTCGCTCGCGCCGGTATATACGAGACGGTAACAGATATCGTCGGTCTTGTCGATGGCGCGGATGAGCGGTGCCACCTTAATGAAATTTGGCCGTGCTCCAGCCACGATACATATTTTCTTCATTGCTACTCTGCTGCTTTAAACAAGTCCTTGATGCCACCGATGGAGCCGAGGAGGTTGGTGGCCTCGTAAGGCAGGTAAACGGTGCGCGTCTGCGGACCATGAGCGAGTTGCTCCATCATCTGGATGTATTTCTGTGCGAGGAGGTAGTTGGCAGGGTTGGTGCTCTGTCCCACGGCATCGGTAATCTTCTGTATCGCGATGGCCTCTGCCTCTGCCTTGCGTATGCGTGCTGTTGCCTCTCCCTCGGCACGCAGGATAGCCTGCTGCTTGTCTGCCTCGGCGCGGTTGATGGTAGAGGTTTTCTCTCCCTCCGACTGCAGTATGGCAGCCTGCTTCTGTCCCTCGCTGGTGAGGATGGTGGCACGCTTGTTACGCTCTGCCTGCATCTGCTTCTCCATGGCATTGAGCACGCTCTCGGGCGGTGTGATGTCCTGCAGTTCGACGCGGTTCACCTTGATACCCCACTTGTTAGTGGCGTCGTCGAGCACGGCACGCAGCTTGGTGTTTATGGTGTCGCGTGATGTCAGCGTCTGGTCGAGCTCCAGTTCTCCGATGATGTTACGGAGCGTTGTCTGTGTCAGTTTCTCGATGGCGTTGGGCAGGTTATTGATTTCATACACCGCCTTGAAGGGGTCAACGATCTGGAAATAGAGCAGTGCGTTGATTTTCATCTGGATGTTATCCTTGGTGATAACGTTCTGCTTGTCGAAGTCGTACACCTGCTCGCGGAGGTCGATGGAATTGCTGTATGTGTAGCGTCCGTTGCGCAGCGTCACAATCTCCTTCGCCTTGTCGAAGAACGGTATGATGATGTTGATACCCGGCTGCAGCGTTGCATGGTAACGTCCCAGTCGCTCTACTATCTTTGTCTCGCTCTGAGAGATGATGACGAGACTCTTCTTCACGAGTAACAGTGCCAGCAGCACTATCACGATAATCACAATAAGTGTTGTATTCATGTATTCCATAATTATGATGTTTTTTTATTGTTTTGGGAGGAGGGAGTAAGGAGGAGAGAGGAGGGAGAACAGAAATATTCTCTGATAACTTATTAATGTCCTTTACAAGAAGGCGTTCTCCTTCCTCCCTCCTCCTTCCTCATTCTTCCTTCTTCATTCTTCCTTCTTCATTCTTCCTTCCACATTCCTCCTTCTTTTCATTCTTTCTCCACGGTAATGATGATGCTGTCGCGGCTGACCACACGCACCTTGCTGCCCTTGGCAATCTCGCGGCCGTCGGCAGAAACGGCTTTCCAATCGTCACCGTCAATAGCCACGCGGCCATAACCGTCGGCAACGATGGTCTCGCTCACCCTACCCTCCTGTCCTATCAGGGCGTCGGCATTGCTCTTGCGGTCGGGGTCGTTGCGGTGGAAATAGCGCAACATCACAGGGCGCACGAAGAACAGGCACAGCACGGAGAGGACTGCAAAGAGCAGCAACTGCCACAGAAAGCCCATGCCCGTGAGCGACAGCAACGTTGTTATCGCAGCACCAATGGCGAAACAAAGGATGAAGAAATCACCACTTGTAAGTTCCAGTATAAGCAGCAGGAAGGCCATGATTGCCCAGAACTGCCACAGATTTTGAGTGAAATAATCTATTATTCCCATTTTTATAATGCGTAATTCTTAATGCGTAATGCGTAATTCTTAATTCTCACCTCTTAATTCTTAATTCTCACCTCCATCCACTTTTTGACGGGCCAGGTATCTTACCCTTCTTCATCATCAGCCTGTAACGCTTGGGGATGCTCATGCGACGGTACTCGCGCCACCCCGGTGCTCCCTTCTCGAACTGCTCAAGATAGCGGAGATTGCCCTCGTGAATGTATGCCTCCATCTCAAAGGGGTTGAGATAATAGGCAAGATTCTTGCGCTTGCGGTTGAGACACGCGCCCTTCAGCCAGTAGTAACCATAGAGGGCGTAGAAACACAGCCAGTTGTTCGCCGTGTTCTGCGCCTGTCTCAGGTGTATCATCTCGTGGTTCTTCATCACCGAGTTGCGAGCGTTCAGATAGTCGGCTATGCCCTGCTCGTTGGTGAAGATACGTCCGAAAAGCGTTATGCCGGAGAATCCCTTCCTGCAGAGGAAGGTATTCACCAGCGCCGGCATGTCCTTAATCCTGCTCGGGCGCTTTGCTTTTATTATGGCTGTGAGCAGGTTCATTGCAACGGACTATTTCTTAAGACCTTTGTAATACTGCTGTGCCTCCGGCAGCCATCCCTGAATGTCCTTGACACGCTTTGCATCACTCGGGTGAGAACTGAGCCATGAGGCTGTAGTAGCGGTGGAACTCTGAGCCATACGCTGCCAGAAGGTCACCGCAACTGCAGGGTCGTATCCCGCCATTGCAGCAAATACCAGTCCCATGTGGTCGGCCTCACTCTCGTTGTCGCGCGAATATTTCAGCTGTGACAACTGTATGCCGTAGCTTGCCACCTGTGTTCCCAGCTGTCCCAGTTCAGAACCGGCAACAGAAGAGAGCACCGCACCGCCAATGGCTAGTCCCGTCTGTGCACGCTGCGCCTTGCTCAACTGCTCTGCCGAGTGCTTTGCCACAGCATGGGCTATCTCATGCCCCAGCACGATGGCAAGCGACGCCTCGTCTTTGGTTACAGGGAGAATGCCCTCGTACACCACGATCTTACCGCCAGGCATGCAGAAAGCATTTACCTGCTGGTCCTGAACAAGATTGAACTCCCACTTGAAGTTCTTCACCTCGTTGGCAAAGCCGTGATTGCGCAGATAAGTCTCCACAGCATTAGCCAGACGCTGGCCCACACGCTTCACCATGGCTGTGTTGGCCTGGTTGGTAGAGGGCTTTGCCTTCTTCATATACTCGCCGTACTGCTGTGTGCTCAGGCTGAGCATATACTCGTCGGTCACTGAAAGGCGATGGGTTCTGCCCGTGACGGGCACCTTAGATGCTGTTCCACACGATGCCAGCAGCATTGCCGCAAGCATAAGAATAATAAAACTAGTCTTTTTCATACCTTATATTATTAGTTACTTTTAATTGCAAAAGCAGGTCTGTGCATTAGACATTCATATGATTTCCGACCTGGCATTCTCCTCCTGACTTTCACCTTTGTCTTTCATCATATATATACGCTGCAAATTTATTAAAAAGAATCCAAACTTCCAAATTTTTATTGCGCATGGAATGTGGTTACCAAGATTTTTCTGTATATTTGCAGCAGAATTAAACGATTAGACGAGAAAAGAATCTAATAAATAAACAAAAGTATAACAAAGAAAACATATTGGCTTATGAAAAAACTATTGGTGATGATGGCATTAGCGCTGGTTCCGATGCTCTCTTTCGGACAAAGCATTTACAGCAGAAGCGGCTCGTATGAGGGAAAGGTGGACAGCAACGGAAAGATATACGACCGCAGTGGCTCGTACAAGGGCGAGGTGAGAAGCAACGGGTATATCTACGACCGTAGCGGCTCGTATCGCGGAAAGATAAGCAGCGGCAGTTATTACGACCGTAGCGGCTCGTACTGCGGCAAGATAACCAGCGACGGAAAAGTATACGACCGCGGCGGTTCATACAAGGGTGAGGTGAGAAGCGACGGCAGCGTTTACGACCGTGGCGGCTCATACTGCGGCAAGGCACAAGGAGTGCCGCGCGCCACAGCGGCAGCACTGCTCTTCTTCGACCTGCTGATGCCGTAAAAGGAGGGAGATAAAAAAAGTAGAAGGAGATAGAGGACAAATGGCGTTGTGCGGTTTTCTCGCCGCAAATGCAACGGAACATTTGTCCTCTATCTCCTTTTTTCTCCCTCTATCTCCTTCTAACTCCCTCTTAAAATCCTACTTGTCCAGCACAAAGACATAGCCGAGGATGCCGAAGGACAACGGCTCGCCAAGCATCTTGCTGCTGCTGCATACATAATAGTTGTTATACTCAAGCGCATGGTTAAGCACCACACGAGAATAAGAACGGGCGTCAACAACCACCTGGGCATCACTGTTAAGCAACTCTGCATAATGCTCTGTTATGGCGTCAATATGGCGCGCCCTGCTTGGGTTAAAGAAATAGCAAGCCACAGCCAGAATCACCAGCACAGTGGCAATGATAGATAAGGTCTTCTTCATGATGTTCAAATATTTACGCGCCAAAGATAGCAACTTTTCTTGATATCTGCAAGAAAAAACTCACTTTGATAATTATTTATCAACATAAAGAAAGCGTATTGCACACAAAAGGCGACTCTCACGAGCCGCCCCTGCTTATTATACAAAAACATTATGAATTTTATTTAGCGAACAAGATTCTAAAAAGTTTATTACTTACATTCCATCATTTATAGTTATCGGGGGTTCATTACTACTGCGCCTGCTTGCACCTGCGACACTTTCGCTCGCAATAGCGTTCGCACTGCGCACATATATCGTAGCCCAACATCGCTCCGAGAATGAAGTCTTCTTCGGGAGATAGCTGGTTGAGCGGTCGTGTGACCATAACGCGGATGGCATCAAGACACTCGCGTTTGCCGAAGAAAAGGTTCAGCCTGTCGTTGCCCACGGGCTGAACAATGTAGTTGATGCCCTGACGCTCAAGACGGCGGAGCGCATACTCCTCATATCGCTTGTTGAAGGTGAAGAGCACCATATTGCGCACTCCTTTCTTATACTCATAAATGTGGTTCATGAGCACCTTCATGTCTATAGGCATCACCTCAGCTTTCATATTCATTAATTATTTCAGGCTTCCGTTAATCTGCTCCAGCCATGCGTCGATGCGGCCGTCGGTCTTGTCGTCCTCATTGATGTCATCGAGGGCAAGTCCCACAAACTTATTGTCAACAACAGCGTCAGAGTCGTCGAAGGTGTAACCGTCGATGTCTACCTCGCCCACGACAGTTGCGCCGCCAGCCTTTGCTGCATCGTAGAGCTCCTTCATAGCACCGCAGAACGTGTCGCTATAACTTGCTGAGTCGCCACAGCCGAAAACTGCAACCACCTTGCCCGAAAGGTCGGCACCTTTCAGCGTGTCAACACCATCGTACCAGTCGTCCTGCAACTCTCCTGCACCCCATGTGGAAGTGCCGATGAGCAGGTTGTCATTCTCTGCGATAACGTCTGCGGTGAGGTCAGAAACATTAATTGCCTCAACGCCGAGTTTTTCTGCGATTTTTCCTGCGATTGCCTCGCATGTTCCGGTAGAAGAACCGTAAACTACTATTGTCTTTCCCATTTTCCTTTTTCGTTAAAAATTAATTGTTTGACTTTTTCGGGTGCAAAGTTAAAAGGAAAACAGAATTCGTGCAATACCTAAAAATAATGGTTTTTTATAACGTTGAGAGGTTAGCGATGAGCATTGAGCGACAAAAGACAATTAAAACTAACTTCGCTCAACACTCAGCGCTCAACAATACGTACAAGAGTTGAGCCGGACACCATCGGGTCTGACGATGTGAGCTGAACTGCATATACTCCAGCGGGAAGCGACGACATATCCACAAGCGATGACTCTTGTCCTGAAGGGAGTTGCTGAGTGAGCAGAAGGGTGCCTGCAGTATTATAGATGCGCAACTGAGTAGATGCTTCTGTTGTTCGCTTATACGAAATGCGCAACCGTGAACCGTTTTCAAGGGCGAAAGTGACACCACGCGGTTGCTCTTGTGAGATGCCTTCAATGCCGTCGATACCGAGAATGTGCAGCAATCCGCGATAAACGTCAATCTCGCCATAACCATATATATTATTAGGATAGGTAAGAGAGGCGTCCAGATGATTGCATGTCTCACGGAAAAGGTTTATGATATCATCGGGAGTAAGCGTTGGATCTGCCTGCAGCCACAATGCTATGCAGCCCGCAACGATAGGTGTCGAGAGCGATGTTCCCTGTGTTGCTAGCCAAGGATAGGTGCGCCCGTTGAACTCACTCAACGCCACAGTTGATGCGGGATATGGTGTATTTTCATAAACGAAACTGCTAGATGTGGTCATGATGTTCGTTCCTGGTGCCACTACATCTGGCTTAATGCGCCCGTCGTAGGTAGGTCCTCTGCTGGAATAGTATGCTATCACGCCCTCCTCTTTGTCGTAATTCTCTTGCTCATCTCCCCAATAGTTAGTATATCTGGGGCAATAGGTGGACGCTCCGACGCATATCACAGCAGGCGCACTACTGGGGGCATTGATGGTGTGTGACTTCACCGCATTGTTTAGAGACGGGTCTGTGCTACTGCCTAAAAACAATCCTGAAATACGGAACAATTCCACATCTGACTCCAGTCCCAGCAACTGCATGGAGACTGGGGTGACATGGCCTAACTCGCCGTCAAGCGACTTCAGCATACCGTCGAGCATCACGCGGTTCTCCTGAAAGACATTAGGATAGGCACCAAGCGCAATAGCATATTCCCTACCGTAAAAAACAACGGTGTCATTGATAAGAGAGTCGGCATCTGCAAGGATGTCTGAGAACGAATATTCCACACTAACGGCGTTCTTCGCATCGTCATAAGCATTAAAACGAAGCGTGAAATCGCCATCTGTAGAAGCACGGAACAGCACCTTGTCTGAGCTTCCCAAAACGAAGGTGCCCTGCCCTTGAGTGCCCGCAGCCTTATAAATATAGTTCTGATAATGTCCTTCGTTGCCCGCAGAGGCCACTATTATCCGTCCAGGACCAGTCATCTGACGCAGCACCTCATAGTTTAACTGCTCGTCTGAGTCGAGTGCCTGCGAACCACCTTCGCTAAACGACACCACACAAGGTTTACCCTGTGACTCGGCATAGTCGAAAGCGTACTTGAAACCGAGTGCGTCCGTCGCAGAGGTATATTTATAGCGGTCTTCTTTTTTTATAAATACAGTATCGCTTGTGACGGCATTGCTCGTTGCCACTATCTCGCTCTCGTATGCCATTCCGCGATATGGGGTGCCATATCCCGTGCCGGCAAGAGCGCCAAGCGTATGCGCACTATGCCCGAAAAGCAGACCATCGCGGGAGTGCTGGTAGGCGAGTATCTCGTCCTTTGCAGTGTAATCGGCACCAACATACTTATCGCTGCCGATAGTGTCGGTGGAAAGCATGTCCCAGAAACGCACTATCCTGTATTGCGACTGGTCTTCATTATAGAAGTTAGGGTTGGTAAGGTCGAACCCAATGTCAACAATTCCAACAACAACTCCAGCACCTGTGAATGCCTGTGGCAACGATGTTCCTGCATGCACTTTGTCTGCTCCTACAACGGAGGACGACCTCTCCAGCATTCCTGTTCTTGACGGCGACGCCTCTATGCGCAACACATTACGCTCGCACGCCATAGCATTAAGACTTCCCACAGGAATGTCTGCAATATATATGTCGCCAAAAGTTGCAAGACGACGGCACCCATACCTATTAAAAATAGCATCAGCATCACCTTTTATCCGAACAAAAGCGCATAAAGAAGGTGTATTCTCAAAAGCAATAACTTTTGCTTTATTTAAAGAGCGAACATGATTATTATTCTCTATATTTGCCACCATTCGCACCATGGCGGACATCTTTTTAGATGCCACCTGCTGTGCTATAGAGGGGAGCACTATAAGAGTAGTGAAAAGTATCAGCAACGCTCTTTTCATTGGCCAATGGTTTTACGCATGCAAAGTAAATGAAAAAAAGCGAGACATGCAAATGTTATTTCATAAAAAATCCCTGCCTCTGTTTGACAGAAGCAGGGAAATATACAGGATTTCTATTTTTAGAAGTTCAATCCACGGTTTGTGAGAGTCATGTTGAGCAACAGCAGATACTTGCGATACTGCTTGTCGTTGAGAATTGAGTGCATGTAACCTAGGTTGGTCTTCAGAGCATTCTGGAGCATCTCTGGACGTGACTCCTTATTAGCCTGGCCAATGTTCATCATAGCAGCGCTGAAGTTCTTCTCGATGTCTGCCACTGCCTCTGCCTGGTCACGGTTAAGACCCAGGGTCTCACTAAGTTTCTTGGTGTTGATAGAGATTGTATAAGCCTCCATCTCGTTTGTGTTGTTCACATTCTCACCCTCTGCAAATGCCATAGTCATGCTAAGCATTGCCACTACTGTTAAAACAATCTTTTTCATAATTTATTAATTAATTTATTCTATGGTTTTTGGCATATACCCCACACTGTGCCTCAACCTGTTTATTATTAAAATGTTATCCCTTTCTATATTATTACCGTTTCACACGGTTTAGAGCAGTGGGGATGCTCTTGATTTCGGGTGCAAAGTTAGTAACAAATTCAAACTCACAATGGCTTTTTGCTTACTGTTTGCGCAAACAGCACTATTATTTGACGTAAATCAAAAGAAAACGTGATACGTTCAAATACCTTTAATTGTCTTTTTGTTCCTTTTTTCAACGTTTGTCGAATATTTTCGTTAACTTTGCACCCATAATGAATAAAAACAAGTAAAATGGAAGAGAAAACAAAGAACATGTATATTGCTGTGGCATATAAGCTCTATACAATTGAAAACGGCAAGGAAGAGTTCATAGAAGAGGCAACAGAGCAAGAACCATATAGATTCCTCAGCGGCTTCGAAATGGTACTTCCTGCATTCGAGGAAGCCCTTGTTGGCAAGCAGAATGGCGAGAATTTCGAGATAACCATTGCTAAAGAGGATGCTTACGGAGACCATGACGAGGAGGCAGTAGTGGAACTTGAGCGCGATATTTTTATGATTGACGGTCATTTCGACAATAAAAGAATATTCCCGGGAGCCGTTGTTCCACTCATGAACGAGGAAGGACAGCGATTCCAGGCCACAATAGTTGACGTTACAGAAAACCATGTTAAGGTAGACCTCAACTACCCTCTTGCTGGTAAGTCTCTGAAATTCAGCGGTCACGTCGTTGAGAACCGCGAGGCGACCACTGAGGAAATCCAGAGTCTCATAGCACAGATGAGCGGTGAAGGATGTGGCGGTTGCGGAGGTGGTTGCAACGGCGGAGAAGGCGGTTGCAACAAAAATGGCGACTGCGGTTGTGGCGGTTGCAAGTGATTTGAGTTAGGAGTTAGGAGTTAGAAATTAGGAGTTAGAAGTTAGGAATATGCGCAATTCTTTTGGTCATATTTTCACGCTCACCACCTTTGGCGAAAGCCATGGTGAGGCTATAGGCGGCGTTGTTGACGGCATGCCGGCTGGCATCGACATCGACTTAGAGTTTATACAGGCGGAACTGAACAGGAGGCGGCCAGGACAGAGCCACATCACCACCGACCGTAAGGAAAACGATAGCGTGGAACTGCTGAGCGGTGTCTTCGAGGGGAAATCAACAGGAACTCCCATCGGTTTCATTGTCCGCAACGACAACCAACACTCGCAAGACTATGAGAACATGCGCTGCCTATTCCGACCTTCCCATGCCGATTTTACCTATTATAACAAGTATGGAGTGCGTGACCATCGCGGCGGCGGACGCTCGTCTGCACGCATCACTATAAGTCGTTGCGTGGCAGGAGCCCTGGCAAAACTGGCTTTGCGTCAGATAGGTGTCAAGATATGTGCCTACACCTCCCAAGTGGCAGACATCGCGTTAGATAAGGATTACACCCGATATGACCTCTCTAAGATTGAGGACAACATCGTGAGATGTCCCGACCAGGACAAGGCAAGGCAAATGGAACAGCTTATTGCCGAGGTAAAAGCCGAAGGAGATACCGTGGGAGGCGTCATAACATGCGTAATAAAAGGATGTCCTGTAGGACTCGGAGAACCAGAGTTCGGAAAGCTTCATGCCGACCTTGGCGCTGCTATGCTTAGCATTAATGCCGCTAAAGGATTTGAGTATGGTAACGGTTTCGACAGTATTTTGACGCGCGGCAGCCAGCAAAACGACATCTTCAAGGGCTACAACAGCAGTACGGAAAGACCTGAAACACTAACAAACCACAGCGGAGGCATACAAGGCGGAATAAGCAACGGACAGGACATTTACTTCCGAGTGGCATTCAAACCGGTGGCAACGCTTCTGAAAGAACAACAAACCATCGATTTAGATGGGAACGAGACAATACTAAAGGCACGTGGAAGGCACGACCCCTGTGTGCTTCCAAGAGCGGTCCCTATAGTGGAGGCGATGGCAGCCATCACCATTCTCGACCATTATTTGATTGCAAAAACTGTGAAAATTGCTCCCTAAGTCTATATTATGTTAAAAAAAGGGGAAATTATTTGCAGATAAAATAAATATTAGTAAATTTGCACTCGACAGCGGAGGTTTGTGAAAATCACGACTGTCAATTAAGTCTAATTTAGTTTTTGTGTTGGTTGAGGGCGGCTGTTTGGCCGCCCTCTTTTTGTTTGGAAATAAAGGGAGCAAAAAAATATAAGAGTTTAGACAATTAGGTCAGTTTCCATAAGCGTCAGATATAACTTCTCACACTTAAAAAGGGTTGTCTAAACTCCTATGCTCTTTAATTCTCGAATACCACAAAAAGGTATTTTTCAAATATCAATCCTCTAAAGCACCGATAATCTCACTTACATTATGGCATCCGTGGGCATCGAGCCAGTCGCTGATACCGCGAGCCACCTTTACTGTAACCTGTGGATCAAGGAAATTGGCCGTGCCTATCTCTATTGCCGTTGCACCCGCCATAAGGAACTCTATTGCATCGCGGGCGTTACAGATGCCACCAAGTCCAACAACAGGTATCTTGACAGCCTTAGCCACTTGCCACACCATACGCAACGCCACGGGCTTTACAGCAGGGCCGCTGAGCCCGCCTGTGCCGATGCTAAGCAGCGAACGACGCTTCTCAATGTCTATAGCCATTCCCATAAGCGTGTTTATCAACGACACACTATCTGCCCCTTCAGCCTCGACCGCCTTAGCAATGTCAGCAATACTCGTAACATTAGGCGACAGCTTGACTATCAACGTTTTATGATAACGCTCGCGAACGGCACGCACAACGCTAGCTGCGCCATCGCAGGTAACACCGAATGCCATTCCGCCCTGCTTGACATTAGGGCATGAGATGTTGAGTTCTATAGCCGGTATCTTCTCCAAAGCGTCGATGCGAGCGGCACATTCGGCATAATCGTCTATACTTGAACCACTTACGTTAACAATTATATTAGTGTCTATCTTGCTTACCTCAGGATAGATATGTTCGCAGAAATAGTCAACCCCCTTGTTCTGCAAGCCCACACAGTTGAGCATCCCTTGTGGCGTTTCAGCCATTCTGGGGTATGGGTTGCCTTGACGCGGATGAAGAGTCGTGCCCTTCACGATAATTCCTCCTATCTCTTCGAGAGGTACAAAATCTGCAAACTCAGGACCATATCCAAAGGTTCCAGAAGCCGTCATCACAGGGTTCTTCAACTGTAAATCACCTATCTTTACGCTTATATTTGCCATATCTTATTTATATTATAAGGAGTAAAAGAGTCACTTCATAACTCCAAAACAACTTTAGTTCCACTTCAACTGCCTGATATTGAACACCGGACCCTCCTTGCAGACGCACACATTGCCCTCGGTAGTGTCTTCAACGCAGCAAAGACAGGCACCAACGCCACATGCCATCATGTTTTCAAGACTCACTTCGCATTCTATCTGCGCCTTAGCAGCATAGCGGGCAACAGCCATCATCATTGGCTTAGGACCGCAGGTGCTTATAAGCGAGAAACGTTCTTCACCCAATACGCTGTGGTTGGTAACAAAACCGCGCTCTCCAGCAGTACCGTCTTCTGTGGTAATGAGCACACGACCATACTTGCGGAATTCGTCAAGGAGCAGCAAATCAGAGGCGCTGCGGGCACCGAGAAGGAACGTGGGCTCCATTCCGCGGTCACGCATAACCTTGCCCATATAAAGCAATGGAGCAACACCAACGCCGCCACCAACGAGCAACAAACGTGCATCGCGCTGTTCAGGAATGGTGAAACCGCGTCCCAGAGGCAACACGCAGTTGACTGTTTCGCCCTTTTTCAGTTCTGCCAAGCGGCGTGTTCCGTCACCAATAGCAGCCACGAGAAGCCACAGTTCGTTACTGTCATAATCAACGAAATTAATTGAAATAGGACGGCGAAGGAACGTTGTGGGCGAGCCATCTACGCGCACCTCGACAAACTGTCCGGGTACCATAGGGGGCAGTTTCTCTGCATGTGTCAGTTTGATAAGCACATACTTATCGTTAATCCTGCACACCTCAGAAACCGTTAAGTCAAGTATGTATTTCTTCATTTGCCTGAATTTTTCGGCAAAATTAGACAAAAAAAATGAGAAATAATGACTAATGACAAAGAAATTAGCCGCATCATTAAACATTACAAGCGACTTGTAACACGATTACAAGTCATCTGTAAAGACATTACAAGCCATCTGTAATAGCATTACAAACGGCTTGTAACAGTCTCAAAAATGATTATTCATATATTATTAACAAAGAAACATTGTCATTTCTTGGGCACAAAACTCTCGTAGGTGAGGTCATCAAAATAGACTCTTATCTCAGTTATATGCCTCTGAGGACGCTCTGCATATTTAATTTCAGGCTTTACCACCTGCCGTTGAGTCACCTGTTGGGCACGATTAACACCACCAACAGGTGCATGTTGGGATGGATAGACCGTACCGTTTGTGTCTTGGTCGTTAAAATCCAGCATCTGTTCACCAGGTTGCTGAACCGTTGGGGTGGCAGTAGAGTCATCTTGTGATGCATCATCATACATCTTGCCTTTACCGAAGAGCAACCAGTCGCTATTGAGCAACGGCAATTTTGACTTTATAGCCTCAACGGTGTTTAGTGTTGCATTGGTGCGACCATTGAAGATACTGCTCAGCGCCGCAGGTGAAATTCCTATGAACTGAGCGAACGTCTGTTGAGTCATATGCTGGCTCTCCATAACCAGTCGAATTCTGTCTTTCATTTACTAACGAGTCAATTTTTTGCCAATTTTGGCGATTTTTCTTTCGGTTTACAAAGGTAAAGCAAAATATTTAAACATCCAAACATTTGAAGAAATATTTTAAATTTCAAACTATCGGTTTTTAAATTTAAACTTTTGAATCTTTAATTTGTATTTTTAAAGATGTTGATTTATAAATACAAATGTAAATTTAGGGTATTAAATCGTTACAAACCCCTTATTTATAGGGATTTCATAAAATATTGACTGTTATTTAGTTATTTATGATGCAAAATTCTCTAAGCGGCCATTTATGCAGTTTTAGATGATTAAACACCAGAATACATTATAGTGTTTACTATATAAATTATAATTAAATAACTGAGTGATAGTAAGTTATGAAACAATAAAACGTGATGAATAAAATTGTTATTTACAATTTAAATGTTTTGGTATTTAAATCAAAACACAAATTCAACTATGTGATATCGTATTCACAAGAGATATATTTAGGATTTTAAAATGTAACATTTGGTTTAAATGTTTGATATTTTTGATTTAAAAGTTTACATCTACAAATGCAAAAGAATGTGAAGGGTAAATTCCTCACCTCTAAATTATCGTTTTTTCGATAAAAACGAGTGATTTATGAACTGGCGGCAAAATGCTTAAAAATATGCCCCAAAATGGAGAGGAGTTTTTCTCCAAACTCATTGAAAACAATAGGGATTACGCTAAAAAATCATGTCTTGAAAAAACGTGATTCTAGAAAAAAATCGCCATTTTTCGTGGCGATTTTTAATGCAAAATGAAGAAAACGAGTTCCTGCATCAGGTCAGAATCGGTGGCATTTCCCTTTCCTATACCCTTAATTTGGGAGTCCGTTTCTCTTATTTTTGAAATTATTTCGAGCACTTTCCTACCCGAGTAATTTCTTAATCCGGTAAGATAGTCACGGGCAGCCCACCCACTTCTCAACCCCAGGTATTGTGCCATAGCCTGGTCGTTGTTTTTGTTGGGAGCATAATATGCTATCATCAGATTTTGGAAATAGCTGAAGAGCTGTGGCAAGATGACATAAGGCCCACCCGACTTCGGGTTGCTGCAGAAATACTTCATTATCCTGTTGGCCTTCTCCACGTTTCTGTTCACAATGGCATTGCGCATCTCAAAAGGATTATAGTCTTTGCTTACGCCGATATTCTTCTCAACAATTTCGGGCGTTACTGATTTCTCCCCTTCCTTCAACGAGAGCCTAAGCTTGTCGAGCTCGCTAGTCATACGACTGAGGTCAGAGCCGATATGGTCGGCTATCATCTGCGAAGACTTATTGTCAATGCTTATTCCGTATTGTTTGAGATAAGCCTCCACGAACGGAGGCAGATCCTGGTCGCGTTTCTTGTTGCTGGTGAACACCACCCCCACTTTCTGCGTCATCGGAACTATTTTCTTCCTTCCGTCTATGGTTCCGTTCTTATGACAGATGACGAGAACGGTGCTCTGGAGCGGTTTTTCAACGTAATGCTCTAACTGTTCCCAGTTTTTCAGCGCCTGCGCTTCTTTCACTATAACTACCTGACGCTCAGCCATCATAGGATAACGGCGCGCCATATCAGCCACCTGAGCTGCCGTAACATCGGCACCGAAGACAACAGTTTGGTTGAAATCGCGCTCCTCTTCGCGCAGCGCATGCTCAGAAATGAAGTCGCAAATCTGGTCGATATAATACGGTTCTTCGCCCATCAGGATGTAGATGGGTGCGTATTTGCCCGCCCTGAGGTCGCGCATCACGCTATCGAAAGATACCGACGACTTCTTTTCTGCCATAATTCTTCGTTTGTTTCCTTTAAAATGAGTATCTTTGCGCTGCCATTATTGGCATACAAAGATTTGGGATACAAAGTTAATAAAATGTTTCGATTAAACCTACCCGATTACGAAATAAAAATTCAAGAAAAGGATGGCAAGCCCCATATTTTCGACTTTCTGCGCCGAAAATACGTTGCTTTGACACCCGAAGAATGGGTGCGCCAGCATTTCATGCACTTCCTTGCCGAGCATAAGAGCTACCCTGCCGGACTTATGGCTAACGAAGTGGAACTTCGGGTGGGTGAGAAACGCCTGCGTTGTGACTCCATTATATATAATAAGGAGGCGCAACCGATTATGATTATCGAGTATAAGGCACCCACGATACAGCTCACCCAGCACGTTTTCGACCAGATTACGGCATACAACATGCTGCTTCATGTGGATTATCTCATAGT
The DNA here is from genome assembly GCA_900315095.1 of uncultured Prevotellaceae bacterium. Taxonomy (GTDB): domain Bacteria; phylum Bacteroidota; class Bacteroidia; order Bacteroidales; family Bacteroidaceae; genus Prevotella. Next base: position 205,516 of record OMXS01000003.1, on the reverse strand, counting down.
TTCCAACGGACTCCAGCACATCTGCTGCCGTATGGATTACGAGAAACACACCTACACTTTCCTGCCTGAAATACCAGAATATACGGCACTTTAGCAGGCAAAAAGCAATGAATTACAACAAATAAAACAAGAAATAGAATGAAAAAGGCAATAATGAGAAACATCATAACGGGCGTTGAGAAGCCTGTACACCTCACTAAGGACCATCCTGCGGTGCAATGTGGCATCGCCGTTTGGGTCGACGACGACGGCAAGGCCTATTTCCCTGAGGACGTGCAGAACCCGTTTTATCAACTGATAGACATAACAGAGGAATAGATGCTTAGGTTTCTTAAAGACTGGACGCTGCCTGTAGCCATCGCTCTCGGAACGCTGTGCTACCTCCTTTTCTATTATGTTCCTGCGCTGGATGCCGCAGGCAACTGGTTCGGACCGGTGTTCGACGTCATCTTCCCGTTCTTTGTATTCCTCACGTTGCTGGTCACTTTCTGTAAGGTTGACTTCCACCAGATGCGCCCCCACCGCTGGCATTTGTGGGTACTCGTGGCACAAATAGTGCTTGTTGCGGCCAATGTGGGCATCATTTTTTTTGTTGGCGATAATATGGAGCAGAAGATTCTATGGGAAGGAGTGCTCACCTGCGTCATTGGACCGTCTGCATCCGCAGCCCCTGTGGTTACAGGCAAACTGGGCGGAAACATCAGTACGATGACTACCTTCACCCTTATTTCATCGTTTGCATCGGCACTTATGATTCCTGCCGTGTTCCCCTTGCTCGAGCACGAGGCACACATCACGTTTCTTCAGGCTTTTTTCATCATTCTGGAAAAAGTGGCAATGGTGCTCATTTTACCGCTCGTTCTGGGCTATCTGATACGCCATTACATGCACTCTTTGCACCAATGGATTGTCTCTAAGCCTAATCTCGGCTTCTATTTCTGGGGCGTTTCGCTGTCGATAACCACCGGTATAACGGTCAAGAACATCGTTCACAGCAATGCATCGTTGTCGTTGCTGCTCATGATTGCCCTGCTCTCGCTCATCATGTGCTTCATACAGTTCGGCATCGGACGCGCCATAGGCACCCGTTTCGGCGAGAAAATTAACTCCGGGCAGGCTCTTTTCCAGAAAAACACCGCACTAAGCATCTGGGTGGCTTATATGTATCTCAACCCCGTTGCCTCCGTTGGAGCCGGCTGTTACGTGTTGTGGCAGAACATCATCAACTCCCTTGAACTCTGGGAATACCGCAACGGAAAGTTGAAATGAGGCATGCACGAGAACAAGAAACGACAAGTAAAACGCCAACTAATATGCAGTTGGAGCCCAAAAGTATATAAATGAGAATGTAAGGAACGGCAAACCGCCTAACAAAGTTATTAACTTTGTTGAACAATCTTATTAACTTTGTTCGACTATGTTAATAACTTTGTTAAGCGGTTTTGCATGTATTGAAAACCAGATGATTACGCTGGATTAATCCTCAGCAGGCTTTTCCTCTGCCTTCTTGCGTATTGCGCGCTTGCGCTTTGGCTTTTCCTCTGCTACCGGAGCATCGAGTTTCACGCCCGCAAGCTCTGGGTCAATCATGATACGGCCACAATACTCGCACACAATAATCTTCTTGTGCATCTTAATGTCAAGCTGTCGCTGTGGCGGAATCTTGTTGAAGCAACCGCCGCAAGCGTCACGCTGCACGTAAACTACGCCAAGACCGTTGCGCGCGTTCTTGCGGATGCGCTTGAAACTGGTGAGCAGTCGCGGTTCAATCTTAACCTCCAGTTCCTTTGCCTTCAGCTTCAGGCGGTCCTCTTCTGTGCGTGTTTCAGCGATAATCTCATCGAGTTCGCCCTTTTTCTCCTCAAGAGTGATGTTGCGATCTTTGATGATTTCCTTGTTTTTCTCAAGGTCTTGCTTCTTCTCGTCGATTTTCACCATCGCCTCGCGTATCCTCTTATTGCAGAGCTGAACCTCCAGTTCCTGGAACTCAATCTCCTTGCTCAGAGTGTCATATTCACGGTTGTTGCGCACCTCGTCGAGCTGATGCTTGTAGCGCTCGATGCTCTGCTCGGCAACAGCAATTTCCTGTTTGCGCTGTGCTATAGCATCCTGGAACTCCTGAATTTCAGCCTCTATGCGCTCCACGCGTGTGTTGAGACCGATTATTTCATCCTCCAGTTCGTCCACCTCGAGTGGCAGTTCGCCGCGAATGGCGCGTTTCTCGTCTATCGACGACAATGTTGTTTGCAGCTGGTAGAGCGCTTTCAGTTTCTCCTCTACCGACAAGTCTGTTGGATCTTTCTTTGCCATAATTATGTCCCCCCACATATTCCCCTCTCAGGGAAGGCCGCAACGGGGGCGAGGGCCTATGGTTTATACTGTTATTTCACAAGTAAAGAATAGGATTGGTGCATGTCTTGGTGAGCAGAGTCTTTACTCCCGGACATTCCTTCTCTATTATCTCGCGGAAGATTTCATTTGTGTATTGCTCGCTCTGAAAATGTCCAATCACAGCAATCTGTATCTCCTGGTCGTGACCAAAGTACTCATGATAGTGCATCTCACCTGTAACGAAGGCATCGGCACCCGCTTTTATGGCATCGCCGAGCATGAACGAACCTGCTCCTCCGCACACAGCCACGCGCTCTATCTTGCGGCGCAGCAACTGGTTAGCCTGCACGCACTCTACGTCAAACTGCGACTTTAGCATCTTGATGAAGTCATCGGCAGCCATAGGTTTCGCTAGAGAGCCTATAACACCATTGCCTCCCTGCACCTCGGTGCCGTCAATAGCGGTGGCGCACTTGCGTTCCCCGAAGAAGACACACTTCTCCAACCCCATCTTGTCGGCAATCTTGAAGTTCACGCCGCCGCGAGCATTGTCCATATTAGTATGCATGCTCACCACAGCAATGTCGTTCTTAATTGCCATCATAACAGCTCTTTGCACGTCGTTGCCGCCAGAAATCTGACGCAGCGGGTGGAAAATGAGGGGATGATGACTTACAATAAGGTTACAGCCTGTGGCAACAGCCTCTGCCACCACAGCCTCGGTAACGTCTAGACACAATAATGCCCCTGATACTTCCGTCTCTGTCAATCCCGTTTGCAAGCCAGCATTATCGAAACTTTCCTGCAAGGGCAGAGGCGCGAAACGTTCAAGGGCACGCAGCACTTCTATTATTTTCACGTCTTGTGAGTTTAGAGTGCAAAGTTAACTAAAAGTTGCGAGAAGAGCAGTTCACCGCTCCCTTTTCACCCGTTTTTTATTCTTTTTTAACCAATTCAGCAATCCTCCGTTGCTAATAGCATGTCACTAATTCACATGATAATTAGCAAGTTGCTATCATCGTGCTGCATTTCATTAGAAATAACCGCGCTCGTGCTCCACCGTTTCCTCGGTGTTGTCTTCAAGATTGGTGAAGAAGTCGATGCCTGTACGGCGCTCCACCTCGTCAACAGACATTGCGTAGGAGAACATTTTGCGAGAGGTGGAGGCATTGGGATAGATGAAACCGATGGACTTTGGTGCACCCTGTCCGCGCATGCATAGTATTACCTTGAAGAAAGCTGTGGGAACGGCCACTCGATTGCGGCCAATGGTGCGCGGAGTGTCCTCATATATCGGGCCGCAAGCGATATATACGTCGCCATATTTGCGCGCCCAACTACGGCAAGCCAGTTCAAGGTCGTTCCAAGCACCGGCATTCAGGCCATGCACTTGTGGACAAATATTAGTAAAAAGAAACGTCTCGTTCATAGCATCACGGTTCCATTTGTTGTCGCCTGCCGGACACATGTGGCCGCGATCGAAACCGCTGTTAAAGTAGTCGTTGTCAGTTGCACGCGGCGATGGCACGTCAAGGTCATCATGGAACAGGTTTTCATGGCGCTCAACATCACCTGAGGCATGGTCGGCTGTTAGGTGCCAAGCCACCCATCGCGGTGTCTTGAGATGCTTGTCGTAAGATACGGTATAGCCTTTCCTATGGAGCACTATCTCGTCTCCACCCTTCGAACGTGCCGGGAGTTCAAGGTTTTTCGACTGTTTCTTATGCTTTTGCTTGTCTACGCCGGAATTGGCCGAATTGTCGTAAAACGTTTCCTGCTGCCCGTCCTGCTCCTGCTGGGCAACGGGCTGCTTTGCATTCTCGCGGCACGACGCCATAACAAGCATCACCGCCACAAACATTATTGAGATTATTTTCTTGTCCATATCGCTTGCGAAGATAATACTTTTTTCCGTTAACTGCAAAAAAACAGACCAATTTCGTTTGCTATGCATCCGAAACTGGTCTGTCCATATATGTTCTGCCCTATGTTATACCGGCATATTTACTCGTCCCATGTTATACGTTCTCAAAACGTTCACGCAATACTTGTTAAACTTCTTGCTGTCTAATACTTTATTTACAATCTTCTTCATTTTGTTATCCTTTCTTTACTTTAATCTTTCTACCTTTTGTTTCTTCCTTTCTTTCACCCTTTCATTATCCTTTTACAATCTTCCTTTACCTTTTTACTTAATACCTTATGTGGTTATACGAGCGCTGATGCCGGAAGATTCTTTCTATTCTCGCAGATAACGCGGCTTGACTCCTGCCAACTCTTGCGCAACTCATCTGCTATTCTTCTAATCTTTCTCATCTTTGTTATCCTTTCCTTTTTAATGTTTTACTTTTTAACCTTTTACCTTTCTAATCTTTTTACCTTATATTTCTCTATATCCCGCGCTGGACATTCTCTGTATTTCCGGGTGCAAAATTAATGCCTTTGACAATTCTAGCAATAAAAAGAGGGCAAAAAACGCCACTTAAACATTTAATTTTTGACGCACGTCAAACGTTTTGACGTATGTCAATGACATAATGCCACTTTTCGACAAAAATGATATAAAATGACGTATTAGGATGTCTCAACATGACATTTTGACCGATTTTGGCACTTTTTTTTGGCAATTCAGCAGCAAATGATTACTTTTGTAGGATAAAAGAAACAAGAAAGATGAACATGAAAAGGGCTGTTCTGCCTGCCGAATGGGAACCACAGAGCGGTGTGATGCTTACATGGCCGCACGCAGAAACCGACTGGGCGCCATATCTTGACGAGATTTGCGATACCTATCTGCAAATGGCAGAGGCTATCGCAAGGCGCGAGCGACTGCTTGTGGTGACTCCACATGCCGAGGAAACGTGCGCTATGCTGAGCGAGAGACTTGGCAAACAGATGATGCAGAACGTGCGCATCGTAGAACTGCCCACCAACGACACCTGGGCTCGCGACCACGGTTTCATCACTCTGCGCAATGCTGACGGTACACCGTTGCTGCTCGATTTCTGCTTCAACGGATGGGGCGAGAAATTCGATGCGCGGTTAGACAATGCCATAAACAAAGGAGTAATTGAATGGTTGACGGAAGAGCGTGGAGCGTTGAGCGACAATTGCCAGGATAATAATCAAACACCGCTCAATGCTCCACACTCAACATTCAACTACAAAACCATCGACTTCGTACTGGAAGGCGGTTCAATAGAGAGTGACGGGCAAGGAACGATATTCACAACAACATCATGCCTGCTGGCACCACACCACAACCAACCTCTTACAAAGGAACAAATAGACAAGCGACTTCGCCAAATGCTGAGTGCCAACCGCATCGTTTGGTTAGACCACGGACAACTTATCGGTGATGACACCGACGGACATATCGACACCATTGTGCGTCCTTGCGCGCACGATACCTTATTATATATAAGGTGTGACAATCCCAATGACGAGCACTATGAGGACTTCAAGGCGCTGGAAAAGCAACTTAAGGGGCTGAGAACGGCTGAAGACAAACCTTATAAGCTGATGCCACTACCCTTCCCCAACCCCATATACTACGACGGAGAACGGTTGCCGGCAACCTATGCAAACTTCCTCATCATCAACGGAGCGGTGCTTGTGCCGACATACAGACAGCCTGAAAATGATGCGAAGGCGTTGGAAACATTGCAAAAGGCATTCCCCGACCACGAGATGGTGCCCATAGACAGCACCATTATCACTCGACAGCATGGTTCGATACATTGCTGCACGATGCAAATCCCAAAGGAAATGCAGTTTTAATTACCGTATAAGAAAAGAAAAACAACAAATACAATATGAGAGAACTTAAAGTAGGAATACTGCAACAACACAATGTTGCTGATATTCAGCAGAATATGTTAAGGTTGGCAGAGGGCATCAGCGACCTCGCCAAGCGCGGAGCACAGCTCATAGTACTGCAAGAACTGCACAACTCTCTTTATTTCTGCCAGACAGAAAACGTAAATAACTTCGACCTCGCAGAGCCAATACCCGGTCCTTCTACAGGTTTCTTTGGCGAGTTGGCAAAGCAGTTCGGGGTTGTCATCGTCACATCTCTATTCGAGAAACGGGCACCAGGACTCTATCACAACACAGCAGTTGTCATAGAGAAAGATGGCACCATAGCGGGTAAATACCGCAAGATGCACATCCCCGACGACCCTGCATATTATGAAAAGTTCTATTTCACACCTGGTGACCTTGGTTTCCACCCCATCAAGACAAGTGTGGGAACATTGGGAGTCCTAGTATGCTGGGACCAGTGGTACCCCGAGGCAGCACGCCTTATGGCACTTCAAGGTGCAGAAATACTTATCTACCCCACAGCCATCGGCTATGATGCGCACGACGACGAAGCAGAACAGCAACGGCAACGTGAGGCATGGACAACGGTAATGCGCGGTCATGCAGTAGCCAACGGACTGCCCGTAATTGCTGTGAACCGTGTAGGATGGGAACCAACAGAACCTGAAAACAGCAAAGGAGACAGCGGAACAGAACCTGGAATACAGTTCTGGGGCTCATCGTTCATCGCAGGACCGCAGGGTGAACTGCATTATCGCGCCTCTGAAAATGAAGAAGAGTCACTTGTAGTGGACATCGACCTTGAGCGCAGCGAGAACGTACGACGTTGGTGGCCGTTCCTTCGCGACCGCCGTATCGATGAATACGTTGATATAACAAGACGTTATATTGATGAGGGTTGAGCGCTGAAGGTTGAGCGTTGAGCGTAGTTTGTATTAATAACAGAACTATTTCCGCTCAACGCTCAACGCTCAACCTTCCATCTTCAGCGCTCAACGCTCATCAGTTTTCTTTCCAAACGAAGGGTCAATTTTCACGAAGGCAGAAACAAGGAATGTAATAGCACAGAGTCCCATCACGATGATGAAGAACGTGCTGTAGCCTACTGCGTCTTTCAGATAACCCGAAATCATGCCTGGAAGCATAAGTCCGAGGTATGAAATGCCTGTGCAGATGGCGTAATGCGAGGTCTTAAACTCTCCCTTGCAGTAGTAAAGCATATAGAGGGTTAAGGCCGTGAAGCCAAGACCATAGCCGAACTGTTCCACAAAAAGACAGGTGCTAATAACAAAAAGACTTGAAGGCATGGCAAAACTCATCCATACATAGACGATGTCGGGTAGCGTTATGGCACACACCATAGGCCAGAACCACTTCTTCAGACCGTCTTTTCCTGCAAGCATGCCTCCGACAATACCGCCTAAGGTTAATCCTATCAAACCCACAGTGCCGTTAGCCAAGCCAAAATCAACGGGCGTTAGACCAAGTCCTCCCTCTGAATTCGGGCGCAAAAGGAATGTTGCCGTCATCTTCGTCAACATCGCCTCGGGCAATCTATAAAGCAATAAGAATAGCATAGCAAACGCCACTTGCTTCGCGGGGAACTTGGTAAAGAAGGTCTTGAGCATCTTGACAAGTCCATTCCAAACCTCTCGTGCCGATGCTTTTCCTGGCTTATCCTCTGCAGGTCGTGGCATAATGAAGCCGTGATAGAGCCAAAAGGCAATGAAAAGTCCTGCCAAGCCATAGAACACGAGACTCCATGCAAAGGCTTTTTGGTCGCGGAACTCCAACTGGAGAACGCCTGCTATTGGCACCAGAACACCGTTTCCAAAGATTACGGCAAGACGATAGAAAGTATTACGGATGCCTACATACCATGCCTGGTCATGGTCATCGAGCTGCAGCATATAATAGCCGTCGGCTGCGATGTCGTGCGTGGCACTGCTGAATGCCATAAGGAAGAAGAAGAACATAGTGCCCTGAAACCAGAATGAGGCATTCAAAGTGAAAGCAACACCGGCTAGTGACGACCCAAGAAGTATCTGCATTGCCAGCACCCACCAACGTTTCGTCTTGTAAAGGTCAACAAAAGGACTCCAGAAAGGTTTGATTACCCACGGCAAACCGAGCCAACTAGTGTAAAGACCTATCTCGCTATCACTCATCCCCAACTGCATATACATCACCACGGCCACAGCCATAACAACGACATTCGGCAGTCCTTCAGCAATATACAACGTTGGAACCCAAGCCCACGGGGATCTCTTGGTTGAGCGTTGAGCGTTGAGTGTTGAGCGTGATTTGTTCATTATTGAGCGGGATTTATCCATGTTGTTAATCAAATTATGCGTTTCTAGTTATTTCCAATTCCTATTTATATTGATGATTGCATAGATGTTCTTAATCCAGACAACTGTTTTGCCAATACCATTACATCTGACTCTATTGCATTAAAATTATCATCATTTACATATCCAAGATTATGCGAAATCTCAATCTGACACATAACTTCCAGAAGTGAACCATACGAAAGTTCTATGTAGTGAATTTGTTCTTTGCGCGAGAATCTGCTGCTACCCTCTGCCAAGTTAGATGGAACCGAAACAGAAGCACGGCGCAACTGGTCTGAAAGACCATAGCGTTCTTCCACAGGAAATGACTTTAAGATATTATATATAGAAGTAACAAGTTGCAAAGCACCTTGATAGACTCTTAGATTTCTATACGAGAAAACATCCATAATAAAATACAATGTTAGAATAATCTACTTATAGTTATGCAACACATTATCCAACCTCGCTCACCGCTCCACTCGACCCGCAAAGGCGCTTTTACCAAGCGAAGCGACTAAAAGAACACACATCGCTCAACCCTCAACGCTCAACCCTCAACGATATAGTTTCTTTATTTCCGCATTAGAATAATAATGTAGCAGTATCTGGTCGTAAGTATAACCGTTTTCTCCCATCACTGCCGCTCCTATCTGGCACAAGCCAACGCCATGTCCCCAGCCTTTTCCCTTGAGGATGAACTTTTGAGCAGTCTTTTCAACCTCGAAACATGAACTGAGTAGATGACTCTCGCTTAGTGTGCGACGAATCTCCAGTTCCTTGCCGATGATGAATGAGCCCTCGCTACCAACGATTTTCAGTCGCCAGATGCGGCCACTCTTACCACGAGCAAGGGGTTGAAGGTCGAGTATCGTGCCGAGACTTATCTTCAGTTTCTTCTCAATTATGCTGCGCAACTGCTCCTCGGTGTATTCCACAGTCCATTCAAAGAAGTCTGTTGTCTCAAGATCATAGTCATTAAGCACTTGCGCCAGAATGCCCTTGTCATGTGTTTTGCAGAACGGTTCGCTACCGGGAGATGCCGCATCCTCTATCGACTTGAGGTACGGTTTGGGTGCATCTTCCCAGCAATACTGGAACTCCTCTGTCACACCACCGCAACACTTGGAGAAGCGCGCATCGCATATCTCATCGTCATACATTAGTGTCTGACCACGAGTGGCCCGCAATGCCTCTACCACATTTGGTTTCGAGGCATTCGTGATGCCTTGATAGCGCTGGCAATGGTCGTCGGCACAAACATCAAAAATGGTGTGGTCTTCGCGGTCGTACCAGCGAATCAGCTCGTCATCTTTCTTCACAAACGAGAAGAAAGCACCTTTCTCCTCATTGCGGTCGGCACGTTTTTTCATCTGGGCAAGCAACCACGAGCGCGAGATAACGGCATGTGCCTTGAGCAACTCGATGCTTGCAGAAGGACTCATCTCACTCGATATGACACTGGCAAGATAGCTCTCAACTGGCAATTCATTAATTGCGCATATCTTGTCTGCCTCAACCACAAGTTTCAGCGAGCCGAGAAACGTCTGCGTCTGCTTGCGCTCCCAATGGAATTCCTTACCAATGGTGACATCACTAATAGAGAACGAGGCTCCCTGTTCCATAGGTTTGAACACCAGTTCACGGTATTGGGCTCCGTTCCACAGTATTCCTCCTTCGCAGAATTCCACCTCCTGCCTACCCTCAAGAGTCTCTCCCTTGGCAGAATAGGCTTTGTTTAGCGAGAATGTTATCTTCTCTGCACTAACTATTCCCACCTGTACTGTGGGTTCCTTCTTCATCTTTGTGTCTTGCTGCGATGACGAAAGACTATTCTTAAGGGTGGCTATGATATCGTCGAAAGACGCCTCATCTAGTGCCACCTCTTTTAATATAGACTCTGCCTGAGCCGCTGTAATACGTTCAAAGTCCTGTTGTCGCGGAGTAATGATAAGGCCAGCCATGTCAAGAGCGCCCGGACTAATCATCATTTGCCCGTCATTCTCATTGCCATAACAGTCGGGGCGGTGCTTGCGTCGCGGCAAAACCACAGAAAGGAAGTCGTCACCGCTGCGCCAACTCAGTATGTTCATCATTGGTTCCGAGTCGCCCTTAGCAACGGGCATAACCTTATATAATTTACGGAACAGACGCTCGCCCGCCTCCTGCGACTTGCTCTTTATGAGCACCGCAGGCACGATGTACTCGTCAACGGTCCATATTCCTTCGTCGTTATTCAACGTTAACACAGGCGTAAGGGTGCGTGACAGTCGCTGCCACTCCGCCTGCAACGGCACCACTCCTGGCGAACCCGCCTGGAAATGCATGTGATCGGGAGCCGAGGCACCGCAACGCGGACCGTTATAGAACACCATGAGGTCGGGGAAACGCTCCAGAATCTTGTGCATTTCACCATAGTTTCCCTGTATCGTCTGCGGTTGATGCTTAAGCGCAGGGATAGTGAAATGATGCGGAAGAATAGGGAACGGGTTGAGAAGCAACTCGAAGCGAGAGTCTATCTTCTTAGACATCTGCTCGGCAGGACGGTTCTTCTCACAAAGGAAACACGGACGTTCCTTGATTGAAGTCTTGTCAATCTTTGCACCCGTTGACACCATTCGTGCGGGATTGAACTGCACCTTTATCGCCAAACCATCTGCAAGCAGGTCGCGTGTCTTAACCTGTTGCAATTCCTTGAAGTGCAGTCGTGCCTCATCCCACGTGTCTATCTGGCGCAGGAAAAACCTTACCAGCGAACCGTCACGCCTCTCTTCTGCCCCGCGCGAATTCTGTTGCAGTCGCGCCTTGAGTTCTATTGTGCGCAAACGGTCTTTATAAAGGTTATTTGCATTTATCTTCTCTGTGCTTAGAGCAGCGTCGCTGTTGCCACCCCAACGGCGACAGAGATATAGTTCTGTGAAAATTCTGCCTATGCGGTACGTCCTGCTGAACGCCAATCCCATAGCATAATCCTCGCCGTAACTGGTGTTTGGCAGTTTTATATGTCGTAAAAGAGGAGTAAAAAAAGCACGCGGTGCACCTAAACCATTGATACGCAAGGCATTGTTAGGACCATTCTCGTCTGTCCATTCCGCATGACTGATGAGTCCTGGCGGCAGAGTGTTAAGGTCGAAGTCGCACATGCGGTAACTCCCGACGATCATTGCGGCACGCTGCTGGCGGAACGCATCCACTATCTGTTGCAACGTCGTGGGCGATGAATAAAGGTCATCGCTGTCGAGTTGCACGGCAAAACGACCGCAACGCGAGTCGTTAACAGCAACGTTCCAGCATCCTCCTATGCCCAGCCCCGTACGGTCTGGCACTATATGTATCAGTCTTTCGTCGGTGTAAGCGTCAAGAAGTTCGGTGGTCTTGTCTGTGGAGAAATTGTCCACAACGATAACATTATACTTGAAATTCGCCTTCTGTGACAATGCGCTATCTACGGCGTCGCATATCGTTTTCTCACGATTGCGCACGGGAATAATCACCGATGCCTCGAAGTCGAAGTGTTGTTCGTTGAAGTCGGGCACCGTATAAGCACTCGTATCCACCAGCGCACCAATCTCGCGAAGATGCTCCGTGACGGCACGTTCCATCTCTATCTGCACCTGACGGTTGGCAGGGTTGACATAGTCGAACTGCTTCACACCACTCGCTCTGAGGTCTTCCTCGTGCTCTGTGTAAAGAGGTTCATTGAGATGGAACAGCTCTCCATGACGGCTTAGATAAAGTCTAAGCTCGTAGAAACCGGCATAAAGATACTCAGAATCAGGCTTCTCACTAAGGAAAGAAAGCAGAAGCCTTGTGTCAACAAGCACTACAGAACCGAAATCGAAATCGTCTCGGAGACTGCCTTGCTGGTAATCGATAACCGGATGCAACAGTTGCTTTCCGTCTTCCATCTGATAACGGTCGCTGAAAACCATCGCTGCACCAGTCTCTCGAGCCACACACTCGAGACGCTGCATTGCATAAAGTCCCAGCTGAAGGGGCGATGACTTCATCACAATCAGAGAATAGCCCGCCTTGGCATGTGCCCCGATCTTGCGTATCGTGGCTGCCGATTGCATGTTGTCTATCTCTATGATGTCGCAGCCTTCAGGAACTGCCATCTTGCTGGCACTACCTTCCGCCACCATAAGGAATATCCTGTTCACTATATTGCTGCCCCTGAGGTTCATCACCGTCGTTTCGAGGTCACCGAAATCCTGACATGGCAGGAAGCAATCTATTCTTTGTCTCATTTTTGAGTTGTTCTCTATTTTTCCGCAAATATAGACATTAATTCTAACACAAGCAAATTTTAAGAATAAAACTTAAAGGTATGCAATAAACATGATGAAACAAATGTATCATACAAGAAAAAAGAGGCATTTCATTAAAAGCCTCCTTTCTTAATACATTTCATCTTCTATTCTTTCCAAAAAGATCGGAATGAGTACCTGTATTAGTCATCAGCAAGACTAGTTCGAGGTCGTTCTGTATCCACACCAATAACCAATCAGGGGCAATGTGGCACTCCCAAAATCCTTCATACTGTCCATGAAGAATATGCGGATGATACTTTTCTGGCAAGCAACCTTCTGCAGCGAGGATGTTAAGAGCATCTATTAGCAGTCGCTCGTCATATCCTCGTTTAAGGCAACGTTTCAACGATCTCTTGAATTCGCCTGTGTATCGAAGCGTATACTTCATGACTTACATTGATTCATTAGCTCCTCAACACTGCTTGCTTCATAAACACGTCCATTATCAATGTCTTCGATAGCACGTTCCATACCTGTTTTGCGCTGTCGTTTCAACGAGACTGACGTGACACCACGCAGCAAACTGATAGCCTGCTTTATCTGTTCAAGCATCGATGCATCTTCGATAGATACTGTCAGTTGTTTCATACTTATGCTATTTAATTACTCGGTTGCAAAGATAAAAAAATTATCTGATAATTAATTCTCTTTTAAAAGAAAAGTTAGTCGCCAAACAAAAATACTCACTACATCACGAAAAAGGTTGAAATATTTGGCAACACAGATATTTTTTCATACATTTGCAAATGGAAAATAAATACAACGTTTTCGATAAGCCATAAGAGCAGAACTGAAGGTATTCGAGTTATGCCTTGGCGAGAAAAGGTCGGATGAAATACAACAACTAAAATACTATTATGAAAACTACATTAAAGAAGAAACTTTTCGGGCTTTCACTAAGCCTCTTTGTGGCTGTCATTGCGATAGGAATAGCGTCGTGCAGCAGCACAAAGCAAGTAGTGAACAATTCGCCGAACATGCCGAAGGCGCAGAAGGCAGAACGTTTTCATGCAGCCGAGAGCAGAGTCCAAAACTCGTTTGGCTATGCCGAGGCAAGGGAAAGGTCGGATGAAATCCAACCTATAAACCTTATTCTTGATGCCGACTTTGGCAGCTCTACCGATGACCTTTTTGCCCTTATGATGATCAACCACTTCATGGATGAGGGGCGCGTTGACCTCAAGGGAATCATTGTTGACCGCGAAGGTGCCAAGAATGCTGGCGTTGTGGACATATTCAACACCTACTATGGCCATCCCAACGTGCCCGTAGGACTGGAGCGCAACGGCGTGAAGAACCCCAGATGTTTCATTCCTTACAACGGCATCTGCGACCTCAAGGACGTTCACGGCAACCCGATGTTCAAGCGTTCGTTCGATGAGAACAAATGCATGGAGGGCTATAAGCTATATCGCAAACTGCTCAGCGAGGCAAAAGACAAGTCTATCACGGTGGTGGCTATTGGTTTCATGACCACCATAGCACAACTTTTCGAGTCGGGAGCAGACGAATATTCCAAAGAGAAAGGCGTCGACCTCTTCGGCAAGAAGGTAAAGGCGGTATATATACAATCAGGCCGTTTCGAGGCCGGCGACAGTCTTTCAGGCTATAACATGCGCGCGGCATCGAAGCAGGCTGCGGTTTTCTACAACAACCTTCCAAAAGATGTGGATATCATAATGTCGCCAAGTAACATCGGAGACCTTATGGATTACTCTCCAAAGGATGTGCTTGCAGACCTCTCGACAACAGAAAGGAACCCCATAAAGGCTGTTTATACCCACTATACATGCGACACCGGACAGCGAATGTGGGACACCAACTGCCTCGTGAATGCGGTAGATGGCGACGAGGGTTACTATCTCTCACCACGCGGATGGGTCACGTTCGTTGACCTTGGCGAGGCATCTCAGATGTTATTTAAGGTTGACCCGGCAGGCAACGCCCGCTATCAGATGCCTGGCGACTCATATTTCGCACAGGAGAAACTGATGGAAATACGCCGTTATAACCGCATCAATAAGTATCCTTCGCAATATACCATCGAGTCGCCGCAGCCTATCCTGACTCGCGATGCTGCCGTTGAATGGACTCGTCCACGACTCACCCAACTCATGGATAAGTATCTCGGAACGGCTGGTAACTCTCTCGACCTCGATGAACTGCGCAACGTGTTCCGCCCGATAGGTTATTATGGTGCCAACGTGGGCGACTATCGCAAGGCAGAGAAGATGCTTGTTGACACTCTCTACACCGAGATGCTGCACAAGGCTGCTAACCTCGGAAAGAAGAGTCTCTTCATTGTTACCGGCTCGCCATCAAGCGGCAAGAGCACCGTTATGAAGCAAATGGACCTCAGCAAAGTGGGACTGGTGTTCGAGTCATCACTTAACGGACAGAGCCGTCTTGAAAACGTAATAGAACAAGCGAAGCAAGAGGGATTCAAAGATATTACCGTAATGATGGTGTATAACGACCTACTGACATGCTTCAAGAACTCTATCAGCAAGGGAAAGCAGACAAACCGCTTCGTCAGCCTGGGCTATCTGGTGAACTCCTTCCGCGACAACATCAGCAAGCTGAACAGGATTCACAAGCAGCATCCCGATGTAGAGATAATACCAATGGATTGTGCAGGCAACAAGAAAGCCCAGCGCGTGTCTTTCGAGGAGGCTGCTAACTGGAACTATAAGGTGAGCAACGACGACGTTCATGCTTTGCTCTCATACCTCAAGGAACAGATTGCCGAGGGCGACCTCGACACATCTCAGTTGTCGCAAATTGCCCGAGGCATAACACGCCTTGACGAGTTCGGAGAGGAGAACCTCAGCCTTGCACGCGACATAGAGCGCCAGATAAGCGAGAAAAAACAATAGTCAAACGTCCGAAAGACTGATGACACATAATAGCGAAAGCGCGGTGACAAGAAGAAAACCGCGCCTTCGCTGTTTCTAAAAAACATTAAAAGTCACTAACTAACAGCATTTTAGCAATCCAAGAAAACAGCAAACACTATGGAAAACGAACTCTATGAAGTGCCTGAGCACTATCTCTTATGCTTCAACGACAACTGCTCAAAGGCTCAGACATGCCTGCACCGCATCGTGGCACAAGGCAACTACATCAAAGACAACGTCGTGAATGCCGTGAATCCAGCACGATTCAACGAGACGAACTGCACCTATTATGCCCCGAACACTCCCGTACAACTTGCCTACGGCATGCTCCACATCTTCGACAACGTTCTTGCACGAGACATCGCTGCAATGCGAAACGAACTCCGCGAGCATTTCGGCAACGGTTCATACTACCTTCGCCGCAACGGCACATTGCCCATCACTCCCTCCGAACAGCAGTACATCGCACGTCTGTTCCGTAAATATGGCTATTCCGAAGAGCCTGTCTTCGACAACTACAAGACAGAATTACAATACTGAGAAAAACCTTTATACAAAGCCATTCCAGAGCTTTAAAAATCTCTGGAATAATTTTCCAGACTTTTCCAAAGCACTTGGAATATTATTACAAGCCGCTTGTAACAACATTACAAACGGTTTGTAAAAACATTACAGACGGCTTGTAACACAATTACAAACCGTCTGTAACAATTGCAAAAACGTTTTCTCGCTTTCTAATTATTTATCGAAAGGGTTACTTGACCACCTTCTTGCCATCCACAATATATATTCCCTTGGCGGGAGGACCTGCAAGCTTGCGGCCGAACAAGTCATAATACTCGTGGTTGTTGTCACGGTTGATGACATAAAGGATACCCGTAGGATCCGTGTTATAGTGGTTATTGATGATGTCACTGATGGCAGAAACATCATAGAAAGCATCGTAGCCTTCCGCAACATCGACAACATAGTTGGGCTCTATGCCGGTATCGATGTTTTCCCACTTATCGTTGGTCAGACGGGCACGGGCAGATGATATCTGGAACTGCATTCCTTCCGGGGTGATGAATGGCTGTACGGCACATGCGCCACCGCCGCTCCTTTCACCGATGACGGGGAATCCCGTGTCCTTCATCAGCGAGGGGAGTAGGTTGGCGCAAGAAAAAGATATTTTGGAAATGAGTACAGCGATGTTAAGGTCGTACTTCACATCCTTATCATTTTCATCAAAAACGCCGTCGAAGTTGCAATCCACGTCATAGTATATTTTCTGCCGCTGCCCGGTCACGATGTTCTCGCTGTAGTAATAGTTCGGTCCGCCCATAAGTACCGACATGGCCATCAACACGTCGAAATCACCACCGGTGTTAGTCGACAAGTCAACCACAAAGTTCTTAACCTCCGGGTCTTCATTTGCCCGCTTCAGCGCATCAAGCACCACGCTCAGGTCACCTAAGTACCCTTCATCAATGGCCGGTGTCTCGCCTTCGCAACCTCCCTCGTAGTATTCTTTCCATGCATCTTCGTTTATATCACCAAACGAATTGTACATCAAATAGGCCGTATCGCCTTCCTTGTAATAGTATTCATCGGACGTGGTCGGACGAGCAAATTCGAAATATGCTTCATCATTATTTTCTATTGCTTCGACTTGCTCCATCAGCGGTTGGTACAAGGAGGGATATTTGTCCTTAATTATTTCATTCGTTTCCTTCCATTTTTCGAGAGCTGCAGAATTGTCTCCATCAGCCTGCGTAGCCATATAGATGCCCAAATCAACCATAAGGCTGGTATGTCCTCCATCAGCGAGCAGCACCTGCAGGCTTTTCATGCCGATGAAGTAATCGCTCATATTGGTGCTTTTGATCAGCTGTTTGATAAGTGGTCCATTTTCTGCTGTGTCGAGGGTCTTGTCCAGTCCTTCGCTTTGGATGCCACTCTCCAAAGGAGAGCGTCCTGGCATGCCATAGAAGTGGTCGATGACGAAGCACAACTCTGCGTAGCAGAAAGCAGCCATGTCTTCATTGCGGTTCTCCGTCTCAAGGAATCTCTTGGCATTCTCTGGCTCTAAAACGGCAACATTGTTGTTCGAATCACCTGTCAACACCACCACCTTCTCACCGTTATAGCTGGCAACGTGGAAATCGGTATCACAAAAGATATCTGAGATGGTGGCGAAAGGGAAATACACGGCCGTATCGTCGCCGCGCAGGTCGATGCCGTACTTACTGAAGTCGAAAGAGACTGTAGCGGAGGCTGGTGTCAACTCCTGATGGTTATAGCGTAAGAAGGGTGCACTGGCGCCACCGACATTGTCCATCCCCTCCTGTACCTGTCCCATCAGGTTGGTGAAGTTCATGTAGTCGTCTGACGAGAACTGATCGCTGGTAATGTTTACTGTGGCTTTGGCCAACGGCCCCTCGAGGAGATACTCTCCCTCACCCGTCTTACTGACTGTTATAGTGGTGCCGGGGAGCATCAGCTGTTGGAAATCGGCCACAGAGATGTATGGAACCGAAGGCATGTCTTCATAAAAACGCAAAGTGACGGTGCCACCATCCTCACCGCCACGGTTTACGGGCACCTGTCGTGTTTCAAACGAAACAGTCCCATCGGCTAGCGCACGAAGCGACAGCAGAAGGACTAACTGAAATAAAATAAACTTTTTCATCTTGGGTACATATTGATTGCCAAAGAGACCATTTGGTGTACACAAAAAACAATGGTGGCACTCTTCATTATTGGGGTGCCTACCATTATTGGTAAACTAAAGCATTCGATAAACCAGATAGTTTATCGAATGCTTAATTTTTTATTATTAGAATGGAATCTTATAACCTACAGTCAGCATAAAAACGCTGTTGCGAGTTTTCCTATCACTTTCAATTTCTATAACATCAGCCTTTATTTCCTTATTCTTTGAAACGCTTGTGATACCGATATTGTAACGGAAATCAATCACAAAGTCACTAATTTCATAAGAAACTCCTACAGGAATGGAGAAGTCAATAGTATTACATACGTCCTTCATGTCAACATCGTCGAGTTTTGCACGGGTCAAGAATCCAATCTGAGGACCTGCCTTCAATGCCAAACCTGGGGCAACATATACATTAGCCAGAACAGGAACGTTGATATAGTCGAGGTTAAAATTCGCGTCTACATCCTTATCCTTGCAGCCCTGCATAGTATAGAGAAGTCCAGCTGTGATACCGAATGTCTCATTGATATTGTATCCAAACTCTGCACCTCCTACGAGTCCAATCTTGCCTTTTACATCATCTACATCACCAACAAGTGTTGAAAATGTTCCACCTGCCATAGGTTTGATGAACATCTGTCCTGCCTCCTGAGCACTAACACTCAACGTAGCCACCATCATGGCAGCAATCATAAATAACTTTTTCATCTTACTTAGTTTTTTAATTTGACATAATTATTTATTAATACTCATCATTTTGTCTTGTACCTTACATTACTTATATTCTAATTTATAGGAATAAAGAATGTAATTACCATTACTTTTCGGGTGCAAAAGTATAAAGACTTTTTAATATACGCAAGTTTTTTTGATGTTTTTTTTCATTAATTTACATTCAACGTTAAATAATCTTCATTGTCATAATATGCAAAAAACAAATGATTAATTGTAAATTACAGGAAAAAAGCGTAACTTTGCAACCGATATTTCCATTATTTATGGACAGTAAAGAGAAACTACCGCTATTAGGACTGACCGTAGACGAGCTGAAAGAAGTGGTCGGCAGTCTCGGAATGCCTGCATTCACAGGCAAGCAAATAGCAGGATGGATTTACGAAAAGGGCGTTGCGAGCATCGACGAGATGACCAACATCTCGAAGAAAAACCGCGAGCTGCTGGCAGAACGATACACCGTGGGAAGGCGAGACGCCATCATGGTGCAGATCTCTGTTGACGGCACACGCAAGTATCTGTTCCCTGCAGGCACGTCAAACGCCACTGTTGAGACGGTGTTTATTCCGGAGGGAGAGCGCGCCACGCTATGTGTATCATGTCAGGTCGGATGCAGAATGAACTGCCTTTTTTGTCAAACGGGGAAGCAAGGATTTGAGGGGCATCTGTCTGCTACAGACATTCTGAACCAGATATACTCGCTGCCCGAGCGCAACTTGCTTACAAACATAGTGTTCATGGGACAGGGCGAGCCGATGGACAACCTGGATAATGTGTTGCGTGCAACCTCATTACTGACTGCTGATTACGGCTGGGCATGGAGTCCGAAACGCATCACGGTGAGCTCCGTTGGCGTTAAGAACAAACTGAAAAGGTTCCTTGACGAGAGTCAATGCCATGTGGCGATAAGCCTGCACTCCCCTATCCATGAGCAAAGAATGGAACTGATGCCTGCCGAAAAGGCAATGTCTATCGAGGATGTGGTGGCTCTGCTCAGACAATATGACTTCAGTCATCAGCGCCGTTTGTCGTTCGAGTACATCGTTTTCGGTGGTGTCAACGACACTCTCGACCACGCAAAGGCCATCGTAAGATTGCTTGCAGGATTGGAATGTCGCATCAATCTCATAAGGTTTCACCAGATTCCCGACGTGCCCCTGCATGGTGCCGACGACAAGAAGATGGAGCAACTGCGCGACTACCTCACCGCCCACGGCGTGTTCACTACTATCCGTGCATCGCGCGGACAAGACATCTACGCCGCCTGCGGACTGCTTAACACGAAGAGAAAAAAGGATAATCCCGATTATTCAGTACATTCTGATCATTCAGATTATTCCGATCACTCCGAATAAAACAAAGCATCATTGAGAAATATACACCTTATATATATAATAGGTATAGTGCTATGCATCACGGCATGCACCAAAAAACGGCCCAAAGAGCCAAGCGCAGGACGGCCATATGAGGTGTTCGTGACCTCTACAACTGGCGACACAGCAGCAATTGCAATGGTGTGCAAGACTCTGAGCGTAGAGGTTGAAGCATTGCCACAGCCCGAACCACAGTTCGATGCGGTGAAGATGGAACTCGCTGACTATCTGTCCGCAATAAAGAAAAAGAGCACCGTGCTCATTGACATCAACAGGAAAAAGTACCATTCGCCAACGGTTACATGGCAGACGAGTGACGGCACGATACATATATTTCTCAACGCAGACAGTAGCGAATCGCTTGCAAACGCCATAGACAGTATAGGCAATATAATGCGTGAGCAACTGCTAAGGCACGAAATGGCAGTGGCAAAAGACCTGCTGAAGACTAAGCACAACCCTAAAGCAGAGCAGAAGGTAAAAGACGTGACGGGAGTTGAGATGCTGATACCTGCCGACATGCAGCATAGCAAGGTAGGAGAACAGTTCATTTGGCTCTCAAACGATGCCTTGACAGGGATGCAGAGCATTTGTGTGTACTCCTATCCTGGTCTCACGCTCAATGCTGAAAGGGCTTTGTCGATGCGCGACAGCGTCTTGGGCAGAAACATCGAGGGCGAAACAAAGGACATGCACATGACGACGGCAGCACAGAGTGTCATCTCACAGATGATGACAAACAGCGGACGAAAGGTGCTGGTGCAGCGCGGACTATGGGAAATGACAGGCGACGCTATGGGCGGTCCGTTTGTAAGTCGCAGTTATGTAGACTCCGCCAACCACCGCATCGTGGTAAAAGAGGCATTCGTATATGCCCCAGAACGTAAGAAACGCAACCTGATAAGACAACTGGAAGCGGCAATATATTGACTTTCTCCGCATTGCTCCGAAAGCACAGAGTTCACAGAGGAGACAGAGGGCACGGAGGAAAGCGCTGAGCGGAACTTTGAACATTCTTTCTCCGCTTTGCTATGAAAGCGCCCCCTATGGGGTCGAGCGGAACATTGAACTTGATGCTCGGCTTTGCCGCTTTTACAAAGGCGAGGAGTTAGGAATAGAAGGCCCGCTACCGTTGGTTCCCAACCCATGCAGGGACGGGGATAGGGGCGGGGGCGGTGATTAAAAGGAAGGAGAAAAGGGGAGATTAAAAGTTATGTGTGGATAAAAGACACTGACCCCACCCCTGGCCCCTCCCCTACAATGGGCGGGGATTCATTAGTAATGGGACCTAACAGTATATAATTACCTAAAAATATAATATATAACATATAGAAATATGGAAGACAGGAAAATTCGCGTTGCAATAACGCACGGCGACACTAACGGCATCGGTTACGAGATGATTTTCAAGACTTTCGCCGAGCAAGAGATGCTGGAACTGTGTACGCCGATTATATACGGTTCGCCTAAAGTGGCAGCCTATCATCGTAATGTATTGGGTATTCAGGCAAACTTCAGTATCATCAGCAAGGCCGACGAGGCTCATGACGGAAGGATGAACCTGCTAACGGTGTTCGAAGATGATGTGAAAGTGGACCTTGGGAAGCCTTCCGACGAATCGGGAGCGGCAGCAGTAAAAGCACTCGAGCGCGCTATCGAAGACCAGAAGAACGGTCTCGTTGATGCCATCATTGCTGCACCTGTAAATGAAAGCACTTTCAAGAAGAACGGCAAGGTTTTCAACGGACAGTCGGCTCTTTTGGAGTCAGAACTCAAAAGTGGCGCAAAGACGTTGCGAATAATTATAGGAAAGAAATTAAGACTGGCATTCGCAACAACTGACATACCCTTGAAAGAAGTGTCAACAGCCATCACCAAAGAACTCATCGAAGAGAAGGCCGCAGCACTCTACGATACTCTGCGACGCGACTTCCGCATCACTAACCCGCGCATTGCTGTGCTTGCATTGAACCCTTCCATTGATAAGGATAATGCACAGAACAGCGAGGAAACAGTAATTATAAAGCCTGCGATAGAGAAGCTCGAGAGCGAAGGTAAGCAGGCATTCGGTCCCTACACCGCAGAAGAGTTCTTCGGTGAGGCGCAGTATGCTGCCTTCGACGGCGTGCTGGCAATGTACAAGGACCAGGGAATAATCCCCTACCGCACCATTGAACAGGAGAACGGACTTAAACTGAGTGCCGCGTTGCCTGTGATAATGACTCAGCCAGACATGGGCCCAGAGTTCCGCAAGGCAGGAAAGGGCGAGGCTGAGGAGCAGCCGATGCGCAACGCCATTTACATGGCTATCGACATCGCGCGCAACCGTGCCAGTTACGACGAGCCGTTGAAGAACCCTCTGAAGAAACTTTATCACGAAAAACGCGACGAGAGCGAGAAGGTGCGTTTCAACATACCTAAGAAACAGAGCAAGGAAAACGACGCCGAATGAAAAAGAAATACCAGAACGCGTTCTTCATCTTCGGATTAGTACTGCTCGCTTTGATGATCACCCAACTCGACTTTAAGCAAGTGTGGGAAGGTCTTCAACATGCGGGCTATTGGTTCGTGGCTGTCCTCGTGCTTTGGTTCTTTCTGTATTTCTTCAACACCACGGCGTGGTATATTATAATAAGGAGCACCTCCCCAAAGCCTAAGTTCTCTTATATGTGGCTTTATAAGGTGATGGTCTCGGGCTTCGCACTCAACTATGCCACACCAGGAGGACTAATGGGCGGTGAGCCATACCGCATCATGGAACTCTCGCCCTACATCGGTACAGAAAAAGCTTCCTCATCGGTGATTCTTCACACAATGACACATATCTTCAGTCATTTCTGGTTCTGGTTGATATCTGTTGTGCTTTTCATCATCACCGAACCGTTGACTCCCCTCATGATTGGTCTGCTCACAGCCGTCACCGCATTTTGCATACTCGGTATTTGGTTCTTCATGAAAGGTTATCAGAAAGGGCTTGCCAACCGCGCTTTCGCACTCTTAAGTCATATCCCAGGGGCAAAGAAATGGGCACGACGGTTCATCGACAACCATCACGACGAGCTCGACAACATCGACCACCAGATAGCAGCGCTGCATAAACAGAACCCCCACACCTTCTGGGGCGCTCTGACGCTGGAACTCTCGTGCCGTTTCCTCTCGGCATTCGAGATATTCTTCATCCTGCTTGTCATCATGCCGTCGGCAAACTATTTCCAATGCGTACTGATACTAGCATTCACTAGTCTTTTCGCCAACCTCCTTTTCTTCATGCCCTTGCAGATAGGAGGTCGCGAAGGAGGGTTTATGATGTCTGCTTCGGGACTTGCTCTCACCACGTCAGCAGGCATTTTCGTTGCATTAATTGTGCGTCTGCGAGAATTGTTCTGGACAGCTCTTGGTTTACTTCTAATAAAGGTAGGGAAGACAAAAAGACATGTTTAGTTTAGTAGCTTATTAGTTTAGAGTGTAAAGTTTAGAGATTAGAGGCAGTTTGGAAGTGTAGAGTTTTTAAGTCTTTAAGACTATCAACTCTCCGTTAACCCCCCAAAGGGCCACTTTCACCAAGCGAAGCGACAGAAAGAACCCATTAAGCTAATAATCTAATAACCCATTAAGCTAATAACCTTTAAACTCTAACCCATAACCCATAACCTATAACCTATTTTTCGTTAAATAAAGCAAGTTTTCTGCCAAAATTGCAGTTATTTGGAAAATAATGTGTAATTTTGTCACCCCAAAATGAACACTTCGGAACTTCAAAGCATAAAACAGCGGTATAATATCGTAGGTAACTGCGATGCTCTGAACCGTGCACTCGATGTCGCGTTACAGGTGGCACCGACCGATCTCAGTGTGCTCATCGTGGGCGAGAGCGGTGTGGGAAAGGAAATTATACCGAGGGTTATCCATGATAACTCACCGCGACGACGCGAGAAGTATTTCGCCATCAACTGCGGTTCGATACCTGAAGGAACCATCGACTCCGAACTGTTCGGACATGAGAAGGGCTCGTTTACGGGTGCCATTGGCGAGAGCGAGGGCTATTTCGGTGTTGCAAACAAAGGAACGCTATTCCTCGACGAGGTGGGAGAACTGCCGTTGGCGACACAGGCACGACTGTTGCGTGTGCTGGAGACAGGTGAATATCTCCGCGTGGGCGGTCAGAAAGTGATGAAGACCGACGTGCGCATCGTGGCTGCCACCAACGTAAACATGCGCAAAGCAATTAGTGAAGGGCGTTTCCGCGAGGATCTCTATTACCGTCTGAACACCATACCCATACAAATGCCGCCATTGCGTGACCGAGGTGGAGACATTCTTCTTCTGTTCCGTCTCTTCGCAATGCAAATGGCGGAGAAATACCGTCTGCCTAAGATAACGCTCACAGAAGAGGCGCAGCAGATAATGCTGAAATACAAATGGCCTGGCAATGTAAGACAACTGAAGAACATCACGGAGCAGATGTCGATACTGAGTCAGCGCCGTGAGATAACGGCTCAAGACCTCCAGAAGTTCATCCCGGAAGACCCAGAGAGCATGCAACTTGCTCCTATCAATAAAGGTGGAAGCACATCATACGAGAACGAACGTGAGATTCTCTATAAGATTCTGTATGAACTGCGTGGTAACGTGTCCGACCTGCGTCGCGACATGAACAACCTGCGGAAGCAACTCGATGCAGCACGCAACACTCCAATAGTGTCGGGCGACGCCCAGATACCTGCCATCTACAGGCCGTCAGGCGATGTGCAGATGCCGCCGCAAACACCAAGTGTTCAGGACGCGGTGGCAGAGGAGATAAAGGAACCAGAAACCCTTAACCTCAGCGACATCGGCAGGCAGATGGTGGAGAAAGCACTTGAGAGGAATGGCGGCAACCGTAAGAAGGCTGCAGCAGAACTAGGCATCTCCGACCGCACATTGTACAGAAAGATAAAGCAGTACGGACTGGAGAGCTAGGAGTTCTTTCTCCGCTTCGCTCCGAAAGCACAGAGTTCACTGAGGAGACGGAGGGCACAGAGGGGAGGATGACGAGCGATGAGCAGAGAATGCTGTAGGGGCGTACCCCCGTGTGCGCCCGACCAAAATAACGAATAACGTTATAACGAAATAACGAGCGATTTAACATTATTTAAATAAAAAAAATGGACATCAGACAGAAACAAACATCAATAGCATTGGCTCGCCCTTGGGTGCGCACAGTTATATGTGTGTGTCTGGTTGCCATTACATCACTCGTCATATATGGTTGCTCTGTGAGTTACAAGTTCAACGGAGCGAGCATCAACTACAACGAGGTAAAAACAATACAGATAGACAACTTCCCCATCCGTTCAAGTTACGTTTGGGGACCTATGGAGGCCCTCTTCAACAACCAGCTGAAAGACGAGTTTGCCAGTCACACCAAGCTGATACAGGTGAGACGTAACGGCGACCTCAAACTAGAGGGCGAGATAACCAACTATAGTCAGCGTAACAAGTCGGTGTCTTCTGAGGGTTACTCAGCACAGACAGAGCTCTCGCTAACGGTGAACGTGAGATTCACAAACAACACCAACCACGAGCAGGACTTCGAACAGCAGTTCACCGCCACCTCGTCATACGAGACGACACAGAGTCTAAGTTCGGTACAGGAACAGCTTGTGACAGAGATGTGCGAGGACCTCACCGACCAGATATTCAATGCCACCGTGGCACAATGGTAAAAACAACATGGACATAGGACAACTGATAAAACATCCAGAACTAATGGATAAGGAGACGCTCTACGACCTGCGTTCCCTGCTTGCCCTCTACCCATACTACCAGACTGCACGGTTGCTGATGCTGCAAAACCTGTACCTGCTGCACGACCCGACGTTCGACGAGGAACTGCGCAGGGCTGCGATATACATCACTGACCGTCGAGTAATATTCAACCTCGTGGAGGCAGCGCACTACCGACTGCGCAACGAGAACAGTAATGAAGTGGCGGTGCAAACAGGAGATGCGAAGAACTCTTGCGACCGCACGATGTCGTTGATAGACCAGTTCCTCGAGTCGCTGCCGAAAGACGGCGCGAGCACCGACGACAAGAAACGCAAGCCCACACCCGTGGATGCCGCTGTCGATTATGTCGCCTATCTGCTTGAGACAGAAAGTGAGGAGGAGCGCAAGGCTGCCGAAGAAGCGCCACAGATGAAGGGGCAAGAACTCATCGACGACTTCATCGACAACCAGAGCGGAAAGATAGAACTTCAGGAAATCCCCGACTACGTCATCCCCGATGATGCTGGCGAGGAAAAGGAGGAAAAAGAGTCGGAAGAAAGTTATTTCACCGAGACTTTAGCCCGAATTTACATAAAACAAGGGCGATATTCTAAGGCTTTGGAAATTATTAAGCGTTTAAATTTGAATTATCCAAAAAAAAATGCTTACTTTGCAGACCAAATTCGATTCTTGGAAAAATTGATTATAAACAACAAATATAAAAAACAATAAAAAAAGATGATTTACACATTATTTTTAGTGCTCATCCTGCTGGCAGCAGTGCTTATGATTGGCATTGTGCTCATCCAGGAGTCTAAGGGTGGAGGTCTTTCCTCTAACTTCTCTTCTTCTAACGCTATCATGGGTGTCCGCAAGACCACCGACTTCATCGAGAAGGCTACATGGGGTCTCGCTATCGCTATGGTTCTCTTCAGCATCGTATGCGCTTGGACCGCACCACAGGCTGAGGGCAACCGCAGTGTTCTTGAGAACACACAGACACAGGCTCCACAGACCAATCCTAACAACGTTCAGGGATTTGGTGCAAGCCGGCAAGAAGCTGCTCCCGCTGCTGAAGGTGCAAAGACAGACACTAAGGAAGAGGCTGCTCCCGCAAAGGATGCTGCTGCCACTCAGGCTCCTGCAGCAGAGAAAGCTCCTGCTGCACCAGCAAAGAAATAAGAAACATTTTTCTGACAAACAAAGATAGGGACGGATACCCCAATTTCCGTCCCCATTATTTGTTTGTCTTTGCCGGAGCATCACCCTTACACAACCCTTAATTGTAGGGGCGTACCTCTGTGTGCGCCCGCAAAACACGTCCTATCGTGATTATAACGGGTGCACACGGAGGTACGCCCCTACAGCATTCTCCGCTCATCGTCCATCACCTTCCCCTCTGTGCGCTCTGTCTCCTCTGTGAACTCTGTACTTTCGGAGCGTAGCGGAGAAAGAACCTATTAAGCCACTAACCTAATAACCTATTAAGCACAAATTATAAATCTCGCACATCGACTGTTTCTTCACTGGCGACGAGAAAACGAGGTAAACGCCATGTTTACCGCTAAGGTTTTCTATGCCTGAGAGTTTAATAGTAACATCCTTTGCCTTTGCAGCGGTATTCTTCTTGATGTCAAGGCTACCAATCTTCTTTCCTCCCTTACTCTCCCAAGGGCTATCCACCATAACATCGATATGTCCGTTGATGCCTAACGTCTTCATGTTCAACAACATACGTGCAGCACGCTTGCGGTCTATCTTACTGAAATTGAAATATTTATAACCAAGAACAGAACCGTCTGTATTGTTCACCACAGGGTTGCAGTTCACTTTCAAGTCGTAGACATCACCCTTGGGGATGCCCTCAATGTAAGTCGCCTTGACGTATGGACCCGAGAACACCGAACCCGTCTCGTTACGATAAACCTCCTCAGGACCAGTCATATAGCACGCAATGGCTGCAGGATAACGCTTCTGCGGGTCAAGTCCATTAATCTCGAAACCTTCAGAGGTGTACTCTCCCTCTGATATCTCCACCTTTCCACCCAGTCCCTCGGTCACTTTCACCGTGATGGGAGCCACCATTGCCTGACGAGAATACTCGTTGACACCAGTCTGACGATGGTAGAACACATACCACTGTCCGTTTATCTCACAGATACTGCCGTGAGTGTTTCCCGTCGGGTTTGCTGTAGGTATCACCTTTCCGTTCTCGTCGGTGTCGCGCGCGCGACCATCGATTATTGTACCACCGTATGTAAACGGGCCGAGCGGATAATCGCAGTATGCGTATGCCAGAGTGTAATTGGTGTCGTAAAGGCCAAACTCACCATTACGTGTCCAACGGCTGTAGATAAACACATACTTATCCTTAATCTTACGTATCGACGATGCCTCAAAGAAACGGAACACATCGTCCTGCTCGAAACTAGGCACCATATTCTCTATCCTTTGACCGCCCTTCTTCAGCGTTGCCATCGTGGTCGGATCAAGCTCTGCACCCCACGACTGCGTGAAGCCCCAGTAACCATACACCCGTCCGTCGTCATCTACGAAAGCACCCGGGTCGAACTGCAGTATGCCCACCGTCTCCTTCGGATTCTCCGGGTTCCAGTTGCACACCTCGAACGGTCCGTCAGGTCGGTCACTCTTACATACCATCGTCTGCCTGCCGCCCGCCTGGTTGTTCGGGTAGAGGTAATACGTCTTCTTACCGTTCTTCTCTGTCTTCACCGCAATATCCGGAGCGAAGAGCACGTCTCCTTCCCCACCCTCGTTGAGCAGGTTCCCACGTGCATCTTTCTTCGACTCAAAGAGAACCCCGTCATAACGCCACTGCGTCAGGTTATCCACAGAAGCCGACCACACCACCTGCTCCCGTCCGCAATAGTCAGTACGGCGCGAGTCATGCGATCCATAGATATACACACGATACTTCCCCGGCATGTCAGGGTCCTCAAAAACATACGGTTCACCGTCTGGAATATGCTCCCACAGCGGCAGATACGGATTCTGCGCCACCACATTCATCACAGGAAGCACCAGCATCGCCACCAGCACAGCCACAGAGTAAATAAAATTTTTCATCATATATTTATTTTTAGTTTCAAGTTTCAGGGCAGCGGAGCTGCCAGTTTCAAGTTTCAAGTTCCGCTCGACCCCATAGGGGGCGCTTTCAAAGCGAAGCGGAGAAAGAATGTTCAAAGTTCAATGTTCAAAGTTCTCCAAAGCCTGTCACCTTTACTTATACTAACGCCCCTCCCCCACATTTATTGCCCGACATCCCCTATTTCTCTCCTCACTCGACTCACGCTCGACCAAGGTCGTGTAAGGTTTCAAGTTTCAAGGCAGCGGGGCTGCCAGTTTCAAGTTTCAAGTTCTTTCAGTCGCTTCGCTCGGGGAGCTTTATGGCTTAATTGCTTATTAGCTTACGAGCGTAAAGTTCAATGTTCAATGTTCAAAGTTCAATGTTCATCCGTGCTTTCGGAGCAAAGCGGAGAAAGAAAACAAATAATCACAAAAAACACCAAGAAAAAGGAACATATTACAAAATAAAATCGTATCTTTGCACCCGAAAACATGTCTGCAGGGATAGCGCAATTACAGCATTTTCAGCCAAGAAGCCAAGACGAAATTCCTCAAGACATTCGCAAGGCGCTGTTAACAAGCACGTTGCATTTTCAGATCATTACATGTTGCTGGTGTTCAGTGCAGGTATAGATTGTTTATTTCGCAAGACTCCGCATTACCTGTTGCGGTGACCCTCTCTTATGCTTTTTCCCGAATTGATGTATGGCAGAGCGTGATATAATACGTTGGTATCCCATGAGAGTCACATACAACCGTGAAGTCAAGGTGAAGGAACGCCTTGACGCTCTGGAGGTAGAGACCTACATACCCATGCACTACCAGATTGTTGTTCGTGGTGGCAACCGCAAACGCCTGCTTGTTCCTGCCATCCACAACCTTATCTTCGTGCACTCGTCCCAGGCATACATCACCAACCTCAAGATGACCGACCCCACGATGGATCCCTTGCGCTACATCATGCATCGGTCGCACGAGGACAAAGACGCACCAGCCACCATCGTAACAGTACCCGATGCCCAGATGGAGAACTTCATCAAGGCCACGAAGGTAGAAGACGAGAGTCTCGTCTATCTCAATTACGAGGACTACCTCAACAAGCCCGGCAAGCGTGTCATGATCATCGATGGTCCATTCACCGGAGTAGAAGGAGTAATCAAGCGCATCAAGAAAAACCGTCAGGTAGTAGTCGCCATCAACGACATCGCCGCAGTAATGATCACCGCCGTCCCCCGCACTTTCCTTAAGGAAATAGAACCATAAGCAGAAGATTCAAGTTTCAGGTTTCAAGTTTCATGTTTCAAGGCAGCGGGACTGCCAGTTTCAAGTTTCAAGTTCCAAATTACGCTGCGAGTCATAAGCACCTGAAACCAGAAACCTGAACCCTGAAACCAGCAGCCTCGCTGCTCTGAAACCTGAAACAGCCCAACGGGCTCATCGCCCATCGCTCATCTCCCTCCTCACCCCATTCATCTCATCAGAGGGATGTACGCGGTGGCGGCCCAGTTCAGAGAGACCGAGGATTTTGGCAGAGGGATAGCGAAGACGGAGACGAACAAGTTCTGCTAACAGCGCTTTGCGCGACAAGCCAAGCGGCTGAAAGAACCTGACACCTGAATCCTGAGACATGAAACCAACGTCGTCAAGTCTTTTGAATTCAACGACGTGACAGCACCGGAGGTCAGTCACAAAACTGTCCCGAACAATACGAGAACAGGTCGAATGAAATCCCACGTTCCTAGAAACGCAATCATTAATTAATATATACTTCACTGTTTTCATAAACACATTAATATAGTTGAGAGTCGAAAGTTAAGAGTGTAGAGACAGTTATAAAGTGGAAAGTGGAAAGTTGAAAGTTGATAGTTTTAAGAACTAAAAAACTCTAAACTAATAAGCTAATAAGCCATTAAGCCATTAAGCTAATAAGCAGCAAACTAAATAACTCTAAACTTCCAAACTGCCTCTAATCTCTACACTCTAAACTATTAAGCCATTAAGCTAATAAGCCATTAAGCTAACTAAATTATCGCACTCGCGCACGATGTCGTTACTGCCCCTCCGAGGAGAAGACCAATGATATAAGCAAGGACCTTCAGGACGATGACCCACCAAGGGTCGCTAGCAATGACACCAGTTTCCTGAGCCTTGTAAGGATCTGCTAAGATACTTTCAATTTGTTGTTTTGTGAGTTTAATCTTCATGACGATAAATTTTGATTGTTAAAAGTTACAATTGAGAATGTCGAAAGGATGTTTCAAGTTCCATGTTTCAAGTTTCAAGTTCCATGTTTCAAGTTTCAAGTTCCATGTTCCATTGACTGAAACCTGAAACCCGCAGCACCGCTGCCTGAAACCTGAAACTTGAACCTTGAAACCCGCAGCACCGCTGCTCTGAAACCTGAAACCTGACGCTCGGCTCTGCCGCTTATATGAGCGAAGCGAGTCTTAAGAACTTGAAACCGCTCTGGGCGCCTCTCCGAGGTGAGGCTTTAATCACCACTCACCGTAGTAGTTCCATCCGGGTTGATGGTGGTCGTCGTACCATTCTCCGCTACGATAATGATAACAGTGCTATCGCCAGACGTGGCATTCAGTGTGATGGTATTCGGCCATGGACCGGTAAGGAACACTTCTGAATAGCCAGACTTCGAAGCAATCTTAATACTGTTAGGATACTTCTCAGCATAGCTACTAATAGCCAGTTCCACATCATTGATTGTCACATCATTGCCTGCCACATAAAGTTCAGCCAGCGGCTCCAGCGCCTTATTCAGCGCCTTACTGTTAATGCTATAGTAGCGGTTCGTTGGAGAGCCGTTACCCTTCGGGGTAAAAGTCTGACGGATAGTACGCAAATGATATTTCAGATGCATCTGTATAAGTTTGAAGATAGCCTGACGCTTCTTCGCCTCAGGGTTGTTGAAAGCCCTTGCAGGCATCTTAGGAGCCGAGCGGGCGTAAGTCACACCGTTACGAGTTACATACGTGATACCATCGATGGTACCCGATGTCTTGCGGCCTGGGCCGACTTGAGTTACTTTTGCCATTTTGAATAAAGGTTAATTGGTTAATTGGTTAATTGGTTAATTGGTTAATAGGTTAATTGGTTAATAGGTTAGTAGGTTAATAGGTTAGTAGGTTAATAGGATAATGGGTTATGACAGGACTTGAGTATTCTTTTCAGAAATTGAATGTCTGGCAGGAAGCCAAGAGACTGGTGATTGATATCTATCACTTGCTGGATAAATTTCCCAAGTTTGAGAAATATGCCCTTTGTGACCAGATTCGCAGAGCTGTTGTCTCAGTGCCGTCGAATATTGCCGAAGGCAGTGGACGCAAGTCACTGAAAGAGCAGATTCGATTCCTTGAGATTTCATATGGCTCGTTGATGGAAACATACAATCAACTTCTGATAGCCATAGATCTTACATATATTACCCAAACGAGCGTTGAGGATATCAAGCCTCGTATTGACGCAGTAGCCAAGATGATTAATGGTCTAAGCAATGCATATTCCAAGAAACTGGAAGAGCATACATCTAAGCCCAATTGCAACTAAGCTAATAAGCAACTAAGCTACTAAGCCACTAAGCCACTAAGTCACTAAGCTAATAAGCCACTAAGCTAATAAGCCACTAAGCTACTAAGCGAGCCTCATCGCCGCCTCCCTCGTCAACGCGCAGTACTTACCCGCACCCGAGCCCGTCATAACGCACCGTCGGTTCTTCTCACGCGAGACATAACTCACATGAATGAAGTTAGGATAGATAATCAGCTGGTCGAAGTCGATAGACGGTTCAGTTAGAATCAACCGAAACGCCCTTACCAATCGTTCGCGAGGACTATCCCCCTGAACCTTGACGCTCGTCCCGCAGGGGCGCTTTGCTTGCAAAGAACTTGGAACCAGCAGCTCCGCTGCTTTGGAACCTGAACCCTGAAACTTGGCGCTCGACCCGAAGGGTCGCTTTGCTTGCAAAGAACTTGGAACCAGCAGCTCCGCTGCTTTGGAACCTGAAACTTGCCGCTCGACCCGAAGGGGCGCTTTCACAAAGCAGAGCGACTGAAAGAACTTGGAACCAGAAACCTCCCCTTGCCCCACATGAAAATCTGCCGCCTGTCCTTTCATATGCTGACTACGGTTCGAGTGATGAGCAATGATATTGTTCAGTGCCTTGCAGCGGTACCCGCTCGTGATGACCACCGGCAGTCCCAGCGCCTCGCGCAGCGGCTCCAGAGTGTGGCGGCACAGCAGCTTCAGGTTCTCCACCGCCTCTGGAGGTGGATTGTTAGCGATGCCATGTTTACGTGCCGTGGCGCTTCTGATGAACTCTTGCAGCGCGAAGTGCGGTGTCAAAAGTTGGATTTTATCCGACCTTTCCCTTGCCTCGGCATAGCCAAACATGGTTTGGGCTCTGCTCTCGGCTGCATAGAAACGTTGATTTTTCATACACATACATTATTAATGTTCAACAAATTGTTTTTTAACTTTGCAGGAACCTACCGTCGGTGACTTCCCAGGATGCACATCCGTTCTTGTTTCTGGGTGCAAAATTACAACGACAGCCACCCGAAATCAAGAAAGAAACCTACGCACAAGTTTCTTGCATAACACTATCAGATTATCAGTTAAATACACGATCAAAAAGGGGGAAAATAATTCCATGACTCTGTAGGGGCGTTCCCCCGTGTGCGCCCGTAATATTAATGAGGCAAGGAAAAGATCAGATGTAATCTAACAAAAAAATGATATAATGATAGAAGAAGAAAACGAAAACAGTCCTAAAATCATCCAGAACTTTTATATTGGTTCAGTAGGCCAGTTAAACCCAATGGCTCAAACAATTGTCAACAACTACTATGGTGACAAGCAGAAAGAAAAATCCAGCAATACGGAGATCAATAAGGATGATATTCGGCCTCAAATTATTGATTATGTAAGCAAAACCCTCTTAATGACCAAGGACGAGTGGCGAAACAAATACGTGGACTTATGGAAAGACATACTGGAAATAGAAGAGGTAGATGCCAAGATATACAACAAGGGGAAACAAGTAGGCACAGTGTTCAATCGCGAGATGGCAGCCAACATCATCCATTTCCTTGGCAATTATCAAGGTAAGAAAAAAGGAGTGTTTAAGGCATGGGATGCGAAGAAGATATCCATTCAACTGGAAGGAACCTGGGAGTGTTCCACCCGCAATCACCTGGGCGTCTCACCCTCCACATCCATCCAAAACGCCATCTCCAAGCTAATCGACTCCCCAAAATACAAGCCAATAGCCCACTAACCACTCCCCGCCCTTAAGGGGCTATGGGTGTGGTGTTAGTTTCAAGTTTCAAGGCAGCGGAGCTGCCAGTTTCAAGTTTCAAGATTCATGTTCCGCTCGACCCTCCGAGTTCTCTGTCTTCTCTGTGCCCTCAGTGCTTTCTGATGAAAGGACAATTAAACTAATAAACAGTTAAGCCAATAAGCTAATAAGCTAATAAGCTAATAAGCAACTAAACAACTAAGCAATTAAGCAACTAAGCAACTAAGCTAATAAGCTATTAACCTAATAAGCAACTAAGCTAATAAGCAGTTAAGCCACTAAGCAATTAAGCACCTAAGCCAATAAGCACCTGAAACCTGAAACGCCCCACGGGCTCTGAACCTTGAAACCGGCCATTGGGCCTCAACTAAGCACCTAAGCCACTCTTTTAGTATGCTTACAAGGAGAGAACAAGGAGAGAAGAGCGAGAGAAGAGCGAGAGAAGGACGAACACTCCCCTTAGTATTCTGCAGGAGTATTTGCGCGAGCTAAACGTGCATTTCTGTGGGTATGAGAAGCTTATTGAAAAAAAAATATTTGTTGCAGCACCGTGGAACGATGATTTGCAGTTTTATACTGTCTTCCAGAGCAAAAGGGCTTTAGAGGAAAGAGTAATGGATACAAAGAAACTTATAGAAGAGGTACTTCTAGACCTTGGTAATAACAAGAGTCTTACAGAGGTATCAAGCAAGATACAGATAATTGTCAGACTTCTCGGCGACGAAAAGTTGAAAAATTGGTATGCTAGTGAATTCGTAACTGGGTATAGAAATCAGGAACTTCCCGACTATAGAGTATCGCAAGCAGCTGATATTCAAGCGAACTATCTGGTTCCACACGGTTTTGGTGCAATATCCTTTAGAGGTCAAAGTGTACCCGTGATGAATTTGGGAACGGAAAAATACAAAAAGATAATGACGGTTCGTTTCACAGATACGATTTCTGCAATTATTGGATATTCCAAACATCCAGAAGACATTTCAATGTCTCTAAGTCCATACGAACTGATATTAGTACAAAAGGTGTTGGGGGAAGCTCATATACAAAGTGTCCATAAGGTGTTGTCACCATCTACATTTCAGACTATCATTGATAACGTTCAAGGGCGTATAATTGATATGTTTATGGACTTGAACGAGAAAGTGTTCAATGGTGAATTGGATATTAAGTCCAGCACAGCAAAAGAAGAGATACATCAAGTGATTACAAACAACATTACAGCAGGCATAGTACAAACGGGAGCTGGCACAATAGATGCCAGCAATTCAACGATAGCTGCCAAAACAGAACCACCTTTGTCAGTAGAGACTATATCAAAATTAGTATCGCTAGCAAATGATGTTGAACAGCTTGCAATAGATACAAATGAAGAATTTGATGACATAGCACGAGAAATTATAGATATACGAACGGAACTATCAAAGCCCCAGCCAGACAGTGGTTTTCTCAAAAAGTCTTTTAAAGCTTTAACTTGGGGGGCTACCGTCTCATGCAAAACAGCAATAGAAGAAGTAGTGAAAAAAGCAATAGAGCTATTGAATTAAGTCATTGGACAGAAGACAGAATAGCAGTAGGAGATGCCTAATGAGAAGCCTGTAAGAATGATTAAATAGTTATTTCTTAATTGACTGCAAACCGCCAATTTTGACGAATTTCAAGAAAATGTATGATGATATACCTTTTTTCAAACTTTGAAGAATCTACACCAGAGTAGCAAGCGTTTAGAATACGCGTCAACGCTCGGTATCTCATGGGATGACTCTATCCAAGATAGAATTGATTTCCCAATTAAATACATAAACGAAAAAAGTGACACAATTATATTGGCAAGTTTACCTAAACCTTGAAAAAGAGTTTATTGATTTGACAGACGCGATTCACGTCAATGACAGACAGCAGTCTGTCTATTCAATGAAGATAGCGGACTTGATTATTCGTACAGTAATAGAAATTGAAGCTTTATCTAAAGAGTTATACCTTGCCAATGGTGGTCCAGTAGTCCCTGACGAAGATATGTATTTCGATACTGTCTGCATGGCATACCTTGACAGATTATGGAATCTTGACATGAAGGTAGTACTCGTCGTATCTCCAACCATTTTCTTTGAAAAAGAAGAGAATACAATACTCCGTCCACTCCACAAAGCTCAAAAGAGAGGGACAAGTTCCACAGATTGGAACAAGGCATATCAAGCATTGAAACACAATCGAGTCAAAGAACTCTCGAAAGGGTGCATCAAGAACCTTCTACATGGACTTGCTGCTCTCTATGTGCTGAATTTATATTATGCCGATAAGTCAATAATGAACATTTCATCGAAAGATAAGACAAGTATTAACTATAGTTTTGGTTCATCTCTGTTTGCTGTTAAAGTTCATATTGGAGATGGTATAAAGGCTGATGGTATATATCAAAAGAGAGCGGATTACGACGAATGCGTGTATATTGAAGATTACGAATCAAAGAGCAAGCAAAAAGCATTGGAAGCTGTGGCCGCTATGGATGATTATGTTGAGAGGAACACTAGTTCAGAATTAGAACGGTTAGTCCAAGAAAAGGAATTAAGAGGAGAAATAGTAACTGAAGAATGGCTTATTGAAGAGCGGAATAAACTTCTTAACAGAATTTTTCCTATAAAAGATTACAAACTAGGAAAAATAATACAGGACGGCTTAAGTGGTCTGCATTATGATATCGTTTTGAATAAGAATCAGCATTAGTTAAGTCTTTCAAATTAATGCTGGCAGACAATTATACCATAATTCTCTCGTTATAAAAGCCCCATAGCACTAAGACAACAAACTGATATCCGCAATTTAACTTATCCTGGACTATCAAGGCGACGTGACTTGAACGGAGGAAAATGACATGACGACACTCCAACAACAATACATATCAGAATGGCACGACAGTTTCGTGAACTTCGTTGGTCGTTTGCTCGGTTTTGCTGAATCTATTTATCTAGCAGGCTTTCCTGCAAAAAAATGATAAAGCCATCATTGCCAACCGCTATGCTCGCCTCCTCGACTGTGTACAAAACAAGGTTTACACCCGCGACCTATTTAGAAGAGACTAAGTGAATATCCCTCTCTCCTTATCGCGCACTCGATGCGGAATCTCATAACACACTCTACATTTTCACTATTGCAAATAAAAGAAGAATAGATAATCATATAAGCATGAAAACAACTGATCAAATACTAAAAATTAAAGCAGTGGTGGAATACATACTGCAACAGATGGGGGTAGCCGTTGACTACATTCACCTATTCAAAGTTATGTATTTTGCCCAAGAAGAGCACCTGGCTCTGTATGGCATTCCCATTATGTACGACACATTTGTAGCTCGCAAACACGGTCCAGTACCTTCGCTTACTTATAAGGTGTTGCGTCTAGCAGAAGGTAAAGCCATCGATGTGACTGAAGACTTAAATGAATTTGCTTCAGAATTGCTTCTTAGTCA
Organism: uncultured Prevotellaceae bacterium; assembly: GCA_900315095.1. Taxonomy (GTDB): domain Bacteria; phylum Bacteroidota; class Bacteroidia; order Bacteroidales; family Bacteroidaceae; genus Prevotella. The sequence goes on along the minus strand of OMXS01000003.1, from coordinate 167,401 downwards.
GAGTAATGGGCATCAGGTTGTTAGTCTATCTAATGATTTTGAGGTGGATATGGATGAATTGTCCAGAAGTAACATTCGCATATTGGACAAATGGATTGCCCATTGTAAGGAAATCGCATCTTTTGACTTATCAGAACTTTCTCATGATAAAGCATGGTTGAAAGCAAAACGTCAAGCAGAGAAGACAGGCGAAGACACTAAGATAACGTTATATGATATGGCAGCTTCAGGAGGTGCCAGCAAAGATATGCTGAGCGTCATAAGAGAACGCCAATTAAACCGCAAGGCTTTGTCATGGATTTAAGAGAGCTTCAGGCTGAATACCTCCGTGAACAGCGAGAAGTAACAGACGAACGTATTAAGATAGGAGCCTTAATTCGCACAATTCTTTCCGAGAGTGACGGACTAACTTTCAAAAACGGACGAAAGGAGAAACCCAAGCGCCTTGTAGTTATTGGCGTTGACTATGACCATGCTTTGTGTTTTGGATCTGTATTGGTGAATACCAAGACTAATCCCAGAGCTCAATATTCAGAAGAATATCTTTCTGCGCAGTATGAACTGAAACAAGAGAACTATCCTGATTTTCTTGATTATAATAGTTATGTGGATTGTGGAGAATTATTCTCTATTCCCACAGAGCGTCTTAAACAAGGTGAGTTCTATGGCTTCCTGAACGATGAGGATCGCAATGGCATCTTTGATATTTTGGAGACATCCGATATTTTCTCAACAAAACAAAAGAAACGTTATGGTATTCGCAGGCGGTAGTAATTTCTACCAAAGTAATTGATAATCGACTCATCTTCGAAGAAACATATTGATAATGTCACATATTTATGTAAGGACTAGTAACGAAAACAGTATATATGGAATCTTTGTATATTGAAAACTTTAAAAATATAAAGAAATTGCAATTAGACAATCTCAGACGAGTAAATATGATTGTAGGAAAGAATAATGTAGGTAAGTCTACTTTGTTGGAGGCAATTTCTCTTTATCTAAATCAAGGAACTCCCGCATATCTCCAGAAACTTTTGGAACGCCGTGGAGAGTTGCAACCCCATCAGGATGAAACCGAAGAGGAGAGGAAGGAACATTTCCTTTCCCTCTTTAATGATTATGGTGAGAATTATAGCAAGAGTAATTACGTATATATTGGTAATAACATAACAGATACCTATGGTGTGAAGATTTACCAAGTATACATTAGGGAACGTGCGGAAAAAGACGAAGAGGGATTGGAGCACAGAATACGCTCCAGATTATTCGAAGAGGATCTTTCAGATGCCACTGAGGGTCTGCTTGATCAAGACGAGCAAGTATGATACCAAAGATGTAAGTCTTTTAAAGAACGGAACCGTGATACTTCCTAAGGATGGAAATTATCCATTAGTTGGGCTATGGCTAATGCCCAATAATAAAACTAATGGCATGTTGGAAGATTTTGTTATTACTTTGACTAATGGCGATGATGTCCTTATGGAAGAAGCAGAGTTGGCGCTTAGCAAAATAGAGAGCAAAGGACTTAACCTGTACACTTCAGTCCACCGTTCCAAGGCAATGATGCATACTTATCTTGCTTGGCAGGAGGAACCAGGCAGACCTATGGGGCTGGCCATAACCGCTAATGTCCTGAATGCCGACTCAGAGTCTGCGAGAACCTTTCTAGAATGGATAAAAGTTGTGTTTGGTGTAATAGATTAAGGAATGCTGATTTATACTAATGTCCACTAATAGATTATCGATTAGCAATGAGTGTAGAAGTTAAAGATTTGCTCGGAATAGGACCTTTCGGACAAGTTGGACTTAAGGTTACAGAAGCTACAGTAGAAGGAGTTTCTTCTTTTTTGGGTAGTGTTTTCAAACCTGGTTTGGAGGAACTTGGTTTTATGGTAAAAGATAAGGTACGTCAATGGCGTTTAAACAATATACTGAGAGTACTAGATAAGGCTAAGGGGCGAATGGGATTTGATGGCAATGAAATAAACTTGACAGCCAATGCTCGGGTAGGTCTTTCCATCATGGATGGCTGTTCTGAGGTAGATAACGAAGAACTGCAGGATTTGTGGGCAGGTCTTTTTATTTCATCATGTACTCCCGACGGACGTGACGATAGTAATATGAATTTTGTTGACTTACTAAAACGTATGAGCTCAGTTGAGGCCAAAATTATTGATTATTCATGTAAAAATAGTAAGAAAATAATTTATCCTAACAAACTAATAATTTCTGATAGTTTGATAGTCTCTTTTGAAAATCTTGTAAATATAACAGGTACAGATGACAAATATCGATTAGATAGCGAACTTGACCACATGCGTGCAATAGAGTTACTAGTAAATGGTGGCGTCTTTACCCCAGGAGGTGGATTTGATGCTTCTGATAATAAACTTAATGCAAATATATCACCCAGTCCACTTGCATTGAATCTTTACTATAGGACTCACTCTACGGGCATTTCGCCAATTGAGTTTTGGGGAAACAGCCTTGTTCCCGCAAAGATTGATGATGATCTTCAAGTGATATAGCTTAATTCAAGTTTGATTATACTTTAACCCTCTAGCAGTTATACGAGGGGATATTTGATATTAATCATTCATCATACATAAGATATTCTCCATTCCGCATGAAATACAATATTTATTCACTATACAGAGAGTGCCTGTTGGGGACTCATGTATATTATCCACATAAACCGGTGACCGGATTCGTCATTGACAAGAGCGTTTACTAATGAAGAATAAAACATCGAATGATAAAATATGAACTCGACTTTTGTTTACAGGCAGTAAAAAACGCACAAAATGATTTGCAACTCATCCAAGCGATTTTAATACATTATATGCAAATAGACGTGGAAAACGGTAGAATATAACCTATTCTGATTACAAAACCTCAAATAAAGCTATTATAGAAGAAGTAACTGCAAATATATTTCATAGAACTTATGAAAATGCAATAAGCTTTTGGAATGAGGTTTTGGTTGCTGGATTTAAGTTGGATGGTTTAAAATATTTAAAAATATAATAGACGACAATGGATGAAGATACGGAAAGGGTGAGTATACTTTTAAATAAATTTTCACCCAGAATACTGAGACTTGCTGTAAACTTTATCAGTTTTGATGCTACCATACAGGAATTAAGAAACTACCTGCAAGAGCATAAGGACTTTCGTCCTGACCAGCGTGAATTATTACGTACACTTTCGACCCTTGATGGTTCAGAGGTCAAGGAGCTGGTAATCCTTTCTGAGAATATAGCCAAGAAAGGATATGAGTTAGACGATATTATACCGTTGAGTAAATAACAATATTTTGTAAAATCACCCAATTCCCACATCTCCTTTCTTATAAAAGTGCGCATCCCCATAGCACTAAGACAACAAACTGTTATCCGCAATTTAACTTATCCTGGACTATCAAGGCGACATGACTTGAACGGAGAAAAATGACATGACTACACTCCAACAACAATACATATCAGAATGGCACGACAATTTTGTGAACTTCATTGGTGGTTTGCTCAGTGTTGTTGAATCTTTGATTGTTCTTCCCGGGGCTACTGACGAAGATAAACGTGCCCTTGGCCAGATAAAGTTGATGCTAAACTGCAGGGATGCCAAAGACATAGAGAATACGCTTGCCAACGGGATTGTCAGACATGATACTCTTGACAAGATAGAAAAGATACATAAAGACTTGGTGGATATAAGTGTAGAACACATGATAGTAGCACCACTCACTAAGGAATTTCTAAAGGCATTGTCTTATTATCAAATAGGACAAAATAAGACCCTCGCCAAAATGAGGATAAATGAATTACTGATTCCCATTTGCCAGCAATGATTTCTCTGCGGTAGCCGATTAATTCAAGCATCCATTATTATCCTTTCTTTTGAAAGCGTACAAAGCCCGAGCGTCAAGATAATATACGATGATATACCTTTCTTCAGACATTGAAATCCGAACTAGAGCAGCAAACAATTAGAATACTGTTAACACTCGACATCTCGTGGGATGACACTTCCCAAAGAAAGAATTTGCTTGTTACAATTCTCAATACGGGCAGGAGAGACAAATGAAAGATTTCGAGTCTTACTCAACCAAACATCGAGAAAAAGGCAATTAGCGAAGAATGAACGACTTAAATAAAAAACAAAAAGTTGTCAGACAACTCACTGATTCCCTTTTTTAATATAATCATGTGTAAAAAAAATAATACTGCTACGGTAACATGGATTTCATGGAATAACTATGGCTCACTCCTTCAAGCATATGCCCTCCAACACATAATAAAATCGCTTGGATACGATAATCGTATTATTTCTGATGAAAGAATTGTTTATCCACATAAATATAATCAAGTAGATTCCTCCATCTGTCCGCTTCAAAAAATAAGAAGATCATTAGGTTTCTGGAAACGATTCATATTATATAAGAGTTTTCGAAACGATTATTATACAAAACTCTATTTTGACAAATTTAGGAATAATGATTTGATTGTAGACAACGAATACACTAGTTTTCTTGAACTTGGCGACAAATATGACGTATATATAGCTGGAAGCGACCAAATATGGCATCCCAGCAAAAATATATTTAAACCATTTTATTATCTTGATTTTACAAATAGGAAGAAGGTAAGTTATGCACCCAGTCTAGGAACCTCTGTTTACCCTAATGAATACAAGGATGTTGTAAAAGAACTGCTATCTTCATTTAGTCATATTTCTATACGAGAAAAAGAAGGAGAAGAATTGCTTTCGTCTTTCATGGGAAAAGATATCACTACAGTCCTTGATCCTACCTTACTTTTAAGTAGAAAGGAATGGGATAAGATAGCGACGAAAACGAAACAAGACAAAAAATATGCCATTGGCTATTTTTTGACATATAATCCGGAATATATAAACTGGACAATACAGGACGCTAAGAGAAGAAATGTAAAACTTTTCTTTTTCCAGATTAATCCACATGTTTATGAATATTCAAATAATGTCGTTGCTGCTGGACCCAGAGAATTTATATCATATATTAAGGAAGCAGAATTTGTTTATACAGACTCTTTCCATGCCACTGTCTTTTCCATTCTTTACGAGAAAGACTTTCTTACCTTTAAGCGATTTAAGGACGGAAGCGAGAACGATCAAAATTCTAGGCTGGTAAACTTGTTCCGGTTAACCGATATTAAAGACAGGTATATCGACACTGATAACCTGTCATATGTTTCAAGTACACAAATAGATAAGGATGTTCTTTCTAACGCCTTACATAATATCGAAACAGAACGTCTTCATTCTATAGACTTTCTAAAAAAGGCTCTTTCATAACCATGACAAATATTTGTGACAAAGAAAAATGTACAGGATGTGCTGCATGTATGAATGTCTGCGCACACAATGCTATATCCATGGCAGAACAAGGTGTCTGTGGATATATTTATCCTGAAATAGACCAAGATAAATGTATTGATTGCGGGCTATGTGTGAAAACATGTCCCGTGAATACACCAGTAAAATTAAAAAGTCCCTTGAAGGCATTTGCCGCCATCAGCAAAGACCATCATGATTTAATGACAAGTGCAAGTGGAGGTGCTTCTTCTGTTTTAGTAAATAGCGTTTTAAACAAAAATGGTATTGTTTATGGATGTGTTCAAAGAAATTATAAGAATATCTCTCATGAGAGGATTGATAAAATCGAGGACGCACATTTATTAAAAGGAAGCAAATATGTACAAAGTCATATAGGATACATTTATCGGGATGTAAAAGAGGATCTTAAAGCAGGTAAAACAGTATTATTTACTGGAACCCCTTGCCAAATAGCAGGTTTAAAATCATATTTGAAGAAGGACTATGATAATCTCATACTCGCGGATTTGGTATGCCATGGAGTACCTTCCCAAAAACTACTTGCAGAAGATGTAGAATATCTCCTGCGCGATTATCCTAATGCGGATAAAGAAAAGATCAAAGTAGAATTCCGAAGAAAAAAAGAGAGTCCTGAAGTGTTTGAACCAGACTGGGGCAAATATATCTCATATGGTGTTTTTCTAGTAATGGGAGAAAGAAACACTTCGTCCAATTATAAGAAAAAACAGATATTTCTAATAGATAATTACATTACAGCCTTTATGGCCGAAACAATCTTAAGAGATAATTGTTATAACTGCCCATATGCAAAAAGCGAAAGATGTGGCGACATAACAATCGCTGATTTTTGGGGAATAAAACATGCACCATTTCAGACGAGTCAAGGTATATCTCTATTACTTCCATCCACACCTAAAGGCGTGCAATTTATACAAGACAATAAAAATCAATTTGATATTTGCGAAAGGCCCGTAGAAGAAGCTATTAGCGGAAATGGCCGACTAATAAAGCCTTCGGTACGTCCTAAAGAGCGTGATATATTTCTTAATACATATCCAACCAATACGTCTAAAGCATACAAAGCATCGCTAAAAAAATATAAAGAACAATACCGTATAAAGCTATTACACAAGAGATTAAATAAACTTAAGAAGCATTCTCGCATTTTTCGTTTGTTCTGCAGACTGCCTAAAATCAATGGGCTTCTTGTCAGATTGGGAATCCTGAGAATTAAGTTGTTGGGGTATTTAAACAAATAACTCTTAACATCGCTCAATCAATTACCAGTTTTGTAATTGGTAATGCTATAACGTTCTTTTTAACTCCATATATTGTGGGCACTTTAGGAAGTACTGCATACGGTTTTATAGGACTATTAACAAAGCAATATAAAAGATGCCAAGTAAGCACTCTATTGCTTCTTAGACGTTCATAAACATATTACTACCTTTGCGACATTTATTCAAAAAGTGGCTTCTTAATTGACGATCCAAAATCTCTTATGAAGGGCGAACATATTTACGACATTAGTCAGTTATACAATTTCATTGATGACATTGTAAACAACAATGATAAATATCGTGCGGAAAGAAATAATCTTCGCGAGAAGATACACATCGCAGACTACACCTCTGCATGTGAAAACATTGTTAGATACTAATATTTAATAGTTCATGGCAGAAAGATCAAAAAACAAGCAATTAACCATAAATTTAATTAGTTCTTTTGTCGCTTTCGGCGCAAGCATGCTGATTAACTTCTTCCTAAGTCCTTTTGTTATCAAAAGATTAGGAATAAGCGCCATGGGATTTCTTGGATTGTCGAGCAGTATTATAGGATACACCAGCCTTATAACATTGGCATTGAATGCGATGGCGGGAAGATTTATAGCCATCAAATACCAAGAGGGCAAAAAAGATGAAGCCAATAAATATTTTTCATCAGTTTTTTTTAGCAACTTAGTTTTGAGTGTTGTAGTCATAATTATATTAATCGTTTTCCTATTCAATCTTGACCGTTTTTTCAAGATACCACCCCACCTTGTTTTAGATGTCAAAGCGCTTTTTGCTTTTTCCATATTAAGTACAATTGTAGGATTGCTTACTAATGTTTATGGCGTTGCCACATTTATAAAAAACAGGTTGGAACTTACCTCGATACGGTCAATAATAGGCAATATTCTTCGCGCATGCTCCCTTGTTATCCTATTCGGTTTTTTCCCTCCTCACCTCTGGTACTATGGAATTACAGGTGTGTTGATGACATTGTATTTTTCATTTACTAATTTTGGATTCACAAGGAGATTAACACCAGAGTTCCATCTTTCAATAAAGAACTACGACTGGGCAAAAGTAAAAGAATTGTTATCCGCAGGCGTATGGAGTTTAGTTAATAGGCTTAGTGGAATAATAGGGCATGGTTTTGACTTGGTTATTGCTAATATTTTTATTAATGCAACGGCAATGGGACTTTTTACCATGTCAAAGAGTATCCCAATGCATATTATAGGCATCTTCGGTATGATTTCCGGAGTCTTTTCGCCTCTTTTCACAATGCTATGGGCACAGAAAAAGAATGAAGAACTAAAGAGTGAGATAAACAAAGCCATCCGTATCTGTGGCTTTCTAGCAAACATTCCATTGGTATGTTTATTTGTTTTTGGAGATAGTTTTTATAAAATATGGTTACCTGGCCAAGACTATAAAACTATTCAGTTACTTACAATTATAGGTGCTATGAACACGGTGACAGCAATGCCATTAGAGCCGTTATGGAACATCTTTACAATTACCAACAAATTAAAGATTTCTTCCATTACAATGTTGAGTATTAATATTTTGATTTTCTTAACACTAATGGTATCTATGCTTTTTGTAGAATCACTCTATACAAGATTAATTATATTGGTTGCAGCCAGTACTTTTTGGAACAATCTCAAGAATTTCTTTTTCTTACCTATGTACGGGGCATATTGTCTGGGGTATAAGAAAACAACGTTTTATAAACCTTTAATAAAGTCAGTCTCTTGTTTTATCTTGGAAATTGCATTGTGTTTCCCTCTTAGATATATATTTACCATAGATAGTTGGTTGAGATTATTTATAATAGCAAGTTTTGCTGTTGCTATCTGTATTATTACCAATTACAACATTAGTTTAGAAAAGAACGACCGCGTTTTTATAAAACAGAGGGTTGCTAATATAAAAAATAAGATACCTTGGATATGAAAAAAATCATGCTTGTCTTCGGGACACGTCCTGAAGCCATTAAAATGGCTCCATTAGTAAAAGAGTTCCAAAAACATCCCGATACTTTTGAAACAATCGTTTGTGTCACAGGCCAGCACCGCGAGATGTTGGACCAAGTCCTTCATATATTTGATATTAAGCCTGATTACGACTTGAATATTATGAAACAAGGACAAGACCTCTATGATGTCACATCAAAAGTGCTTACTGGCATGAGGGATATACTAAAAGAGACTAAACCTGACGTAGTTTTGGTCCACGGCGACACCACAACAAGTACGGCTGCTGCTTTGGCTGCATTCTATCAACAGATTCCGGTAGGTCATGTAGAAGCCGGACTTCGCACTCACAACATTTATAGTCCTTGGCCGGAAGAAATGAATAGGCAAATAACAGGTCGCATTGCTACATATAACTTCTCACCTACCCCTTTGTCTGAAAAGAATCTCAAGGAAGAAAAGGCTCAAGGTAAAATCTTTGTTACAGGTAACACTGTTATCGATGCCCTTCACATGGTTGTCGAAAGGTTGAAGAACGACAAAGCACTGGCAGCAGAACAAGTAAAAGTGTTACAGGCTGCTGGCTATAACATAAGCCGCCTAGATAATGGCAAAAAATTGGTGTTAATTACTGGACATCGTAGAGAGAACTTTGGTGAAGGGTTTATCCACATGGTGACAGCAATGAAAGATCTCTCCATAAAATATCCTGAGGTTGACTTCGTATATCCCATGCATCTGAATCCGAATGTTCGCAAACCCATCCACGAAGTATTTGGAGAAAATCTTACTCGTCCAAATTTCTTCTTTATAGAACCACTACAGTACTTGGAGTTTGTTTATCTAATGGAGAAATCAACGATTGTTTTGACAGACTCTGGTGGCATCCAAGAGGAAGCACCAGGTCTAGGCAAGCCAGTCTTGGTAATGCGTGATACGACAGAACGTCCGGAAGCATTAGAAAGTGGAACAGTTCACTTGGTAGGAACCAATTATCAATTAATTGTCGAGGAAGTAAGTACCCTTATTGAGGATCATTCCGCCTATGAAAAGATGAGTAAGGCTGTTAATCCTTATGGCGACGGCCATGCGTGTGAAAGAATTGTAAAACATTTAGCATAACAACTATTTATATGATACCCAAAAAGATTCATTATTGTTGGTTCGGACGTGGAGAGATGCCTCCACTGGCAAAGAAATGCATTAAGTCATGGAAAAAATACTGTCCTGACTACGAAATTAAGGAGTGGAATGAAGACAATTTTGACCTTGACCAGTATCCATATGCTCGTGAGGCATACGACAATCGGAAGTTTGCATTTGTTACTGATGTTGTAAGATTATATGCAATTTACACTGAAGGTGGTATTTATATGGACACAGATGTTGAAGTTATAAAGCCGTTAGATCCTTTCTTAAAACATATTGCCTTTAGTGGATATGAGAATGACACTTTAGTCCCTACAGGTATCATGGCCAGCGAAAAAGGAGCGAAATGGGCCAAGGATAATCTTGATTATTATAATGGAAGGCATTTTGTCAAAGAAGACGGAAGTTTTGACATTACAACAAACGTAATAACCATAAGCAACTATATGCTGCAATTTGGGTTGAGGCAGGATAATACATATCAAGACTTCCCAGGGCTCTGCACAATGTATCCCAAAGACTATTTCTGCCCAAAATCCTATCATGACTTTAAAATTTATATGACCAAAAACACTGTGACCATCCATCACTTTGCAGGAAGTTGGTTACCCAAAGATGTTAAAAAGAAACACTCCAAACAAACATTTTGGAGAAGGCATCCTTACCTCCACAAACTATATCGCTGGTGCTATTTAAAGCCACGCCATATCGCTGCTCATTTGTATCATGCCATTATAAAATAAGTTGTTTAAGTTTTGCAAAACAAGATGAAAGACTTTATACATAAATATGTGATTTCAGTCATCGTGCCTGTTTATAAGGTAGAGAAATTACTGAATAAATGTGTTGATTCAATAATTAATCAAACCTTCAAAGATATTGAAATTATCCTTGTAGATGATGGAAGTCCAGACAATTGTGGAACAATGTGTGATGACTATGCATCAAAAGACGACCGTATTGTTGTAATCCATAAGAAAAACGGAGGACTCTCTTCTGCCAGAAATGCAGGTATTGACATCGCTAAAGGAGAGTATTTAATGTTCGTGGATAGTGATGATTATGTGGAACCCAATTTCTGCGAGAAGGCATATCAGATTCTTAAAGAAAAAAACGTTACTTGTGCTTCTTTCGGCTATTTTGAGCACAAAAATAATATCACTAGGGCATTAGGTACAAAGAATCCTCGTATTATAAATGCTGAAGAAGGAATATTGTCTGTTATTACCTCTCGTGATGTAATATATAATTTGGCCTGCAATAAAATTTTCCACAAAAACTTATTTCGCACAATAAGATTCCCTGAAGGAAAATTATTTGAGGATCAAGGTACAACTTACAAACTATTTGACGTCGCTGGAAGGATTTACGTAGATTCTAGCCCTTTATATCATTATGTAAGAAGGGAAGATAGTATAACCGCTGGTAATAATACAGGGGATACATCTTCTTCAAGAGATTTTAATGATATATATGATTCATGGTATGAAAGATTAATGTTTATTGAAACAAAATATCCCAATATAAAAAGAGACGCTATTAAACAGATTGTTCAATTGATAGTAAAAGCATATCATGTTTTATCATGGAGAAAAAACAAGCCTCTTATAAGAAAATTTGAAAATTTCCTTACTGCATACAAGGAGGATGTTCTATTGTTGAATAATAATAGTAAATGGATTAAAGTTTATTATTACAATTTTTGGATATATCGCATTTTGTTGTGGTTTTATGGATTACACAAGAAATAATTAACTTGTGTTTTAAGTATTTTGAACATGTTAGAGTCTTTTAAAAAACACATAAAAAAACGTCTTCCGAATTATATAATTCATTTGTTTTCCATTATTAAACATCCTTTGTACAATTATAAATTATGGAAAAAGCAATTATGTTTCAGAAATAAAGTTAGGGATGTTGAAAAAAAGCATTTGATTGCACTAAAAAAATTGGATTCGAAAAAACAGATTAGATGTATATTTCTTGCATTACTGGATTCTGTGTGGAAATACGATTATTTATATAAATTAATGGAAAAAGATGATAGATTTTATCCAATAATTCTTGTATGTCCTATTGTAAATTATGGCAAAGAAAATATGCTAAGCAGAATGGAAAATTGCTTTAGTTATTTTAAAAATAAAAATTATCACGTAATAAAATCATACGATTCTGTAAATGACAAATACATAGATTTGAAAAAAGACTTAACACCAGATATTATATTTTACACCAATCCGTATAAGGGTTTAATTGATGACAGATACTATATAGACAAATTCGAGGATGTGCTTACTGTTTATGTAAGTTATAATTATGGTAACTCCAGAGATTACAACATGTTCTTCAATCTTCCAATGCACAATTTTGTTTGGAGAAATTATGCTGAAACATTATTTCATAAGTCTTATGCAGAATCTCATGCTTCAAATCGAGGAAGAAACGTTGTTGTGACAGGATATCCAGGTATAGAGAGTTTTATAACCTCCGATTATAGACCTAAAGACATTTGGATTAATAAGAGTCACAATAAGAAAAGAATTATATGGGCTCCTCACCACTCTATCGAACCTGTTGGAATTGTATATTATTCTTGCTTTTTGAAATACGCGGATTTTATGCTTTCTATGGCACATAAGTATAGGAACTCAATAGAATTATGTTTTAAACCCCATCCTCTGTTGAAGAATAAACTTTATCATGCATGGGGAAAAGAAAAGACAGAAGATTACTACAGAAAGTGGCAAGACGGAGAAAACACTTTTTATATTGAGGGTGAGTACATCGACCTGTTTATGACAAGCGATGCAATGATACATGACTCTGGTTCATTTTTGATTGAGTATTTATATGTAAATAAGCCTGTCATGAGAACCTATAATGGTGAAGACCCCACAAAAATGTATAATGATTTTACGCTTAATTGTTTGGATTATTATTACAAAGCTTTCAACGAAAAAGATATAGAGACATTTATAGTAAATGTCATTCAAGAAGATGATTCTTTAAAATCTCTTAGGACAAAGTTCGTAAATGACGTTTTGATTCCCAAAGGAGGAATGCCCTCAGAGAATATCATTAATGATATTATTGATAGTATAAAAAACTGTAGGTTATAACTTTCAATTTTAACTAATTATACTTCTGTCGAGTTTACATGATGAAACATCCTACAATGATTGAACTCCCAAAGTTTACAGACCCTCGCGGAAATCTCTCGTTTCTTGAAAACGAGAAGCAAATACCGTTTAAGGTAGAACGCAGTTACTGGATTTACGATGTTCCAGGCGGTGAAATACGCGGAGGACATGCGTTCAAGGAAAACGAAGAGTTCATAATTGCACTTTCTGGAGCCTTTGATGTTATCCTTGACAATGGTGTTGAGAAGCAAAGATTCCAATTAAACCGCTCATACTATGGTCTTTATGTACCTAAAGGATGGTGGAGAGAGATGGAGAATTTTTCAACTAACTCTGTAGCGTTTGTACTCTCATCCATCCAATATGATGAGAATGACTATATCCGCGATTATGAAGAGTTTAAATCATGGTCAAATGAAGAAAAGTAGTGTTTACGACTGTACGATGATTGAGCTCTCTAAACATCATCGTCCTCAAGGAAACATCTCTGTTGTTGAGAACAACAAGGATGTTCCGTTTGAAGTGAAGCGTGCTTATTATCTGTATGACGTTCCCGGTGGCGAGAGTCGCGGAGGACATGCTCACAAAGCATTAAGTCAGTTAATCATTGCCGTTAGCGGCAGTTTCACTGTAACGTTAGACGACGGGAAAGTGAAACGGACATTTATGCTTAACCGCCCCTATCAGGCGCTATATGTTGTCCCCGGCATTTGGCGTACACTCGACGATTTCTCTTCAGGTTCAGTATGTCTTGTATTGGCCAGCGAGAAATATGAAGTTGAGGATTATATCCGTGATTACGAAGAGTATTTGAATTACAAGAAATTATGATTCATCCGCTATCCGACGTTCAATGCAAGAACATTCCTGAATCCACAAGAATTTGGCAGTATTGTGTTATTTTGCCAAACGCTAAGATAGGCGAAGATTGCAATATCTGCTCTCATTGCCTTGTCGAAAATGAAGCATCCATTGGCAACCGATGCACGATCAAATGCGGTGTTCAGATATGGGATGGAATAGAAATTGAAGATGATGTTTTCGTCGGTTCTAATGTCACATTCACCAATGACAAGTATCCTCATTCTCAGAATGAGAATTGGACACTTTTGAAAACTCACGTTTGCAAAGGTGCCACCATCGGTGCAGGTTCAACTATACTCCCAGGCATCACCATTGGGGAAGGGGCAATGATTGGGGCCGGCAGTGTCGTAACAAAAAATATCCCAGCAGGAGAACTATGGGTCGGTAATCCAGCAAGATTTGTTAAGAAGGTGGGAAAGTAGTCATACTATTATTATCCATGCGAAATTCCAGCATCGAGTTATATAGAATAATTGCCATGCTTTTCGTTGTGATTGTACATTGCAACGGATGGCTTGTTGGTGGTATGCCTGATGATTTTGATGAGACAAACATCAGCCTATTTCGTGTTTCACAAGCAACAATACAAGCTATTACATGTACTTGTGTAAATATGTTCCTTCTCATTTCTGGTTATTTCGGATTGAAGCTGAAATGGAAATCCATATTGAATATCTACATGTTACTGATTTCGATATCCATTCCATTTTATCTCTTAAGTGTCTATCTGGGCGGAACATTTTCTATCAGGCAGTTCTTATCAAGGTTCATGGCCTTTTCCCGAAGCGGATACTTTGTTGAATGCTATCTACTGCTGATGTTCTTCTCTCCTGTTCTAAATGCCTTTATTGATAAATTAGGAAGGAGTATTCTTTTGTGGGTTTTGCTGTTTTGGGGCATAGAAATCTATTTCGAATTTATTCTGCACGATGCGGACTTAGGATTCAAAAATGGATATTCTTTTATACATTTCGTGCTAATATACATAACAGGACGAACACTAAGTTTATATCAGGACCCGTTGTTTCAGATCAGCAGAAAAAGGTATCTAATTTGCTATATTTTGAGCACTTTCATAATTTTATGCCTGTATATTGTTTTTGACGTGTCATCCTCATATTCTTACTGTTCACCTTTTAACATCATTGCGACTTGCTCACTATTTATGATATTTGCCAAATCTACATATTATAATCGATGGATAAACTGGATTGCATCAAGTACCTTTGCCGTATATATTATCCATACAAGCGATCCCGTATTCAATTGGCTTCGCAACTTTGATGTAAAAACATTGACTAACCACACATATCCTTCTTATCTTTTAATAATGGGAGGTTTAATCATAGTTGTTTTTATAGGAAGTATCATATACGATAAGATTGCGAAAATAGTGACGGTTCCGATAGGCAATTATTTGGAAAGAAACATACAGAAGATTAACAAAAAACAGTTTTTATTCTCTAAGAGCCAAATGTAGATATATCATTATGAACATACCTTTTTTATCACTTAAAGATGTAACTGCTCTCCATGGAGCAGAGATTAACGAGGCAGTAAGCCGTGTTGTCAACGGAGGTTGGTACCTTCAGGGAAAAGAAAACGAACGTTTTGAAGAAAACTTCGCCAAATATGTTGGTTCTAAATACTGCATCGGATGTGCCAATGGTCTAGACGCTCTCATCTGGATATTCCGTGCTTACATAGAACTTGGTGTGATGCAGCCTGGCGATGAGGTAATCGTTCCTGCAAACACATATATTGCTACAATTCTTGCAATAACAGAGAACGGATTAAAACCGATACTTGTAGAACCAAAGTTAAACACCCTTGAGATTGATGACGACAGAATTGAGGAAGTCATCACTCCGAAGACCAAGGCTATCTGCATTGTTCACCTTTACGGTCGCAATGCATACACGGAAAAAATCGGTTCGCTGTGCAAGAAATACGATCTTAAATTAATTGAGGATAATGCGCAAGCTCATGGGTGTCAGACAACAGTTTCAAGTTCCAAGTTTCAAGTTCCAAGTTCTGATTCTGCCTTTCAGCGGACAGGAGGGATTGGCGATGCTGCCGGTCATTCATTCTATCCTGGAAAGAACTTAGGTGCCCTTGGTGATGGTGGTGCTGTCACAACCAATGACAAGGAATTGGCAAAGGCCATTCGTGCTTTGGCAAACTACGGGTCGCAAAAGAAATATGTTTTCAAATACACAGGACGTAACAGCCGTTTAGACGAAATTCAGGCTGCTGTTCTGGATGTAAAATTGAAATATCTTGACCAAGACAACCAGCATCGCAAGGACATGGCTCGTTATTATTATGAGAACATCAACAACCCTCTGATAACACTACCCGACCTGCTACCTAACGAACAGAACGTGTATCACCTGTTCCCTATATTAGTGGGAGAAGGCAAGCGTGATGCACTTCACGACTATTTGGAGGAAAAGGGAATTGGTACGGTTATCCACTACCCCATTCCTCCACATAAACAAGAGTGTTATAAAAAATGGAACCACATTTCACTCCCAATTACAGAAAAGATAGCAGTAGAAGAGTTGAGTCTACCCATTGGTGCTACAATAACTTTGGAAGAAATTAATTCTATCATCAATTGTATAAATATTTTCAAGTAGTTCCTCCCTTTTTAAAGAACACATTCTTGTTATAATATACTCTATCGGAAACAAATCAACCAAATATAACTTTGTTTTTAACATGCTTAAAGAAGAAGTCTTAGTTTCCATTATTGTTCCTACCTATAACTCTTGCAAAACCATTATAGAAACCCTAGATAGTATTTACGAACAAACATATAAAAACATTGAACTTATCATTACTGACGACCACTCAAACGATGATACAGTTACTGTTTGTGAGAATTGGATTAATAAACATCAAAAAAGGTTTGAGAGTTCAAAAATAATTACAAGCCCAATAAACACTGGGACAGCAGGCAATTTAAATCGTGCACTAAAAAAAACCACAGGCATTTGGTGTAAAATAATAGCAGGAGATGACCACTTACTGCCACATTGCATAGAACAATTCTTAAGCCATGTAGAAAACAAGCCTAAACAACGAATTGTTTTTGCCAAAGTAAAAGGATTCGGAAATATGGAAGCAGCAGAGAATTGGCCATTTAAAAATGTAACTTGGCTATTCGCTAATCTCTCACATAGAGACATGAAGATTCTTTTAACACAAGATAATTTCCTTCCTGCCGCGTCGGCTTTTATTAGGAAAGATGTATACGACCAAATCGGCGGATATGATGAATCTATCCCTTTATTAGAAGACTGGCCATTTTGGGTAAAAGCCGTTTTTAACGGAATTAATCTTTATTTTTACGATGAATATGTAGCAGAATATAGATTCAGTATAACATCTATTTCTCATATGTCTCATAACCAAAATCTGTCCCCTAATTATATAAAATCGCTAAACAAAAGTGTAAGTTTTGCCCATAATCACCTTAAACACGTGAGTCTTTTTATGCATTTTTACACTTGGACAAGATATTTAAAATATAAAGGTTCCATTATTGGAAAATTTCTTTATCTGTTTAATATCATTAATCCTGATCACTATAAATTTAAAACAACAATGAAGAAATTCAACTACTTCAAAACGCACCACTTAGAATTAGAATAATCAACAAAAAAAGACATCCTGCCACTTTTAAAGTGGAGATGTAATGTGTCCATACGGCAATAAAAAGTAAAGGCATTGAGACACTTTGGAAGAGTTTTTCCGATGAGAGCATAAATAAGGGCATATCAGTAGTCCGATACTTTGAGCCCAGTAATGTTTCTTTGCATAAAAGCAAGAAAAACAATAATGAAACCCACGAATGGCAGAGTGACTACCACTTGGTTTGAGAATGCAGTGGTTATATAATATCAGAATAATTTGACGAGGATACAGATATATCAACATCTCTAATTAATTTTGCAGATATGATATCTATCGCAATGGCCACCTATAATGGTGAGAAATACATAAGAGAGCAAATTGGCTCTATCTTAAATCAAACTATTCAAGACTTTGAAATCGTGATTTGTGATGACTGCTCTACGGACGGTACAGTTCGCATTCTTCAAGAATACGCCCAAAACGATGAACGATTCCATATATATCAAAACGAGGATAATTTAGGTTTCAAAAAGAATTTTGAGAAAGCGATTACTTTATGCAAAGGAGAATACATTGCATTGAGTGATCAAGATGATATATGGATGCCTAACCATTTGGAACTTCTGAAAAATGCAATTAAAGGCAAAGTGCTTTCGTGTGGAAACGCTGACTTAATAGACAAAGACGGAAACAGTATGGGCACTACCTTTTGGGAGCAAGAAGCATTTGACTATATCCCTGCTTCCGACTTAGACAAGGCAATGTCTATAACGCTATTTAGAAGTCCATATCAAGGTGCCGCCATGATGATAAAGAATGAACTATTGCAATATGCATTGCCAATTCCTCCATCTATGACATATCATGATTCCTGGTTCGCCCACATCGCATGTTTTTGTGGTGGTATTAAATGTGTAAAAAAATCAATACTAAAATATCGAAGGCTTGACAACAGCGTTACCGGAAAAAGAAGTCGTCCCCGTTCAAGATATTGGCAATATCGCAATCATATTATATGGACTAATAAAATTGATGCGATAAGAACAATAAGAGAAAGATTACCATTTCTTTCAAGCAAGCAAAAATCATTCCTTGACAAGATGGAAAGAATATGTATGAGGAATAATACCAAGAAAGGACGTTTCTTGAATTTCATGTATTCTACGATACATTACAAGACAATATATAATGCGACCTTACGTAGTTGGAAATAAATAGACGGACACACTCTTTATACTTCCTTAATATCATGCTATTAACAAACACCATAGCCACAGTATACATGGTCAAAGCAAAACTATATAGCATTTCCTTGTTGGGAAAAATTCTAATACTACCTTTTATGCTTATTTTTCTTTCTCTTTTATCCTGTTCAGCAGAAGAAGAAATAGAAGAAATAGAAGAGATTGTCTTAGACAATGGAGAAGTAATACCCGTTATAGATATGTATAAGTTCTCCAGCAGAACAGTTGGAGAAGACGTTATATACAATGGAGGTAACAGATATAAGAAAATCATGCTCACTGGTCAAGCTCATGCTATTTACAATAATTACCTTTTCAGATTGTTACATTCCGGTTATTGCTATGTATATGACATAAGTGATATAGACGATATCAAATTCATTAATAAATTTGAACTCGGCTCATGGGCATCCAGTAATCATTGTAATTCTGCACAGTTTGGTAATGAGGTCCAGCCAGACACGGGATTTCCACTTCTTTATGTTGGTCACACTTCAAAAGGCATCCTATGCAATGTGGAGAAGATATCATTAACAGGGAGCGAGACCGTACAATCGATAACGATGGACAATCCTATTCCGATACAGGAATTTATAATTGGTGACGATGGTTACTTATGGACAGCGGGATGTGCAGCCTCTGGAGGAGTACAATCTATAGTATTATTCCAAAAATTTGAAAGACCATCATTAGAAGAGAAAGAGGCAAAGATAAATTGGGATAATCCCATTGACGGTTTTGAAGCCATGGAGAGTGGCAATAGTATTTGGCAAGGGATGAAGGTGTACGCTAATAAATTGTACTTTGTAACGGGTTCAATTTTTAGAGACCGTAGAGACAGATACATTTCTGTTTATGACCTGGACAAGAAAAAAAAGATAGAATCTATTGATATAAATAATGCTTCTGATGTAGAGCCTGAGGATATAGATTTTATCGATGACCAAACCATGTTATTGGGCATGTACGGCGTTAAACATGCTGCACTTTTAAAATTTAACAATAAGATAAGATAATAGAATATGAACATTGCATTAATAATAGCGGGCGGTTCTGGCAACCGTATGGGACAGGACATTCCAAAACAGTTTATGCACGTAGATAATTGCCCGATTATCGTGCATACTATGAAATGTTTCCAAAATCATCCTGACATTCACGCCATTGCTGTGGTATGTCTTAAAGGTTGGGAAACAGTGTTGCAGTCGTATGCCAACCAGTTTATGATTGACAAGTTGAAATGGATTTTCCCCGGTGGAGAGACTGGAATGGAGTCTATCCACAATGGCATTTACGGACTAAAAGAGGCAGGATGTGAGGATGAGGATCTGGTGCTTATCCACGACTCTGTTCGTCCGCTGCTGAGTCAGGACATCATTTCTTCTAACATTGCAATATGCAAGGCATACGGATATGCTGTTACTGGAATACAATGCCGTGAAGCGATATTGGAAAGCGAGGATGGTTTCTCTACTGACACAAGTATTCCGCGTGATAAACTCATTCGCACACAGACACCTCAGACTTTCCGCCTGAAGAATATCATTGCAGCCCACGAGGAGGCGAAGGAAAAAGGGATTACTAATTCAGTGGCATCATGTACACTGATGGCAGAACTTGGAGGCAGGACAATGCATATAGTGCCAGGTTCTGAAAAGAACATCAAAGTAACTACAGTTGAAGACCTTGAGATGATAAAGGCTCTGATGCATGTGCACAAAGAGGACTGGCTTAAATAATGGTTCTATATTCTGAAAGTTATTGGAAGGACGTCGCAGAGGTTGTTGGAGTAATCCCAAATAAAAGCGACCTTTTTAACCGATCCATCCTGATTACGGGTGCCACAGGCATGATTTGCTCTGCCGTTGTTGACCTCCTGCACTGGATGAACTGCCATCTTGACGGCAATATTCACATTATATTGGCAGGAAGAAATGAGGAACGGACAAGAAAGAGATTCCCTTTTATGGATGGAAACACGCACATGTCTTTCTTGCCATACGATGCCACGTCTTCAGAGAAGATTAATATCAAAGCAGATTATATTATCCATGGAGCAAGCAATGCAGACCCGGCCTCATTCACGAAACAACCAGTGGAAACGATGCTTGCTAATATAGTCGGACTGAATGCGCTGCTGTTATCAGCCGTAGAAAACAAATCCAAGAGGGTGTTGCTGATTTCTTCGAGTGAGGTTTATGGCAGGAAAGAGGAACGCCGGCCTTTCGAGGAAAATGACTATGGATTTGTTGATATACTGAATCCACGTGCCAGTTACCCAAGTTCTAAGCGTGCAGCGGAAACACTATGCGCTGCATATAAAGAAGAGCATGGACTTGACTTCGTCGTGACTCGGCCAGGGCATATCTACGGTCCGTCGATAACCAAGACCGATAGCAGGGCTTCGGCACAGTTCACGAGGAACGCCAAAGCAGGCAAGGATATTATCATGAAAAGTGCTGGTACACAGTTGCGTTCATATTGTTACACTTTAGACTGTGCCTCGGCAATACTCACAGCATTGATTAACGGCAATAGCGGCGAGGCATATAACATTTCAAGCAGAGAATTAGTCTGTTCTATCCGCGACATTGCCGAAGCACTTGCAAAAGCAGGGAATGTCAATGTGGTGTTTGAGAATGCATCGGAAACGGAGAAAAAAGGGTTCAATTTGATGGACAACTCCTCACTAAATGGGGCGAAATTAGAGTCCTTAGGGTGGAAACCACTATACGGAATATCAGAAGGCTCTGAAAAGACTTTGCAAGTCTATATTTAAAAATGTATCTATTTCGAAACATGTATCATGGATTTGTCATACACAAGAATAAAGAAAAGCCTTAAATGGAGATTGCAAAATCATCTCTTACTGCCATTATATCCTCTTTATAAACCATATCTTATCAAAAGGATGAGGAAGAAAGACAAGATAAAGGTAGTATTTGTCTTGTCTGAATTGGGGAAATGGAAAACAGAGTCTTTGTATAATGAGATGAAGGAGCATGTAAGGTTTTCTCCCATGTTAATTGTCGTAGATACAATGCTTCATAATGGAAGCGAGAAAAGAGTGATGAAGTATCTTGATTCTAAAGGATATCCATATACCTTCTTGGAGCAAGAGAAGACCATTACTGATACATTTCGTCCAGACATCATTTTTTATCAAGAGCCTTACGATAACTATTACTTAGAAAACCACTACTTCGCATATAATTTAAGAAGTTTATTCTGCTATGTGAATTATGCATTCCATAGTATGGTGGTTCCTGACGCGAATAACATGCCCCTGTATGGATGTGTCTTTCAACTATATTTCGAGAACGAGTCCACACTGCAGGACTTGAAGAAATCAATAGGAGATTATGCAAACAATGGTGTCGTCACAGGACTGCCGATGACCGACATGTTTATAAACGTCAACAACAGTAATCCGTGGAAAGTTCTTTCTGGCAACAGAAAAAAGATTATATGGGCACCTCACCATACATTGCCTGGAGGCGCAAACTCGTTCCTTGTATATTCCACTTTCCTCAAATACTCTGATTTCATGTTGGAAATGGCAGAAAAGTATAAAGACTCGGTGCAGTTCGCTTTTAAACCCCATCCACTTTTAAAAATGAAACTAGAGAAATTCTGGTCTAAAGAGGAAATCGACAACTATTATAACAAATGGGCGACAATGCCAAACACCCAGATTGAGGAGGGTGACTATGTATCACTATTCAAAAACTCCAACGCTATGATTCACGACTGCAGTTCATTCCAAATAGAGTATCATTACACACATAATCCTGCTTTGTACCTCTGCGACGACATTGAAGAACATGAAAGAGGGATGAATACTTTTGCCAAGAGGGCTTTCGAACTTCATTACATGGGCAAAAGCGAACAAGACATAGAACAATTCATAAACAATGTAATAAACGAAGTGGATACTAAAAGAGACGAGCGACTTTCTTTTTATAATGAGAATCTACTTCCTCCTTATGGTAAGACTGCTTCTGAAAATATAATTAATGCAATTCTAAGTTATAATGGATAAGATTTCTATTATAGTTCCAGTATATAACGTTGAAGAATATCTTCCCACGTGTATTGAGAGTATCCTCAATCAAAGTTACAAAAACTTTGAATTAATTCTTGTTGACGACGGGAGTCCTGACATCTCAGGCGACATTTGTGATGATTATGCCAAAAAGGATAACCGTATTAAGGTTATACACCAGAAGAACTCTGGCGTTAGCAAAGCAAGAAACACAGGCATTGACAATGCCACTGGTGAATGGATTCTATTTGTTGACAGTGATGACGAACTCACCGACAACTCATTAGAATGCTACATTTCATCAATTGTTGAATCTAACGAGGTTGATGCCATCGTTTCTGGAATGAAAAAAATATTTGTCAGGGATGAAAAAGAAGCAGAATTCTTTACTTTGGAAAACAAGACGTTCTTAAAGAAAGACTTTGAGGACATGGTAAGATATATAGAATCCAAATACTTATTTGGTTTTGTGTGGAGCAGATTGTTTAAGAATGATATTATAAAAAGGAACAGTATCAGATTTAATGAAAGGCTTGCCAGTTTTGAAGACAGACTATTCTTTTTGGACTATTTGGCACATTGCGACATTGTCAAAACGATATCAGATGTAACATACATTTATAGGAGATTTGGAAACGAGTCGTTGTGTTCAAAATACATTCCAGTAGAAAAGAGAATTGAAACTGCGCAATGTTTACACAAGTCAAGTTTAAATATATCTGATTCTACAAGATTCAAAGAGACATTAGTCAAAAAATATGTTGATATGCTATTTCAGGGAATCACTTCATTATATGAACCTAAAAACAACAAAGCATTATCAAGAAAGGAAAGGATTCGCAGTATTAGAATTATACAAGCAGAAGCGAGGCAGAAGGGACTGAACAAAAGATTAGAAGAAAGGTTAGCCCATGATAGATTCCTTTTTTCTTCACCTATTATGATAGATGTAATAGGAATGTTGAAATGCTTAAAATACAAAACTAAGAAATGAAAACAAACAAGGTATTATCCATAATAATTCCCACCTATAACATGGAGGCATTGTTGTCTCAATGTTTGGATTCTCTACTCGTAAAAGAAGGTAAAGAGAAACTGGATGTATTAGTGGTTAACGATGGTAGCAAGGATCGTTCTTCTGAAATTGCTCATCGATATGCAGATAAATATCCTGAAACATTCAGGGTAATAGACAAGGAGAATGGTAACTATGGCTCGTGCATCAATGCGGCTTTACCACTAATTCAAGGGAAATATGTCAAGATTCTTGATGCAGATGACAGTTATGAGACAAAGAATCTGGAGGAGTTTCTGTTTTTCCTAGAATCATCCCATGTTGATTTAGTATTATCCGATTATATTGACATAGATCCCGAAGGTCGAACACTCAAAAGACACGAATATAAGTTGCCAACAAAAAAGACAATAACCTTCTCAGATATCGATTACCATACGTTTATGGCAATGCATTCGGTAACATATAATGTAAAAGTGTTCGAGAATCTTAATTATCATCAAACAGAAGGGATATCATTTACTGATATGGAGTGGGTTATGATTCCTATGACTAATGTTCATACGGCAACATATTATCCTATTATCATTTACAGGTATTTGGTAGGAAGAGATGGACAGACCATTGGAGATGACGTACGGCTGAAAAGGATTTCCCATACAGCAAAAGGTGTTATGAACGAACTTGAGTTCTTTAACACATTAAATAATAATAACATGGCATACCCGTATTTTGACAACCTGTTAAAAGGTAGAATAACTGGAGTATATATGTCCTATCTCAACACAAAATGTAACAAATTTGATTTGGAGGATTTTGACACGCAATTGAGGAAATATGATTACTATTACAAATACGCAGATACTATAGTACTAAAGTCTAAAATTGTAGAGATTGAAATTGTAAAATTATGGAGAAAAGTGCGCTCAAAAAGTAAATTATGGTTATTCCCTAAATATTGTCTTTTTCGAGTTTCTCATTTTGTAGAAAGAAAAATAAAGTCTTAATAATTATAATTATGCCGACGTAACATAATTATTCATTAAAGAATAGAAGTCTTCCTACATTAAACTTCATGAACTCAAATTATTATCATGGCAAAAATTCTTTTGGTTGACCAGTACTTATTAGATCAAGTTATAAACGAGGCAAAACATTCTCCTAGACTCCGTATGAATTATAATTTTCATGCAGATCTAAATGATAAATGTCAACGATTGCTAAATGCGATGGAGCCGGGGACAATTATGCCCATACACCACCACAAGGTGGATGAGATGTGGATGGTTCTGCAAGGAAAATTGAAAGTTACGATACATAACAATCAAGGAGATGTTGTTGAAGAGCATATCCTTTCCCAAAAAGAAGGGCTATACGGAGTACAGATTCCTGCCAACACTTGGCATTCATTAGAGGTTTTAGAGACAGGAACTGTCATCTTTGAAGTGAAAGAAGGACCATATATTCCACATGAAATATGTGGTATTTTAGACATAAACAATTCATAAAACATACAATTATGCTAAACGGAAAAACTGTGTTGATTACCGGTGGAACA
Organism: uncultured Prevotellaceae bacterium; assembly: GCA_900315095.1. Taxonomy (GTDB): domain Bacteria; phylum Bacteroidota; class Bacteroidia; order Bacteroidales; family Bacteroidaceae; genus Prevotella. The sequence continues at coordinate 142,121 of OMXS01000003.1, read as the reverse complement.
GGTTCCTTCGGTAACAAGTTTGTGGAGACTATTCTCCGAGATTATCCTAACGTAAAGAAGATTGTTATCTTTTCACGTGGAGAGTTGAAGCAGTATAACATGAAGCAAAAATACCCTCCCAAGGACTATCCTATGCTTCGTTATCTCATTGGAGATGTGCGTGATGCTGAACGTGTAAAAACTGCATGTGAAGGTGTTGATGTTATTATTCATGCGGCAGCAATCAAGCAAGTGGATACCGCAGAATATAATCCACGTGAATGTATCAAAACCAATGTTAATGGCGCGATTAACGTTATTAATGCAGCATTGGAATGTGGTGTGAAAGATGTCGTGGCACTTTCTACAGACAAGGCGTGTGCTCCAATTAACCTATATGGAGCTACTAAGCTAACAAGTGACAAACTTTTTACTGCAGCAAATAATATTAAGGGATCAAAAGACATTCGCTTCTCTGTCGTTCGATATGGCAATGTAATGGGGTCTCGCGGTTCGGTCATTCCATTCTTTATCAGACTGAGAGATGAAGGGGCGAAAGAATTACCTATTACCGACATGCGTATGACACGTTTCAATATCTCACTTCAAGAGGGTGTCGATCTTGTTATGTGGGCATTAGGTCATCACCTTGGAGGTGAGATTTTTATACCAAAAATCCCTTCTTATAAGATTACAGATGTGGCCAAAGCCATAGCCCCAAATCTTCCTATGAAGGAAGTTGGCATTCGCCCTGGTGAGAAACTTCATGAAGAAATGATTACCGCAACGGATTCTTTAAATACAATAGACATAGGTAAGTACTACGCAATTCTTCCTTCCGTTTCTTTTGCACATCATGAAGAGGATTTCATTAAACATCATAATGGAAAGAAAGTTCCTCAAGGATTCTATTTCGCTTCTAATAACAATGAGAACTGGGATTCTGTCGAAACACTCCGTGAGAAATTCTTAAAGGTTATCCCTGGTTTTGATGTTAAGTAAAATAATATAAAAAAATGAAAATAATTCCATATGGTCATCAATATATTTCCGATGACGACATACAGGCAGTTGTAAATGTTCTGAAGTCCGACTACTTGACTTGTGGCCCTAAGATACCAGAGTTTGAGCAAGTCTTCCGTGAATATGTTGGTAATCCAGAATATGCTGTAGCTGTGTGCAATGCCACTGCGGGGCTGCACTTAGCAGCTCATGCTTTAGGTGTGAAACCTGGAGTGAATGTCATTGTCACTCCTCTGACTTTTGCCTCCAGTGCCAACTGCGTGAAGTTTTGTGGAGGAAATGTCAAGTTCTGCGACATTGATCCAGATACTTATCTTATGGACATAAACAAGCTTCGTGAGATATTAGCAGCATCACCCGAAGGTACTTATCAAGGAATTATCGTGGTGGACTTTGCCGGTTATCCCCATAATATGGAAGAATTCCGAAAGGTAGCTGACGAATATAATTGTTGGATTATTGAAGATGCATGTCATGCCCCTGGTGCCTATTTCATTGACAGCAATGGAGAAAAGCAGTACACTGGCAATTGTAAATATGCAGATGCAACAATCTTCTCCTTTCATCCTGTTAAACATATTACCACAGGTGAGGGAGGCATGATTGTTACAAACCGTAAAGACATATATGATAGTGTATTGATTAATCGCACCCATGGCATTACTCATGATGCTGACAAAATGGAAAAAGTCGATGGTAAATGGTATTATGAAATGGTAGAACTCGGCTATAATTACCGCATGACTGATATCCAGGCAGCTCTCGGTATTAGTCAAATGAAAATGGCACGTGCCAATGTTGTTAGACGCCGAGTTCTTGTTAAGCATTATAACGAAGCATTCAATGGAATACAGGGAATTAAGATTCCATTTGAATCTAGCAATGTCTATCATGCATATCATCTGTATATAATTCAGATAGAAGACCGCAAGGGGCTGTATGATTACCTTCGTACTCAGGGAATATATGCCCAAGTGCTTTATTATCCCCTTCATCTTATGCCATATTATAGACAATTCGGTTCAAAAAATGACAAGCTTCCAATTGTAGAGAATTATTATAAGCATTGTTTGGCTCTACCTATGTATCCCACACTCACCGATGAAGAGCAACAATACGTTATTGACAAAGTATTATCATACATAAATTAAAAATGAAAATAGTTTTTTTAAAAGATCTTTCGGAGGAAGATTATTCTAGATATAAGAACTCCGAATTATATAGCAGAGTCCATTCTAACTATATATTCTGTGATATTCATATTGAATATTATAAAGAATATTGGCAGCAAAAGTGGCAGGATCTGTCTTTAATTGCATTTGACAATGATGACTTTTACATCTGCTTGAACATGTTTACAGATGGTAATGAACTATCCTTTTTTGGCAGTCCAATTGAAGTGTTTGCTATAGATGACAGCCCTGTAAAAGTTATGGCCAGAGCATATCAAGAACTTTTTGCAAAAATTGAGAGTTTTAAGAGTACCTATGGTGTAAGAATTATCAGATTCTCTGATAACCAACATTTTGTATTCAAATATTATAGTACACCCGGATTCAAAGAGAAAATAACATATCATTCATATATAGACCTCTCAAAAACAGAGGAAGAAATTTATATGAATGTTCGTAAGAGTTATAAATCTCTTATTAATTGGGGAAAACGTTCAATGACTTTTGAGTTATATGATAATACAAATATAACTCCAGAAGTATTTGATACATTTGAGAACTTTCATATCATCACATCTGGCAGAAGGACGCGTAGCCATGAGAGTTGGCTTCTTCAGTTTAAAGCAGTTAAAGAAGGGATGGGATTTGTTGTCTTTGGCAAGCTCCATGACGAATTAGTAACAGCAATATTAATTCTATCTGGAGAAAAGGAATGCTTTTATGGTGTATGTGTCAACAGAAGAGATTTAATGGCACAAAAACAACCAATCGGTCATGCGACGTTATTAAGATGCATCTATTTAGCAAAGGAAAAGGGGTTTAAAATATTCAATGTCGGAAATGTAACAGATAGAGAAGACCCCAAAGCAAATGACATCGTAAAATATCAACGCGGTTTTAATACGATTCTCAAAGCGAAACTAACATTTGAGGCACAAATATAACGAATATGAAGAACTTGTGTATTATTCCTGCTCGGGGAGGTAGTAAACGTATTCCTCGAAAGAACATTAAACCATTCATGGGTAAGCCTATTATTGCATATAGCATAGAAGCCGCCATGAAAAGTGGTTTATTTGATGAAGTGATGGTTTCAACTGATGATGAGGAATTTGCTGCCGTTGCAAGAAGTTATGGGGCAAAAGTTCCTTTTATGCGCTCTAAAGAAACCGCAAACGATTATGCCACAACGGTTGATGTTATATTAGAGGTTCTAAAAGGGTACGAAAAATTAGGCCTAACATTTGACTACATATGTTGTTTGTATTCAACAGCACCTTTTGTTACCTCCCAAAAACTACAATCTGCATACCATGACATGATAGACGGTGGATTTGATTCGACATATACTATTGTTGAGTATTCATATCCCATTCAACGTAGCTTAAAAATCGAAGATGGTAAGGTTAGTATGAGATGGCCCGAATATATGAGATCTAGATCTCAGGATCTTGAGAAGTCATACCATGATGCAGGTCAATTTTATATAACTGAGGTACATAAATTCGTGGAAAGAAAGGCTTTGAAAGGTAATAACACTTTAGGGTTCATATTATCAGAATTAGAAGTACAGGATTTGGATACTACTACAGATTGGGCGTTGGCAGAAATTAAGTATGAAGCTTGGAAAAAAAAATAAAGAATAAGAAAGATGAAAAAAATAATTATTATTGGTGGTAAAGGTAATGGGACATTGGCATTGTCCACAATCTCTGATATCAATAAGGAAAAAAAAGAGTGGGAGATTCTTGGCTTTCTGAATGACCGCGAGACCGAACCTATTATGGGTTACCCTGTTCTTGGAAAAGTTGAGCATGATGTAATAAAAAAATATTTAACAGACCCCAACGTGTTTTTCTTTTATGCTCTTATATCTGTAAAACTCAATTTCAAATTCTTATCGAAATTACATAATCTTTGTATTCCGCTCGAAAGATTTGCAACACTTATTCATCCAACAGTGATTATGGCTGAAAATGTCAAAATTGGTCACGGCACTATTGTAATGGCACAAAGTTGCATATCTGCGTACTCTGTAATCGGTAATTTTGCCCAACTCCTGCCTCAAACCTTTTTAGGTACACAGGCAACTCTTGAAGACTATTGTTATATGGCCCCAAAATCTTATGTTGGTGCATATTCCACGTTGCATGAGGGAGCATATATGGGACCTAACAGTGCAATAATAGAATTTAAGAGCATGGGCAAATGGTCGTTAGCAGGTATGGGGTCGATAATAATAAAAGATGTTCCAGAATACACTAAAGTGGTTGGAAATCCATCTCGTGTAATTGGTAAGGTTGAATAATGGCGATAGCTGGCAAACGTAAAATATATCTTCGTGCTGATGCCGACAGTAAAATTGGATATGGGCATTTCATGCGCACCCTTGCATTAGCTGAAGTTTTATCCACTGATTTTGATTGTATCTTCGTAACTCAGTCACCATCTGCATTCCAAAAAGAATGTTTGACGGATGTCTGCAAACTTATAGAATTGCCACCTGATGTGACGCGATTCACGCTTTTTTCGGAGATGGTTGAAAATGGCGACATTGTAGTTCTCGATAATTATTTTTATGATTCTGAATATGAAAATCTTTTGCGAAGCAAAGGGGCAGTTGTTGTTCTAATAGATAACCTTCATGCGCGACACAGTAATGCCGACGTTATTATTGGTTTTTCCATAGGACTAAAAGCAGAATCCTATTCTATAGAACCATATACGAAACTGTATTTGGGCCCCTCATATTCTCTTTTACGAGAACCATTTATTTGTCAAATCGCCAAGAAACACCCACCTATTAAAGATAAAAAAAATATTAAAGTGGTTATTTCATTTGGAGGTGCTGACCGTAAGAGAATAGCTGTATCTATTGCGGATATATTAGATAATTCACCAAATGTAAGTGAAATTACTGTCATAGGCAATTATTCAAGGGGGGAACTTTCAAACAACAGTAGTAAAATAAAGTTGAAAACCAATTTGACAGCAAACGAAATGCGAGATGCTTTTATATCCAATGATGTAGCAATACTACCAGCTAGCACAACAACTCTTGAAGCAATAGCATGTAGTATACCGATTATCGGAGGTTATTTCATGGATAACCAAATTTATAACTATCACCAGTATGTTGATTCTGGTGCGATTATTGGTTGTGGTAGTTTTAATAAAAGAACTAATCTATTGAAAGTGAAAGAAATAATTGAAAACGGTACTTTCGGATATTCACACCTCTCACAATCGATTATTCCTGTCAACCTGAAGAAGAATCTTTTGTCTATATTTGAAGCATTATAAGACATTTTATAAGGGAGAGTCGCCACATTTCCATTCTGTAAGTTATGTAATATGACAAAAGGACTGAACCATACCATATAACAAGAAAGGAATCATACAGATGCGAGAAATTGGATGGCGAATTCTGAACAATGTACGTTATATAGCGATCCAATCTTTGTAAAATATATAAAGGACACATATATGTTATGAGAATTATTAATTCAAAATATAGTATTAAACAATGAATAAGACGATGATAGTTGCTGAACTTTCGGCAAACCATAACAACGATTTTGACCTTGCGGTTAAAACTATAGAAGCAATGGCAAAGTCAGGGGCTGATGCCGTTAAGTTTCAAACATTTAGGCCTGACTCTTTCACAATGGACGCTAGAACTGAGGATTTTGGCCCTCGTAAAGATGGCCTTTGGAAGGGATACCGCCCAATAGACCTATACACTCAAGGGGCTATGCCTTACGAATGGCAGCCAAAACTACAGCAGGTATGTAAAGACTTGGGAGTTACATGCTTCTCAACACCTTTTGATAATGAGGCAGTTGACTTTATGGAGCAGATGAATATGCCTATTTATAAAATAGCTTCATTCGAAATAACGGACGTGAATCTTATACGTTATATTGCAAGCAAACACAAGCCAATGATTATTTCAACTGGAGTGGCAACACAAGAAGACATAGAACTTGCAATACAAATTTGCCGTGAAGAGAAGAACTTTGATATAACACTGCTTAAGTGTACTTCTGACTATCCTGCATCTCTTGAAAAAGCGAACTTACAGACAATGGTAGATATGAAAGAGCGCTATCGTGTTAAGGTCGGTGTATCTGATCATTCTATGACAAATACTATCCCCATGGTAGCTGTAGCACTTGGGGCTACTGTTGTTGAAAAGCATTTCATACTTGACCGTTCACTGGGTGGGATTGACTCACAATTTTCTTTAAATCCTGAAGAATTTGCTTCAATGGTTAAGGTCGTGCGCGAAGTTGAAGCCTCTTTAGGCACCGTTACTTATGACGTATCCGAGAAAGATAAGGGGCGTAGAAGGTCTCTTTATGTGGCAGAGAATGTGAAGGCTGGGGATGTTGTAACTGAAAAAAATGTACGCAGTGTAAGACCCGGCTATGGATTACATCCGAAGTATCTACCTGAGGTGCTTGGGAAAAGGTTTGTGAAGGATTGTGAGAAAGGGGAGAGGTTCGAGATGAAAATGATTATTGGTTAAGGGTTATTGGTTATAGGTTAAAGATGGTTAAATAGCCTATAGATTGCTGAAAAGGTGGTAATTTTGTGGAATTAAAAGATTGATAACATGAGTCGCATAATATATCTGCCCGAGTTACAGCGTATACATATCAAGAACTATACCTTGTATCCGAACGGTCTGAATTATACTTTTGATTTCATTAAGGGTGTGAATTTGGTCTTGGGCGGCAATGGTATGGGAAAGACAACGTTTGTTAATCTTATCAAATATGGAATCCTTGGGAATTACAAGAATCGTTTTGATTTCCGACGGACGTATCTTGATAAGATGATCCAGCGCCGGCAGGAAAACTCTCCAACCTATTTTAGTAACAGGATGGATGCAAGCATAGCCACAGATGGCGAACAACCATACGTGGAACTTGTCTTCAAGATTCACGATGCTGAGTTTAAAGTAAAAAGAGGACTTGAAGAGATTTGCATTCTCTCTGTAGAAGTCAATGGTCAGCCCATCACTGGAGAATATATAACTCAAGCCAAATACGAGAGGTTGACCGAAACGGAAAAGCACCCATATTTGCTGTATAAATACGAGGAAGAGGTAGAGCGTTATGCAAATATTACGTTCGATGACCTGATTGTCTTTGTTAATGAAGTACTGTTCTTTGGAGAGGATCATAAGACAATTATGTGGAGCAATTCAATGTCGGGTTCCGCAATAGATGTTCAGGATGAGTTATTTAATAAGTATTTTAACGACCCCAAGTTGGACGAGGAGAGGCAGGAAGCACTACGCCATGCGAAGTATTATGACAGTTTGTCACGCCATCGTTCAGAAGACATGCGAGCCATCAAGAAGGTACTCGACAAAATTGATGCGGCCAAGAAACAGAAGCATTCAAACGATATCCCATTACGAATAATTGAACTTAAAGAGAAAATCTCTGAAGCTTCTGCGCAATTGAAGCAGATACAAAAAGAGCAGCGCAATCGGATGGCACGCATAGAAACTCTTGAAAATGAAATCAATATAGCCAGTGCTCGCGTAGCTGAATCAGAGAGGAAAAAGGCCCAATTAGAGAGTAAGCGTAATTCGCAGATATGGGAAACTGTTCACCCATCGTACTATAAGTTTGAGCGGAATATAAGATTTAATCATGTATGCCCTCTGTGTAATAAACCCAACGAAGCCCTTGCAGCAAAAGTAGAAAACAGTTCAGATAATTGTTTTGTTTGCGATTCCCTTTTGGAAAAACATGCTGCCGATGATTTAACGCAACAGTACAAGGAAGTTCAAGGTGTTTTGACCTCAACATACAATTTCATTAATGAAAAGAAACGGGAAATCAACCGCTTGGAAAGTGAAGTTAGAGATGGTGATTCAAAATTCGAGAAACAGAGCACCCATGTCCGCAATTTGAATAGTGCGTTGCGCGAATTGCAGTATGCCAATTCCCAAGAGATCCCTCATGGCGGAGAGATACAGCCATTCCTTGAAGAGATGGATCGTTTGCAGCGCGAAAAAGACGAGAACCAACAAAGGAGCATAGCAGAGTCAGCCAAAGCAACAGAGATTTCCAACCGTATGGTTGCCGAGGTTACAGAGAACGTCCTACAATTTTCCAGAATATTCTCCTCTTATGCAGAACAGTTTTTGGGTGTAGAATGTAAACTCACCTACACGAAACTGGATGATGATACTACTGAGAGATTTTATCCCGTCATTGCGGGCATCACCCGCAAAAATGAGGAAGAGTTGTCTGAATCACAGCGATTTTTTATCGACCATTCTTTCCGAATGACTATACTGACGTTCTTCTACCAGCGACCGACTTTTTATATCGTCGAGACACCAGACAGTAGTTTGGACATATCTTACGAGCATAATGCTGCCAAGGTGTTCTTGCAATTCTTAGAGAAGCCCAATTCAATTATAATTACTTCCAATCTTAATAACAGCACATTCCTCAGATATCTGATAGAGAACAGTGAAGGCTACATTGATGTTGTTGGCTTGTTGGATATCGCTAAACAGTCGATGATTCAGAACTCCAGTGCACAGTTAAAGGGATTGTATAACAAAATTAAAGAAATGTCAAAAAAATGAACAGTAGTACATTATATTCAGCCAATGAAGATATGATGGCTATATCCTATTATGGAAAAGAAATAGGATGGGAGAGTATAGCCAGTCTTTCGTTCCACAGGATACTGTATCTTGCGAAGGTGCTTTACGTTTTTCGTCATGGAGAAACGGCATCATTTTTTGCCAACTATCATTTCACTGCCATCATCAATGGTCCCTACTCCGTTCAGGTGAACAACGCTCTGGTCTATCTGTCCAGTTCCGACAAGTTGATAGAGAAGGATGAGATGTATACTTTCAACAGCGATAAATCGCTGCTGGACCACTTCCCTGAACAGAAGTTGTCTTGGCTGCGTTTTATATTGCTTTTGTTAGGGAAATATGGAGAAGACAAAATTTTCGGTTTCGTTATTAACGACCCCTCCTATGACCATGCGGTAAAAACAAACCGCAACGTAGAGCTTGATGCCTCTGCAGAGAGCCTTACTGTAAAGGTCCTCAACAAGTTCAAGGCAAGTTTTGAGGAAACCCTTGACCAGAGTGTCGTCCTGTCAGACGAGCAGTATATTGATTTGTATTTTGAGTACCTCTTCGGTAGAATCATTAAAGGCAACTGAATGAATATGATAGACTTTGACAATGCATCATTCAGAAGCGAAATACTGAGTGTGAAAGAACGGATAGAGCAATTTGCGGCAGAGCCTATTCTCGCTACATTTCAATTTAAGTTGCTCCGTTCACTTATTATGAGTGAACTGGCCAAAAGCCCTGATGTTGATGTAAAGAGTATCTCCATCGGCACTGACGACCTTGCAAAGTTACCCAGTGATATGGATGAACTGGTAAAGCGTCTTTTCTCCTGTGATGAATTCATCAAAAATAGGCATGTCGTTATAGATGCCCAGTTGAAGATTCTTGCTGTTAATAACGAAGAGTTTGCTACTGACAGCAGTCTGGCCATTCAGATGTATAGCGAAGCATCCAAAGACGGAAAGATTATTTTTCTACTTGCACGTGGCAATGAGTTGAGTTACTTTATCAACGGTCACAACCACGGGGCACTTTTCGCAACAGCAGACGACTTGGCGCTTTACAAACGAAAAAAGACTGTTGATGAACTGGATCAAGTGCTCGAGGATTACAGGAACCTCCATATTACTGACAGCAATAACTATCAGAAGTTCTTTGTTTCGCTGACTGAATTGCGGTCATTACATAAGGACTTACAGTCAGATTTGTCTGAAAGTGACTTTATAGATGCTAACAAGCAATTAGTGAAGAATAAACCAGAGGCCTATTTCAGGGATGATTTATTAGGCTACTTGCAAGATGTAATGCGCGCAAGAGTCTCTAAGGAATACACACTTAATAATGATGACAGCATCGATATACTGGTACAAGATGAGGCTGGTCTGGGTATATACTTTATTGAGGTAAAATGGGTTGGTACCAGCATCCATCATCTTGGCAAGAAAATAGGTTCAACCTTCAATCCTAATCCCAAGGTAGTTCCCGAAGGTTATAAGCAAACAATCAGATATATAAAGGAGCTTTCCGATTTATCCTATCATGTAAAATTAGGTTATCTCGTTGTTTTCGATGCCCGTAAAGAGGATGTGGCAGGAGACAGTGGCGATGGTCGCAATTCTGATATGCTTGACGAACCATATAAGAAATACGAACGACAGTTTAGAAAAGTAGCTGATTTTAGAGTTATCAATAAGAAGCCCCGATAATAGAATCACATGAGAGATTATCCACTCATAGACTGCACTAAAAAGTATGATTCAATCATGGTGTTTGGCAAGAACAAAGATGTTCTTGTGCACAGGTGGTATCCTTTTGTTGAAGGTTATTCCAAGGAGTTTATTGAGGAGATACTTAAGGAACTGCCCTACACTCCGCAATGCGCTATGGAACCATTCTGTGGAAGCGGAACGACTCCGGTTGAGTTGCAAAACCATGACATCAGGTGTTACAGTTTTGAAGTGAGTCCCTTTATGTTTCTCCTTGCCAAGGTCAAACTAGAAAGGAACTACGATGAGTCAACACTCAAGAACTACCGGAACAAGGTATCCGAGAAACTTGCTAAACCTATAGCAGACATTCGAAGTGTAGAGACCGTACCTTTCGGAGACAGAGTAGTGCGTAAGGATGGATTGAGGAAATGGAATTTCCATGATTCATCATTGGATGGGATTCTCGATATACGACATGCAATCAGAACAGTTGTTGACGACGAACGATACAAGAGTCTCTTTACCATTGCATTGGCCTCCATTATTCTACAGGCCAGCAATGTATTCCGCAATGGTAAATGCCTCTCATATAAAAAAGGATGGGAAAAAAAGATTATAAAAAGGGATGAAGTACACAACCTCTTTCTGAATCAACTTGATACAGTGATATTAGAAGATGTGCGAATATTAGCGTCTCAACAAACGGCTGTCCAAAATGTAGATATATGTTATTATGGAGATGTTCGCCAATCTATTGAGATTGTTCCAGACAATACTTTAGATTTGATTATCACTTCCCCTCCATATTTGAATTCCCGTGACTATACAGATATTTATATGTTGGAATTGCGTACTTTGCAATTGGTAAGTGGTCATGACGATTTGCAAAGACTACGCAAGAGCACAATACGCTCTCATGTTCAAGTAAAATATTCAGAAGTGAAGCCTATCGCTAATCCTCGACTGATAAAATGCTTGTCAGACATGACGCAATCTGATACAAAGAGATGGAATCCGGACATATTTAATATGATATGCGGCTATTTTGAGGATATGAAACAACTGTTCACGGCTTTTTCTAAGAAAATGCGCAAGGGAGGTATTGTTTATTTCAATGTTGCCAATTCAGCATATTTTGGGGTAGAGGTCCCTGTGGACTATATTATTAGCGATATTGCGGAAGACTGTGGCTTTGTTGTAAAAGAAATACGGAAAGCCCGTGATATTAAGACCAGTCCTCAGCAAAGTAGGTTGTTGGGAAAGAAATTGAGGGAGAGCGTTATTGTTATGGAAAAATAATGTATTACCGAAGAGAGTTGTCCTTTAAAGAGTTTGGTTTATAAAAAAAGGTATTATGGCATTATCATTAACAGCGGAGCAGAAGAGTTTGATGACTCTTTTTACTACCCGCGACAAATATATCATACCGTCGTACCAGCGTCCTTATAGCTGGGAATATGAGCATTGTCTAAAGATGTATTCAGATATCATTGATGCGTACAACGGCAAGAACGATTATTTTCTTGGAAATATCATTATTTCACGAAGTAACCGCGATGCCAACCGTCCGCAGATAGTGGATGGTCAGCAGCGTATCATCACCCTATGGCTGGCATTTAAGGCATTAAGTGTCATCCTTGATGAGGTGCCGGTGCTTGACGAAATTACCACCGTGCGTTCATGGGATGGCAAGAATAAGGAAGTGAAGGTGCAGTCACTCATTTTCGAGACCGACGACGATACCTATATTCGCGAGGTCGCTGGTTATAGCGATGCTGATTTCCAGAATAAACTCACTCAAGCTCGCAACCGACAGGGTGATATTCGTGCCAATAAGTTCAAGAGCAATATCATTACCAACAGTCTCTATTTCTACAGTTGGTTTAGCGACTACGCCAAACAGTACGGGAAGGATGCTGTGACAAATTTCCTACAATACTTTCTGGAACAAGTGTCGCTGTTGCCTATTGAACTGACCGGTAACAGTCAGAAAGATGCTGATGACAAGGCACTCACCATTTTTGAGACTATCAACAACCGAGGTCGTGACCTTCAGGATGCCGACATTTTCAAGGCTAAGCTTTATGGCAAGGCCATCACCGAGGACGATCAAAAAGAGTTTATTGGTCTTTGGGTGGAATTCAAAAACACCTGTGAACAACAGAATCTGAGTATTGATGACACTTTTCGCTTTTATTCTCATACAGTGAGGGGGGAGAAGGGTATTACAGGTGCAGAGAAGAGTCTTCGTGACTTTTTTATTGAGGATAGCCATTCGCCACTCAACCAAAAAGGGTACACCGAGGTCATGCAAGATCTGATGCATATCTTGGAGGTGCTCCGTGATATATGGGCGGAAATGAACAAAAAAACAGAACTGGCTTCGTGGATTCAATTGATTTATGCCTATAGCAATATTTACCCCTTGTATGCTTTGGTTGCATACACTTACAAGTACGGGATAAAGTCAAATGAAACACAGACGATAGAATTCTTGAAATCGTTGGTACGTTATTGCTATTTTCAAGGCTCTACAACCATGGTGAAATTCGAAGTATACAATATCATCCGTCAACTGTATATAAGCCTGCCCATTAAGCCCTATTATCAAAAGAGTGTTGATGACAATTATTTCAACTATCTAGGACGTCTAAAATACGGCTATGCTCTGCTGGCACATTATCTACAGTCACCCACAGCTATCACTAACTACTCTATAGACAAACTTCTTACGTCGAAAGACTACAAGCAATTGGATTCAACATGGACGGGCCATGATTTCTATGAGCATGTAGATGACCTTGGCAACTTTATCGTCCTTGATTGCGGCAAGAAGAATAAGACCTATTCAGAAAAACGTAGATACTATGGGAATACTGGTATAAAGCAGGTACGAGACTATCTGGTAACCCATCCTGTGGTAACTTATGAAGATTTAGTCGTTCGAACAAGCGAACTGAAACAAGTATTGAACAGTTTCTTCAAAGACCCCCAAAATGATTAATACTATTAGCCTAACAAGCTTCAAAGCCTTTGGGCTACCTGTTGAGTTCAACCTTGACGGCAAGAGTATGTTGGCATATGGTGAGAATGGCTCCGGCAAGAGTTCGCTCTATGAAGCCTTACGTCTTTTCTTCTACCAAGATCGCATCTTGGCGGGATTGAAGAAAGAAGGGCAGGCAGGAGAGATAACCGAGGCTGATAAGCAGAACTTTTTGCGCGGTTTCAACAATCAGATTATCAAGGCTGACTTTGAACTGAAGGTGAACGGAGTAAAGCGAGAAGCCTTTCCAATGGATGACAATGCCACCTATATGCTGTGTAATCAGAATGTGCAGGTGGGTGACGTGCTACGTGCAGGAGATTTTCTTAAAGACATTACAATGCCCTCTATGGACGTGAATGCATTTTTTAGAGATAACCTGGATACACTTTTGCAAAATATCAACAAGGCAGTTCATGATGACTTCAAGGAGAATTTTACAGTATCCTTTGCTGATGTTTATTACACTTTGAAGATAGAGGATGCTACTCGTGGTGTGTCTCCAGAGAAAGACTACCGTCAGTTTCTGAATGAGGCTAAATTGCACCTTGTGGCACTGCTTCTGTTCTTTGAGACCGTGAAGTTGCATAAGGCATCACTTCCCGAAGGTAAGGATAAACTGTTGGTGCTTGACGATATTGTGACCAGTCTTGATGCCACCAATAGGATATTTCTCGTGAACTATCTAGTCCGTGATTTCTCAGACTGTCAGATAGTACTACTTACTCACAATGTCAGTTTCTTCAATATGGCGCATTTGAAACTGAGCAATGCTATTGACGGTATTCCCGACAAATGGAAGGAGTATAATATCTATGAGAGTATTGATGACAGCAAGGCGTACAGTTACAATACGATGAAAGATGCCAAAGCTATACTCGCAGAATATACAGCAACAACCAATCGTGAAGAGGCTGGCAATCAGATACGCCGTCGTTTTGAGGCAGTGATGTATGAGTTAGCCAAACTCGTCCTTGTAGATTGTTTTGAAGATTCCGGCAATCTCCTTGCAAGGATGATAGACAAGAATAAACCGATATACATACATAAGCAGGGTGATACTGTTTATACAAGTCGCGATTTGGTGGATACTATCATAAATACAGTTGTTGGTGACGATGCAGACCACGATAAACTGACGATTATCACAGCAGAGATTGAGAAGTATAAGAAGGATGTGGAGATAGAAAAGGTGAAAAACATCCTCAGAGAACTCAAGATGTTCCAGAAGGTTGTTTTGCATCAGCTGTCACATAGCACAGGAGCAATGGCTACTTTTACGGATAAGGAAATACGGCATTCAATTGAACTACTCAAATACTTTGAGAATCATGTGAAATCGTTCCGTCATACCAATATCTACGGTATGTAGAATGAAATGAGGCAGTTAAACAATCATATCGGAAGTGATAATACAATGTCTATTGATATTTATTGTTACAGAAGATATGGCACGTTGTTTATCATGCCCTGTCGAAAAGCCTGTACATGTGACAGACTACTTTCGCTTCCGTCTCGGAAAGTGGGAGTATGTCCGAGAGCATTGCAGGCGGCTACGAGGTAGCCTAGACAGACGTCTTTGGTTCAGGCGTTCATAAAAGGACAACTGCCCTTCGGGGTGGGCACTCCCTCACAAGGGAGTGTTTTATAAGAAAATATTCAAACAAAAATACGTAAGCACCCAATTTCTTTTTAAGCGTTCATAAGTAAGCGGCCAATTTAAACGTATTCTTTGGTTTTTCTCCGACCTTTTCCTTGCCTCGGCATAGCCAAACAAGATTTGGACTCTGCTCTTGGCTGCCCGAAAACGTTCTTTAAAAGCGTGCAAAGCCCGAGCGGTAAGAGAATATAAGATGATATACCTTTCTTGAGGCCTTTGGAACAAGCGGTGAAGCCGAGCGGCACAGATTAAATTTCACTAATTATTTTCCGAAAAAACTCGGAGCAGAGATAGCAAATTGTGCATAGGATTTGACGAGTCGTGACGATAACCGTCTAAGGTTAAGATTTAAAAATCAATAAAAACTTAGTCAGTTATAAACGTTGGATATCTGAAAGGATAAACTTTTCGGGTATGCGTATAAATTAGCTGCTTACAGATGAGAATATGAGTTCAGGGACTATCGTGAAATCTTTTGCCAAAAAGCTGGAATAGAGTGAGAAAAACAGCAAATGAGGATAATAATATGGGAAACTTATTCGTAGTTTTTATGCCTTTCCAATTATTTGTCGCACAACAGATAATTCATCAGGAGGGATTAAAAGACAATGTTCTATTGTTAGGATATCGAGAACTGAGAGATTTCTCCCAGATATATGACATGATATGCATTGATGATATGTGGAAAAAGAAAATTGATTTCCATGACATCGCAATATGGAACGGGGTGCACACCCACTCTTTTACAGATATTAGGAACTGTTATGCTAATTATAAGAAAATAAAGCAAATTCTGGAAGAAAACAATATAAAGAATATATATTTAGGGGAAATAAAAAACGATGCCTTAAGATTTACTGCTGTAGTTTTTCACCATCGTGGTTACAAAATCATATACTTTGAAGAAGGCTCAAGTCATTACCTACAACAGCCCTCAATAAAAAGAAAAGGCATATTTATCAAGGCCAAAGAATTAATACAAGATTATTTGTACTATCTTCCAATTTATCATGTTAAGTATGCCATGTTTAGATATAACTATGGATTACTGACAGACCACATACCCATTGACGAAAGATATAGTATAGTTCCCGGTTATTACCATGAATCATTTGACAAAAGATTATATGTTGACAAGGATTTACTTTCAGAGCAACTTAACGGGTATCTTCAACAATTCGACTTCAACAATAACAACGAACGTATTCTTTTCTTGTCAGAATCACACGACGAAGGTCATCGAAAAGACGAATGTTTTTATGCAATAATAAGAAAACGGTTTTCAGAATTACCTAAAGGAAGCCTGCTTTATATTAAATTTCATCCACGTGCACATGACGATGCAAGGAAAGAAATAATTAGTATTGCCGAAAGTTTTGGACTACATTATATAGTCGTTGCAAAGGAAGTTAATATCCCTGTTGAATACATTCTGATGAAATGGAGATTTGACAAAATAATTCTATTTAATTCAAGTGTTTATTTTTACAATGGTTATATCTATGATAAAACAGAGATAGAGTCTCTTATGCCACAACTTTACGAGGAATGCAAACGACAGGGCGTTGGGAATCTTACAACAATGAAAGCAACAGTTAGTGTAATGCATTAATATAATACAAATATAATATAAACTCTATATGCACTATGTAAGTATTAAACAGAGAATAAAGAATCATATAGACAAATTGCTCCACATAGACAGGCATTCTGAATATGGGTATATGGCCAAGGATGCATATTTGGCATCAGATGTTATCGTTTTCTGTAAGAAAAACTTATACCTATATGAGAACACATCCATCCCAGAGGGAGGGCTGATTCTAAATCCACGAAGTAAGTTTATTATGAAGCGCGGTTCCTTTTCAAGCTATAACCTATGTGTATGTCCTGGTAATCACATGCCACTCGTCGGCATGTGGAAACATGACGTAACGGATGCCATTAAAGATGAATTAGACAAAGAAGGAAAGTATGACAGGGACATTATCGTTGAAGAAGATGTATGGCTCGGCATTAATGTCACATTACTTAATGGTGCACATATAGGTCGGGGGTGTATTGTGGGGGCAGGATGCGTAATTTCTGGAGAATGGCCTCCATATATGGTTATTGCGGGCAATCCCGCAAGAATTATAAAGCCAGTTTTCCCACTTGACGACATTATCCGTCATGAAGAAAAACTATATCCCCCAGAAGCTAGGATTTCAATAGAAACATTAAAGAATATATTTACAGAAAACAACCTCCGTTAAAATAATGAAGAAAATCCTTTTTGTAATTCCAGAGTATTCTCATGGTGGTACAAATAAATCATTGGAAAATCTCTTGTATTTTTTAGATAAAGAAAAATACGATATTAACATATACTGCCTTTATGAGGATGGAGGAGATTATTATAAAAACATATTTAAACCTTATATCATTAAAAAGTCCCGTCTATACTATTGGCTCCATGACAATATCATGACGAGGAAAATCATAGGCTTACTTAACAGAATAACCAGACGAGATAATTATTCATGGCTGTACAGAAGAGAAGCGAACCTTATACAAGAAAAATATAAGTATGATTCAATAATAGCGTATCAAGAAGGTCTTGCAACTCAATTCGTGTCATTTATTAAGAATAATGCATATAAAATTGCATGGTATCATAGTCCATATATGGCGTTTGGAGAAAAGGAGAAAAAAGATTTCGAAAACTTATACCAAGATTATTCGAAAATTGTATGTGTTTCTGAGACTTTTGCCGACGGCATGAAAAAATTGTTCCCATGCTTTTCGTCTAATTTTGTTACAGTTTATAACACACTCGATACAAAAATGATTCGTAATAGTTCTTATGATATTACATCTGATTTTCCTAACAAATCACATTTTACGATACTCTCCGTTGGAAGATTTGCAGAAAAGAGTCAGTTCCACCTCATACCAGAGATAGTTTATAATCTATCGAAAATAGTTGACCATGATAGATTTAAATGGTATATAATAGCATCTGGTACTGCATACGAAAAAATAACGAAAAAAGAAATAGAAAGATATCAGGTACAAGACAATGTTGCCTTTCTTGGTCCAAAAGATAATCCATATCCTTTCATAAGGAATTCCAATTTAGTCGTGTGTACCTCTATCTCTGAGAGTTTCTCATACGTTATAGCAGAAGCTAAAGTATTGCACACCCCAGTCCTTTCAAATGATTTCCCCGTAGCCTATGAAGTCGTGGATGAAACGATGGGATGGATTGCTAACATAAAAGATATGCCTCAGGTGTTGGCACGCATAATTGGCAACGAGGATGGTGAATACACCAGAAAGAAAAAAACTGCTATGAATTTCGAATATTCTAACGAACAAATATTACACAAAATTGATCAACTTCTTCAAAATTAAATTTTACAGGTTATATAACCGGCTTCTTTTCCAAAGAAAAGGAATTTCTTTTGGAAGGAATTTGCAAGTATATGATAAAATATACTTACAAATAAGAAATGGAGAGATGTCTGTTGGAGACAACTTCACTTTAACGAGCGGTGATTGTATCAACCCTCTCTGTCGCAATATTCGTGCATGTATTTTTATCACTCATAGGGGTAAAATAACAATAGGTAACAATGTTGGAATGAGTTCTCCTTGTTTGTGGATAAAAGAAAGCCTAACTATTGGAGATAACGTTAAAATCGGAGGAAACTGCATCATAATGGACAACGATGTTCATCAAATTGATTATGCAGAAAGACGGACAGATAATGGAATAGTTCATTCTTCTCCTGTGGTAATTGAAGACGATGCTTGGCTTGGTGCTAATGTTATTGTGCTAAAAGGTGTCACAATAGGAGCGCGTTCAATCATCGGTGCGGGGAGTGTAGTTACTAAAAGCATTCCCGCTGATTGCATAGCGGCAGGTAATCCTGCCCGAATAATTAAACGATTAAAATGAAACAAGTTTTTGCGGTTGCTCCATATAATCACGGCATAAATTTTAAAATGCAGGTGTATGATGCATGGGTGAAAATGGGAGGTAAGACGATGCCTACCCATTATCCATGGAGAGTATTCCATAAGTTTGCATTTAATTTCGAACTTCCGACCTTTCATAAAAATGACAAAATAGCACAACTGCGTTTTGTTGAACCTGTAAGTTTAAGTTTTGACACTTTCCCTGATTATGCTCGGTACGAAATAATACCTTTAGTGTGGGACTGTTGGCCAATGTATTTTGAGAAGACTTGCCATTGGTTAATAAAGCACCATGTAAGGACTGCAGTATTTACATCGTCTCAAACTGCAGACAGAATGAAAAAAAGATTTCCACAGATGAACATCTTGGCTATTACAGAAGGCATTGACACATCCAAATATAAAGAAGGAAAGGATTTAAATGAACGTTCTATTGACTTGTTAGAGTTCGGAAGAAGAAATAAAAAGGTTTTTGATGTTAACCTCCCATCGAATTACAAGCATCTCTATAGTAAAAACGGAGAGCATCTATTTAAGACAGAACAAGACTTAGTAAATGGCCTTTCAGATTCTAAAATTACTGTATGCTTTCCTCGTTGTGATACCCAGCCACAAAAAGCGGGAGATATAGAAACCCTTACACAACGCTATTGGGAGGCTATGCTTTCAAAGATTGTAATTGTTGGACGAGCACCCAAAGAACTCGTTGACCTAACAGGTTATAATCCCGTAATCGAAATAGACAAAGATTATCAAGAAGAACAAATTATAGATATAATTGAGCATATTGACAATTATCAAAATCTTGTTAACAAGAACAGGAGCGTTGCCATAAAGTTTGGCGATTGGAACTCTCGTACCAAACAAATAATGGACTGGTTGTATAATTGTAACTACAGTATTATTTAAAATGAGAATCGCACATGTTGTATGGGGAATGGAAACAGGCGGAGTGGAGACGATGCTTGTGAACATCATAAATGAACAAGTTAGAACTGAAAAAGTTGCACTTTTCATCATCAATGATTTTGTAGAAGAAACAATCATTAATAAAATATCATCCAAGTGTTTAATTAAGAAGATAAATAGAAAACCGGGGACAAAAGATTATTATAAAATTGCCAAATTGAATTTCCATCTATTATTATTCAGACCAGATATTATACACGTTCACTCGTATCAGGTATCAACATTATTAAAGGGAAAATGGAGAATTGTACGGACAATCCATAATACACATAATAAAACTGATGAGTATCCGAAAATGGATGCATTATATGCAATATCCAATGCAGTTAAGGATTATACTGCAAAACAAGGTTTTACGAATGTAACCGTTGTTGACAATGGCATAGATGTAAATAGTTTTATTACAAAGAAAAACAGTACGCCTAAAGATGGTGTGTATCACATTGTTCAAGTAGGCAGATTATTTTCTTCTCAAAAGGGGCAGGATATTTTACTGAATGCTTTAGGAATATTAGCAAATAAGAGGGGGATCACAAACTTTATAATGCATTTTATAGGAACAGGGAAATCTGAGGATGACTTAAGAGTATTAACAAGTGAACTTCGTATTTCTGATTATGTTGTCTTTGAGGGTTTTAAAGATCAAGATTTCATAAAGAGCAACCTTTGTAAATATGATGTGTTTATACAGCCATCTCGATATGAAGGATTCGGTCTTACCGTAGCAGAGGCAATGGCAGCAAAAGTTCCTGTTTTAGTAAGCGATATAGAAGGTCCAATGGAAATCATCGCCTATGGTAAATATGGTATGCATTTCAAAAACGCCGATACAGAAAACCTTGCAGATGAATTGGAAACAGTCTTGAAAGGCGGTTATGATTATAACATGATTGAACCTGCTTACGAGTATGTAAAAAATTATTACGATGTTTCTATTACCGCAAAAAGGTATATTGAAGAATACAAAAAAGTAATTAATAGATAAATATGACACGAGTTATCACCTACGGAACATACGATCTACTGCATCAAGGACATATTAATCTTCTGCGACGTGCTAAAGCATTGGGTGACTATCTGATAGTCGGAGTCACCAATGACAACTTTGACCGTGAACGAGGGAAACTGAATGTCCGAAATAATGTTCTTGAACGTGTTGAAGCAGTAAAAGCGACAGGACTTGCCGACAAGATAATCATTGAAGATTATGTCGGACAGAAGATTGACGACATTCAGAAATATGATGTTGATATATTTGCCATCGGTTCTGACTGGATAGGGAAGTTTGACTATCTGAACGAGTTCTGTAAGGTGGTTTATCTTCCCCGAACAGAAGGGATCTCCTCTACAATGTTAAGGGAGGAGATGCAAGAAGACATACATATTGGTGTTGTTGGCGCAGGAAGAATCGCACAGCGTTTCGCTCCAGAGAGCGAGGTGGTAAGTGCAGCAAAAGTGGTTTCTGTGTATGACATCAATAAAGACGTTGCCTGTGCTTTTGCCGATAAACATAAGATAGAGAGCATTGCCGAATCGTATGATGAGTTACTGAAAGGTGTTGATGCTGTATATATCGCAACACCGCATCTGTGTCATTATGAACTTACGAAGAAGGCGCTTGAAGCAGGGAAACATGTTTTGTGCGAGACGCCTCTTGTCATGAATGGCAACGAAGCACGGGAACTGTTCAAACTTGCAGAGGAGAAAGGTGTTGTGCTTATGGAGGCAAACAAGACTGCCCATAGCCCCGCATTTAATCATCTTATAACAATGATAAAGAGCGGGCAAATAGGTGAAGTGGTTGACATTAACGCATCTGAGTCAAAACTTTGGGGAGACAAGTTCACAAGAGAACTGGATGCAGAACAGGCAGGTGGTTCGATGTTTGAGATGGGATCGTATCCTCTGTTGCCTATAATAAAACTGATGGGAACTGACTATACCAACATTGACTTGTATAGTAAGATGCATAATGGCGTGGATATTTACACCAGAGGTGTGATACAGTATCCTCATGGGGTGTGTTCGTTCCAACTGGGGCTCGGAGTAAAGACTGAAGGTAACCTCGTTATCTCCGGAACTAAAGGTTATGCTTATGTTCCGTCTCCATGGTGGTTGACAGACTATTATGAGTTCCGCTTTGAGGACCAGAACCAGAACAAGAAGTTCTTCTATAAATGGGATGGTGCAGGTCTAAGATATGAAATACAGGAGTTCATATCGTGTATTTTGAATCACCGTTTCAGTACAGCGAGGCTGAGACGTAGAGAGAGTATTGCCATGGCTGATATCATGCAGGCATTTAAGGAAAGACGTAATTTTATAGAGATATAAAAAAATTAACGATAACGAAAACGATGACGAAGACGATAACCTTAACGATAACGAAAACGATGACGAAGACGAACGATGGAAATGACGGAGAATAAGAAAAAGGCGCGGAACTTCAGGAATTACCCTGTTTGGCAGCAGGCTGTTGAATATGCTACAAAGATATATAAAATAACATCTGATATGCCATACTTTGAGAAAAAGGGACTATGTGACCAATTACAAAGGGCTGCCGTCTCCATTTCCTCTAATATAGCTGAAGGTTCTGCAAGAACTTCTGATTCTGAATTTGCTCATTTCTTAGACATTGCACTTGGATCTGCTTATGAGGTAGAAACCCAATTATTAATCTCTAAAAATGTAGGTTACATCGACATAAACATATACAATCAATTATTGGACGAATTGATATCGATCGAAAAACAACTGACAGGGTTAGTCAATTCTATCAGGAAATAATTGTTTTCGTTTTCGTCATCGTTTTCGTTTAAAAATATTATTAATGATGAAAAAAATATTAGTAGTTGGTGGAGCTAATGGTATAGGGTTATCTATGGCTCATATATTAGCTAAAAGGACTGAGACGGAAAAGGTGTATGTGGTTGATAAGGCGGAACTGAAAGAGGAGTACCGCCATGAGAAGATCGAGAGTGTGCAATTTGACCTTACCAGTAACGATTATTCCGTTTTTGACAGGTTTAATGACATTGACGGTCTCATCATAACTGCGGGATTCGGTAAACTGGCACTCTTCAAAGACATTCCGGAGGAGATGATTGCCACGTATTTCAATGTGAATACCATACCTGTAATAAGGATTATCAAACATTTCTACGACAAGTTATCAAGCAAGGATGATTTCTATTGCGGAGTTATGGTTAGCATAGCAGGTTTTATGTCGTCTCCTTTCTTCTCACTTTATGGTGCCACCAAAGCAGCACTAAAAATTTTCATTGAGAGTGTGAACGTGGAACTGGCAAAATCGGGCACGACAAACAGGATATTGAATGTATCTCCTGGCAGCATCAAGGGAACGAGTTTCAACCAGGGTGCAACGGACTTGAACGTTACTGCCCCGTTAGCAGAAGAGATAATAAAGAACATGGAAGAGAAAAACGACCTCTTCATTCCTCAATACGAAGAAGTGTTCAAGAATGTGCTTGAACGCTACCATGCAGATTTCAGGAAAGAGGGACTGCATAGTTATGAATATAAGGTTGCATCAGGCAGAGTGAAATGACAAGAATAGATATTGAAGAAGTACACCAGCGCATATTAAATATCGCTGAAGCCTTTGACAAGATATGCACAGAGCATGACATCCCGTATTATATGCTCGGAGGGACTATGCTTGGGGCGATTCGCCATAAGGGTTTTATTCCTTGGGATGATGACATGGACTTCGGTGTTCCTTATGAACACTACAATAGATTAATAAGTATTCTTGAGAAAGAACTTCCCCGAGGAATGCGATGCTGCACCTTTGAGAACAGCAAGGCGGTTGTATATCCATTTATGAAAATTGAAGATACTGAGACATGCATTGATGACCCAAGAGTTAATCTTTCTATTGAAGTGAAACTTGGAATCAATATAGATGTATTCCCATTGGTCACTTGCGAGAAATACGGAAAGGATGCTGCTCGTGCAAGAAAACTGCTACGACTCCAGACACTTTTATTTGTGGACTCTTCTGATGGAGGGAACTTGAAAAGGTTAGTTAAGAGAGTTCTGCGCGCGGCGACACCTTTCGGGAAACAATATCTTCCTAAAAAAATGCTGTCTATATTGTCTGAAATGAGGGATGGGAACGACATTGCTAATATCTTTGGAAGATGGGGGATTAAAGAGAGCGCTGAAAAAAAGTGGTATGGAAATAACGTCAGATATGATTTTGAAAATCTGAAGTTACGCGGCTTCAAAGAATATGATAAGTATCTGAAGCAGATGTATGGTGATTATATGCAACTACCACCTGATAACCAGCAGGTTGCTCATGTAGATAATGTTTATTTAAGATAATTGATTGATATGAAAATAAGTACTTTTTTTACTTGGTTTTGGATATTGTATTTGCCTTTTTGTATCCTTTTTTACGACAAGGCAGGCTTCCAGTATATTGATGAATTAATGACATTAGGACTCATCCTTTTCACATTTATCAAGAAAACCACAGGGCATCATATTAAGAAAGAGATATACACATATGGAATTCTGATGTTATCCTATGTACTGTATTCTTTGGTCATGGCAATAAACGTCCCTGCATCGGTATTTCTTGATCTTCAACAACAGGTACGTCCATATTGTATTTTTTACTGCACATACTTGCTTGCTCCTACTTTTACAAAAAAACAGCAAAAAAAGATCCTTTATGTATATTTTGTCGCAATTGCTTTCTTCTTGTTTGGATTCAGATTGGGAACAGAGAGTGCCGCTATAGGACAGGCTTGTTTCCAGTGCGGTTTGGTCTATATTTTCTTTAGAGGAGACAAGAAAAAACATCTATATATCGGTGTGCTGATTGTTACATTGGGACTTCTATCTGGAAAGTCAAAGTTCTTTGGTGAGTATGTAATGTTTATTGGTCTTATATTCTTTCTTAAGAACAAGTTTAGATTGGATAATCTGTTAACCTACATGCAGGTTGGAGTGCTTCTAATTGCAATTCTATTCTTTACATGGTATAAGTTTAATGCATATTATGTGGAAGGAATGAGTGAAGACGTATCCAAATCAGAGCGTATGGCAAGACCTGAGAGTTATAAGACCGCAGGTACAATTATTTTTTCTGACTACATACCTTTAGGATCTGGTTTAGGAACGTTTGCTACAAATGCAGCAGCAAAGTATTATTCTCCACTGTATTATAAATATGGATTGAATGATATTTGGGGATTATTCCCTGATAATCCTATGTTCCTGGCAGACGCATTCTTCCCTACTATGGCAGAATTTGGTATGGTAGGAATATTCTTTTTCCTATGGTTTTGGATAAGACGGTATAAAGATATTAATAGAATAAAGAATTTGCTTATTTACAAAATTGCGCTAATGTGCATGCTGGCACTTTTCCTTGAGGGTACAGCGGATACGAGTTACCTTTCTGGTAAGGGTATGGGATATTTTATGCTGCTTGCCATGGCATTGAGAGGGTCGTATGTGACGAAGAAGAGGTTGATAATTATTAACGATAACGATAACCATAACGATAACGGAAATACAAATAACGATAACGTTAACGATAACGATGACGAAAATGAAAACGATGACGATGACGATGATGTAGAACAACGAGGACGATAAAAATTTTACCCACTAATATGCACTAATGGACACTAATAAATATGTTTTAAGATGAAAGGATGATAGTCAGAAGGACTATCATGTAATTTAAATGAAGTTGGCATGAAAAAGTTCACTTTTGCATGAATGCCTCAATTAAATTACTTCCTAATCGTCTCAACGATTAACCCTTTCATTGATTCGTGAATATTCGTGACATTTGTGGGAGAAAAAAAACAAAAAACGTTAACGATGACAAAAATGATAATTTAGTATGAGGATTCTTGTTATAGATAACGTTAATTACGAGGATTATCCTACTGGGGGGATACTGAATTTCTATCGTAACATGTTGCCGGCATTTGGCAGGGACCTGATGCTTGCCGGTATCACGACAGATGACAGGACTCCTGTAGGGATTTGGACGCACAGGGAAATAGACGGACAGGAGTTTGAGTTTTTCTCTATGGCTAGGGTGGTTCCTTCCGCAAAAAGGCCACTTATTCCTGAACGTATAACGAACTGTTTCTATATTAAGAAGTATATCCGTAACATCTTAAAACGCAATGATTTTGACTGGATTGTGACTCATAAACCAGAGGTGATGTATTTCATACCCGATGGTTTCATGTCAAAGACATGCTATATCATGCCTGGAGTGGAGAATCCACTGAGCATATCTCGTTATCCATGGGCAAGAAATCTTGCAGGACTATACGACAAGTTCTTTCTTATGCCGAAGGCGGCAAAGGCAAGGAAACTGCTTGCTGCTGCTGACCGCAATGACCGCAAGGCTTTTGCAGAGAGAAGCAAGGGGAAAATTAGTGTTGACAAGGTCATTGAATTTCCTACACGTTATGATGACAGTATCTATGGTGTGAACAGGATTTCTCATGATGACAATGAGAAGATTTTTGTTACCGTCGGTCGCCTCGGTTGGTTCAAGGGATGGAAACTGATGATTGACGCATTGAAACTTACTCGTGAGAAGGTTAACAATGCTCGCCTTTATTTCATCGGGGACGGGGAGGACCATGACAAGATAAAAGGCTATATCCATGAACAGGGACTTGACGATTCTGTCATATTACTTGGGAAAATGGCACCTAAGGAGATTGCGGTATGGCTGAACAAGGCTGATGTCTTTGTTATGGGTTCAATGGCTGAGGGATGGTCTACTACACTTGTAGAGGCTTGTGCATGTGGCGTGCCGTGTGTAGTCACAGATTTCAGCAGTGCAAGAGAGATGGTTGCCGATGGAAAGAACGGTTTCGTCGTGTCTGGACGGGACAAGAAGGTCTTTTCTCAGAAGATGGTGGAGGCGTTAGGGCTTGACAGAGAAAAGGT
The DNA here is from genome assembly GCA_900315095.1 of uncultured Prevotellaceae bacterium. GTDB lineage: Bacteria > Bacteroidota > Bacteroidia > Bacteroidales > Bacteroidaceae > Prevotella. Next base: position 115,012 of record OMXS01000003.1, on the reverse strand, counting down.
CATTGAATATGACAGAAAGTTTGAGGGACTTGCTGTAAGTCATCTTAGGGAGGATATGGAGAGAATTTTGAATTGACCCCTCCTCATATCCCCCCGAGGGGGGAAGAGGGTTGAGCGTTGAACGATGAGCGAGATTTGTTGAAAGTGTAGAGTTTAGAGGCAGTTTTAGAGTTTATTGTTGTTGGTTTGGACTATAAGTAATATAATTACAGACCCCACCCCTAGCCCCTCCCCTTGAGGGGCGGGGAATTGAAAGGGCGAGGGAAAAGAGGAGAAATATTATTCTCAACAAACACAAAATTATATTTGCATTTATTTGCCCCCTCCCTTTGGGGGAGGGCTGGGGAGAGGCTTTTAATTATGAACATTATTAAGAAACTGCGCGACTGGTGGTACAAGAATGTTGTATGGCGCAGGTATAACATAGGAAAGAGGTTTCATTGCGGCAGGGGGGTGTTCCTCTGGGCACGAGATGAAATAACTATCGGCGACGATTTCTATATCGGGAAGTACTCGATAATAGAAACGAACTGCAAGATAGGAAATGGGGTGATTCTTGCTAATCATGTGGGGATTGTGGGACGTTACGACCATAACTACCAGCAGGTGGGAACAGCGGTGAGGCTGGCTAGTTGCATACGCGACAAAGATTATGATTGGAAAGGCAAAGGCGAAATGACTACTATCGGAGATGACGTATGGATAGGGTTTGGTGCTATAGTGATGAGTGGTGTAAACATCGCTGATGGGACAATTATTGCTGCAGGAAGTGTAGTTACGCATGATACGGAACCATATTCCATCTATGCAGGGGTTCCAGCAAAGAAAATTCGTGATAGGTTTGACGATGAGGAGGATTTGAAAAAGCATATTCAACAGGTTAATGGCTTAATGGCTTGTTAGCTTATTGGCATTGGACTAAAACGATAAAAATTACCGACCCCACCCCTAGCCCCTCCCCTGCAATGGGCGGGGAATTGTGGGTGAGAACAAATATAACTGACCGACCTCCCAATCTGTACTCTTATCAATCCTTCGGAGTACTTGCCGACATTTATATCATTAAACTAATTTTATAACATCTATAACTTTTATGACTTGGATTATTGTGGGCGTTGTTGCCCTCGTAGTGATTGGACTAATTATTGCATATAACCTGCGCTATGCGCAGGATGTGGACCCCGAAGACAGGGATTTCAAGGGATAAGCGAACTACGCAATCGCTCGAGTAAGCCGAGCGCATACAGAGAAAGACTGTGCAAAGATTGATATTTAGTCGCCTACGGCGAGAAATTCCACAAATTTGCACAAATAAAACAAATCCACAATTGTAAGATTTGAAATGATTTGCAAGATTTCTGTCACAAAATGACGCTCATTATCAGTTAGTTAGCAATGAGGTCTAATAGTATATATTTCCCTAAATAAGTATTCAAGATGCTGAGACTTGAGGATATAAAGATTGTGTGTTCCAAGGAGGAACTGGCAGCAATACCCGACGGTAAGGTGCTGATAAACACTATCAATGCACATTCATATAACACGGCGCAGAAGGATGAGTTGTTTGCAGAAAGCCTGTTGAACGGGGATGCTCTGATTCCTGACGGAGCAAGTGTGGTGAAGGCATGCAGATGGTTGAAAGCGAAGTATCAGCCGAAGGAGCGTATCGCGGGATGGGACCTTTTTGAATATGAGATGGGGAAACTGGAAGCCCCCTTTAATCCCCCCCGTAGGGGGAAACTTGATTCTGACGAATCGGACTCTCCTCTCAGCTTGCACGAACCTTCATGGGACCCCATAAACATGCCCAAGGTCATGTTTATGGGGTCATCTGAGAAGGTGTTGGGACTGATACGGGAGAAGGCGAAGGTGGTGTATCCACATCTTGAAATTATTACATATTCTCCACCTTACAAGCCAGAGTTTACTGAAGAGGATAATGCTGCAATAATAAAGGCTATAAACGATGCGAATCCTGATTTGCTGTGGATTGGAATGACAGCGCCGAAGCAAGAGAAATGGGCGTACTCGCACTGGGACAAGTTGGACATTCATTGTCACTGTGGAACCATCGGGGCAGTGTTCGATTTCTTCGCAGGAACGGCAAAACGAGCTCCAAAGTGGTGGCAAGAGCATTCTCTAGAATGGTTGTATCGCCTTATCATTGAGCCGAAACGTATGTGGAGGAGGTATATCATAGGAAATGCACTGTTCCTGTGGAATGTGTGGAAGGAAAAGCGATGACGCTAAGTTAGGAGTTAGGAATTAGGAGTTAGGAGTTCTTTGCAGCAAAGAACCTGAAACTTGAAACCAGCAGCTCGGCTGCCATGAAACATGAAACTTTGAACTTGAAACATGAAACCTGAAACCAACAGTTGAGAGTTGATAGGTGATAGACATATAGATGAAAGTAGTTGTAACAGGCACTAGGGGCATACCTGACATTTTGGGCGGCATAGAGACGCACTGCGAGGAGTTGTTGCCGCGCATTGCTGCTCTGGGAGTGGGCGTAACGGTCACTCGTCGCAAGGGGTATGTGAAGGACAACGCAACGGAGTGGCGAGGGGTACATCTGGCAGACATCTCCACGCCACGATTGAAGACTCTGGAGACCATAGTGCACACTTTCAAGTCTATCGTATATGCCAAAAGACATGGGGCAGACATCGTACACATACATGCAGTGGGACCTGCGCTGCTCGTACCTTTCGTGAAATTGCTGGGGATGAAGGCGGTGTACACTCACCATGGACCGGACTATGATCGTGAGAAATGGGGACGTTTCGCACGATTCATGTTGCGACTGGGAGAGAGAATCGGTACAAAGTTTGCAGACAGGGTGATAGTGATTTCAAGCGTGATACAGGACATTCTCGTTAGGAAATATAACCGCACCGACTGCCACTTGATTTTCAACGGGGCTCCAGAGGCACATTTCCACACGGATATGCCTTATCTTGAGAGTCTCGGACTGGAACCGCGAAAGTATGTTGTTGGCATGTGGCGCTTTGTACCAGAGAAGAACCTTGAGCATCTCATCCACGCCTTCGATATGGCATTCCCAAGAGATGCGAAAGGAAGAAGAAAGGACGACATGAAACTGGTGCTTGCCGGTGATGCTGATTTCAAGGATGGGTACTACCATAAGCTGGAGCGTCTGACACATGAACAAGAAGTAATTCTTCCTGGTTTCGTGCGTGGGGAAAAGTTACAGACACTGCTATCGAATGCACGATGTTTTGTGCTTCCGTCATCGCACGAGGGACTATCGATAGCACTTCTCGAGGCAATGAGTTACCATCTGCCTGTGATTGTAAGCGACATTCCTGCAAACAAGGTAATAGGACTTGACAACGAGAGTTACTTCCGCCTCGGTGATGTGGAGGAACTGGCAGAGAAACTGAAGCGTAATGCGGAGACTGAGTTCCATAACGTAGATTATGACATGAGCCGTTATGACTGGGATAAGATTGCGGAGGAGACGGTGGAAGTTTATCGTTCTTTGAGCATTGAGCATTGAACTTTGAACTTTGAGCATTATATTTTGAGTATTATATTTTGAACATTATATTTCGCCTTCACTCATAGGTAATCATAAAGTTCAATGTTCAATTTTCAATGTTCAAAGATAAAAAACCTTTATGTACTGGTTTCTAACTCACTACGACAGGAAATACTTCACGGGGTTCGTGGAGAGAATGAATGACAGGGGGATGCCCACTAAATGGGTGCATTCCCCTGTCTCTCATGGCGAGCGGCTGAATAACCTCATAGGGGCGTGGAGAGCGGTGAAGGCAAGCAAAAAAGGAGACACAATCATTGCATGGTATGACTTTCAGGGTATTCTCGCATGGTGGATTTGTCTTCTGACGTTCCGCGACAGGAACATCGTGGCACTAAACATCAGACTCAAAGACAAAACAACATTTGTAAACAAAATGGCGGCATTCCTTTATAAATATGCTTTGAGAAACAGTAAGGTGGAGGCTACGGTGTCGTCACGGGAGTATGGTGAGGCACTAAAGAGAAGGTTAGGATTAAAACGTGATTTCCCTCTCGTGCGTGACATTAACCTTTACCCTGGATATGCATATCCTTTCAAAGATAACGGAAAACGTATCTTCTGCGGTGGCAACCAGTCGAGGGACTGGAATATGGTTTTGCGCGTGGCGCGTCTGCTCCCTGAATACAGGTTCGTGGTGATAATGCCCGGGAAGGAGAGAGAAAAGGTGACAAATGTGCCGTCGAATATGCGCATCCTATGTGATGTACCCTACAAGACTTTCATGGGTTATATGCACTCATCAACGTTCCTTCTACTGCCTGTGGACACCAATGCACCAGCGGGATTGATTGTGATGTTCCAGGCTGCATGGCTCGGAAAACCGATATTCACAAACTCTACACAGGTGATGAGGGAGTATATCGGTGAAGAGCACGGAGTGCTTGTGGAAGGAGATGACAAGGACTTCGCAGAAAAGATAGAGTATTATTACAATTATCAGGAGGAGGCTGCAGCGAAAGTGGATGCATTCCAAAGGTATCTGCGAGAGGAGTGCTCGGAGGAAAGGTTCATAGACAAAGTAATTACAGAAGTACTGCAAGAACACAGCAACTAACACACTACGTTCTAAACATGAAATTCTTTGAACTGCTACAGATAACATTGGGAAACAGGAAGGCATTCTCTGAGGCGCCTACCATAGAGGAGTGGCATGAAATATATGACAATGCCACACGTCAGGCTCTTATAGGTGTGTTATTCTCTGGAGTGGAGCGATTGCCCGCAGAGCAGAGGCCGCCACGCGAGATGATACTCCCATGGTTCATGGTGGTATCGAAGATAGAGAAACGTAACGCGCTGATGAACGAGGCGTGTGCAAAGGTTACAGAGAAATTCATTCGTGACGGGTTTGACTGCTGTATTCTAAAAGGACAGGGTGTAGCGGCATACTACCCTGCCCCACTGAGACGTCAAAGCGGTGACATAGACGCATGGGTATTGCCGAAGGAAAGGAACAGCAAGGATGTTGACCAATGCGCCAGAGTGGTTATCGATTATGCTCATCAGTTCACCCCAGACACGAAGGCATCGTATCACCATGTGGACTTCCCTGCTATGAGAGATGTGGCGGTGGAGATACACTATCGTCCGTCATATATGTTCTGTCCGAGAGCCAACAGTAGGCTGCAGAAATATTTCTACGGGGAGTCAAGCAAGCAATTCCTTAACACCATAGATATGGGAGGAGGAAAAGTGAGTGTGCCGACGGCGGAATTCAATGCGGTGTTTCTGCTTAGCCATATCTACCGTCACCTCTATGAGGAGGGAATAGGACTGCGACAGTTGCTCGACTACTATTACATGTTGGTGAGCACAGGACTGGCAGAGGACAATGAGAAGCGCGAGGCTGTGCTCATGCAACTAGAAAGATGCGGTATGACAAGGATTGCACGAGCGGTGATGTATGTGTTGGGAGAGTCTTTCGGGATGCAAAAGAAATATATGCTCATTGAACCCGATGAAAGGACAGGTAAATTTCTGCTGAACGAGATAATGCTCACGGGAAACTTCGGACAGTACGATGAGCGTGTTTCTGATGCCACACGCAATAGCGCGGTGGGAAGGAACCGCCAGAGACTAAAGCGTGACGTGATGCTCTTTAGATATTTCCCTGAGGAATGTATATCGGAACCATTCTTCAGGATGTATCACTGGTGGTGGAGAAAGAACATTGAACATTGAACTTTGAACATTGAACATGAAACTTGAAACCAGTAGTTCGTGTAGAGATTAGAGTTTAGAGTTTAGAGACAGCTACAAAGATTAGAGTCTTAAAGACTTAAAAACTCTACACTACCAAACTGACTCTACACTCTAAACTATTAAGCAAATAAGCTATTAACCTACTAAGCCCTACAATAGAAACTAGAAACTGGGGATACCGACTTATTGTCAGTATCCCCAGTTTCTTTTTATGCCTCATCCATCGGATAATGGACGCCCCACTTCTGGCGCAGGCCGTCCATGAGTTGCATGATGTATAGCGTCTCTTCATGCGGCATCTCGCGCGGTTCGAGGAATCCTTCAATGAGTGCTTCGCGACAAGCGAGGAACTCATACTCATATCCTGTAATCTGCTGTGGCACATGGATGTCCTCAACGAACTCACGGTCGTGAGTGTTCACGGTTATCTTCTGTGGGTTGTTGATATTATCAATGATAAGATTGCCATCGGTTCCGGCAATCACTCCGATATTATCACCCACACATGCAGCACTCGACTGCACATTAGCAAGGATGCCGTCAGACAGCACAAGGCTTATGGCATTGGTAAGGTCCATTCCCGTCTTGCTCTTAACACATTGGCTCTCAATCTTTTCTATGCTCGCAGGGAAGAACATGCGGACGAAATTAAGTGCATAGACACCGAGGTCGAGCAGCGCACCGCCACAGAGATCGGCACGCATGATACGTGGTTTGTCGCCCATTGAATAGCCGAGTGTAGCCGTTACAAGTCGTGGAGTGCCTATGCGACCGCTGCTGATGAGGTCACGAATGATACCGACCGCAGGTTGATAACGTGTCCAGATGGCTTCTGCCAAGAACACTTTCTGCTCGTGGGCAATCCTTACTATCTCTGCAGCCTCACGATGGTTTGCCATGAATGCTTTCTCCACCAAACATGGTTTGCCTGCAAGCAAAGCCTCACGGGTAACGTCAAAGTGATGAGAGTGCGGCGTACCGATATATAACAGGTCCACGTCAGGGTCGGCAATCAATTCCGAGTAAGAGCCATATGCCTTAGGAATGTTCCATGTCTTGGCAAAGGTCTCTGCCTTTTCCTTTGTGCGAGAACCAATGGCATAAGCCTCACATTCTTTTAGTCCTCTAAGTGTGATGGCAGCCTTCTCTGCTATCCATCCTGTGCCGATGATACCGACACGTAATATCTGGTCTTGTTTCATTTTTTTTGTTTTGTTTTTATTTAATGGGGCTGCGATGGCATCGCAGCATAGTGAACGGATGGTACTTTCGTCAATTATTTATTGTCACGATGTTTTGAGGGGCTGCGATGGCATCGCAGCATAGTGAACGGATGGCGCTTTCATCAATTATTTATTGTAACGATGTTTTTGAATGAGGAGCCGAAGATGACGTACTGGGTGTTGCCGGCAATTGTGCCTTCGTTTTGTCCCCACAGGAAGGGCCAGTCGTCGAAGTTCTCGAAGTGGTCGGGCTTACGGAAGAGCAGTCCTGGTGCCACATTGCCAGGGATGAAGGAGAAGTCGGCACGGTTGTTGCCATAGAAAACCTGCTTAGGACGGGCGGCTCCCACAACCGCCACGAACGAGTAGTTGTGGTACGGATGGCAACCATATAGCCAGTTCGCCACACGGTATATCTCGTTCTTGCTCACGATGTCGGGGTAATAGATATGGGCGTAGTTCACCGCGATGCCGAAGTTAAGTACCATGTTCACACCTGCCCAGTTGCCCAAGCCAATAGGCACTCCGTAAGGATTCACCTTGTCGAAGTTCTTTATGTATTCGTTATACTTCACCACATACGGACGGAGTTTCTGCTTGTATGCCTCGTCCATATAAGGGATAGCATCAAGTGCCGTCTGCATCGTTCTCGGCACCGACAGCTCAAGGGCATCCCATATCTGTTTCTCGAAGTTGTCAAGATATTGTTTCTCCTGCGTTGCCGCAAAGAGTTGCAAGTTGGTGTTCAAGTCACCCAGTTCCCTTCTGTTTCTCCTGCTACGCTCCATCAGTCTTCGTCTGTTCTTCTCGGGCGTCGAGTCATTGTCCACTGTGCCGTCAATCCAGTTGAAGTCTTGCTCTGCCTGCTCGTCCCTGCTCTTCTGCTGGTTTAACAGTCGCGTTGCCTCCTGCATCAAACGCTTCGACTGAGTCAAAGCCCTGTCTGCCAGGTCATCGTTATACCCCTTGAGTGCACGACTGGCGGCAGCGAACATCGTGGCTGCACGCAGGTCGAGTTGCGGACTACGTGTGGTGAACGCCCACATGTCATCGGGTGTTCCACTACGTTTGCCGTCGGCAGAAACCTCATACGGCTTCAGCGACGGGTCATAATGCAGTCCGTCTGTGATGCTTGCTGCATCGCCCAGGTGATGATAGTTGTCGAGCACAGAGTTTGAGAGCGTCTGTGACATGTGTCCTATCTGCTCCGCCTGAGCCACGAGGTTCAACGTGCCATGCTCGATGAACTGCAGTATGTCTGGCACTCCGTCGGGACGGTGCAGGTCAACGTAACGTTGCTTCTGACTCACGAATGTCTCGTCGCGCTGCGGCTTGAAGAGTTCCCATGTACGGATGAAGTTCTGCACAACGTTGATATTGGAACCTGTCTCGATATCGAAATCGCCTGCATCGAAGAATCCACCGACATTCAGTCCTGGTATCAGTTCCAGCGGTTTATACTTCGTGTCTGTCGTCGCCCCCTGTGAGTGCAGGTCGAAGTGGTCGCTCTCTGGTGCCTGCAGATAACCCTCTTTGAACGGTTCGCCGTGCCATGTGCGGTATCCCTCGTTGACATACATATGGTTCATATGTATCGGCACCCACACGTCGGTAGTGGCATCGGTTATCTTGTCGTAGACATGGTTGTCTATCAGGAAATTGTTGGTCTTTGTGTTACCATATTTAATATAATAGACGCCTGGATGGGTGACACTTGAGAAGTCGAACTTTACATAGTTGTACTTGAAATACGGTCCCCAGGTTTGTATTCCTCCCTTGAACGCCTCTTCTTCTGTTCCGTCCTCATTGATGCGGAAGAGCGATGCAGAAGACTGTGGCGTATCTTTCTTGTCAAGTTCGATAACTGCCACCTTAGGCTGCTCTGGCATATATCCCACCTGCGAGAAACCGATGTTTGGCTCACGTATCCATCCCTCGATGGCATGTGGCTCCACCGTCCACGTAAGCACCTTGCCCGTCTTGCCTTTCGGAAGAACGCTGCGCAGCACGAACCATCCGTTCTGTGCCAGCATACGACCGTCGTATAGTTTGAGCATTCCGTCGGTGCTGCTGATGCGTATCATACGTTCTGGAGCATCCTGCGCCATAAGTATCGTGTGACCGCTGTCTATCGGCAGCGGGTCGATGAAGCGGTTTGTTCCGCGGTCGTCGTAAGTCTTGAATCCCTTGAACTGTCGTGGTTTCTGAGCGTTAGGACGTGTAATGGTCTGACTTGTGGCATAACGCGGGAAGCGGTTTAGTCTGCCGTCCATAACGAATGTCTTCAGCCAGTACTGCGACGGCAGGAACTCCATGTTAAAGCCAGCCTCGCCAGCCAGCGCCTCGGGTACCGGCTTATCAAGCCATACGGCAATCTCAACACCCGCGCCTTTCGATGTAACCACTACACGGCTGTCGAAGTCGTAGTCGTCGTAACGTAACGCCACCTCGATGCTGTTGTTCTCCCGGTCAACCTTACGGCTGGTCATCTTCGGTACGAGGTCCCATTGCTCGGGGGTATTGTTAAGACGCACCGCCCCACCCTGCACCGTGCGCACTCCGTGGTGCACTATCTCGATGCCGGAGTTCTTCTCATCGTTGAAACCTCCGTTGAAACTGTTGCTGAAGACCAGCACGTTTACCCCTTGTCGTTCAAAATACTCTTTGTCGTTCAGCTGCAAGTCCTGCCCACTGGCACCAACTGCTGCTGTCAATAAAATAATGGAAAGCAGACTTTTTTTCATTAAGGTTGTTTCTCTTGGTTCTTAAAATCAAAATATTTGACGTTATTTCCTTCTATAAGTTTCATTGGGTACTTATTATATTATAGAATGTTAACAGTTTCCATTCACTTAACGCACAAAAGTCTCACAAAGACTTTGCACTTTCAAACATTTATATTAACTTTGCAACTGCTTATTATACAAATACTAAGAACAAATAACAGACTCTAGTTTCGCATGTTAAGAAGATATAGGAAGATTATGGGAGATAGTCGCCTGACGGCGACGGGAGACAGAGGACATCACTCTACCTGCAATTATCACGCGGAAAAACTATTGTCTTATAACTCCCCCTACCTGCTTTTAGCTCCCTCTATCTACAGAGCAAGCGATGCTTGCGAAAGTTGAATAACAGATTCAATAAATCTATCATGATAACAAAAAGGGTGTTTTTTTACTGTCTGACAATTGTTTTGTCGCTCGCTGTAGCCATCCCCATTCAGGGAAGGCCTGAGGAGAAATATCCGCATTTCGAGCATATCGACACCCGAGGGCATGCAGTCCACTCCATTTGCCGTGACTCTGAAGGCATTGTATGGGTAGGAACCACCAACGGACTAACAACACTCGCGCAACTGCAAAGCAGCAACCCTTTCAGTTATATACGCCATGATGCGCTAAACCAACTCATTATTGTCATAAAGAAGGATAACGTTGGGCGACTGTGGCTGCGCACTCATGCCAACCAGATTCTCGTATACGACCCGCATCGCAATCACCTTATTACAGACGTGAGGGCATACCTCAAAGGCCTCAACCTGCCTTATGCCAACGAACGGCTTGCCATTATCAGTTCGGACGGCAACCTATGGCTCAGCGACGGGAAAGGAGTCTTTTGCTATGATTTCAAGAACAAGAGCAGCAAACGCATTAGCATGCCCGCCCATAGCGGAAACATTCTTGCCATGCAAAGCAACGGCAACGATGTCTTTGTGGTCACCCCGAACAATATTTTCTGCATCGCAACGCATAAGAACAACGTAGAGAACGTTGTGAAAACGCCACATCCGTTAACCAACGACCACTTCATCATTCTTCGCGACAAAGTCCATAACATGTGGCTCGCAGCAGGCAACCACCTTTACCGTCTTGACAACGACAGTAAAGAATGGATAGACATAAACAACGTGCACAACGTGAAAAGCATCGTCACCACACGTTCTGCCTATACCTTCGTGGCAACAACAAACAACGGACTCTACATCTTCAGCCCTAACTCAGAAGAACTCACAAACTTCACACAGGCACCGCCAAACACCGAAGGACTGCTTACCAACCACATCGAAAAACTTTACTACAGCGAAGAACTCGATGCTGTGGTAGTATCTTACAATAAAGGCAACCTCAGCATTATTACGCCAAACACGGACAAATACATATTCTTCAGTCTCGCCTCCGCAGCAAGCCAATACCATCCCGAGGACGTGATATCGCTTGCCAACTCTTCTGACAGCAAGTGTTTTTGGGCAGGTTCTGAGGACGGCGGAATCTTCCGTTTGAAGAGTTCGGGCGACCTTTCTATTCTCGAAAACCGATACAGAGGGAGTACAGTTACCGCTCTATTCTCCGACAGCCAGCATCACCTATGGACAGGTGTCTATAACGTAGGACTTGTCGCCGACGACGGACGCCGTTTCCTGCAAGACAAGTCGCCCTACTCTATTGTTCAGCCAATCCCTGGAGGACGGCTCTTTGTGGCTGTACTCGGAAACGGCATCATGGCGGTAAACCCCATAACGGGTGCAACAGAAACTGTGCCAACAGAAAACCCGTGGATTACCGACCTCACTACTGCTGGCGGTAAACTATATGCTGTTACGAACGAGTTTATATATGAGGTGAATGCCGCTAACCTCGCAACGAAGAAAATACCAATATCAACTCTCGGCAAGGACAACCACATGATGCAAGGCCACCGTGACATCTATGCCGACAAACGAGGATGGCTATGGATGGTGAGCGGCGTCAACCATTCGCCCATCTACATTTACGAGACATCCACGGGAAAGACCCATACGTTGAAGAGCATGGAGAAGTTCATCGTAATGTCCATATGCGCAGACAACGACGGCAATATGTGGTGCGCCACAGACCAAGGACTGGTGCGCATCACCCACGACGGCAAGCGTTTTATATTCAGCAGATACCTCTTCAATATAAATTATGACTTCCACTACAACCAAAGAGCGTTATTCTCTCTGGAGAACGGAAACATGGTGGCAGGAACCGACCGCGGTATCATCGGATTTAACCCGCGACTGCTCGTGGAAGACAAAAAGGCAAAGGCAAAGCCCGAGGCTCCAATCATCACAATGCTGAGGATCAACGGAGAGATACAAACCCCTGAATCATTAAGCGGAAAGCACATGTCTGCCGACACCCAAGAAGATGTCGTCTACACCCGTTATCTCGACCTTGGCCACGAGAGCAAGAACCTATTCATAGCGTGTCGTCCGAGAGGATTCATGACAGAAATCACCGACCAATACTACTATCAGCTTCGAGGACATTCTAACAACTGGCTTCCCGTGACCGACAACAGTTTAACTCTGTCTAACCTAGTGCCTGGAGAGTATGACCTTATACTGCGCACCGGTCCTCAAGAAGACGACACAGCTGAGGAATTCCACATGATGCACATCAGAATCAGACCGCCGTTCTGGCTCTCTCCTTGGGGTATTGCACTATGGACCGCTATAGCCGCTATCATCGGCAGCGCTCTGTTCTTCTTCATCAGGAACCGCCGCAACTACAAGCGGCAGTTACGCCGCATCGCTCGGCAAAAGCAAGAGGAGGAGAAGCTAAACGAGATGAAGACGCGCTTCTTTACCAACATAAGTCATGACCTGCGAACGCCGCTGACGCTTATCATCGCACCTGCCGACCAACTGATAAAAAGGTTTACCGACAAACCCGACGGCGGCAACACACTAACTCTGCTCGGTACCATAAAGCACAACGCCGACCGGCTGCTGACACTCGCTAACCAAATTCTCGACGTGAGGAACTTCGACAGCAACTACGAGGCACTACAGAAGACTCCAACGAACATCGGCAAATTGCTCAGCGAGATGGCAGAAGCATTTTATTCGATGGCAGAAAAGCGAAAGATTAAATTCAACGTCAACTTGCCGCAAGAGCAACACATCGTGCAGATAGACAGCGACAAGGTGGGCAAGATAGTGAACAACCTGCTCTCCAACTCGTTCAAGTTCACACCCGACGGGGGAGAGATAAGCCTCGACTGCACCGTGGAACCTGCCAAGAAAGAATCGCTCATCACCCTGCGTGTGGCAGATACAGGAGGAGGCATCAGCGAGGAAGTACTGCCACACATCTTCGAGCGTTTCTACCACTCGAAGCAACTGAAGACAAGCCACGAGAGCAGCGGCATCGGACTGAACATCGTGAAGCAGTATACCGACCTCATGGGCGGCACCATAAGCGTGGATAAAAACTCTCCGCAAGGCACCATCTTCACTATCTCATTCCCGGCAGAAGAAGTGGCATCACCCGACGCCACTCAGCCACAAACCAATACCCTGCACCCGTCAACCGTCCTCGTGGTAGACGACAATACCGACCTGCTCTCATATATCACAATATCGCTACAAGACGATTATAACGTCATAACAGCCACTAACGGCAACGATGCCCTGGACATTCTCGCCGACGAGGAGAAAACAATAGACGTGGTGGTGAGCGACGTGATGATGCCTGGCATAAACGGTTTTGAACTAACAAAGCGAATAAAGAATGACATCAACCTAAGTCACATTCCAGTGATACTGCTCACAGCCAAGGCTTTGGAGGAAGACCAACTGGAAGGACTGCAAATGGGAGCCAGCGACTACATCACCAAACCGTTCAACATAGACATACTGCGACTGCGCATAAACGCCTGGATGGAACGGCGACAAGCAACACAGGAGCGATTCAGCACACAACAAGAGGTGGAACCAGAAGAACTGACCATCACCACCCTCGACGAACAACTGCTGCAGAAGGCCGTCTCCGTGGTAAGCGAGCACATGCACGAGCCCGACTTTAATGTAGACCAACTGGCATCAATCCTTGGAATCCACCGTACAGGCCTCAACCGCAAGTTGCAGTTCATAACAGGAAAGCGGCCAATACTCTTCATCCGCTCTCTGCGATTGAAGCGAGCACGCCAGTTGATGGATGCCGACCCGTCGCTGCCTATATCGCAGGTGGCTTATAAGGTGGGCTTCAACAACCCCAAACTCTTCGCGAAGCACTTCAGCGAGGAGTACGGCTGCTTGCCAAGCGAGTACAAGAGCAAAAACAACGCAGAATAGCAAACCGCAATACCAACCGTAAGGGCATAGTTCTTCTATGCCCTTTTTGTGTATCGTGAGATAAAGCATACATGAAGTATGTCACCACTAGCAACATCAAGTACTGCCAGAAGATATTAATGGCATCGTCAGGAAGCACAAGTGAGACTGCCAGGAAGCACAAGTGACACCCTCAGAAGGCACAAGTGAGGACTTCAGGAATATGCATATAGTTCAGAAAAACTGTATATATTCACGATACAAAGCGATATTTCAAGGGTAACATTTGATGAAAAATGGGGTATAATTTGTTGAATGCCCTATTTTTCAGCGTTTTATATTTTCTCCTTTCTTATAAATATCATAACTTTGCCGCCGCAAAACCTAATGTTTTTTAAATATTTCGCACCAAAATCTTACAGTTTATCACGTCGGTGCAATTGCATGTACATACTGAAAATGATAACGCAGTTACAAATAATAGCATATAATCTAAAGTTAAAAAAATGAAGAAAATTTTACTATTTACAATCGCAATGCTCTTTGCTTTGGTAGCAAAGGCCACGCCCACCATTACCCCTATCGCTGGAGATGACAAGGGGTACACAATTACAATTAACGAACCAGCAGACTTCGACATTTTCAACTCTGGTAACAACGTCTTCTACAGGGAAGGCGACACAGAAATTAAAGTCAGCGAAATCAAAGAACTGGTTATCGTTACCAAAAACCCTCACAAGTTAGGCAAAGACAAGGCTACGGCTTTACTGAACAATTGCACAAGCCTTGACATCTTAGACCTTGAGAACTGCGATGTCGCTGGTGTAACCGAAACTGGTGATGCAAACCCATTCTTAAGTAACGGTAATCCTAATCCATTTAAGAACAGACTTAAGACCCTTGTTTTCCCCAAAACCGCTGGAATGATTATTCCAACAAAAGCATTTGAGGGCGACACATCCTTGGAGACTGTTGTATTCCCGGATAATAACGGAACTTATCAAATTATGAGTTATGCCTTCAAGGACTCCAAGGTTAAGACCCTCAGTCTTGGTAAAGGATATTCTATTCCTGACATGGCTGCTGATGGTGGAAAATGGGGTTCAGATTCCGGCTCTGGTCTAAGTATCTTTGAACATTGTAAAGAACTGAAAAACGTTGTTTTTGATAACAGTATCACCAATTTAGGAGAAAAGGCTTTTTCTGCAACGTATAGTCTTGAATACGTTGTATTGCCCGAAGATTTGAAACACATGGGGTACCTTTGTTTCAAGGAAAGCGGAATCCGTACAATAACCATTCCTGACAACATGGATCTTACTGAGCCAGACAAACGAAATGGGCTTCAGATTTTCCAAGGTTGTATTCAATTAACAAATATATATGTAAATACAGACAATCTTAAGGCCTATAATGCCATCTTGATGGAGCCAAACCAGACGTATAACTTCAACTGGGCAGCAGGAGACAATCCGACATATTCCACAGCAGATTATACTTCTACCTCAACATGGTCAGGTTCAGACTATTCTGACTCTCCTTTTAATAATCAAAGTTATACTGTGCCTGTTCTCCATTATCCAGGAACGAATACAGCTATTGACAACTATCGTGTTCCAAAGTACATGCATTATTCTCTTAAAGACTCCGAAACAGGAACTACTTGGCCTGCAAGTAATGAAATTAACCCTTATAATACTATAACAGACCCTGAAACAGGTGAAGTTTATAGAGCCTATTCTGACAATGATGTTATAAGCGAATACGGTGGTTGGCGACAATTTATTCTCGGTAACAACATCTTCAAGGAGCAGAAAGTGTTCTACGACGAGCGTATCAAGGAAAGTCGTTGGTATTCTATCTGCCTTCCTGTCAACATGACCGAGGCCCAGTTTATGAATGCATACGGTGTTGGTGCAGAGCTGAAGGAGTTCTCTGGTGCTGTTTATGATGAGAATGAGAAGATGATTATTCTGAATTTCGACCAAGATGCTGAAGTTGATGAGAGTACAGGATACCTTCTTAAAAAGAACGTTCCATACATGATTCACCCCGCGAAGATAAAGTTCTCTAAGAGAAAGGAAGTCGTACTTGCAGATCCAACGAATCCAAATAGCGGAGTGGAATTCGAAAAGGTAGAAGGACAGGCAGATTATGTGACAAAAGAGGTAATTGCAACATTTGATGTGGAGAGTGACCTTTTCGTGAAATGGGACATCGTATTAAATGGTGGTCAAGCTTTCGGTGAAGCAATAACAGCAATTCAGAACAAGACAACAACGGCTCTTAATAATAATGCCGTAAAACAGGGATTGCAAATTAGTGCTGCCAATCCTGATAATGTTCAGCCTGCCGACTTCACTTTCAAAGGTAGTTATTTAGGTGCAGAGATTTACGGACCTAAGGACGCCAGCGGTAAATATAAAGTGATGGGCACATCGCCTACACTCCCTGTTGGAGCTTACTATCTAGGATATGATCCAGACCACGGTGTAACAACTCCGCAGTTCTTCAAGTCAAAGGGTATTGCCACTTGGTCACCATACTGTGCTCTTGTCGAGGCTTCTGTTCCGGTTAGCAGCGCTGCAAAGGAATTTGACACTCTTGATATTGACTTCAATGGATTGTCTGACAATATCGTAGTAACTGGTATCGGCAACCCGACAATCCAGATTCCTGTAACATTCACCAACGACAAGGTGTACAACCTCAATGGTCAGGTAGTTCGCGAGAACTCGAAAGATCTGAACGGTCTTAAGGGCATATTCATTGTAGGTGGCAAGAAAGTAGTAATCAAATAAAAAAGAGAGTTTTAAGATATGAAAAAGATATATATAGAACCTAAGGCAGTTCTGTTTAATTTGAATGTTGAGAATCCACTCTGTACAGCAACACCTGTGGGTGCCCAGATTAAAAGTGATAAATATGATGATGTAATTAAAAAGCCTATAGATGACGGTCCAAGCCCAGGATGGGAACCTGCCATCACAGCAAAAAATTACGATAATCTCTGGACAGAAGACGATGATGAGTAAATAAACATTTTGAGTTTTATTAATTTGTTATTATTTAGTTATTTGTAGTAAGTATTGAAATTTTATTGACAGACAAGACCCGTCCTGCTGTGATTAGCACGACGGGTCTTTTTGTTTGGCAATTATATACTATTAGACCCAATCAGTCTACAAGGCGAATAAGCCGATTATCTAGGTGTTTTAGACAGATGGCAAATTTCTCACATTCCATCTCTTCAATAACACGAAATTGTCTTGTAATTGCTTCCGCTAATTGTGACAATTAGACCTTGTTACCCCCACTTTCTGCAACGAGATTAGCCGTTTGGCCACAAAGTTCCTTCCAAGTGAGGTCAGGGTATTGAAATTTAGAACCACTTACATGTGCACCTAATATAGGGAAAAGCATCGGAATTAGTGGTACATGCATGTCTTTTGACACCTCCGAGAGCTGTCTGTTTTGTAATATCGTATTTCATTGATATACTGCTTTTTAGATGAAAATTTAATTGCTAAATCTGACAGCTGACAGTTCTGACAGTTGTTTTTTTAAGGGTATCGCCTCCCTTATATTTATATATAATTATCTATATATCAATTAGTTATATAGTCTTTAGAAAGGGGTGTTACCTTTTTTTTAAATTGTCAGACTGTCAGCTGTCAGATTTGGATTGTTCACTCACTCTTCTCTACCAAGCCATCGAGTGCCCAAAGGAGTTCGTTGCTCACGGCCATCGCATAGCGCACCACGTCGAAGCCCTTTCCTGTCTTTATAGGCTTGAAGTTAGGGCGAATCCAAGAGCAACCCACTAATACCGTAAAGGTCAAATAGTATATGGTTCCCAAAGAAAATAGGATAACCCGTTGCAGATTATCCTATTAGTATTTAAAGTCCGTATGGGGAGAGAGGAATCAGATGTTAGGTTCCTCCCATTTCTTTGTCTCGCTGCACTCGATGCCTATGGTTTGGTTGCCCACTTTCAAGTTGAAATCACCCTCCTCGAGAATCCATTTGCCGTCAGCGCCTACAAAGGCGAGAGACTTGGCAGGCAGACGGAACGTTACCGTCTTTGTCTCTCCAGGCTGCAGTTCCACCTTTGTGAAATCACGCAGACGGCGGTTGTCAGGCACGAGGGATGCCACGAGGTCGCTGCTATAGAGAAGCACAGGTTCCTTTCCTGCCCTGCTGCCCGTGTTGCGAACGTCAACAGTTACGGTGAGCACATCGTCAGCAGTAAACGTTTTCTTATCCACCCGCAGATTAGAGTACTCGTATGTGGTGTAGCTTATGCCATATCCGAAAGGCCATTGAAGCGACACCTTGGCATCGTAGTTATATGCTCCTGCCATCGTGCCAACCTCCTCACTCACCTTATAGTCGTAAGTGTGCAGAGAATTAATCTCTCGAGGATAGGTATATGGCATCTTCGCAGAGAAGTTGACGTCGCCTGCAAGCAGGTTTGCCAACGCATCGCCGCCATAGTTTCCTGGAAGGAAGATGTCAACCACCGCCTTTGCCAACGGCTCGATGTCGGCTATGAGTCGCGGGCGTCCGCCATTGAGAACCAGCACTATTGGCTTACCCGTCTGTGCAAGTGCCTTGACAAGGTTACGCTGGTTGGCAGAGAGCCACAGGTCGGTGAGGTTGCCTGGTGTCTCGCAGTAACTGTTCTCTCCGATACATGCCACGATGACATCGGCATCAGCTGCAGCACTCACAGCTCGTTCTATCTGCGGCTCGTTCTCATCGTAGTAAGCCCCTCGTTCGTTGTATGTCACGCCCTGCTCCAGCGTGATGTTCTCCTTGCCGAACTTATTGCACAGCGCCTCATAGATGGTGTTGTACTTCTCAGCGAGGTCCTCAGCACCCGAGCCTTGCCAGGTGTAGCTCCATCCTCCGTTAAGACAGCGCATCTGGTTAGCGTTAGGACCTGTGAGGAGTATCTTTTTCTGAGACGAAGCGAGAGGCAAGATATTGCCTTCGTTCTTAAGGAGTACCATTGCCTCCTCTGCCGCATGGAGAGCCTTCTGTGCGAACTCGTCGCTACCATATTTCTCATAACCCTTACCTCCTGTGTTAGGCTGGTCGAAGAGTCCCAGACGATATTTCAGTCGCAATATGCGACGCACGGCATCATCGATGCGCTCCATAGGTACCTTGCCTTCCTGCACCAGTTCTTTTAGAAGGATGCAGAACTCCACACTATATGGGTCCATCGACATGTCTATGCCTGCATTTATTGCGATGCGAATGGCATCTTTCTTATCCTTTGCCACCTTCTCTCGGGTGAAGAGGTTATTGATGTCTGCCCAGTCGGTCACTATCATGCCGTCCCATTGCAAGTCTTCCTTGAGCCACTTGGTAAGGTATTCATAGCTGGCATGCACAGGAACGCCGTTGATGCTCGCCGAGTTAACCATGATGGTTAGCGCCCCAGCCTGAATAGCCGCCTTGAAAGGCTCGAAATACTTCTCGCGCAACATGGCTGGCGAGATGTATGCCGGGGTGCGGTCCTTGCCTGAGAACGGAGCACCATAAGCGAAGTAGTGCTTCACACTCGTTGCCACGTTATACTTGCCCAGATGGTTGGGGTCGCTGCCCTGATATCCAGCTATCTCTGCCTCCACCATATGCGAGTTAACGATAGCATCTTCACCGAAACTCTCCCATATACGCGACCAGCGCTGGTCACGACCAAGGTCGATCACAGGGTTATACACCCACGGACAGTTTCCCGCGCGGCTCTCGTATGCCGCCACCTCAGCCATCTCGCGTGCGAGAGTGGTGTTGAACGACGCAGCGAGGTTTATAGGCTGCGGGAATAGCGTGCCTCCCTGACTGTAAGTCACACCGTGATTGTGGTCGAGACCATAGACGTCAGGAATGCCGAGGTGTTTCATCGACTTTTCCTGTATCTTTCCTATCCATTGCCTCCATTGCTCCACCGTTGCTGCGCGTGTGCCTGGTGCGTTAAGAATAGACCCCACCTTCCATTTTGAGATGAGTGTGTCGAGCATCATCTCGTTGAGTTTCCACGTTCGATGTGTATCCCCTTTGTAAATATCCACGGGATAGTTGCCGAACCGCTCTATTATCTGAGCGTCTGTCATATTCATCACAGTCTCGATTTCATTTTCGGGAGCGCCATACTGCTGCATTACCGAGTGCACTTTCCCGCGGTCGACCTTGGCATTCTCTACAGTCATCTTGCCCATAAGGTCGAAGTTCAGTTCGAGCATCTGCCCTATTTTCTCGTCGAGAGTCATCCTCGAAAGAGTCTTCTCCACCTTCGCCTCAATGCCCGCGTCACGAGGTATAGCAGGTTTCTGAATTCTCTGTGCCTGTGCTGTGACCGTGACAAACGTCATAACGACTACAAAAAACTTTTTCATGTTATTCTATGTTAGGTTAGTATTTTTTAGTTTTCTCGTTGCAAAGATACAAAATATTTTTCTTCTATAGGCTATTGTTTGTTTTTTTATAAACTATGAAATGGGCAGAAAAGAAATAATCGTTCATTTATTATAATTAAAAAGAAATAGGATAATCCGAAGATTATCCTATTAGTCCTTAAAGTCCGCAGAGATATTACTTCAGGTACTTCGTGAAGAACTCAGCAAGAGTATCCCAAGGAATGAGATTCTTAGGTTCTCCCTTGCCCACAAGCTCTGTGTAACCGCCATCGTAGAGGTCGCAATGGGAGGCACCTGGGATTATGAGCAACTGCTTGTTCTCAGGAACGGGATTGGGTTTGATGCCCGCTGCCGGCTTGCCCTCCACCATATATTTATAGGCATCCTCACCGAAGTAGCGCGAATGGGCTTTCTCTCCGTGCATCACAAGAACGGCAGAGCGAATCTCGTTGGTGTAGTAAAGGAAACGGGCATTGGTATATGCCTGAGTACCTATTGCACGCCATCCGTCGTTAGAGTTACCGCTGCGTTTATGATAACCGCGTTCGGTCTTGTAGTAGTCGTAATAGTCCTTCACGAACTGCGGAGCATCGGCAGGCAGAGGGTCAACAACACCGCCAGCCATAGCCATCGGATCAGCCAGACGCTGCTTGGCCATTGCCTCTCGGGCAGCATGACGCGATTCCTCCTTGTCCTCGCTGTCGAAATAACCATTACCGCTGACGCGGGTCATATCATACATCGTGGAGGCAACGGTAGCCTTGATGCGGGTATCGGCAGCGGCAGCATTGAGTGCGATGCCTCCCCATCCGCAGATGCCGATGATGCCAATCTTCTCAGCATCCACATTCTCCAATCCTGAGAGAAAGTCGACAGCAGCCATAAAGTCCTCTGTGTTTATGTCGGGCGAAGCCGTGCGGCGCGGTTCGCCGCTACTCTCACCTGTAAATGAGGGGTCGAAGGCAAGTGCCACGAAGCCTCGTTCTGCCATACGCATGGCATAGAGGCCACTCGACTGCTCCTTGGTAGCTCCAAAAGGACCAGAGACGGCCAGAGCCGCCATCTTACCTTGAGCATCCTTCGGGGTATAAAGGTCAGCTGCTAAAATCAGTCCGTACTGCGTTTCAAAAGTCACCTTCTGGTGGTTCACCTTGTCACTCAGCGGGAACACCTTGTCCCACTCCTGTGTTAATTCCAACTTTGTCATATCTTCTTCGTTTTTATTGTTTTCCTTATTGCATGCTGTAAGCACTCCCGCTACGAACATGAGCGATAACACTAGCTTCTTCATTTCACTATTTTCTTTCCGTTCTTAATATATATTCCTCTCACAGGACTTTGCATCCGCACACCATTTAGCGCTATATAACCATCAGAATCGTTGTCATCTGCTTTCGCCGAACTGATGTCCGTTGCATTCTCTGCCGATAGCGTCACGCTAACTCTACCCTGCCCTGCTTTCAGAAATGACTTCAACTGCTCCAACGACTCGTACTCGATACGTCCCAGTCGGGTGTAACTCCATGAGTTGCTTCCATAGAAAAGCACTATCTGGTTGCCGCTATATAGGATTACATCGCCTGCCTGAGTGGTCAGTTGCTGATTGCTTGTGGGCAACGACATTCCCAGCGCGCCCACTTTCTCGAAGCCGCCATAGTCATCAGCTTCGTAGGTGATAGAATTTGCTGCGAGTGCCGCCATAAGTGCTTCTGTGGCGTTGTTCTTCACCAACGTCACGGGAAGCGTCTGGTTACCAATGGTAATATACATTTTCTCTGTCATATCCTCTTCTTTTATTGTCTGCGCCTGTGCCTCATCACCTCCACACGACATCACGAGCAGGGCAAGAGCTATGACAAGCAGACGAATGATTATTGGTTTTCCCATAATTACACATTTCAATTAACCATATCAACAAACAATATAATCCTTTCTGGGTGCAAAGATATTGAAAATAACCAGAAAAGGCGTTAAATGAATTACGGAATAATCTACCAAATTTGCAGAAAAAGAAAGACAGCGTTACTCATCGCTGTCTTTGTTGTCATAGTAACCAGCCTCGTAACCTTCATCGTAACCATGCTGATAATCCTTTCGTTTCTTGCCTTTATAACAGCATTGGTCATCATACTGACCACCCCAGCCATTTTCCATCACAGCATCATCCTCGCCGTCGTCATAACCTTTTTCATAACCTTCCTGATACTCTTTCGATATTACGATTTCCTTCGCAGAAGGTGGCACAGGTGTATTATTAGCAGAAGTCGATGGCTGCGAAGCCTTTGGCGGTTCATTCTTTGGGACGGAATCTATACGAACGGGCGTTGCAGCAGGAGGAGTATATGGGGACTCTTGCATTTCCAACTCCGTCTGCTTCATTTTCTCCTTCCCTTTATCTGCGCCGCATGAACATAAAAGGAGGACGATGAAAAGAACTGTGTAGCCTGTCTTCATAGTAGTTATTTAGTCTTGAGACGTCTCTTTCTGCCCTCCTTCCTCTCGCTTGCTCTGCATGAACTGGGAGGGTGTTTGACCTGTGGATGACTTGAACATTCGGGTGAAGTGCTGAGGATAGTCGAAACCCAGTTCCTCTGCCACTTGCGCGATGCTCATTCCGCCGAGTATCAGGTTTTTCGCCCGCATGATGACAAAACCGCGGATATAGTCTTTGGGACTCTCACCAAGTGCGTTGCGCACTATGTCGCCGAAATAACCTGGTGAAAGACACAGCTCGCTGGCACAGTATTTCACGTTGGGGAAACCTTTCGTCTTCTGAAGCCCACGGGCATAATAGTCGACAAGCACCTGCTGGAAACGGGTGAGGATGTCGCTGCCCGTGTTTGCCTGCTCGTTGAACTGGCGAGCATAGAAGCGGTTGCAATAGTCGAGAATCAACAGGATGTAGTCCTTCACAATATTGTCCGACTGCACTTCCTTCCCGTGCATTGACAATTCGGCACGAATGTTCGCCATCAGCCTTGTCAGGATGTCCTTCTCCTCGGTGGTCAGGAAGAGTGCCTCATTGGAGTTATAAGAGAAGAAACGGTAGTCGTGCAACTGGCGCTCCACCTGTGTGTCGCGGATGAACTCGGCATCGAACATCAGCACCCATCCGTGATACTGCCTCAGAGTACCGTCATCTGCCTTTCCGCCTATCTGCCCAGGAGCATAGGCCAGCAACGAACCTTCGCCCTCAATATACGTGCCTATGCCGTAAGTGAGATTCTCAGGAAACTCCTTTTGCAAGAACAAGGCATATACGTTGAAACGGTTGAGCGTATGCCGTATCTCCCCCACCTCATCATAATGGATGATGGAGACGTGAGGATGGTAGACTGGTGCGCCAATGTCGTGCGCATAGTCGTTTGCTTGATTTAGGTGCAACTGTATCTTCACTATGCCTCAACTATTTTCTCTGCCATACGCTTGCCTGCCTCGAAGGCATGATTCAAGTCCTCTTCCCAATGGTCTTCACGGTATTTCCGCTTAACCTCTTCCGAGAATCCTGCCAGTTCGTAGCGGTCGTAGTTCTTCACCTGATATGTGTTGTAAGCTATGAGACGCTCAGGTTCTCCGAGGGCACTCTTGATGCAATACTCCATTGAACCGTAGCCCTGACTGTTGTTCATCTCTGGCGTTCCGTTCATTGTCTCGACGAGCACCACAAGCATACGTTTCGGAGCCGTCATGCTATAGTCGTTATACGACAGCCAAGGGAATGTCAGACGCTCAAGGAAGGTGCGCATCTGCCCTGTCACGTCGCCAAAATAGATGGGGGAACCAAGCACCAGTCCGTCGGCATCTGCGATATCCTCAAGTACTGGAGTAAGGGCATCACGGAACTTACATACATTCGATGCCTTGCCCTTTATCTTGCATGCCATACACGACATGCATCCCTTATAATCAAGACCATAGAGTCGCACGGTCTTCACCTCAACATCTTCGCTTACAGAACTTGCGCCATCGGCGAACTTCTGCAACATAGACGCCGTATTGAAATTCTTGCGCGGTCCTCCGTCTATAATTATAATCATTTTCATAGTTAGTGTATGCTATTAGTTGTTTTCTTAATCGTCGATTACCTCAATATAAAAACTGAAAGGCCGGAAACCGTCGTTACAGCTTATCATCGCGCTCATGGGGTTCTTCATCCACCCGTCATAGAAATTGCCTTCGCCACGAGCCAACGACTCCACAAACTCTCGCATAGAAAACCACGCAGCAGGGCACATCCCTTCAGGACACTTGCCGTCAACAGATATCCATTGCTCTCCTTCCTTGACGTCACAAGTGTGCTCGATAGGATTCTCATATTCTGCCATCAAGTCGTGATAGACCGTCTGGCGTATGGCTGTAATCCGAACCTTATTCATAATGATATGTTATAATGTCTTTGCAACAATCGTTTAATAAGCGGCACATACCACTCGCGAACCTCTTCGGCAGTAGGAGTGTGATTGCCAGGGAAATGGAACGCACGGTCGTAATGTTCAAGGAACAGCGGCTCAAAATGCGCCAACGTGTCATGCTCGCCGAACAGTCCCCACACACGGTCGCGACAGTCATCACGGCAATGGTCGAACTGATGTGCTTCCATTTCGGCAAACTCACTAATCAACTGCTCGTCAATCACGAAGTCTTGTTTCCCATCCCTGCGTGGTGACTTATACTGATGCTGTCCTATTCTCGGCATCAAGAACTCCGTCATTCTGAAATGAGGATTACCCAGCAACGCAGGGATACCAAGAACAGGCGCAATCATCTGGGCATAGAACGAACCGCAACTGTTGCCCACCAGCACATGGGGATGCTCTGCCTCACACAAACCGCATATAAACCCCACGGCCTCCTTGGGATGCATCGGCAAATCGGGTGTCAGCAGCTCGGCAACGCCTTCAAACGACTCCCGTAATGCCATTGCTGGCACACAAGAACCGCTTGCGTAGAATCCATGTAAAAACAGTATTTTCTCTTGTTCCATATGCTATAGATTGCAAAGATAATAAAAAACCGCCAAATCGCAAACTTTGGAAAATAAAAAAACTGCATTAATTTTATAGTATATTTTTAATTGTAAATTAAACCATTTATATTTCTGTGCGTCAAAGGAGAACATTTAACTTATAAATCCACTTATTAGTACACTTATTAATTTAAAACAATGAAAAAAACGATGAAAAAGGCAATCATGATGATTGCGTTGCTGGCAGTTCCTTTTGCCATGCAAGCACAGACAAAGTTCCATGACGTTGAAGTTAACGAGGCAACGGGACCAGTAAAGTCTATCTCAACATCATTCATGGGACAAAACCAAGTAACTAATTTCACCCAGGACGGAAAGATGGAGAACGGCATGACCGACGCTGTATATGATGCAGACGGTTATCTCCAGTCAGCCAAGAGAGAGATGCGCGGCGAGAAGATTCCCGTTACTTTCAAGTGGGAGAACGGAAAGGTGGTAAGCCAGAAGACCAGCATGATGGGCAATGACATTACCATCACATACAAATACAACGAAAATGGTGTTGTAACCAATCAAAGCATCGACATGGGCGGTCAGGTAATGGACATGCCATACAAAGACATCAAGTGTGACGACCACGGCAACTGGATCAGCCGCAAGAGCTCAATGATGGGTCAGGAAATGGAGCAGACTCGTAAAATTGAGTATTACGAATAAAGCATCTTGAAGATGTATACACTAAAGCCCCGGAAGTTCCGACTTCCGGGGCTTATTTGTTATAAGTAGATGAAGGTTATATGTTTTGAAAAATCACATATTCGGAGACTATGAGAAATGACATTTTGACTATATTTTTATGTCATCGATGTTATTTATCGTACTTTTAATACGATAAATGTTATTTTTCCGTAAAAAAATTACGGGATGTAAAATATTTTATGTATATTTGCAGCAAAACAAATAAGTAAATAGTTATGCTTATCAAATTTGCCGTAAAAAACTTCCGAGGCTTTGCCGAAAGAATAGAATGGGATTTGTCCCATCCAAGTAACTATTCATTCAATACTAATGCTATCAAAGATGGCATTATCAAAAATGGTATAATCTATGGCCCCAATGGGTCCGGAAAATCCAATTTTGGTTTAGCTTTGTTTGATATAGTATATCATTTGACGCAAAAGTTTAAGAAAGCGGATTATTACAAAAACTATATTTACGGAGGAGATCCCAAAGGCAAGGTGTTCTTTGAATACACATTCAAATTTGGTTCTCAAATCGTAGAATATAATTATGGGAAAAATATGTTTGGTACATTGTTCGCAGAGTCTTTGACAGTTGATGGTACTAATGTGTTCAAGCGTGAATTCAATAATTTGTATTTAGATGAAGGGCTTTTCCCGATTAACCCTGATGCAAAGAACAATCTTCAAACAAATGCCAATAATATTTCTATAGTTAATTATTTATTGACGTCTTATCCTTTATCTAAGAGCCATTATCTAATTCTTCTTCGTGATTTTGTTGATTCAATGTTATGGTTCCGTTGTCTTAAGGCCAATGAATATATTGGACTTGAGAATGGTGTGACGCAATTAGACGAGTTTATTATTAAAAACGGATTAGTAGAAGATTTTACAGAATTTCTTAAGAATGTGAGCGGTCAAGAGTTTATATTTGCCACTCCTAATCCGACAGATAAACTTCTTGCATGCCAATTTGAATCAGGCATTGCCTTGTTTGACGAAATTGCCTCTACTGGCACACTTTCGCTACAACTCCTATATTACTGGCTCAAGAATATGAACAGAGCATCCTTTGTCTTCATTGACGAATTCGATGCGTTCTATCACTTCAAGTTGGCCTTTGAAGTATGCAAGCAATTGTTTAATCTCGATTGTCAGGTATTCACATCGTCACATAACACCTATCTAATGACAAATGAACTCCTACGTCCTGACTGTAATTTCATCTTACAAGACAATAAGATTAAACCCTTACAAAGTTGTACTGACAAAGAATTGAGATTTGGTCATAACATAGAAAAACTATTCCGTGGAGGGGCATTTGAAGTATGATATTGTTTGTATTTGAAGGTAAAGACGACAAGACCTATTTCGAGTCTATCGAACGACTTTTCTTTCCCGAGAAGTCGGAGACTTTCTTATGCACATACAATAGCAACATCTATTCACTCTATACAAAACTGAAAGCCCATGATGCTCTGAAGGAAATGCTAGAGGTTGATACCGTTTCTGTCCTAAAGGAAATCCTGCTTGAAAAGGGCGATGAGACATTAAAGAACATCCGCGAAGATGAGGTATCGGAAATCTACCTCTTCTTTGATTATGACTTTCAGGAAGACTCAAGGACTCTTGAAGAAAACAACAACAGGCTTTCTGAATTGCTGGAGTATTTCGCGGATGAAACAGGAAGAGGAAAGTTGTATATCAACTATCCAATGGTAGAGTCGCTACGATATACAAAAGAATTGCCAGATAATAATTATTGGAGCTATACAGTATCGCGTCAGAAATGCCAAGAAGAGAAGTTTAAACACCAGGTACATGAATTCTCCTTCTATGGTGGCAATCTGGAATACCTCGTGCTCACCATTAAGCCCGCAGACGACGAAACAAAGATTCTGCAGAAGGCAAACACAGCCAAGGCCAATTGGCTGCATCTTGTCACGATGAACACGAGCAAGGCAAACTATATCTGCAATGACAAGAACGAGTTGCCGGACGAAGTGAACAATCAGCAAGATATTTTCGACAGCCAGTTATCCAAGTACGTCAACACAGAAGAATGCATGGTTGCTATCCTTAATGCGTTCCCAATATTCTTGTTTGACTACTTTGGAAAGAAGATTGTCAGCTACAGAGAAGAATATGATAAAAATATACCTTGACTATAATGAATAGCTTAATTAAACAATTCAACATGTCAATATCCGATACTTTTTGTATATTTGCAGCAAAATAATCATTAAATTATGTCGAACAATCAACAGAATATGATGCTAAACAGGCTGAAAGCTGCCTTAGCAGAACAAGGGAAGACCAACCGCTGGCTGTCCGAACAACTTGGCAAATCAGAGAACACCGTTTCCAGATGGTGCGCCAATAAGGTGCAGCCATCCATTACACAGTTGAATGAGATTGCAACCATTCTGGATGTGGATGTAAGAACTTTAATAACACCTACAAAATAGGCAGAGATGATACAATTAGATAATTTAAAAGAAGTCCTAAATCATATTGGGTTCATTCGTGAGTCAATGGGCGAATACTTTAAGCGAGAGTATAGCACTTGTACTGTTGCAGTAGATTTTGACAACAAGAAAATCATTTATCCAGAAGATAAAGGGCTAATCGTGAATGATAAAACTACAAGCAATTTCGATAAAAACGAGAATTTCGTGGTATTGGAATGTGTTTGTCGTTTATTAGAAAAGGGATATAGACCTGAGCATATAGAATTGGAGCCTCGATGGACTTTAGGACACGATCCAAGCGGTGGTAAAGCAGATATTCTTATTAAAGACAGCGATAATAAATCCCTTCTAATAATAGAATGCAAAACAGCAGGAGAGAAGTTCAACAAAGAAAAGAAGAACACAGAAGAGGATGGCGGCCAGCTGTTCAGCTATTGGCAACAAGAAATATCCACCCGCTGGCTTGCTCTTTATGCTTCCGACTGGAACGATGACAGATTATTGTACAAGTGCCTTGTTATCAACTGTACGGATGATGCCAACATTACAAAAATGGCAGAAAAGGACAAAGACGTTAAAATTTATCTCAATGCTCGCAATGATAAGGAACGTTTTGAAGTATGGGAAGAAACATATCAAAAGCAATGGCTTGATGATGTGGTATTTAATGAGGAAAGTCAAGCATACAATATAGGCATTCCACCTTTAAGGAAGAAGAAACTAAAAGATTTCACTCCAGAAGACCGCATCGTTAATCGGTTTGAGGAAATTCTTCGTCATAACAACGTGAGCGATAAAGAAAATGCCTTCAATCGTCTGGTAGCTCTTTTTATTTGCAAACTGGTGGACGAAATTAAGAAACAGGACTTTGATGTAGTTGATTTCCAGTATAAGCAGGGACAAGATACATACGAAAGCCTTCAAGATCGTCTTCAACATCTTCACCAGCAGGGTATGGAGGAGTTTATGAAGGAGAAGGTGATCTATGTGCCTGCTGATTATGCCGACAATCTGTTCCGACAATACAAAGGAAGTCAGCGAAAGGCTGCAATAGAAGAGTTGAAGCAGACGCTTCGAATTTTGAAGTTCTACACAAACAATGATTTTGCTTTCAAGGATGTACATAATGAGGAACTTTTCTATCAGAACGGCAAAATACTTGTAGAGGTGGTGCAGCTGTTTCAGCCTTACCGCATCGTTTATCCAAGTAAACACCAGTTCCTAGGCGATTTGTTTGAGCAACTGCTTAACAAAGGTTTCAAGCAGAACGAAGGACAGTTCTTCACACCTACTCCTATAACACGCTTTATATGGGATTCATTACCTCTCCAGAACTACATAAATGAGCACGACTTACCACGTGTAATTGACTATGCTTGTGGTGCTGGTCATTTCTTGACAGAAGGAGTAGAGGCTATCAATGCGGTACGTCCTGATGGTGATAACACTTGGGTAGAAAAACACATTTATGGCATAGAGAAAGACTATAGACTGGCTCGTGTTTCCAAAATCTCTATGTTTATGAATGGCGCTGGAGGTAGTAACATTATTTTTGGTGACGGTTTGGAGAATTATCCAGAAAAGGGCATTATACCAGCTTCGTTCGACATTCTCGTTGCTAATCCTCCGTATGCAGTGAAAGGCTTTAAGCAACACCTAAAACTCAAAAATAATACTTTCTCTATAATAGATAAAGTGAGTACGGATGGCGATGAAATTGAAATGCTCTTTGTGGAACGTATAGCACAACTTCTAAAACCGAAAGGCATAGCGGCAGTCGTGCTGCCTTCCTCTATCCTTAACGATACATCATCAAGTGGCATTGCTGCCCGTGAAAACCTATTGCAAAACTTCCAGATTCGGGCTATCGTGGCTTTTGGCAGTCAGACATTTGGAGCAACTGGAACCAACACGGTTACTTTGTTCCTTGAAAGGTATAATGAACCACCACGTTTTGCAGAACTGGCAAAAGACACTGTGAATGGCATCTTGACCATTTGTGGTGATACTGATTGGGAAGATGCACAGGTATTGGATGCCTACATTGCTCATCAAAAAACAGAGAAAGAGACATACCTTTCTTTCTTGCGTCAGGAGTTAGCAAAAGAAGATGTGATGTCAGATTCCTATTTGAAAGGCTATGCCGAAGCATTTCAATTTGACGGCATTAAATATCCAAAGAAATGCACAGAAGAAGAGAAAGCACAGATTCGCCGGACAAGGTTCTATTCATGGGCTTTGGCAATTGAAAAGGAGAAACTATATTACTTCTCCCTTGTCTATCAGCAACAGACCCTTGTCATAACGGCTCCTTCTGACAACAAAGACCAAAAGGACTTCCTTGGCTATGAGTGGAGTAATAGGAAGGGACAAGAGGGTATTAAAATAAAACAACCCGGAGGCAAACTCTATAATGCTGAAGATCGTTTCGCAAGAGGAACTTTGGCATGTGCAGTAAGAAACTCTTTCTGTGGAGCCTCTATATTAGGAATGTCGGACGATATAGCAAAACATGTCAAAGGTTATTGGCTGAAAGACATGTTAGATTTTCCTCTTTCGTGCTTTTATAAGTCTATTACTTTGACCGCAAAAATTGAAGACAAGATAAATAGTAAGTATCCGCTTCAACGACTTAATGACCCCAACAAGTTTGAATTAAGAATTGGGCGTCGTGTTCTTTCCTCTGACATAGAAGAGAAAGGTATTTATCCTGTATATAGTGCAAATGTTAAAGCAGAATTTGGGTTTATTGACCATTTACTCTTTGATGATTTTGACAAGCCGTCTATATTATGGGGAATTGATGGAGATTGGATGGTTGCATATCTTGATAAAGATATTGCATTTTATCCTACAGACCATTGTGGTGTAATAAGGGTTTTGGATTCAGATATTGACCCATATTTTGTGGCATTGGCTCTTGAAGAAGTAGGAAAGCACTATGGCTTCTCTCGTTCTTATCGTGCTTCAACAGAGAGAATAGCAGCCGTTCAACTTCCCATACCACCTAAAGACATACAAGATATTGTTGTTTCAGAATGTAAACAAATAGATGAAGAATATAATACCAGCCGCATGAGCATTGAAACGTATCGGGAAAAGATAGCTGAGATATTCGATAGACTCGAAGTTGTATCAAGACGAAATGGGGGGGGGGGGTAATTTTGTGATTATCAACGACATATGCAAATATGTAACATATAGAACAAACGAAATTGATATGGAATCGTACATCACAACCGATAATATGTTGCAAAATTGTGAGGGCATCCGTCCATACGACGGAACGGACAGTACCAACTCTGCCATAGCCTATCAGAAAGGTGACATTCTTCTTTCAAACATCCGTCCCTATTTGAAAAAGATTTGGCAGGCAGATCGTGATGGAAGTTGTTCTCCTGATGTACTCGTGCTTCGACCCGATAGTGAAAAAGTAGATGAACGTTTTTTGTATTACAGTTTGCGTCGCGACGTGTTCTTTGATTTTATTATGAACGAAGCAGGAACGAGAGGTGTAAAAATGCCACGTGGTAATAAAGACGGCATTATCCAATATCGTATTATCTTACCTAATATGGAAGAACAAAGACGAATTGCAAATGAAATATTGCACTATGATGAGTTAATTGCAGATGCAAAGGATATAATGGCTGGTTGTGATCTTCGTAAGCAAGTCATTCTTGATAAATATTTGAAATAGTAGGATAAAGTGGAATAATATATTTTGATAATAATGAAGAATAATAGTCAGCTAAGAGATCTAATAACTTCGGCAAGAACTTTGCTGAATGGAATAGATATTAATTATGATTCAATTATAGGGCCAAGAACTCAAAAACTTGTAGAGATCTCCAAACAAATAATTCCAATAATAAAAGAAGACTATCCAGATATTGCCCAAATTCTAATGAATGCAACTCAAAGGATAGTATTTCGTACTTCTCGTATTTTGCAGATTCCACAACCTCCATATTTTCAAAATATATTTGGTGACTTCATAAATGCCTATTCTTTTGGGGATATTAGAACTGCAATCAAGATTTTAGATGGACTATATTCAAATAAACCACAAAATGGACACAAAATATTTATCAGTCATTCTTCAAAAGACAAAGGTATCGTTACTGAATTTTGTGACAGGATACTTCAATTAGGAATAGGTCTTGATCCTGATGATATTTTTTGCACTTCCATTGAAGACATGAATATCAAGAATGGGGATGATATTCGGAAGCATATAAAAGAGAATATCTTGTCGGCAGACTTCTCTTTCTTACTGATTTCCAACAATTATAAGAATAGTGAAATATGCCTTAATGAGATGGGGGCTGTATGGACTAACAATAATAATGTTAGATATTATTTACTGCCCAACACTACTTTTAAAGAAATTGGATGGTTGTGTGATACAAAGCAAGCTGAAAAGCTAACAGACCATACTGCTCTTGATAAGTTATATAAAGAATTGACCGATTACTATCATGAGTTGGAGGGTAGATTGAATACATGGAGTAGGCAACGAGTGACTTTTGTTGATAACATCACAAAAGGTACGGTTGCAAAAACCGAAGAACGAACTAACACATTATCAGGGAGTATAGACGAAAAGATAATAAATGTTCTAACACCTAATTCTTGCCTTTCATTGTATGATATTGCAAAATTGTTAGGATTCTCAAAAGCTACAATAAATAAACAT
This sequence comes from uncultured Prevotellaceae bacterium, assembly GCA_900315095.1. Taxonomy (GTDB): domain Bacteria; phylum Bacteroidota; class Bacteroidia; order Bacteroidales; family Bacteroidaceae; genus Prevotella. Next base: position 81,634 of record OMXS01000003.1, on the reverse strand, counting down.
CTTAAACAATTGCAGGATTCTAATAAAATAGAATCTGTTGGAGTTGCAAGTAATACAAGATGGAAGATTAAATCATAGATCTCCCAATATTCATTCCGCAATAACTGATTAACATTGATATAATTGATGTGACATTATGGGTAAAACAGTAACATCATATTTGATAGAGGGTGACCCGAAAGGGACTCAGTATGTGTTCATCAGCAATAAGATTTGCCAAATGTATGTTATTCCTCGTTCCATCACATGGGAACAGAAGTGTTGTGAGATCTAAATATTAAGATATATGAGGATTATTAGCAAAATAGGTAACGAAGATTTGCTGAACAGAGAGAAATCGCTCTTTCTTTGTTCAAAACATGCTCCCTATTCACTGTACGACAAGGTCTTTGGTTGGGTGGATTCGCTTTCATCGAATGATTGTGTCATCTGCTTTAATTCATCAGAATTGGAAGATGAAGTGATGAGGGCTTTGCTTGTGAATCGGGTGCCGACGATTCTGGTGGTGATGAATCGTTTTACAGATAAGTACAACGTTCAGATAGAGAAAGCTTTGACTGAAGAACGTATGCTTATCCTTGTCCTTCAACGCGATGAACCTCAGGGGGCTGGCCAGACACCAAGGCTCAGGAATCGGTATGTCATGCAGATGGCTGAGAATATCGTTTGTGGATATATTGATAAAAACGGTAGCATATTCCCGCTCTTGGCAGGTGTACAAAAAATCTGTTATCTGGAGCAAGAAGAAATGATGATGGCAACAGAACCACAGAATTCACCCACTCACCAACGTTGGACGGTATGGCAGGACAAGATACTATTGCGAATGTTTTATGAAGATATGGGGCTTCACGCAATTAAGAAGCAACTACGAAGAAACTATATCTCTGTCCGTACCAGAATTAAGGCAATCACACTACCTGAGGAAGTACTTAAAGGACGAGAGTTTGAAGATTTCGTTTTAGAACTCTTCGACTTAAATGAGACAAAGGCTTATTCATTATTAGAATGGCGTGGTGACAAATCATTGGGAAATATCAGTCCTATCAGCAATAAATACCCAGATTTTGTGCTTGATTATAAAGATGATAGACATAAAAAGAAGTTTGCGGTTGAATGCAAGTGGCGAGCAAGCATCCCAAGACGATTTTCTAAGCAGTTATTCATACCTGAACAAATTGTCCAATATCAAGAATATGCTACAGAAAATGCTATTGATGTTTTCATTTTATTAGGTATTGGCGGAGAGCCATCCATGCCAGAAGAGCTCTACCTGATTCCTCTTAATTCTATCTCCCAGATACAATCCAAACCCTCATTGCTCAAACAATACAAAAGAGAAGTCGTCGATAAATGGTTCTCAATAGAAGAGTTTAAAGAGGGAATGGGTCGTTAAGCATAATCGAACATAAAAAACAATTATAATATGTTCTCACATAACAAAACAGACAAACTCGTCTTCGTCAACATAAAGAATTCATATGAGGCAATGCAGCGGAATGACACAAGCAACCATTTTTTCCGCGAGAGCTCGATGATGGGTCAGGAAATAGAACAGACTCGTAAAATTGAGTATTACGAATAAAGCATCTTGAAGATGTATACACTAAAGCCCCGGAAGTTCCGCCTTCTGGGGCTTATTTTTTATAAGTAGATGACGGTTATATGTCATAATGCAGTCTTAACTCTTGTAAGTGGCAACACCATAGATGCCTTCTGGCATCGTCACTTGTACCTTGTGAGAGTGCAAGAAGATACCTGTAGAGGAAGAATAAGTATCCGAGCGTTTCAACGTTTCAGCGTTTCAGTAGTAAAGAGGGGGTGTCAGTTTCATCTATAATATAGATAACTATCTAATAATCAATATATTATATATTATATATTATAATAATGGTATTGAAACATTGCATACCCCCTACTGAAACGCTGAAACGCTGAAACACCTGCATAGACAATATCCTCTAAAAGGCTGATTATCAAACAAATATGACATATCATACCGTCAGCAGCATGGTTTTATTTTCTCAAAAGACATCAAAATTCTTCCCTCAAAGGCATCAAAAAGGATGCAGGAACTGCATTTTCCGATGTTTTTCTCTACTTATAAGAAAATGGGGGATTCGGAAAACAACGCACCTAAATCATTATGGAAGGGTATTTGCAGTCAAACGGCACATTACATAACGAAATAATATCAAGATTCATTCAAAATGAGTATCTTTGCACCCAGAACTTATAATAAAAATAGGTTATGAGATGGACAGTACTTGCTGATAATCGCACGAATGACCCTGCTATGGAAACAGAGCATGGCCTTTCTATCCTTTTGGAGACAGAGCGCCACCGTATATTGCTCGACACGGGAGCCAGCGACATGTTTATCCGCAACGCAGAACGGCTAAGCCTTGACATCAGTACCGTCGACTATGTGTTCGTCTCTCATGGGCATAGTGACCACGCTGGAGGCTTGTCTTATTTCATGGAAATCAACAAGACGGCAAAAGTGATTGTTTCTCCTGATGCCATGAAGGGAAAATTCTTTTCTAAGCGGAAATACCTGCATAGCATCACTACCGAATGGCCTGAGATTCCCGAAGAAAGACTTATGCTTGTCGGCAAGAGTTGCAAGATAGATGACGACGTGCATATCATCGCACACATCCCTCATGTTCACCCTATGCCTAAAGGGAACCAGCACCTTTTCGTTCAGAACGCAGAAGGGCAATACGTTAATGACGATTTCCGCCATGAACTCGCACTTTATACAGACGGGCTGCTGTTCACCGGCTGCGCTCATAGCGGACTGGAGAACATCCTATCCGCCTGTCCCTTGCCTGTTCATTCTGTAGTGGGCGGATTCCATCTGCTCGACGGCCACGAGTCGGAAGATGAACTAGTCTCTCTTGCGCAAAGGCTGACAGCGGCGCATCCTCATACACGATTCTATACCAGCCATTGTACAGGTGACACGGTTTTCACAACCCTTCAACGTGTGATGGCTGACCAGATACATGCTTTTTCCTGTGGAACAACAAGATGATGTTAACGGGGACTGCTCAAACCGGCGGTTCTTTGCTAGGGTGTGTTGTCTTTGCATCAAAATATTGAAAATCAATGTCACACTTAAAATATAAAATATGAGAAGAAACATTTTATGGTTGTTATTAGCTTTTACGGCATCTGTCATGTTGCAGAGTTGTAAGGAAAACTATTCCGTAGGAGAAAAAGTAGGAAATCTTATAGAATTCACTAAGAAAGGAGTGTTTTGGGACTCATGGGAAGGCAGTCTAAACTTAACTCAGACAGGTATGAACACTAGTGGCGCACCTTTCTATTTCTCATTTGATAATGACAGAACCGATCAGGATTCACTAGTTCAATTGCTCTATCAGGCACAGGTGGAGGGTTGGAAGGTGAAACTGAAGTACCATGAGGTCTGGGGATTGAAGAATGTCTTCCAAAACCGCGGCGAGTCAGATTACTTCATTGATGGTGTTGAAGTATTAGACCGAGACTTCGCCAATCCTCTTAAACAAGCAGGATTGAAACAAGGTCATGTGGTTGATACCATTTGGGTCGTAGTTGACAAGCAGGAATTGCTGAACCGCAATAAAAGGTAATGAATTGACCGAAAGGGCTAGGATGAACGATGTCCTATACATCAAAGCGTCGGAGACTCCATTGTTTGCTTGGAATCTCCGACGTTTACTGTTAGGGTGCCCGGTGGGACTTCTCAAAAAAAAGACATTGCCTTTCGGCGATGTCTCTTTGGGGTGCCCGGTGGGACTCGAACCCACGACATTCAGAACCACAATCTGACGCTCTAACCAACTGAACTACGGGCACCGTGTTATTGGTTGCTTATTGAAAGCGGGTGCAAAGGTACGTGATTTATTTCTAATCTCCAAATAAAAAGTGTTTTTTTTGTTTTGACGGGAGATTATTTAAGGTATTATTAATAAAAACGCTGTTGCGTGGCATCTGCAAAAGATAAGAATAACCAAAAACGGCTCAATATATGTCATTTTGTTATAAATTTGCAAGATATATATGCAAAGTGAAAATTAATTCATAACTTTTTTGTTACTTTGGAATTTATTATGTACCTTCGCGCCGATAATTTTCTCAACAAAAAGCAACAGGTAATGAAAAAGAAAGCAATCCTTTTGACAGCCGTCGCTTTTATGTCGCTGACTGTCGCGGCACAAGAGCAAGGCAAGAAGAAAACTATCGAGGTGCCCGACTGGGTGGCAAACCTCAAGGAACGCATCGAACTACACGGCTACGGACAGGCGGGATACACCTGGAAAAGACAAGACGGGAAAAGCACCAACACCGTGGACCTGAAGCGTACGCTGTTCTGGGCGAAGGCACGCATCACCGACCGCTGGTCGTTCCTTTTCATGCACGATTTCTCGAGTGTGGTACAGGAGTTCTACACCGATTTCCGCATAACCAACAACAATGCGCTAACGGTGCGTTTCGGACAATTTAAAAATTCCTATACTTTGGAGAACCCGCTATCTCCAACGAAGATGGAACTCATCGATGTTTACTCACAAGGTGTTACCTATCTGTCGGGCTGCGGCTCCGACCCCCTTTTCGGTGTGCAATATGGCCGCGACCTTGGCCTGATGCTCTACGGCAACCTCTTCGCCAATCATTTATACTATGAGTTGGCTGTGATGCAAGGCCAGGGCATTAATGTCAAGGACAAGAACAACCAGAAGGACGTTATCCTGAGGCTCGATTTCCGTCCTGTTGAGAACTGGCGCATCGTGGCAAGCGGTCAGCTGGGCACAGGACATGCCATAGCCGTGTCGAAATACAATCCCGCTATTGCTGTTGGCGAAGACTACAAGCGCAACCGCTGGTCGGCAGGAGCGGAGTGGAAGAGCCATGTGGCTGGCGTTGACTACTGGAAGAACCGCGCTGCCAGCGTGCACGGCGAAGTGCTTGGCGGCAGAGACGGCGACGTGAACAGCTGGGGTGCCTACATCACAGGAAGTGTGCCGGTGTGCAAGATTCTCGACGTAGTGGGGTCTGTGGATTATTTCAATTACAACACCGATGCCAAGATGCAACAGACTAATGTTACAGTAGGCGTGCAACATTGGTTCTACCGCACATGCCGTGCTCAGGTGCAATACACCCTTGCAAACCCTGTGAACATGGGACAGGAGCATTACAGCACGTTGCAGGCACAGTTGCAAGTAGCGTTCTAATAATGGATAATTGATAATGGATAATTAATTATGTTTATAAAGATTTTTCTTACTATAGTTTTCCTTGCCGTGATGGTTGGCGTGGGACTGTATTCACGCAAGCAGGCATCGAGTGTTGATGGTTTTGTTCTTGGAGGACGTTCTGTTGGTCCGTGGCTCACCGCCTTTGCTTACGGCACAAGTTATTTCTCGGCCGTGGTCTTCGTTGGTTATGCCGGACAGTTCGGCTGGAAATACGGTATGTCAAGCACCTGGATAGGTGTGGGCAACGCTGTCATCGGCTCGCTCTTGGCTTGGCTGGTGCTGGGCAAACGCACGAAGATGATGACACAGCACATACAGAGCCGCACCATGCCCGACTTCTTCGGCACCCGTTTCAGTTCTCAGGGACTGCGCGTGGCAGCCTCTATCATCGCCTTTGTGTTCCTCATCCCTTACACCGCAGGCGTCTATAAAGGCATCTCATCACTCTTCGAGATGGGCTTCGGCATTCCTTATGAGTATTGTGTCATCATCATGGCGATACTCACAGCGGTATATGTCATTCTCGGAGGATATAAGGCTACGGCGATGAACGACTTCATCCAGGGCGTCATCATGCTCTTTGGCATAGTTACTATCATTGCTGCCGTGCTGGCACAGAAGGGCGGTCTTGTGGAGGCGTTCCACCAGATGGCGTCGCTGCCTGCCGACAACAACCCTGCACAGAACGGCTCCTTTGCCGACATCTTAGGTCCCGACCCATGGAATCTGCTGGGCGTGGTTATCCTCACGTCACTCGGAACATGGGGACTGCCTCAGATGGTGGGCAAGTTCTACAGCATCACCGACGAGAGTGCCATACGTCGCGGCACCATCATCTCAACCATCTTCGCCCTTGTGGTGGCAGGCGGTTGCTACTTCCTTGGCGGTTTCGGCCGTTTGTTCGGCACACCCCCTACCCTTCCCAATGGCCGTCTTGACTTCGACGCTGTGGTTCCAGGCATGCTTCAGACACTTCCCGACATACTCATAGCCCTTGTGGTGTTGCTTGTTCTCTCGGCATCTATGTCAACGCTTGCGTCGCTGGTGCTCACATCGAGCAGCACGATGACACTAGACCTCATCTACCGTGACAAGAAATCGGAGGAAGGTGAGGTGAAAGGTGGCGAGATTGACGACGAGGTAGCCGAGCGTGTGGAGCGCCGCAAGGTTGTTGTGATGCGCGTGCTAATAGTGTTCTTCATAGTCATTTCGCTGATGATAGCGCTCAATCCCCCGACGTTCATCGCCCAGCTGATGGGCATCTCGTGGGGAGCATTGGCAGGAGCGTTCCTCGCACCTTTCATGCTCGGTCTTTACTGGAAGCGCGTCACCACCTTCAGCGTGTGGGCATGCTTTGTGTGGGGCGTAGGAATCACCGTTGCCAATATGCTTGCCGGCAACCCCGTATCACCTATCAACTGCGGTGCCATCGCTATGGTTGGCGGTTTTGTGGTTGTGTTCATCGCCAGCCTTCTCAGCAAGCCGATGCCAAAGTCGGTTGTTGACGATATATGGAAATGCTACTCTTAAAAATGAAGAATGTAGAATGGAAAATGGAAAATGTAGAATTATGATTAGAACTATGAACCATGCCTTGGAGCCAGTTCTTGAAATGTAATCATAATTCTACATTTTCCATTCTACATTCTACATTTCCCATTCTACATTCTACATTTCCCATTCTACATTATAAAATCACGTCCAAAACTCCTTTTCCTCGTCTTCTTGCATCTTGCCGCCACAGCGCGGGCAGGTGGTGTGGTTCCACACCTTGATGCGCTCGCTGCCACAATGCAGGCACAACCGCCCCACCTCGCTGCGGAACGACGGCGCCACATCGCCTATCACCCCACCCACAACGATGTTCTGAATGGAGTGACAGTCGGGGCAACTGACGGCAGTAATATGCTGCCCGAAGAGTCCTTTGCCCTCATAGGTTTCTGCTTCGTAACCGCAACTTGTGCAGCGGTATTTCAGTTTCCAAGCCATTATTATGAGAGAGGGAGAGAGTCTGCGTTGGCAACGCAGCATACTAGATATGCCTCAGCCTGCTGTCTGCTCGCTTAGTGCTTTAGCAAGTGCTGTAGCCAGCTGGTCGGGACAACTGGTGCTCTTATATCCGCAACGCACGCCTTGCAGCATGTCGATAACCTCCTGCGCCTTCTTTCCTTCCACCAGACGGCTCACTCCGATGGTATTTCCAGGGCAGCCGCCGATGAACTCCACGTTGTGCACGCGCTGTTCGTCATCTAGCTCGAAGTTGATAATCTTGCTGCATGTTCCCGTTGTTTCGTAGGTCGATTGTTTCATATTGTCTTGATGTTTATGTTTCGTCGTCGTTTTCTTCATCTGAGGGCAGACTGCCAACCGTTTCCACGTCCTCGCTGTCGATTACCGGATTCTTGGCATTCTGCTTCGCTCCCAGTTTCATCAGTTTCATTGATGTTGTGATGATGCTCTGTCCGCTGGGCGCCAGTTTCTTTCCTCCGTCCTCGTATGCCTTTTGCAGTCTCTCTATCTGCTTGCCCATTTCCTCATAACTCTTCACGAACTTGCCCACGCGGTCGAGCATTTCCTCTGCCAAGCGGTACACCTTCTCGTGGTTCTCTGCCTGCACTATCTGCGTCCATGTGAGGTTTATGATGCGAAGTGCGGCAAAAAGCGTTTGCTCGTCGGCTATAAAGACATTCTTCTCCATTGCCTTGCGCCAGAGGTCGGGCTGCGCGTTAAGTGCCGTCCACAGCGCTCCTGTGTGCGGCATGAACATTATGACATAGTCCATCTTCACCTTCGGTGGCTGGATGTATGACGAGTAGTCTTTGTCTGAGAGTTCCTTCACATGCCGCCAGATGCTGTCGATATGCGCCTTCAGGAACCGCTGCCTTTCATCAGAGTTTTCGGCGTTCACATAGTCGATGAAACTTGACAGCGACACCTTAGAGTCTATTATCAGTTCGCGGTTCTTGTCGAGATGCACTATGATGTCAGGTCTCAGGCTCGCTCCGTCCTCGGGATGTATCACGTTTCCCTTGGCGTCGCGGATGGTGGCTTGCGTCTCGTAGTGTATTCCGCATCGCAGCCCTTGCGACTCAAGCAGTTCGTCGAGCACCGCCTCGCCCCAGTCGCCCTGCACCTTTGTCTCATGGCGGAAGGCACGTGTCAGTTCCTCGGTGCTGCGGCGAGCCTCCTCGCTCTGGCGCATCATGTTCTCCATGTTTGTCTTCATCTCGCTGCTCATCGAGACTTGCTTTATCGTGTTTTCGCTAAGCGCCTGTTTCATGTCGGCGATGGTCTTGCGAAGCGGGTCAACTATCTGTCCTATGTTCGAGTTGCTCTGCTCCGCAAACTCCTGCTGGCGCTGCTTCAGCATGTCGTTGGTGGCGGCCTTCATCTCGGCCTTCACCTTATCTATCACCTCGGCAAAACGTGCCTGCTGACCTTCGATGGCCTCGCGGTGGCGTTCCTCGAACTGCTGCGTCATCTGCTGCATCTGCTCTTTTGCTTGGTCCATCTGCTGGCGCAGCATGTCTGCCTCGGTTATCAGCCTGTCGCGCTCTGCCGTCAGCGACATCAACCTCTGCCTGAGGCCGTCCGTCTGTTCCGAGTCCTTATGCAGGCGCGAGTTTTCCTCTGCAGTCATCTTCAGTTCGGTGGCGAGGGCACCCGTCTTTCCCCTGCCGTAGAAGATGCCTATCAGCAGTCCTGCCACAAGTCCTATTATTATGTAAAGTATCTCCATCTCCGTAATTCGTTTTACCAGCGCAAAGATAGCAATTTATTTCCACAAAACACATTTTTCTTGAGCAAAGATTACCCTTTACAATTATTTTCCTTATTTTTGCAATGGCAATGCCATACATATAATGAACAAAGAGGAATACGAGAAGCACAAGCAATATGCCGGAGAGAAGAAGCCTTCTATGCTAAGAAGACGCGTAGGGCACGACTATGAGGGGCGCAGCATATATCTCGTGACGCTCACCACGGAAGGACGGCGCCCTTTGTTCGGCACCCTTGCAGGCAGAATAGATGCCGAGAAAGACTCTCCGGAGGCTCCGCATGTGGTGCTCACAGAACTGGGAGAGGTTGTGAAGCGCGAATGGCTTGACGTAAGCAAGCACCACCCCGAGGTTTCGAGCATCGCCGTGCAAATGATGCCCGACCATCTGCATGGCATCCTCTTCGTACACGAGCAAATGCAGCAGCATCTGGGACATATCATCAAGGGGTTCAAGGCAAGCACCAACAAGCACTACCGCCAGTTAGGCTATGCTGCGACGCCGTCGCTGCAAAGAAAACCTGGGGAGAAACGGGACCGCAGCCTTGACGACAGGGAGCACGGCATGCTATGGAGCCTTGGATACAACGACCACATACTCTCTGGCAAAGGAGAACTGCAGAGGTGGATTGACTATCTTGCTGACAACCCTCGCCGACTGATGATGAAACGCCAAAGCCCCGACCTCTTCCATGTGCGCTTCGGCATGACTATAGCAGGGCGCACCTACTCTGCACTCGGCAACAGGTTTCTTCTCTCTCGCCCCGTGAGATTACAGGTGCAATGCTCAAGATGTCTCAGCGATGAAGAGATAACCGAGCGCGTGGAATACTTTCTCTCACAAGCAAAGAAAGGGGCTGTACTCGTATCACCAGCCATTTCAAAAGGCGAGAAAGCCGTAATGAGAGCCGCCATGAACGCCCGTCTGCCGCTAATCTTTATCGAAGAGAACGGACTGACACCCTATACAAGACCCGGCGGAGAGTTCTTTGAAGCATGCGCACAGGGCAAACTGCTCATCCTCGCACCATGGGAGCACCACAACGAGAGGCTGCTGATAACGCGTGACAAATGCCTCGCAATGAACCAAATGGCAAAAGAAATAACAAATCTCTAAACTTCAAAACATGAAGCCGATAGCATATTTCCACTCTCCATTCACCAGCAAGTTCGGCATACCGAGACAAAGCGGACTGGTGGAGCAACTGACAGGGGAGATTGTATTTGAACCGAAATACCGCAACGCGGATGCCGTGAGAGGGCTGGAGGACTTCAGTCACCTGTGGATTATCTGGGAGTTCTCAGCCAACAAGACCATAGGCGACAGCCTCACCGTGCGCCCTCCCCGACTGGGAGGCAACAAGCGGCTGGGAGTGTTTGCCACACGCTCTCCGTTCCGCCCCAACCCCATAGGTCTCTCGTGCGTGTATATAAATAAGGTGGAGATAGACGACAAGCGCGGACCTGTAATAACTGTCAGCGGCGCCGATCTCATGGACGGCACGCCCATCCTCGACATCAAGCCGTATATCAAGTATTGCGACTCTAAGCCCGATGCCCGCTCTGGCTTCGTGGAGCAAACGGAATGGAAGAAACTCCGCGTGGAGCTCAGCGAACAACTACAGGCAGAACTTACCGAAGAACAGCAGCAGGCACTCATCGGCGTGCTTGAACTCGACCCCCGCCCGCGCGTGCAGGACAATCCCGAGAAAGTCTATGGCATGCCTGTCTTCGGCCGCGACATCCACTTCACCGTTTCAGACGACACATTACGCGCATTCTGAGCAAGAGCATAGCAAGAGCGTTGAGAAAGATATGCTTTCCGCCCCCCAACAGACCATCTTTCGCCCTCTAAAACATGGTTTTTCATCATGCGAAAGGGCATTAATGGAGTCAACAAAGTCAACAAAGTCAACAGTCAACAAAAGGGGTTTTTGAGATTTCCACGGTGACAGACAGCTGGCTGTGGTGGATGTTATTAAAAATATATGTATATATATTTTATATTATATATATATTATAATATATATATAATATAAAGAATGAGACACATAAAATCCTGAATCCCGAAAAGGGCTTTTGTTGACTGTTGACTTTGTTGACTTTGTTGACTTTGTTGACTTTGTTGACTCCAGCTCCCCTCTTTTGAAACCGCGTTTAATACCATATATTTGGTATGTTTTATAACTTTTTAATACCAAAAATAGGTAAATTGTTACGAAAACGTTTGCATTTAATATTTTTTTTTGTACTTTTGCAAACGTGTATTTCTTGGCGTGACTACAAATAACATCCCAATACAGCCAATAACTGCCTACGGAAAGCATGTTATGCCGAGCAAAAATCAATAATATAACCAATAGCAACCTAAGGATTAAATTAATTTCTATTAATATTTATGTTTCACTTTAAAAATTCAATTATGAGTAAAAGAACTACCTCATTCTTGGTTTTGGCAGCGGCTCTGTTGCTGTCATTGCCATCAGGTGCTCAGAACTCTAAGGCGCCGAAGAAAAAGGCTGGCACAGAATTGGCTGGTCAAAAGCGCATCAAGGCATCTGAATTGAATGCTGTTCGCACCAAGACTCTTGCTGCGCAGCAAACTGTTGCCGATGAGAAGAAGCCTTCTCTGGAGGAAGAACAGTATCTTATTGACAAGGCCGCTAAGGAAGCTTCTGCTTCTGAGGTCATTCCACAGGTAAACTGGGCTAGCCTCGAGCGCCCACAGTTCGTTCCGAAGAACGGACTGTTCAAGAACGTTCCTGTGAAGAACTATGTTGGCAGTCTGTCAAAAGAGCAAACAAAGAAGAACGACGCCGCAAAGGCTGAATTGTTCAAGCAATTCAACCCTGCAACCGCTTCTGCTAACAAGGCTCCGCGAAAGGCAGAGACCGTTGACGAGCACGGTATCATTACTGCTCCTGCAGAGGGCGAAACTAAGTACTACACCCGTACAGGTACTGCTCTTTATTATAGCGGTGGAAGTGTTTATGAGGCTGAACAAAGCGGTCATGTAACAATAGTTGAGACCTCCGATGGCACTGTATATATCAAAGACCCTGTCACAAGATATTCACAGGGTTCATGGGTAAAGGGAACCAAGGAAGGCAACACCATCACAGTGGCAGGTGCTCAACCATTGGGTTACTCTGCTAGTTATGATGCAACGCTAAGTCTTAACTGGGGAGATTATACCAGTTCCGGTGCTACAAGAGGCTCTGGTGACATCACATTCACCATCGACGGCAACACTATTTCGCTGGGAGGCTCAAGCAGCAGCAAAATCATCGGTATATTCTGGGACGACGACAACTCATGGCAAGGCTATGGCGACTACGGCACAGTATGGACACTGGACGAAGGATATGTTCCACCTTCGACAGACCTCGTTGAACTGCCTGCAGGTGCTACAGTGGAAACATGGTATCGCGAGCAGACCGACGAAGACGGTGCCACCGTTACTGGTACAGACGTAAATGTTGCCTTTGTTGACAACGACGTTTATATTAGCGGTATCTTCAGCGACTTCCCTGACTCTTGGATTAAGGGTACTATCAGTGGCACAACCGTTACATTCGAAAGCGAACAGTTCATTGGCAACTACGGTACCACGCCAATCTGGGCTTACGGTACAGACGGCGAATCTTTGGTAGATGCTTTCACTATGACCTATGATGCCACCGCCAAAACACTTACCTCAACAAACCAACTTTTGGGTAATGCTGCTGAGGACCGCATCTACTACTTGCAGTGGATTTCTGCTCTTACTCTCTATGCTGAGGCACCAGCTCCAACACAGATTGACGAGCTGCCATATAGCAACGACTTCAGCGATGCTTCATTACAGAAGCACTTCACAGTAATTAATGCCAACAACGATGGTGTTACATGGGGCGCTTCTAATGGTGAGTTTGTTATTAGTTATGCTGCGCCTAACGATGACTGGCTCGTTTCTCCGGCTATCAAGTTAGTTGCAGGCAAGAAATATCATTTTGCCATCGACTCTAAGGTTCAGTCTACAGATTACCCAGAAACATTTGAGGTTAAAGCTGCCAAAGAGGCAACTGCAGATGCTCTGTCAGCAGGAACCGTAGTATTGGCTGAACAGACTATTAATAATAAAACGGATTATTCAACATACGAGACAGAAGGGTTCTCCGTAACTGAGACTGGCTACTACTACATCGGTATCCACAACACGTCTAACGACATGTTTAAGCAGTATGTTGACAACTTCCTCATTGAGGCTGCTCCTATCACAGCTCCTTACACTGGCGACTTCTCACAGGAGGGAACTATCGACGACTATGGTGTAATCGATGCTAACAATGACGGCAAGACTTGGACATGGTCTGCTTCTTACGGTGCATACTATCCATATAGTAGTACAAACCAAGCTGACGACTACCTCATCCTGCCTATCAAACTGGAGGCTGGCAAGAGCTACAACGTTACAGTTACTGCTGCTTCAAGCAATACATACCCAGAGAAGTTCGAGGTTAAGGCAGGCAAGACCGCTACTGCTGAAGGACTGAGCTCAACTATTATCCCTGAGACAACTATTAAGACTTCTGCAGATACTGAATATGAAGGCACCTTCACTCCAGACGAGGCTGGCACTTACTATGTGGCTATCCACGCTACATCTGATGCCGATCAGTTCAATCTGAAGATTAAGAAGTTGGTTATCGAGGTTGGCGCTGAGGGTAATGCTCCTGCAGCTGTTGACGATCTGACAGTCACTCCTCTTAGCGATGATCTGGGTGCTACAATAGCATTCAACGCTCCTACAAAGTCTATCGACGGTGCAGACCTTGCTGAAGGCGACATCACAAAGATTGAGATTCTGCGCGACGGCAACGTCATCCACACTATCGAGAATCCTGCTCCAGGCTCAGCACATACATACATGGACATTGCTTCTGACCTGACCATCGGTACACACAAGTATCAGGTTATCTCTTATGGTGCTTCTGGCATTGGCGGAAAGAGCGAGGAAATCTCTGTATTCCTGACTGCTGTTCTCGATGTACCTTACACATTTAATCTCACAACCAACGAGACCTTCTCAACATTCTCTATTATTGATAACAATGCTGACAGCAAGACATGGACATGGAGTGCAAGTTACGGCACATACTATGGCTATAGTTCTTCAAACGCTGCTGACGACTACCTCATCTCTGCTCCATTTAACCTCGTTGCAGGCAAGAGTTACAAAATCACAGTGAGTGCTAAGGGAAGCGCAAACTGGCCTGAGAAAATGGAAGTGAAGGTTGGACAGGAAGCTACTGCAGCTGGCCTCAACCAGACCGTAATACCTGAGACTGTTGTAGGCACTGGTAATTTCGACGACTATGAGGGCGAATTCACTGTTTCTGCAAATGGCATCTATTACATCGCTATCCATGCTATTTCTGATGCGGACCAACTCAACCTCTGCGTTAGCAAGCTGTCAATTGAGGCTGGTGCAGAGCCTACCGCTCCTGCTGCCGCAGAACTGACAGCAACTCCAGGTGCTGAGGGTGCTCTCAATGTAGACCTCTCATTCACTGCTCCTGCAAATGCTGTTGACGGCTCTGCTCTGAGCGGCACTGAGGACGTTAAGATCTATCGTGACGACGTATTGGTTAACACTCTGACCGGCGTTGCTCCTGGTTCTGCACAGACATGGACCGACACCGACGTTGAGGACGGCAAGACATACGTTTACTACGTTGTTGCTGCTAACGAAAGCGGTGACGGACAGAAGTCTAACAAGGTTAGCGTATTCGTTGGACAGGATGTTCCTGCTGCCGTAACAGGCTTCGAGAAGACTGCCGACACAGCTACATCTCTGACATTCGCTTGGGATGAGGTGACTGGTGCTAACGGCGGCTACGTGAACCCAGCTAATGCTGAATACGGCATCTACAAGTTGGCCATTGAGTCATCTATCTTCGGCGATTATCTCGTTGAGGACGGAATCCTCGGAACCGTAACAGGCCAAACCACCGGCACATTCGACTATCCAGTTGACGAAGGCGATCAGAAATTCCAGTACTTCGGTGCCTCTGTAAAGGTTGGCACTAACGAGACCGATCCTACCTATGCTTATACATACGCTATTGTTGGTGCTCCTTACGAGTTGCCAATTGCAGAAAGCTTCACAGGTTCGACATTGCATTATGTATGGGATTCTAGCGACAATGCAAGACTTGGCGTAACAGATGACACTTCTGACGGTGACGATGCTGCACTTGCACTTCAGGCATATGGAGAGGCTGGTGAGGTTACATTCTTCACTGGTAAGGTGAACCTTAACCCTGCTGCTAACCCAACCATCATCTTCGATGCTAAGAAGGGTACAAGCAGCGTAAGCGCCCTGACAATATTCGTTCTTTCACCAGACGGAACATCAACAGACGTTGAGACCGTTACTCTGACCGACGAGTATCAGTCATTCAAGGTTAGCATACCTTCAAGCGCTAAGAACGGACGCTACAACCAGATTGGTTTCAAGGCTAACTTCCCTGCAGTTCAAGAGACTGTAATCATCGACAACATCAAGATTGGCGACCTCTATCAGTACAACCTCGCTGTTGACATCTCTGCACCTAAGACCGTTCAGGCTGGTAACAAGGTAACCGTTACCGCTAAGGTTGAGAACATCGGTGAGGAAACCATCGACAGCTATAACCTCACAGTTAAGGCTGGCGACAAGGAACTCTTCAACCAGGATATCGAGGAGCCTCTGGCAATGTTCGAGAGCAAGAAGTTCGATATCGACTACGAGACAACCATCTTCGACGAGGCTGGCGACGTAACAATCACAGCTACCGTTACTCCAGAGGTTGACCTCGACGAGACCGACAACACTTCTGAGGCTATCATCACCATCAAGCAGTCTTCTGCTGCTGGTCCTGAGAACGTGACTGCAGAGGTAGAGGAAGACGGCAAGACCGTTGACGTAGCATGGAGCGCTCCAAGCACATCTACCGAGGAAGCAACTGATGACGTTGAGTCTTACGACGACTTCGATGACGGTGGCCTGTTCGACCCAACTGCTGGAGAAAACGGAGGAGAGGTTAGCCAGACTGGTAACATCGGCGACTGGACCGTTTACGACGGCAACAACGGCTATTGGGGCTATGGATTCAATGGACTTGAAAGTTCACTCGGACAGCCAGGTTCATGGCAGGTATTCAACCCATCACAACTTACAGCAAGTTCTGGCACACTGGATCAGCAGTATCCTGCACACAGCGGCAACAAGTACTTCATCTCTACATGTGTTGCTGAACCACAAGGTGCAATCGCTGCAACTGACAACTGGCTGATTTCACCAGAGCTGCCAGGTGTTGCACAGACCATCAGCTTCTATGTTCGCGAGCTCGTTGACTCTTACGGTGCTGAGAGTTATGAGGTTCTGGCTTCTTCTACCGATAAGGAGATTGCAAGCTTCAGCCTTGTGGAGGCTAAGACTACAAGTGCTGTAGATTGGGAGGAAGTATCTGTTGACCTGCCTGCAGGCACTAAGTACTTCGCTATCCGTCACACTTCTACCGACGTTTGGGCTCTGCTGCTCGACGATATTACCTTCACCACAGGCGGTGGCGAAATCGACCACTACAACATCTATGTTGACGGTGAGCTCGTTGACCAGACCGATGGCACAACATTCAATGTTGAAATCGACGAGAGCGGTGAGCATACAATTTCTGTATCTGCTGTTTACACCAACGGCCAGGAGTCTGCTCCAGTATCTGCCGATCCTGTTACTACAACAGCTATCGACAAGGTTACTGTTGACGGCAAGCCAGTTGACATCTACTCTATCGATGGTAAGCTCGTTCGCAAGCAGGCTACAAGCCTTGAGGGTCTGAGAGGACTCTACATCATCAACGATAAGAAGGTGATCATCAAGTAAGTAAACGAGTCTTTATAAGACTTGAATACTTAAATTATTAAACGAAATCCGCTGTTTTAATTAAGAAACAGCGGATTTTGTTTGTTATTTGCAATTCTTTTGTTACCTTTGCAACCAAATAATAACAGAATAAATATTAAAATGCAAAACAACTACAAGACAACATTGTTCATTGGTCTTGCATTGCTAATTTCCATTAGTTCATTTGCCAAACCAAGAACAAAGGCGGAGATGATGTCTCTCGCAAAAAAGGCCATTAACGCTAATCGTTCAAAAATGCACAAGGCACCACGCACAGGCGAGGTGAAAGAACTGAAACGCATGGAGGCAACATCGGTGATGGGATTCGAGGATGGCGGCTTCGCCATCGTCTCTACCGACGACCTGCTGCCCGAAATTCTGGGCTACAGCGACACCAAGTTCGATGTAAACACCAAGAACGAGAATCTGAAGTGGTGGATGGAAGCCATGGAGGCTGCCGGAAAACACTATGTTGCAAAGGGTATCAAGAGAACTCCCGTGGTTCCTAACCCTGACCTCTACGAGCCGTATGTCCCCACAATGTGTACCACAAAATGGGACCAGGCAGTACCATATAACAACTACTGCCCGCCAGGAGTATACTCAGGCGGCGGCGACGGCCACGACTATGGCAACGACACAGAACGCTGCGTTGTAGGATGCGTGGCAACGGCTATGGCACAGGTGCTGGCTCACAACAAATATCCTACTACTGGTATCGGCACCCACTCGGTGACCGTGGAACAGCAGGGAGGAAATGGAACATACACCGTGAACTTCGAGGAGGCATTCTACGACTATGACAACATGCTCGACCAATACATCGCAGGGCAGTACACCGAAGAGCAAGCAAAAGCTGTGGCTCTGCTCAGCTATCACTGTGGTGTGGCATCAGACATGGAATATGCGCTGGACGGTTCAGGTACATACACCAATCTGGCAGCCGACGGTCTGCGCCGCAACTTCGGCATTGAGACAGCAACATTCTACGACCGCAACGATTCTGGCCTCTCTACTGAGGACTGGATGGGTCTCATCTTCAAGGAACTGAGCGAAGGTCGCCCCTTGATGTACGGCGGTGTGTCATCAAGTTGGTTTGGCTCAGTGGGACATGAGTTCGTATTCGACGGATATGACGAAAACGGACTGGTAAGTGTTAACTGGGGATGGAGCGGTGATGGCGACGGCTACTATGACGTTGACCTGCTCGATGTTGACAGCTACGAGTGGAAATACTATCAGGACATGGTCATCGGTATCGAAGGCGGCGCGCCTGTTGACTTACAGACTAAGGACCTTACTCTTGCCACTCCGGGCACTCTGTCAAATCAGATTGCTGAGGAAGACCGTCTCGTAACAGGCGAGTTGAAGATTACAGGTGATATCAACAGTAGCGACCTCAAACTGCTGCGCGAGATGGCTGGAGTTGACAGCGAAGGCAATAAGACCAAAGGAAAGATGTTCTCGCTCGACCTCTCAGAGGCGCGCATCGTGGCTGGTGGCAACCCGTATCTCGTAGAGAACGGCATCACCTATACCACAGCCGACGACGAACTGCCTTACAAGGCATTCTACAAGGCAAGCAACCTGCGCTCGCTGAAGTTGCCTAAGACAATAAAGAACTACGGCGACGGTGCATTGGCTCTGCTCAACCGCATGACAGAACTGCAGATGCCTGAGGAAACCGAAGGACAGAACTATACCGTTGTTGAGAATGCTATCTTCAACAACGACGGCACCGAACTCATCGCTATGACACCAATAGCAAGAGGTGAATATACAATTCCAAGCACCGTGACAAAGGTTCATGCATACGCTATGGCAGGATGCTCTAAGTTGACCAAGGTCATTGTTCCTGAAACAGTTACCGAAATGGGACGCGAGGTTATGCTCAACTGCTCTGGCCTGTCACAACTGCGCTCAGAAAGCCGCACTCCACCAACAGTAGGCGCTTCAGCATTCGAAGGCATTAGCGCATCTTCATGCAAGCTGTTTGTACCAGCAGGAACAAAGGACCTCTATAGCAAGGCTTATGGTTGGAAAGATTTACTTAATGTAAAGGAGTATGGTACTACCATTAAACCACGCAACGCAGCACGCAAGTATGGTGAAGAGAATCCGTCATTCGGCTATCAACTCTTCGGCGACTTCGTATCAGGAACACCTGAGATTTATACAGATGCTACACCTGATTCTCCTGTTGGAAGATATCCAATCCATATCTCTGCAGGCACAATCGATGCTCCTGACGTGACATTCGAGGAGGGTTATCTCATTATTACCGGCGCACCGCTCAAGGTTACCGTTGAGGATGCTACACGCAAGCAGTATGAGGAAGATCCAGAGTTCGTTCTCCACTACGAGGGATTTGTAAACGGCGAGGACGAGAGTGTGTTCACTACCCTGCCTACCGTTACAAGCAATGCTACATTTGATAGCCCAGAAGGCGAGTATGTTCTTACCATAAGCGGCGGCGAGGCACAGAACTACAAGATTAAGTATATCCCTGGCAAACTCATCATCGACGGTGTTGCAGTAGTGAATGATATCAAGGGTATCAGAATCAGCAATGACGAGCCACACAACATCTATAATGTTCAAGGTCAGTTGGTACGTCGCAATGCCACATCACTCAGCGACCTTCCTGCTGGAATCTACATCATAGAAGGCAAGAAAGTTATTGTTGAGCGTTAAACGAGACAGCTCAATAATAGATACAAAATAGGTCTTGGATGATTTCCAAGACCTATTTTTATGTATAACGGGTATAAACAAGATAATATACATCTATTCTAACATTCTTATTCTTAAGTTGATGTCATCTGGTTCCTCAACGCAATCGATATTTAACTTGTCATATTTCCAACGTTGCGGATTTGTAAAAATGTAATTAGCTATATAATCGTAAGAGTGTTGGTTCCGAATAATGTGATCAAAATAATTACGTTGCCATAGTTTATTGTTAGCATGTGAGCATCCTCTCCCCCTTAAACCATTTAGATACCTATTCGTAGAAAGACTCTTCATCCATCTAACAATTTCATTGATTCTATCTCCACCTGTATTCTGAATGATAAAATGAATATGATTTGGCATTATCACATAATGAGGAATTTCAGAATTCTCGAATTTATCAGTAACATCCTTTAATGTTTTACGTACCATTTCACCAACTTCGCTTAGTACCATCTTCCCGTTACTTATGTTTCCGAGCAGACATTTGCGATCTTGTATTACTATGGTTATGAAATAATTGGCAGGTATGGAATAATCATACCCATGGAGTCGAATATTCTTACGCCTAGGGTAATCGGAGGATTGTGACATAATTTATAAAACGGGCGCACACGGTGGTACGCCCCTACTATGTTATAAATACTTTATGTTGTTAATTTTTACAATATCCATTTCCTTGTAGGGGCGTACCACCGTGTGCGCCCGACAACACTAATCACTCAACAAATAATTTCATTCCTGCTTCATCTCCGACCTTCAACACATAAACACGATTTGAAGGAACAGAGAAAGAAAGGCGTGTGCCCGTTGCAGTCTGCTGACCAACGAGGATACCGCTGATATCATACAAACTTACGCGAGTACCCGCTGTGACATCATCGACAGAAAGTGTACCGTCTGCATACTGCCAGGTCCATACTGCAGGCTCCACATCATTAATGCCTGTGTCTATACCCATAATAGCATTTATCTTCAGCATTGTACACGAAGGCATAGAAAAAGCATATTGTGAGCCATCCACCTGCGTTGTCGTTGTATTTCCTGATACGGTCTTCTCTACTGTCCAACCTACCACTTTCTTTCCGTTGGCAGCAGTTCCTTCAAGAGTAACCGAACGGTTCTGGAAGAACTTACCATCGAAAACGCCCTTTGTCAAATTCACACCATTGAAATAGAACGGGATATCCTTGGCATCAGCTTCAGAAAGATCCTTATTTACCGTCATATTGGTAAGCGTACCGAGGTTATAGTAGTTCTTCAGATGTGTGTAGAAAACGTCAGTGCGCTGGTTCAGCCAATCGTTAATACTGTTCATCTCATCCTGATAGTTAGGCCACCATTGGTTTATCAGATAGCGATGATGAGGATATTCATTTTTTATCATCTCATACATAGGATCCCACACCTCATGTGTGCCTGCATAGTTCATGAAGTCGCCCATATAGATGGCACAGCGGTCGATGAACTCCCTCTTGAAGTCAGCATCCTCCATAAGTCGACGGAACAGTCGTGTAGCCTCGTAGGTGTTACCCCAACTGCGGTCGGGGTCATATGCGTTGTTATACATCCACTCGATGGTGTTGTATGTTGCCGGAGATTCATAAAGTCCCAGCCCGAAGTCGGTGTCCTTGGCAATCCAGCGCCACTTTCCACCATCAGCAATAGGACGCCATGCCACAATGTTGTTACCTGGGAAGTCCTGATTGTTGTAATACATGTTCATTGCCATGAGGTTAATGAACTCGATGCAGTCCATGCGCTCAGCATACTCTGCCATAGTATGTCCGTGTTCGTTGTAGAAGGCAGCAAACTCGTTCCAGTTGTCCATTGTGCCCTCTTTCAGATCTGTCCAGTTCTCTATCAGGTCTATATCCTCCAGTTTGTTATAGTTTGTGTAGATATTATCCTCGTTAGAGCGTTCACGTATGTTCAGCATTCCCGTGTACTCTCCGTTGATATATACTATCGACGGCCGCCATGCCTGCCAGTCAAGGTCCTGGCGTAATGCCATAGACCTTTGTATCACAGCATCACGCATATACAAATAGTGGAAGTCGTTTCCTGAGTTACGCAGCACGATAGACTTGAATTCCGTCAGACCTGGTTTCTGTGTAGGGAAGAACTCATAACTGAAGCGGTTGGTACCGAAGCGCTTATTGGCATAAACGGCGAGTGATTTCCTTTCGTTGCTACGTGTTGCACCACCCTGTATGCGTGCCTCGCAAAGTTGGTTGATGATGCTTGGCTCTCCTGAGTTCTCGAACATCTCGATGTTTATAGGGCGACGCCAGTCAAACTCATAGTTCTTCTTTCCGCTCTGATAATTTCCTTCCACATAGATACCTATTTGCGGGTCATAAAGATACTTGTCGTCGGTGACTATAGAAATCACCATCATATCCTGAGCACGCCCGTGGAAGATATATGACTCCGTCTTAGAACGTGGCGAGATGCAACCGCTACAGAACAGTTTAGCACGGATCACACTGGTGGAGTTGAAAGTAAGTGGATTTGAATACTTCGGGCTTCTTACAGTTGGTTCACTTCCATCCAGAGTATATCTTATCTGCGTACCTTCTGGTGCATCATCAGGAAGGCTAAGTGTCAGAGAAACTGTCTGGTTACTTGTGAACACACTTCCTTTTACGCTGAACACTGGGTCGCCCAACACTGTTTCTGCCAGCGTGCCACAGTTTGCTGCATTTGGCGTCGGTCTCAACTGATAACCTAATTCACTTGCGCCATCAGTCTTTCTACCATATGCAATGTTAGGTGCAGGCTGTTTCTTGATATCGTCAAATTTGTCTGTTACAGCGCCAGCCTTAAACAGGAACAGTTTACCCTTTCCTGAGTCAAGGCGGAAATCAGCATGCATTCCCGTTGCTTCCTTATCACAGTATATAATTACATGTCCATTTGCTGGCACAGTATATGAAGGAAGAGCCCATGCTGCATCTACATCATTCTTAAGACCTATCTTATATTGACTAAGATTTTCAGAAGATGTACCGGGATTGTACAGTTCCACCCACGAGTCGGGGAACTCGTTTAAATCATCCATTATGCAGTCAATGTTCGACTGCATAATCTCATTTATAACCAATTGGGCATTTGCCTGAAAGGAAAGTCCAAGCAATGTAATAGAAAAGAGTAACGTTTTTTTCATATTTAGTAGTTTTGAGATTCTTAGCCTTACACAACAGACATCAGTGTCTTCGGTTGCAAAGATACATCTTTTTATTAATCTCAATTATATATGACTTCTTAAAAATATCAAAAAAGCATTTCTAAATGGTTTAGAGACGCTTAGGAAAGTTGTCCAATTGTATTCCATAGCAAACAAATAAGCGTTGAAAGGAAAAATATCCTGTCCAACGCTCACTTGTTTGTTATTAAAACCCCTTAAGGGAAGATAAGTGGAACTACTCCACTACAATCTTTACTCCTTTATCATTTCCCACTTTCAACACATAAACGCGGTTTGAAGGAACTGAGAAAGAGAGGCGTGCGCCCGTTGCTGTCTTCTGATCAATGAGAATACCGCTGAGGTCATACAGACTTACACGGATGCCTGCTGCGACATCATTGACAGAAAGTGTACCGTTTGCATAGTTCCAAGCCCATACAGCCGACTCTACATCATTGATACCTGTATCAATTCCCGTGATAGCATTTATCTGTAACTTTGTACATGCAGGCATAGTGAACGCATACTGCGAACCGTCAACCTGTGTCGTTGTAGTGTTGCCAGACACCGTTTTAGTCACCGTCCATCCAACAACTTTCTTACCATTTTCTGCCGTTCCCTCAAGAGTGACTGAGCGGTTTTGGAAGAACTTGCCGTCGAACACGCCCTTAGTCAACTTCACACCATTGAAATAGAACGGGATATCCTTGGCATCAGCTTCAGAAAGATCCTTGTTTACAGTCATATTGGTAAGCGTACCGAGGTTATAGTAGTTCTTCAGATGTGTATAGAAATTATTGGTGCGCTGGCTGAGCCAGTTGCGGGCATTGTTGATTTCATTCTGGATGTCCTGTTCTGGACCCCACCAACTCCATGAATAGAGATTGCGGTGCTGTATGAGTTCAGGCTTAACGAGATCTGCCATCGGGTCCCATATCTCACGTGTTCCACTTTCGTTCAAGAAGTCACCCATGTAAATGGCACAGCGGTCAATGAACTCGCGTTTAAAGTCAGGGTCTTCCATCAGATTGCGGAAGAGCATCGTAGCCTCACTAGTATTGGCCCACGCATTGTTTTGGTCGTAGTTGGGGTTATTAATCCATGCGATGGTGTTGTAATCGGCAGGACGACCGTAGAGTCCAAGTCCGAAGTCGGTGTCTTTTGCAATCCATCTCCATTTTCCGTCATCGGCTATTGGTCTCCACACAACGAGGTTGTTGCCTGGGAAGTCGAGGTTGCCATAATAAAGGTTCATTGCCATGATGTTGATAAACTCATTGCAGTCCATGAGACTGGAATATTCGGCCATAGAGTGTCCGCTCTCGTGGAAGAAGGCCTTGAAGGCATTATAGTTGTCCCATGTTCCTACCTTTAGTTCCTCCACCATCTGTGAGTTTTCCTGTGAGATTTCGACCATGTCGATATCCTCAAGTCCTTTACCCTTATTGTTCTTGTAGTTCGAGAATATGTTGTCATCGTTTGAACGTTCGCGGATGTTCAACATTCCCTTATACTCTCCATTTATAAATACTACAGTTGGTTGCCATGCTTGCCAGTCGAGATCAGCATTTTGTCCCATTACGCGCTGGATGATAGCATCACGCATGTAAAGTCCACCGAAGTCGTTGCCTGCATTACGCAGCATGAGGCTCTTGAATTCTGTAATACCCGGTTTCTGTTCGGGGAAGAACTCATATTCAAGACGTTTCGTTCCAAATCGCTTATTGGCATAAACCACCAGCGTCTTCAGGGCGTGCTCACGCGACTGTCCTCCAGCCACACGTGTCTCGCATAGTTGATTGAGAGCACTTTCTGTACCCGCGTTGTCAAAGTATTCAAAGTTGATTGGTCGGCGCCAGTCGTGCTTGTTTTCCTTGTTGGGGTTGTTCGCAATGATACCGATGGCAGCATCGTTCAAATAACGATCGTCGGTAACGATGGAAATGACGGGGAGAGTAAAGTCACGACCAAGGAAGATGTATGACTGTGTCGTAGATATGGGGGACAGATAACCATCGCAGAATAGTTTCGCACGTATCACGCGATTAGCGCTGTTTATCATTATTGGTGACGAATAAAGCGTACTGGTCGCTGTCGGCTCGCTACCGTTTGTGGTGTATCTGATTACTGTTCCCTCTGGAGCATCCTCTGGAACACTAATTGTGAGTCTTATATTCTTACTAGTGGTGTATACTTTGCCCTCGGCGCTGAACACAGGTGAACCAAGAACATCAGTATAGGTAGTGCCGCAGTTGGCTGCCCCTGGTGTTGGTGTAGCCTGATAGCCCCATTCATCACCACCATCAGTCTTGCGTCCGTAGGCGATGTTTGGTGCGGGCATAGCAACATAGTCCTCTTTTCCTACTGTTTCGTCACCTTTGAACAGATAGACGCTGCCTGCATCGTCAGACTCCAGGCGGAAACTAGTATGGAGACCGTTTTCCTCTTTGTCACAGAAAATCACCACGTAATCATGGGCATTTACCGTCTTGTTTGGCAGTTGCCATGCTTTGCTAGCACTTTTCTTACTGCCTATCTTATAGTCAGCGAGATTAACGGGTGTATCACCGCTGTTATATAGTTCCACCCAGGAATCGGGGAACTCGTTAAGGTCATCCATTATGCAGTCGATGTTCGATTGCATGATTTCGTTAATAACTAATTGTGCTTTTGCCTGCGTCGAAAGACCGAGTACGGCAAGAGACATGAGTAAAGTTTTCTTCATGATTTATAGTTTAATATGATTTACTGCTGCAAAGGTACATCATTATTTCCTATAACCCAACCCCAAAATACTCATTATTTACATATTATAATGAATTAGAGACAAAACACAAAATAATTAGAAGCCATAGGAAAGACCATACTTCTCATGCAAGCGACGCAGCGAGCCGTCACTCTTCATTTGTCCGATAATCGCATTTACCATTTGCAACAGGTCGTCTTGTCCCTTTCGCATCAGTACACCTATCTCTCCGTGAGTGAATGGATTGTCCAACAACGGCGCAGCAAGTCGCGAGTCATTTTTCACATAGTATGGTGCCTCGGTTATCTCTGTAATCATAACGTCAGCCTGTCCTTCTGCGATAAGAGAAGGTATCTCTTCATTCTTTTCATGCACCACGATAGTTGCATTTGGAAGGTTCTCGTTGGCAAACTTCTCATTTAGTCCTCCAGGATTTACCATTACCGTGACTTCCGGACGATTAATGTCTTCCAGCGACTTGTATTTATCGCTATCATTTGCACGGCACAATATAGTTTTTCCATTGGCAAGATAACCGTCACTCATCAACATCGTCTCACGTCGGGTGTCAGTAATGGTAATACCGCCGATGGCAAAGTCAAATGTCTGTGGGTCGGCAAGAACATCAGCAGTAAGCGTTGGCCACGAGGTCTTCACGAACGACGTCGCAACACCCAACCGTCGGGCAATCTCTTCCGCCATTTCAATGCCGAATCCCCAATATTTCCCTGTCTCGGGCTCACAGAAAGACAACGGGCGATAGTCTCCCGTCGTGCCAACAAGCAATGTGCCACGTTCAACAATCTCAGCAATTTTACCATTTACTGGAACATCTGCAAACAGAGAAAGCACGAATGCGGAATACTGGCCGTTATCCCTACCGAACTTTAATGCATCAGCAAGTTTATCTTCGGGGAACAGTCGTGTGCTGTCGAAATAATATAGACCATTTTCAGGATTCTGCCAACCACCCACATAACCGTCGTGCTGAAGCGCATGCCTTACCACGAAGTCGAGTTTGTCACGCGAATGACTGCCCTGAGTGGCAGCATAACTAACAGCTATGCCCTCCTTTGGCACCGTCATCGAGCGTATGTCAAGAGTAAAACCGTCAGGATTAGCCTGACTATACGCCCACACAGCATCTGAAATCGCCGTAACGCGGTCTTGGTTATCATCCTTTTGACACGCCGACAGCACCGTTAAGCCGCAAACTATCATGATGGCAGCAACCATAAACTGCCTAAATCTATATACTTTGTCTCTCATTCTTAGTATTCTTTTTATTTTCGGCTGCAAAACTAATCATTTTTCCTCATATTGCCATTCTTTCAAAGTACATATTTAATGTTTTTCAATTATTTAGCATACAGCACATAACCTTTTGCCTTTTCATATGTACATATATGACAAAAGCGCACTTCATTGTGCGCTTTTAAGGTGGAGCTGGCGGGAGTCGCGCTCGACCTTGGTCGCTTTTACAAAACGAAGTGACTAAAAGAACCCGCACGCGGGGAGAATAATGGCAGCGCAACAAAAAAAACGCACCACAAGGTGCGCTTTTAAAGTGGAGCTGGCGGGAGTCGAACCCGCGTCCAAACAGGGAAACCATACGCTTTCTACACGCTTATTCCAGCCTTCGGTTTTCGTGCAGCGGCAAGACCTGGACCACCAACCACTGCCTTATCCTCTAAATCTCATCATGCAACCGAGGCATTGCCTGACTATTCCCGATTTTGCTGCACCGCTAAACCAAAGAGCCTCGGGACGACGGCTTTTGAGCGATGTCTCGTTCCATCACCTAGTGACGGAATTAAGCCAGTAAACTACTGTACTTCGTTTAGGCAGCGAGAGCATAGTTGTTGTTGCCAGATAAATTTGATGACCATTGGGATTTAGGAGCCACCAGCCAACGCTCCGCGTGCTTACGTACCACTCCAGCCTGCTGTCAAATCCAGTCAACCCCAGAGTATTGCGCGGCAAAGGTATACATTTTTTCTGAACTTGCAAATAATTCGGCAGATATTTTAACCTTTCTCAATCATTATCTTATATGCAATCAGGAATGAAGAATAGGTCGGTGGGGTGCCAATGATACATAAATGAGACTCCAAAGATATATAAGTGAGATGTCAAAAGGTATATAAGTGAGATACCAAAAGATATATAAGTGAGATGCCAAAAGGTATACAAACGAGATACCAAAAGGTATATAATGGGAGTGCAACAAACGTCTATTACTGATTTGCTGATGGCAAAATACAAGCATTTAACAACCCATGAAGAGCAAAAATAAGGGCATTAACCACAATAATAAAAAAAATATGTGTACCTTTGCAACATTTTAACGGAAATTGTGTTATTATATATAGGATAAGTGTACCATAACCAAATGGAGAAAAAGAGAATTGACATGCCTAATAGCCATGATGCGATGAATGCGGCTCAGCGAGCCGTCAAACGAATTATCGACATCACAGGGTCTGCAACGGCATTGTTCTTTCTTTGGCCTCTCATATTGGCACTTGTCATAATGCTGAAGTTGCAGCACAACGGTCCTGCCATCTTCAGTCAGGAAAGGATAGGCAAAGGCGGCAAGCCTTTCACTATATACAAGTTCCGCACCATGAGCAAGGACACAGAGAAAAATGGTCCCCAACTGGTGCCGCATGCCGAGGGCGTAGCATCTACAGGCCTTGAGCGTTTTCTTCGGGAGCATCATCTCGACGAACTGCCTCAACTGTGGAATGTGCTCTGCGGTGACATGTCTATAGTGGGGCCGCGTCCCGAGCGCCGTTTCTTCATCGAGAAGATAATGGAACTCGACAACCGCTACCCTATCATCTATGAGATGCGCCCCGGGCTTACCTCTGAGGCAACACTCTATAACGGATATACTGACACTATGGAGAAAATGCTGAAACGCCTTGAAATGGACATTCACTATCTGGAGACTCGCTCGCTTATGGGAGACTTCAAGATAATGATGAACACGGCACTGAGCATTGTGAGCGGTAAAAAATTTTAGATTATGAAGAAATTACTGATTATAGCATTCTTGTTGGGCTTTTGTTCCATTGGATCATTTGCCCAGTCGTCAATGACAGACGAGCAGGTTATGCAATTCGTGCTTAAGGAATATGAGAGGGGTACTTCTCAGGCACAGATAGTGACGAAACTGATGCAGCGCGGTGTTGACATCAACCAGATTCGCCGTGTGAAGAACACCTATGACCGCATGCAGAAAAATCAGGGTTTGGGAACCGTAGATGACGGTACTAGTGCCACTTCACGAATGCGAGTAAACAACGGCGACACAAAGGAGATGGATGCTCAGGAGATGCAGAGGAGACGCTTGGAGGCTCAGCGAGGAACATCGCAGAGAATGCAAAGCGCTCGCGAAGCACGCCACACATACAATGAGGCAGACGAGGACTTTGTGACTATCAATGACCAAGTGGGTTATATGTTGCCCGACTCTCTTGAAATGCTATATGAGGAGAGTGGCAAGCGCAAGGTGTTCGGACGTGACATCTTTAACAACAAGATGCTCACATTCGAGCCAAACATGAACATTGCCACACCGCAAAACTACCGTCTGGGTCCTGGCGATGCCGTGTTTATCGACATCTATGGTGCTTCGCAGAAGACTGTTCAGAGCACGGTGAGCCCCGACGGAACAGTAACGATAGAAGGTTTCGGACCTGTACAAGTATCTGGCATGACAGTTTCCCAGGCTAATGCACATCTTCGCTCCACACTTGGTTCGCGCTACAGCAGCAGTCAGATAAGACTCACAGTCGGCCAGACGCGCACCATTATGGTTAACGTGATGGGCGAGGTAAAGGCACCTGGCACCTACACGCTGTCTGCATTTGCATCTGTGTTCCATGCCTTATATATGGCTGGCGGAGTGAACGACCTCGGTACCCTGCGTAACATCAAGGTTTATAGAAATAGCCAACTCATATCGACAGTTGACATTTATGACTACATCCTGAACGGCAAACTGACTGGCAATGTGCGCCTTGCCGAGAACGATGTTATTGTTGTAGGACCTTACGACTGCTTAGTGAACATCACAGGTAAGGTTAAGCGCCCAATGTTCTACGAAATGCGCCGCAACGAGAGCGTTGGCACTCTATTGAAATATGCTGGAGGATTCACAGGCGATGCCTATACTAAGTCAGTAAGACTGGTGCGTAAGACCGGTCGCGAGTTCTCTGTTTATAATGTTGACGAGTTCGACATGAGTTCTTTCCATCTTGCAGACGAAGACTCTGTAAGCGTTGACTCCATTCTGCCCCGCTTTGCTAACATGGTAGAAGTGAAGGGTGCTGTATTCCGTCCTGGCATGTATCAGGTGGGCGGCAACATAACTACCGTGCGCGAGTTGCTCGAGAGTTGTGAAGGCGTAACTGAGGAGGCATTCACAGCACATGCCGTGATGCACCGCATGAAGGAAGACCGTACGCTGCAAGTGATTGCCGTCGACATCGACGGAATTATGAAGGGAACAGTACCCGACCTTGCTCTGAAACCCAACGATGTGCTCTTTATACCGACGAAACAGGAAATGATGGAGGAGCAAACCATAACCATACATGGTGAGGTGCAGTATCCAGGCGTTTATAAATACGCCGAAAATGAGACTCTTGAAGACTTCGTGCTGCAAGCGGGAGGACTGAAGCAGACAGCATCTACGGTGAAGGTGGATGTGGCTCGCCGTGTAAGCAATCCTAAGGCATTCCAAACAGACTCTATCATAGCACGCACTTATAGTTTTGCTCTTAAAGACGGTTTTGTTATCGATGGAGAACCAGGATTCACACTAATGCCATTTGATGAGGTGTATGTCCGCAAGAGTCCAGGATTCTACCAGCAACAGAATGTAATTGTCGAAGGCGAGGTGATGTTTAGCGGTACCTATACATTGGAGCGCAAGAACCAGCGACTGAGCGACCTCATCAAGGCTGCTGGTGGAGTGAACGACCGAGCCTACACTAAGGGCGCTCGACTGGAACGCAGGTTTACGCCAGAGGAGCGTATGCGCACCGAGGCTTTGTTGAAAATGGCAAAGACGCAGAGTGGCAGCAAAGATACTATCGACGTTAAGAAAATTGACATCGGTGACGTTTATTACGTCGGTATAGAACTCAACAAAGCATTGGCACAGCCTGGATGCGATGAGGATATCGTGCTGCGCGAGGGCGACCGTCTCATAGTGCCACAATACACCAGTACGGTGAAGATAAGCGGTGATGTGATGTACCCCAACACCGTTGGTTACCAGAAAGGAAAGAAGGCAGGATACTACATCGACCAAGCTGGTGGATGGGGCAACCGCGCCAAAAAGAGTCACACCTTTATTATATATATGAACGGTAAGGTGGCACGTGTGGCACATAACGCCAAGCCAGAACCTGGTTGCGAGATATTCGTGCCAAGCAAGGCAGAACGCGACCCACGCATGCTTGCACAAACACTCTCAATAGCATCGAGCGTGGCGTCATTTGCCACCATCATCGCCACATTGGCTAACATAATCAAGTAAATAAGTGTTATGGCAAAGGCATTTTCAATCGCAATGGCAGTTTACAAGAACGATGTCCCAGAATATCTGGGAGATGCGTTGAAAAGTGTCATATACCAAACACTTAAGCCCAACGAGATTGTCATTGTGGGCGATGGACCGATAAGCGATGAGTGTGTAAAAGTCATTGAAGACACCAAGAACGTGGCTAAACAAGAAGGAATAGACATTATCTTCCTGCCACAGAAAGAGAATAACGGACTTGGTGCATCACTACGACTGGCGGTTGAAAACTGCCATTATGACTACATTGCACGTATGGATGCTGACGACCTCGCACTTCCCTACCGTTTCGAGAAGCAGATGAAATGCTTTGACGAAGACTCAGAACTGAGCATCGTAGGCGGAATGATAACCGAGTTCGAGGGGACACCAGATAACATCATGGACAAGCGCGTGTTGCCACTTGACGATTCAGGGATAAAGAACTTCATGAAGTCGCGCTGCGGTGTTAACCACGTCACGGTAATCTTCAAGAAAGCCGACCTTCTGAAAGCGGGAAACTACAACAGCAAATACCGTCAGGAGGACTATTATCTGTGGGCACGCATGATAAAGACCGGCTGTAAGTTCCGCAACATACCAGAGGTGGTGGTAAATGTTCGTTCGGGCAGAAGTCAGTTTGCTCGTCGCAGCGGCGGTAACTACTACAAAGACCACATGGAGATATTCAAGTACATGCGTCGCGAAGGCATCATCACCTATCCGCGCCTTGTTTATAACGGCATCGTGAGAGGCCTCGTGCAATATGTCTTCCCCAACAGGCTGCGAACATTCACCTACCAGCACATGCTGCGCAACAAGCAATAAGAATAAGGCAAAGAGGAAGAGGGTACATGAACGAGAAAGAAAAAGATACAAGCATTTCCAGCAAGCGTACCTCCTTAATAAGAAAGAACATCATTCTGTCTTTCCTTGTTAAGGGCTGGTCTGGACTTGTCGAATTTCTACTTGTTCCCATCACGCTGAATTGTCTTGGCGATTATAAAAACGGTGTGTGGCTCACCATCAGTTCAATACTGGTATGGATCAACCAGTTTGACATTGGTCTTGGCAATGGTCTGCGCAACAAACTTGCCACTTATCTTGCCCACGACGACAAGGAAAAGGCACGCGAAATGGTGTCGAGCACTTTCTTCATGCTCATCTTCATCATCATTCCCGTGACGTTGCTGCTGGTGTTTCTGATAAAGATTTGCAACGTCTATTCCATATTGAATGTTGACAATTCGATAATAACCGACCTCGACAATGTTATTATCGTGGCGTTGCTTTTTATCTCTTCCACGTTCATTTTCAAGTTTATCGGCAACTTCTACATGGGATTGCAGTTGCCCGTTGTAAACAACCTGCTGGTGACGTGCGGCCAGACGCTGGCGCTACTGCTGACATATTGGGTTTACCGAAGTGGCAGTCACTCGCTTATGCATATTGCAATAATCTACACGATGTCACCACTCGTGGTTTATCTTTTGGCTTATCCTTACACATTTTTCTATAAATACCGCGAACTGGCACCATCATATAAGGCGTTCAATATTGAGACAATAAAGGAAGTGTTCAATCTCGGGGTGAAGTTTTTCTTGCTTCAGATAGCTAGTGTTCTGCTCTTCTGGACATCAAACCTGCTCATCTCAAAGTTGCTAACGCCGGCACTTGTGACGCCTTACCAGATAGTTTACCGCTATTTCACCATCGTGCTTTTGGCGTTCTCCATCATCTGCACCCCATATTGGTCGGCAACGACGGATGCCTTCGAGCGCAACGATTACGACTGGATACGCCGTTCAAAACATCGTCTTAACATAATGATGGTGTTGCTGACAGCACTCACAATTATAATGACCATTGCCTCAGGCTTTGTCTATCATCTGTGGATTGAGGTTTCTGTTGGAAACAAGGTTGAAATACCTTTGCTCCTCACGGTAATGGTTGCCGTTTACGTGAACGTACTTATTTACAGCATGAGTTACTCTAATTTTCTCAATGGTTTCGGTGCGTTACGGCTTCAGATGATAATGACGGTGGCCGCTGCTGTGCTTTTCATACCGTTAGCAATAGTGAGCACCTCGATATATAAGAGCATTTATAGCATTGTGGCTGTGATGATACTTGTGAATATACCAGGACTCATCGTGAACAAGATACAATTCAGTAAGATTATGAACAAGACAGCCAGAGGAATCTGGAAAGAATAAGTAAGAAAGAACATCTATGAGCGACAAAAAGACTGCCATATTGATGGCAACCTACAACGGCGAGCAATATGTTGCCGAGCAAATAGATTCTCTGTTGGCACAGACCGACAGCGACTGGACTCTCTATATTCATGACGATGGTTCTAAAGACCATACTCAGGAAATCATCAACAAATACGCCGAAACACATGACAACATCGTGGTGATGGACTTCCCCGGCGGCAACGGAGCAAAGGAGAACTTCTTCAAAATGATGTTTTCCGTAGATGCCGACTACTACATGTTATGCGACCAAGATGATGTATGGTTGCCAGAAAAAGTGGCGAAGACTCGCGCTTATATGACAAACTTGGAGGAGTCATACCCCGACAAACCGCTAGTTGTGTTCACCGACCTTCAAGTGGTTGACAAGGACTTAAAGATGAAAGCATCATCGTTCTTCAACTACTCTGGCATTCATCCACAGTTTCTGCACACTTTCGCCGACTGTGCCGCGACACCCTTCACCACCGGATGTACCATGATGTTCAACGAGAAAGCAAAACGGTCAGTTGTCTATCCCGCCCCTTTAGCCAACATGCACGACGAGTGGATTACCCTATGTGTGCTAAGAAACGGAGGCAAGGCAGAGGCACTTATGACACAAACCATTCTCTATCGGCAACACGGAGGCAACACCTTCGGCGCCATTAGCAGCAAAAATGGCATTGCATGGGAGAAACTAGGCAAGTTGCAGAGTGTTTGGCAAGCAAACAAGAAGCGCTACCAGATGCTTTCGTCGCTTGGATATGGCTCGCCGCTGAAATTCTTATACTATAAACTGAAATACAAATATAAAACACTTACCCTTAAATAAAAACAGGACATGAACGAGAAGAAAAGAATAGAGGTTGATCTCTTAGCTCTGTTGAAACTGGCTAAAGACGACAAGAAAACGCTCATGATATGGTGCATCGTTTTCGGAATCATTTCCATTGTCTATGCCTTCACCATTCCACGCATCTATACTTCAAGCGTGACGCTGGCACCGGAGTCGTCATCAGGCAATAATCTTACGTCTGGCATTTCCTCTCTTGCTTCAATGGTGGGAGTGAACCTTGAGATGGGTGGCGGTTACGATGCCATCTACCCGGAGATTTACCCCGACCTGATGAGCTCGAAGGACTTCCAGGTTAGCATGTTCAGTACTAAGGTGAAGTCGCTGAACGGTGAGATTAACACCAGCTACTACGACTATCTCGACACCAAGCAAAAGGTTTCGTGGATGCTCTACCCCTTCAACCTTATGAAGAGTTGCGCCTCAAGCCTTCTGAAGTCGGGCAACGACAGCGTACCAACGAAAAAAGGAGAGATTAACCCGAAGCGGCTGACGAAAAAACAGTATGACATTGCCAACGACATAGGCAGCAACATCAAGTGCACGGTGGACAAGAAAACAAAGGTAATCACCATCTCCGCAACGGCTCAAGACCCATACATCTCCACCATCCTTGCCGACTCGGCGAAAGAGAAACTGCAGTATTACATCACGCAATACCGCACCAACAAGGCGCGCAATGACGTGAAATACATGGAGAAGCTGTTCACAGACGCCAAGACAGACTACGACAAGGCACGCCAACGCTATGCCTCATATAGCGATGCCAACCAAGACCTGCAACTCGCTACATTCCGCATGAAGCAGGAAGATCTCGAAAACGAGATGCAGTTGAAGTATAACATCTACACACAGGTGGCAAGTCAGTTGCAACTGTCACGCACAAAACTGCAGGAACGCACACCAGCCTTCACCGTGATTCAATCGGCTACGATGCCCTTCAAGCACAGCAACAAGTCAAAACTGACCATCCTTCTAACGGCATTGTTCCTTGCCGTATTCATAAGGATGTCGTATCTCGCAATAAAGAACTACAAGCAGATTATCCATCTGAACATCGACTAAGCAGATAATGCAAGACAGCCAGAAGAACAAGAACCAGGGATTCGAGTTCTGGGACATTGTTATACAATGTGCCAAGCATTGGCGGGCATACGCTATCGCATGCTCCGCGGCTGTCGTTGTTGCTATTGTCATAGGCATATCATCACCAAACAGATATGCTGCCGAGATAACTATAGTGGATGAAAACACCGAGATGGACATTTCTGTGGGTAAAGACCCGATGTCAGCATGGCTCCCTAAAGACCCTTCTATAGACAAGGGAATTAACGACCCAGAGATTTACTCTCAAATCATCGAAGCACCAGAATTTGATAAGGCCATAGCGAAGACTCATATCCCAACCTACGGCAACATCGATTATTACCACTATCTGCTAAAGAACCATAAGGAAGCATGGTGGAACAAGGCTTTGCACTTGATAGAAAATCTTCTCGGAGATGAGAACGAAGAAGAATACATCTACGGTGTTATCAACGACAACATTAAATATAAGGTATCGGCAAAATACCAGACTGTAATGTTGCAGGTAACCGACAACGACCCTGAAGTAGCAGTTGTTATCG
Organism: uncultured Prevotellaceae bacterium; assembly: GCA_900315095.1. Classification (GTDB taxonomy): domain Bacteria; phylum Bacteroidota; class Bacteroidia; order Bacteroidales; family Bacteroidaceae; genus Prevotella. Next base: position 45,712 of record OMXS01000003.1, on the reverse strand, counting down.
TGGAGGCCGTGCATAAGTATCTTCACGAGCAGGTGGTTTCATACAAGCAAAGGTTTACCGACAAGCTGACTCTAAACGCCTTGAATCAAAGAGCAGAGACAGGAAGACGCTATCACGAGGCATTCGACCAGTATGCCAGCTATGCCGACGCCAACCAAGATGCTATCCTTGCTGGCCAACAGACGGAGTTGGACAATCTGAGAAAAGAAGTGAGCGACGCTTTCAGTCGATATAACTACGCTTGCCAGCAATACTACCATTTCCTTGCTCGCGCGCAGTCGGTACAGCAACCTTTCACGGTTCTTAAAGACGTGACAACACCCGTTAAACCTTATTCTCCTAACACCATTATATGGGTTTTAGCACTTCTCACCATAGCCTTCATCATCACAACGTGGTGGGTATTGTCACGCACTTATAAGTTCAGGCACAACCTCAACTCGCTGCTTGACCCCTTCTCACCTTGGGTTATCACACTTGCGGTATGGATTGCAATAATTGTAATGTTCCAGTTCCAGAAGGACCTGCTCTATCCTTTGAGTGACCAGTTTTATATATGCGTTACATCATGGCTCATTATCTTTATCGTATGTTCTGTGGCAACCTACTACCTCATGCCAAGTTCGGGCAATACCGCAGAGACCAAGGCGAAGGACATAGACATCAGCATGCTTGCGTTCAACACCATGTATGTCATATCTATGATTATCACCCCACTCTATCTCTACGAGATTCTGCAGGTAGTGGCGATGTTCGACCCTGCCGACATGCTCAACAACATACGTCTGCTGGCTGTATTCGGCGACGAGAGCCACGGATTTCTTAGTTACTCATACATCATGAACCAAGTGCTTCTCGTGAGCGGTCTGTGGCAATATCCAAAGATTCCGAAATGGAAACTCGCCACCATCTTTGCCGCCACATTCATGAGTGCCTTTGCCATCATGGAGAAGGGAATGCTGTTCTTCATCATCCTCGTAACCCTATTTGTGATGTACCAGAAAAAGAGAATCAAACTGCGCACCATCGGTTTATCAGGTGCTGCAGTCATTCTGCTCTTCTTCATCATCAATGTGCTTCGCTCAGGAAGTCTTGCGTCCTTGGAAAACAACGACAGCACACTACTCAACTTCTTCGCCATTTACATTCTTTCCCCATCTGTTGCCTTCGGAAGAGTGGCGCAGGACATCACTACACAGGTGGGCTCACACACCTTCCAAGTGCCTTACCTGTTGCTCAATCAATGGGGATTCGGCAACTTCGAGATAAATATCAAGACTCAGGACTTCGTATATGTGCCGCTGCCAACTAACGTTTACACCATCTTCCAACCATTCTTCCAGGACTTCTCATATCGCGGAGTGGCGTTCTTTGCCATGCTTTACGGCACAGTCACGGGATTCCTTTACCGCATGTATAAGAACGGCAACGGCATCTGCCGCTGCATTTACACATATTTTGTCTATGTACTAGTGCTGCAGTTCTTCCAGGAGAACATCTTCATGAACATCGTTATGGTGATGCAGTTTGCGCTGTTCACCATGCTCATACAGCAGCAGACGCTAAGACTTAACATGAAATTCAAGCCTGCATGAACACCGTCTCGTCCAACATATTCATCGTGATGGTCTTCTATAACCCTATTGAAGAAGACATCAAGCACGCACAGATGCTTTCTGAGCGATACGACGGTGTGGTGGTTGACAATTCCAGCAGTCCATCATGCGAAAGCAGTATGTTCTCAAGGTTCAAATATATTGCGAGCAACGAGAATCTTGGTATTGCTGAAGCACAGAACAAGGGCATTGCGGAGGCATTGAAAAACAACAACACCCAGTTTGTGGTGTTCATCGATCAGGACAGTCGTCTCGCACCCGATTACCCCGAAAAGATTGCCGAGGAGTTTGCCGACATATCAAAGACGCACATGAAACTGGCCCTGCTCGGACCTACAATAATAAACAAGGAGACGAACGAGGCGTATCAGAGCGTATTCCATCCTGACAACAGCAACGAGCGCTTCACGCATCGCCGCGAGATAATATCCTCGGGCAGTTGCATGAGCCGCGAGGCTATAGAGAAAGTGGGCGTGAACAACTCACGGATGTTCATCGACTATGTAGACTTCGACTGGTGCTGGCGAGCAAATGCAATGGGCTACGAATGCGGAACAACAAAGGCGCTCTCCATAAACCATAAGGTGGGACGCGGCGAACTGCATTTCGGAAAGATAAACGTCAGCATCTCTGCCCCGTTCCGCTACTATTACCAGTACCGCAACTACCAATGGCTACTGCGCCGTTCGTATGTGCCAGGTGACTGGAAATTGCGTATGGGAATTAAACAGACCCTCAGGTTTTGCTACTTTCCTTTCCTGGTGAAGGATGGATGCAAGTGCTGGAAATATATGGCAAAAGGAATTTGGGATGGAGTTAGGAATTAGGAGTGAAAGAATGTTCAAAGTTCAATGTTCAATGTTCAAAGTTCAATGAAGATAGGAGCAATTCTTGTATTGTATAACCCTGATGTAGCGAGAACACGGAATGTGGTGGAACTACTATTGCCACAGGTGGATGCCATCTGCGCCATTGACAATTCTGACAATGGCACCGCAGAAACCATGTTCGAAGGAAAGGCAAATGTAGAATACATCTCGTTGGGCGGTAATTACGGCATAGCAAAAGCGCAGAACGTAGGAATACACCACTTTAAGGAGGCAGGCTTCGACTTCATCTTGTTCATCGACCAGGACACGATGCCAGAAAAGGATACCGTAAGCCGCTTGCTCACATCGTGGCAATGCCTCGACAAAGAAGGTATAAAGGTAGGTGCGGTGGCTCCGATAGGAATCAATCATTTCACGAATAAGACCATTTCTTACAGCATCGCGCAGATAAGGAGCCTCAACATCGACGACCACCGCTTCCTTGAAGTGATACACACGATGAGTTCCATGTCGCTTATAAATCTCAAGATGTTCGACGAGGTGGGAATGATGTGGGAACAACTATTCATCGATGCTGTGGATTGCGAATGGTGCTGGCGTGCCGCTGACAAGGTAGGTGCAAGATTTTTCTACGACTACGACATACAGATGAACCACATACTAGGCATAGGGTCGAAAACCGTGGGCAAGCGCTCTATACACATCACACCACCCTACCGCATGTACTATCAGTACCGTAACTTCATATGGTTGCTGCGAAAGAAATATGTGCCGCGCCGATGGCTAAGGAAAAACGGCGTGAAGTATGTACTCAAGATTGGTTACTATGTCATCGGAGGTCCCGACCGACTTGCATATATCAAGAACATAGCGCGAGGAATAAGGGACGGAATAAAGGGAGTTAAGAGTTAGGAGTTAGAAACTCAAAGTTAAACAATATGACAGAACTTAGGCACCTGCAACTGGTGATAATGCAGATAATGAAGGACATCGACGACATCTGCCGTCGAAACAACATAGACTACTACCTCAATGGCGGCTCCGCCATCGGGGCAATAAGACACAAAGGGTTCATCCCTTGGGACGATGACCTTGACATAATGATGACCTTCGACAACTACGAGCGTTTCATTAAGGTATGCCGAGAGCAACTCGACCCCGAGAAATACTATGTGCAGGAAGGACTGAAAGACTGGCCACTCAACTACACTAAGATAAAACTCATAGGCACATGCTTCGGCGAGCGCGAGGCATACGTCAAGGACGAACGACAAAGGGGCATCTTCGTTGATGTGTTTAAAATGGACAACACGTCCAGCAATCGTTTGCTACAGTTCTGGCAATATGCATGCGCCAAGTATCGAGTGTGCTATCTAATGAGTAAACGTACATACAAGAGTGCTGGGTGGAAGAAGAAGCTCTTTATGGCATCGGCATTCCCGCAGAACATCGGCTTTATTAGAAGATTCTTCGAATGGCAGTCGGAACTATATAACGACAAGAATACTGCATACATTGCCAGTTTCTACGAGTCGAAACGTTTCAAGAAGTGCATCTTCCGGCGCGAGGTGTTTGGCACTCCAAAGCGAGTAGAGTTTGAAGACACCATGCTTCCCGTGCCCGCCGAGTACGATTCATACCTCACAACAACATTCGGGAACTACATGCAACTGCCCCCAGAAGAGGAACGCAAACTGAAACATCTGACAAAAATAGACTTTGGGAAATACTAAATAATTGATAATCGACAATTGATAATTAATAATGAAAAAACATATCTATCTGCTACTAATCCTATTTGTTGCGCCATTATACGCATGCAACAATCTGGAGACATTCGATGTTGAGGAATCACTCGACATTGAACCTATATTAATAGCCGAGGACGAGATAGCTTTCCTCCATATATCAGACACACACGGCTCAGACAGAAGTCTTGAACCAGCATGCGGATATCTTAAAATGACCGACTGCTCCTTCGGACTCCTCTCGGGAGACATCATCGCAACGGCTGAGATGAAAAGCATGCTGAAAAGATGCACCAAACCATTCCTCATGATTCCCGGTAACCACGATGCATACGACGACGGCGGGGAAAACAATTTCCGCACGCATATGCTCGACCCCATGCAGGACATCAACAACGTAGTCTTCGGCTCAAAGACATGCAACTACTGGCATCGTGACTTCTATAAAGCAGGGTATTCCCTCAGGGTTATAGGCATCGACCAATGGCAAATTGACCATTACAGCCCGAAGGAGCGCGAGTCGCCGTCCATTCTTACACAGGAACAGATAGACTGGCTCATTCAGACGCTTAAAGACTCATACGATTTCGACGGCATAATAATAATGATTCATGAAGGGTTCGGCAATGCTATGGTGGGACAACGAGACATCAACTCAACCAATGACTTCATCTCTATCTATGCAAAAGACTACCCGAACTGTTACGACTACGTAGGAGTTTACAACACTCTTATTATCCCCGACATCGTGGAGGCATACCTTACAGGAGAGAACCTGCAAGCAAAGGAATACATGAATGCCAACTATCTGGATAAAGTAACGGTGACAACCGACTTCCAAGGGGCACACGACAACTTCATAGCCTACTTCGGAGGGCATGCTCACTGGGACATGGTGGAACATCTAAAGGACTACCCTCGTCAACTCCTCTCGCTCGTCGCATACGGCGGATACCGCACAGGGAGCGAATTCAACGACCTTATAAAATCCGCAAACGGGCCGCACTCGTTCACCATAAACATGAATATCGTCGACTTCAAGAACCGAAAGTTAACCATAAAAAGACTCGGCTCAACTGTCAAAGTTGACGGAACAAAACGCGAAGAGATATCTTTCAGCTTTTGAAAGATGTTTAATGGCTTAACTATGTTATTAACTTTGTTCGACTATCTTAATAACTTTGTTCAACAAAGTTAATAACATAGTCAAGTCACTTTATATGTCTTGGAAATCAAGAGAATATAAAAGCCTACATGCTTTGTATTCTCTCCTTCAGCCATGAAGATGAGATGCCCTCGGTGCGAGGCAACACTACGACTTCGCGTCCATGCTCACGGCACCACTTCATGGCGCGTTGGAATCCCTCATGATTCTGGTCGGGACCAACAGCAAACACGTCGAAATCTACCTGCTCTACAATCTTGTCAACATCACGATACTCCACCACACGGTCGACATATCTCACAGACTTGACCATATACATACGTTCCTCAGTATTATAGACGAGTTTGCTATCTGGCTTGTACTTCAGCACAACGTCCGAACTTTGCACGGCAACGGTGAGATGGTCGCCAATCTCTCTGGCGCGACGGAACAACTCCACATGCCCGATGTGCAGCAAATCATAGACACCAACAGTAAATACTCTCTTCATCTGATTGAATTTTGGTGCAAAATTACTACATTATTTCTATTGCACAAAATAATTTCAATCTTTCTCATGCAATAATTAAGGCGTTTAGGTGTTATATAAATGATACCACTCGACTAACGTGTAAGAAGCAACCATGAACATACATATTGTTTACTCTATCATCGCCTTAATTGCAGCATGCGCATGCGGATTCATAACAATTCCCGTCGTGCTTGACTTTTGCAAGAAAAACGGCATTTACGACATACCAAACCAAAGGAAGATTCACAAGAACGCGGTGCCACGACTGGGAGGAATAGTGTTTCTGCCAAGCGTGCTTATCGGCTGTCTCATTGCCTTTCTCTTCGCAAGAATAGAAGGAACGACAACGGTGACGCTCAGTCTCTGGACCATTTATTTCCTGTTCGGAGTGACCGCAATATACATTATAGGCATCATCGACGACCTCTTCGACCTTAACGCCGTGGTGAAACTGGTGGTGCAACTGATTGCTGCCTCGATGCTGCCGCTGGCAGGACTATGGATGAACAACCTCTACGGACTCTTCGGTATCTACGAGATACCATTCTATATCGGCGCTCCGCTGACGGTAATCACGGTGACTTTCATCTCGAATGCTATAAACCTTATCGACGGCATCGATGGTCTTTCGGGCGGGTTGACGGTAATTATCCTCTGCGGTTTTGCCGTGTCGTACGGCTACTGGCAACTGTGGTACTACGTCATCATCATCTGCGCCCTGATAGGTATTCTGCTTGCCTACCTCTATTTCAACATCTTCGGCGACGAAAAGAATAACCGCAAGATATTCATGGGCGACACCGGCTCGCTATCCATCGGCTTTCTGCTGGCGTTTCTTGGACTGAAACTTGTAATGAAAAACTCGTCGGTGCTCCAGTCGAGCAGCGACGAGCTGTTGTTGGCTTTCACCCTCCTTCTTGTACCAACATTCGATGTGTTCCGTGTGTCATTGCTGCGCATGAGAAACCATTATTCGCCACTACGTGCCGACAAGAACCATATCCATCATAAGTTGTTGCGCTTAGGACTGACGCCTCATGTCACGCTGATAACGATATTGTGTCTTGCGCTGGCTTTCCTGGCAATAAACTTCCTTATGTACCAGTTCACCAACATCACCGTGATTGTCATTACCGACATCGCAATTTACTCCCTCTTCCATCTCTTTATAAACTACAGCATAAAGAAGAAGGGCGGGTCGGCACATGTATTCTGATTATATTTATAGGAGTTAAGGAGTTAGGGAGTTAAGACAAATGTTCTGAATACAGAGTCTTTTGAATCGTTCTCTGTGAATAATTGCTGTTGTCTTAACTCCTTAACTCCCTAACTCCTTAACTCCAAAAACCTACTTCAATCCCCACGCATTTGCAGCATAACTAGCCTCAACGTCTGACTCGATGTCATCGGGGAGGTTGCAGAAGAAGTCTATGCCCGTGCGTTGCTCCAGTTCGTCAATACTCATAGCATAGTTCTTAAGGTTGTCTTCACTTCTGTCTTCATTAAGATGTTCCATCCAGAAACCAACAGCTCTATAGCCACTTGAATTTTTCAATAGCAACGCACAGAAGAAGTATTTCGGTACGATAAGTCGGCCGCTTATGCGTGTTATTATCTGGTTTTCATTGTCTATAGTACCCCCTTTGCAAACGTAAAGAACATCTGTAGAGTTAGAAGGAACCCAAGCATTGCGAATTCTTTCCTCAAGTTTTTTCCAGATACCTGCATTAAAAGCATTACGCTGAGGTTGCATATTTGTAAGATAGAAAGTCTGATAATTAGCGAGCTTAGAATATTGCCTATCAGCTTGAGGACAAATGTGCCCATGGTCAAAGCCCGAACCCCAGAAGTAATCCTGACTATAATAGTCGTATGAGGGAAGGTCTTCGTCAAAAGGATACTTTGGGTCTCCATCGTAACGAGTTACACCTGAAACCTTATATCCAGCCATCATTTGATAGCAAGTCCAACGCTGTGACTTCTTCTCTATGTCCCATTCAATGGAATAGTTGACACCATCGCTATAAGAGTCGCTTGTCTTGTGTACCACCACGATATTATTCCCTATCTCGCGAAGACGCGGGAACTCCAGTCGTGTCACCTCTGCAGGGACACCGGCTTTCACCACATTCTTATTGTTATTGCTTTTTCCACTAGGTATAGGATCGTCATCATCTCCACCACAACCAGCCAGCATGAGCGTTGCGGTAAACATAAGTGCTAGTATTTTCTTGTTAGTCATAATAGTATTAAAGTTTAGTGACATTGTATTGCGAACAATTGTCAGATGTTATTTAATCGTATTGCACGGCAAAGATAAAGAAAAAATATTTATTATTCCCATAATAACAATAAAAAAAGACATTTTACTACGTTCCCGTCTCTCATGAGGAAAGGCAACTGGTGGGCGAGAAACGCTCGTGAAGTGCTCAGATGTATATAAATGAGGTGCTAAGGAGGCACAAGTGAGTGAGTAATTAGACCCTTATCACTCCCTAAAAAGCACATGATGGCCTAGTAGAGGAAAGTGAGTGAACAACCGACCTTGCGTTACAGTTACAGCGTTACAGTTTTAAAAAAGGTACTATGCACATCCACAACGCCTCCCCTATTACTTATAACTACTTAATAATCAATAATATATATAATATATATAGTATAAAAGAAGAGTTGGGGAGTGCCTTTAAAAACAACTGTAACGCTGTAACTGTAACACTCGCACATTCAATATTTTGTCTAAAAGGCTGATTTACAATGAAATACAACAAACATACCACGTTACACCAGCAATGTAAAAGTCTTCAAAAGGTAAAAACAACTGCATTTTTCTTCCTTAAAAAGCATCAAAAGACATACAAAAGCCACTTGTTCCGATTAGAATTCCTGCACTTTCCGTCAATTTAGCCAATGTTAAATTCTTGTGTTCAGGTAAAAAAACTATGAATTATGCGACCAAATGGGTCACTTGATGTGTTTTTCGGGTGCAAAAAAGGCACAATTGTCACATATTATTGGCCTTGCTGTAATAAGAATTGTCACAAATAAAGCGCGTTGGAGTGCATATGCAACTACACTCTAACGCGCTATAATTCTTCAGTAATATATAATAAGGTATATATTATTTCTTGGAAGTGCTCTTAGCGTAACGGCTCATGAAGCGGTCAACGCGACCTGCTGTATCGACGAGCTTGCTCTTACCTGTATAGAACGGATGAGAAGTGCTTGAGATTTCCAACTTTACCACAGGGTAAGTCTCTCCTTCAAATTCTACTGTCTCTGTAGCCTTGCATGTAGATTTTGACAGGAACATATCGCCGTTGGACATATCCTTGAATACGACGGGGCGATAGTTTTCGGGATGAATACCTTTTTTCATTTCGTTTAAATTGTTATATTGTTTTGATTAATAAAATTCCGCACAAACGTAACGGGCTGCAAAATTACAAAGAATTTCGCAACCCGCCAAATATTTCAGGAGTTTTTTACTCTCCGTAATAGATTTCTATCGTCTTGATGCGCAGCTGTGTACCACCCGAATTTGACGAATGTTCGTTGTAAACGGTCATGAGTGTGCCGTCAGCCTCAGCATAAAGAGTCTGGTTTCCGGTGTAGCTACCATCACAAGTAATCACTATCTTGGCAACCTTCATATTGCCGCCACCTGCCGTGAAGTAGTTCTTTGCATACATACGAACAACAGGCGGATAGTAGGCTGGTGCATTTCTACCCTCACCCTTCTCGAAGGATACAGTACCCATGTTAGTATTTACAACAAGGTTTTCTGCCTGCTTATCTTCCCATCCCAGAGCATCTTGCTGTGAAAGGTCAACTAACTCAACTACTCCCGCAGTAGCGGTAACAGAGTTGTCGGTAATTGTAATGACGCTACCATCCACAGTCTTGGTTATGTTGCCATCCTGTCCTGGTGTGTCGCCGCCCTCGGTCTGTCCGTTGAGAGAATACAGCACATTTCCAAAATCAAACTCTGGGGTGTTGCCCTTGAAGTTCTTACACTTACCCTTGACGATTACCACGTCGCCTACCTTTATCTGGCTTGCAGAAGTGAAGTCTGCTCCATTAAGATACTTGCCGCGATAAACCTCCAACTGGTTGTCTTCTGATCCGTCGTCGGAGATGAAGTAAGTAGCGTTACCGTTCTGCACGCTCACCTCTTGTATCTTAGAGATAATACCCTTCACATAGATTTCATCTGTCAGTTGGCCGTCGGCCATAGGAGTGATGAGGTTCAGGGCAGCAGCAACATTATATGGGTCGGTTTGTGTTCCCGTTCCTGTTGGGTCGGCCATAGGCTTCTCTACTGCCACTTCGCCATTAATCATGTAAATGATGCTTCCTGTGTCGAACTCTGGCGTATTGCCCTTGAAGTTCTTGCACTTACCTTTCACAATCACCTTGTCGCCAACTTTCAACTGGTCTTCAGAGGTGAATGCCTTTCCGCCGAGATACTTGCCGCGATAAATCTCCAGTTCGTTGTTTGGTGAACCGTTGTCAGAAATGAAGTATGTAGCGTTGCCGTTCTGCACACTTACCTCTTGGATGGTTGACACGATACCCTCAACATAAATCTCGTCTGTCATTTGGCCGTCAGGCATAGGATTGATGAGATTCAGGGCAGCAGCCACGTTGTACGGGTCGTTCTGCACGCCTGTTCCCTTTGGATCGTCCATAGGAACAACTTCTGCCATCACGCCGTTGAGCATGTAAATCTCGCTGCCTGTATCGAACTCTGGGGTGTTGCCCTTGAAGTTCTTGCATTTTCCCTTCACGATGACCTCGTCACCTACCTTTATCTGACCTTCTTCGGTGAACTTGGCACCGCCGAGATACCTGCCGCGATATACCTGCAACTCGTGGGCGGTTGTGCCGTCGTCAGAGATGAAGTATATGGCGCTACCGGTCTCCACGTTCACCTCGCTGATGGTGGAGATGATACCCTTCACATAGATTTCTTCTGTCGTTTCTCCGTCAGCCATTGCGTTTACTCTAGTCAGAGCAGCAGCAACGTTATACGGGTCTTCCTGTGCTCCTGTACCCTCGGGGTCTCCAATAGGTATTATTTCCTTACCGCCGGACTCCTCTGGGAATCCATACGGTGCGGGAACATCCTCGCAACTTGTTAGTGTGAATGCCGCAATAGCGAACATCATCACAGAATAGATTATTTTCTTCATGATATGTTTGTTTTTTTATTTCCTTGTATATTTATCTTACGACTTAAAAGTTATTATCAACAAAATCAAAAGTAGAAATGTCGTTGATGTCGCGCATCACCATTTCCCAAGAGTCGTTGTAGCGCTTCAGTATGCCTGTAATGGTAACCATACCCTTAGGAAGTTTCTGGGCTGCGAAATCTGCATAACTGCTATTATAGAGCATTATGGTCTGCGGCAGTCCATTGAAGAACCAAGAAACAGAGTTGTTAAAGTCGGGATTTGCAAACTGCGCGTTGTCATCATAAGGCAGCGGAATAGTGGTAGTGCCGTTATAATAGTTGCCTTTATTGAACGTTACGTTCACCATACGAGCCAACTTTCCGCCGTCGTCAAGTGCATTCCAGTCTGCACGTGTCTGTCCTTCAACAAACACCTCAGGCTCTATAATCATAGTGTTTCCTGTTATGCGGAAATGATCCTGCCACAATTTGCGCGAGATTTTGCCTAGTTGGTCCTTGCCGGCATTGTTTCCCTGAGAAACCTTTGATGGCATTCCTATCTGTGGCTGCATGCGGTAGTTGCCCACGCAAAGCCCCTTCAATTCAACAAGAATCTCAGCTCCAACAGGCAGATAACCGTAGAGGCCGCCCTGCTGAATCTCTATCAGTATGGCACCTGTCTCGTCCTGAATAGCCACCTCATTATAGATGTTTCCCGAAACGTCGTTAGCCGTAACGTAACCACGTATCTGGCAGTTCTCGGTCACCTCCTGGAAGGAGTCGCCATCGCGGAAGTCGGTAGTCATAGGAGTCTTGTACTTCTCCTTCAACTGCTTTATAGTAACCACGTTGGTTGCCTCTATGTTGTTGTTGCCGTATGGAGCACCATTGCTGAAATCAGGTTCGTCGTAGTCTTTGTCCATACATGCCGTCATGCCCAAGCAGAGTGCAGCCGTCAAAAGATATGATAATGTTTTCATTTTCCTGCAATTTGTGGTTGTTAGAATTTATAAGTGAGGTTAAGCATGCCGTTTGCTCCGAAGGCGTAGTACTTCTTCGGGTTCTGTGAGAACTTGTAAACACGGTTCTTCACGTTGTCGGTGTTTGCTCCTGTATAGTCGCTTCGGCTCTGTTCGAAACCGCCTGTGACAAGACGAGTGTTGTTGAGAATGTTGGTCACCATCAGGTTGATGCTGAGGCTGCGACCCTTCTTCATGCGGATGAAGCGGCCGATAGAACCGTCAACCATAAATCCGCCGTGACCTTTGGTCTGCTCTATTGACTCCTCAATGAGGTTGCCCTGATTGTCGAAGACATTGCCTTCGAGCTGCTGGCGATAGCTCAATGTGCTCTCGTAGCGGTAGCATGGAGAGTAGGAGAGGTAGATGCGGTCGTAGTAGTTGCAGTTGAGGTCGATGAACCATCCACGGTTGTGGTAACTCAATCCGGCAGAAAGCGCGGTAAGCGGTGTGCCTGCCTCGTGCATTCCTCTCACATAGGCTTTTTCTGTAGTGTATGTTGCCTTAGTAGAGTTCATATATCTCACGCGAGCGTCGTTGATGTTCTTGCCCTCGCCGTAGGTGCCTATAAGATTAAGGTCTAACGAAGACATGAGTTTTATTTTAGCTCCGAGCTCCACTCCATAGTACTCTTTCTTCAGTCCTGTAAGCGATACGTAAGAGAAAGAGTTGATATCGTCGAAGTAGAAGTTCTGCCACTCTGTGACGTGAGTCAGTCGGCTGTAGTATCCGTTGAGGTTAACATGCAGCCATGAGTTATGATACTGATAAGACAGCTCGCTGCTGAAGATGTGCTCGTCTTTAAGTCCTGACACGAAGTCGTTGCTGATTTCTGGTGCTGCAAAGGCTGTAGTAGCGAGCGGCGCGCGCCACTCATATCCCAGACCTGCGGCGAATACATGTCCGCGACCAGCATCAAAGGTAAGGCTTCCCTTTGTTCCCATCTCTCCGAAGTGAGCTGTGCCGCTCTTGCCGTAAGAGAATTCTGGCGCCATACCGTTGCGCATATTGCCCTTGCGCTGCATGTCAACGCCGCCGGCACGAGCCGCTACGTTAGCGTGGAACTGTCCGAAGTCTGTGCTGTAGTTGGTCCAGAAATACGCCTTGTTCACGTCGATGTTATAGTCGTAACCGAACTTGTCGCCTTCCTTAATCTCGCCGTTGGGGTTGTTGAGGTCGTACTGTATGCGTGGGTCATTCTCAGGATAGTTGCCCAGAGCGTAGGTGTTGATATTGTGGAATATCGTTGCGCCAAGCATGTCCTCCATCGTCTGGTAGTGGCGTGCGCGGTTTGTGGCAAACATCACACCGAGGTTCCAGCTGCTCACATCGTCGGTCAGTATGTTCAGGGCAGAAGAAAGGGTGAGCGTCATAGCGTCGTTGTGCTTTGCCTGGATGAAGTACATAGCGTCCTGACCTTGCTTTGCTGCCTGCTTGTTCGAGTAGATGAGTTGGTCGAAGTTTATCTGTCGGTTAGCCTCCGAGCCCTTGAACGCATTGTATGCCGAGTACCAGTTGGCCACTGCTGCAGCCGAACGGTTCATCTCGTCGGTCTCGTCGAACACGTTATAATAGCTGCTCGGCATCAGTTTCCAGTAGTCTGGCTGCGGGTTATCGCTGTTGTTGTAGTTCAGCTTGGTGCTCTTATACCAAGACAACCTGCCGAACAACGATGTTGTCAGCTTAATGTCGTCGTTGATTTGCCAGTCCCAGGTCATTATTGCCGACGGCGCGAAGTCGTTCACAACGCGTGAGTTGCGTTTCTCGCCGTTCTGATAACCCCAATAAGGATTATAGTATTGGTTGTTCGCCATCCAGTAAGCCTCATCTGTGGAAGCGCCCTGTGTGGAGCGTTCCGTCGGGTTACCCCATGTGGCCAGAGATAAGTGGTGGTTGCCCCAAATCTTCTCGACGCCGAGGAAGTATGAGAGTGCGTTGTAGAACGTGCCCTCAACATATCCGCGGTTGGCCCAGCGGTAGGTTACATTGGCGGTCACGGCCCATCCCTTGCGCGTCAATCCAGAGCTGTAGGTGTACATACCACGCAGCGTGTAGTTGCGGTTTGCAGCGCTCAGAGCCAACCTGTGGCCTGCGGCGAAGTTTGAAGCACGGAAGTTGTAGTTTACACTTCCGCCCATGTTCGACATGTCGAAGCTTCCATTCTCGAATGCCAGCACGTTGTCTGCGTTGCGGGTCATCTGGTTAAGCCCACCCACCTGGGAGAATCTGAACTGTCCTGTCTCCATATCGTTGAGAAGCACTCCGTTCACATGAACGTCGTTATACTTCTGGCTGAACGAACGATAGCGGAATCTCACAGGAGAGAAAAGGAAACCGACGCTGTTTGCAAAGAGGTTGTTGTTGGAGCTGATAATAGTCACATTCTGCGACATGTCATCATTATCGCCCAACTGAGCCTCGGTGAATGTGAATGCCGACTCGTCCATCGTAGCGGCTTTTTGCGCCTGTGTCTCTTCCGTCTGGGCACACGCCAACGAAGCATAGCACAGGGCAATCACAGCAAGTTTCAGTTTTTTTTGCATTTCGTTTTAAGGTTTATTGATTGTTCTTTGGGTACAAAGGTAACTGAAAAAATTATAAACACAAAACAAATGAATAAAAAATGTTATCCTATAGAAAAGTAATTTCTGTTGGATTGGTCAGCAAAATGTCATTTTACATAATAAAATAAGATTGTTCAACAAAAAAGAACGATTTTTCTTTTGATTTACACTCGACTTTTCGTAACTTTGCGACGAAAGTCGAGAACTTACTCTGTCTCGGCAAAAAAAAGAATGATTTTCTTTTGTTTTGCACTCGACTTTTCGTAACTTTGCCCTCGAAGTAACACATTATTAACTTTAAACAATCACGAAGAACCATATAGATTATGAAGAAACTCTTAACAATCTTGCTATGCTGCATGGCAGTTCTTGCCTTCGGACAAAAGAAATTCTATGTCTATGGCGTGGGATTCTACAACCAGGAGAACCTCTTCGACACCTGTCACGACGAAGGGAAGAACGACTATGAGTATCTTCCTACTGGAGCAAACCGATGGGGAGAGATGAAATATACCCACAAGTTGAGAAACATGGCACGAGCACTTGCCGACATGGGAACCGACATGTTGCCAGACATCGGATGCTCTATCATCGGTCTTTCGGAGGTGGAGAACGCTAAGGTCCTCGATGACCTCATTGCACAAGGCCCACTTTACGTTAGGGGATATAAATATGTACACGTGGAAGGTCCAGACCGCCGCGGTGTCGATTGCGCAATGCTCTATAACCCGGCATTCTTCACCGTAAAAGACGTGAAACTGATACCATACGTGCCAGAACTGGCAAAGGACAGTACGTTCATGACGCGTGGATTCCTAACAGTAACCGGAACACTCGCCGACGAGAACATAGGAGTCATCGTGTGCCACTGGCCCAGCCGCTTCAGCGAGTCTTTCTATAGGGAGTCGGCAGGACGACAGGTGCGCGTGGTGAAGGATTCTCTGCTGCGCGAAGACCCTAATATGAAAATATTCGTCATGGGAGATATGAACGACGACCCTATGGACCGAAGCATGAAAGACGAACTGGGAGCAAAGGCAGAGATGAAAGACGTAGGACCTAACGACCTATATAACCCGTGGTATAACACGTTGGCAAAGAAGGGACAAGGCACTCTGAGTTACCAAGGTTCGTGGAACCTCTTTGACCAGATAGTCTTCACGCCAAACCTCTTGACTGGTATCGACAAAAAAGACTTCTCTAAACTGACGTTCCTTAACCACAAGATACAGCGGCGCGACTACCTGTTGCAGCGCGAGGGACGATATAAGGGAACACCGAAACGTACACATGCCAGCGGCGTATGGCTCGACGGATACTCTGACCACTTGCCTGTGGCAATATATCTGATAAAGGAGAAATAGGCAGAATGGACATCGAGAGCCATCCTCTGCAACCGTTCATTCCCGAAGGGGCACGACTGCTGATGCTCGGCAGTTTCCCTCCGGCACGTCATCGTTGGTCGATGGATTTCTTTTACCCCAACTTCCAGAACGACATGTGGCGCATCTTCGGGCTAGTGTTCTTTAGTGACAAAGACCATTTCGTGGACAACGAGGCACGCACTTTCCGTCGCGAGGAGATTATAAAGCTACTCAACAGGGAAGGCATCGCTCTCTATGACACGGCAACAAAGGTGATACGAACGCAGAACACAGCATCGGACAAAGACCTTGAAGTGGTTACTCCCACCGACCTTGACAGTCTCTTGAAGCGAATGCCTATGCTGGAGGGCGTGGTGACAACAGGACAAAAGGCGACAGACCTTTTCACCGAGCATTTCAAGATAGCGCAACCGAAGGTGGGAGAAAGCGTGACATTCGAGTTCTATGGTAAGGAATTGCGGCTGTGGCGCATGCCGAGCAGTTCGCGAGCATACCCCATGAAGGTGGACAGAAAGGCGGAAATATATGAAAGAGTGCTGCTTAAGACAAACAGAGAAGCAAGAATATAACTCATCAAGAAAAATCAAACTAATCACTATATGACAATAATTGGAATTGCCGGAGGTACCGGCTCAGGAAAAACCACGGTGGTGAAGAAGCTGGCTGCTGCCCTTCCACCGCATTATGTGGCAGTTGTGCCGCTCGATTCTTACTACAACGACACTACAGGAATGACCGACGAGGAGCGCCGCGCCATAAACTTCGACCACCCAGACGCATTCGACTGGAAACTGCTCATCAAGCAAGTGAACGAGTTGCGGGCAGGAAAAGCCATCGAACAACCCACATATTCTTATATAATAAGCAACCGTTTGAAGGAAACGGTACATGTGGAGCCGAAGCCTGTGATTATCATCGAAGGCATCATGACTCTCATTAACCGCAAGTTGCGCGAAATGATGGACCTTAAAATATATGTTGATACCGACGACGACGAGCGTCTGATACGCAATATCCAGCGCGATGTGCTGGAGCGCGGACGTACCGTTGATATGGTTATTGACCGTTACTTGAAGGTGCTAAAGCCAATGCACGAGCAGTTCATTGAGCCAACAAAGAAGTACGCCGACATCATCATACCGCAAGGAGGCGAGAACCTGAAGGGCATTGGCATTCTATGCAAGTACATCGAGGGCATCGTTCCCGACGTGGAAGAAGGTTAAACAGAAAGTATATACCATAATATAAAAATGCAGGAGCTTAGTTCTTATGTCTAAGCTCCTGCATTTTATATTATTCTAAACATCTAAATCTATACCTTAGGCACCGTGCTGAGCGACTTAGCTATCTCCTCATCGGTGATGTTGTAGTTGCGCAGGTCGCCGTTGATGAACGAGTCGTAAGATGGCATGTCGATAAGGCCGTGACCGGAAAGGTTGAAGAGGATGACCTTCTCCTCACCGCTCTCCTTGCACTTCAGCGCCTCGCGGATAGTTGCAGCTATGGCGTGGCAACTCTCTGGAGCAGGGATTATGCCCTCGGTACGTGCAAAGAGCATTCCAGACTCGAACGACTCAAGCTGAGGAATGTCAACACCACGCATCATATTGTCCTTCAACAACTGCGAAACGATGGTTCCTGCACCATGATAGCGCAGTCCACCGGCGTGGATATTAGCTGGTTTGAAGTCATGACCAAGCGTGAACATCGGCAGCAGAGGTGTGTAACCAGCCTCGTCACCGAAGTCATACTCGAACTTACCGCGCGTCAGTTTCGGGCAACTTGCAGGCTCTGCAGCGATGAACTCCGTGTTCTTGCCGTCGAGAATGTTATGACGAAGGAACGGGAAAGCAAGTCCTCCGAAGTTGCTACCGCCACCGAAACAAGCGATAACCATATCGGGATATTCGCCCGCCATTTCCATCTGCTTCTCTGCCTCAAGGCCTATGATTGACTGATGGAGCGTAACATGACTGAGCACAGAACCGAGCGTGTACTTACAGTTTGGCGTGCTCATTGCAAGTTCTATAGCCTCGCTGATTGCAGTTCCAAGCGAGCCAGAGTGCATCGGGTCGCGAGTGATGATGTTCTTTCCTGCTCGTGTAGACATCGAAGGAGAGCCTTCGACCGTCGCGCCGAATGTACGCATCATGATAGAGCGGTAAGGTTTCTGCTGAAGTGTTATCTTCACCTGATATACAGCAGCCTCAAGTCCGAAGACACGAGCGGCATACGAAAGGGCGGCACCCCATTGTCCGGCACCTGTCTCGGTAGTAACGTTGGTCACACCTTGCTGCTTGCAGTAGTAGCATTGTGGCAGAGCGGAGTTCACCTTGTGAGAACCCAGCGGGTTAGTGCTCTCGTTCTTGAAATAGATATGTGCCGGAGTGTCCAGCGCTTTCTCCAGTTCGTAGGCACGAACGAGAGGTGTTGAGCGGTAGAAACGATACTTATCCTGCACTTCTTCGGGGATGTCTATCCACGCATTTGTCTGGTCGAGCTCCTGTCGTGAGCACTCCTCAGCGAATATTGGGAACAGGTCTTCAGCCTTCAAGGGCTGGTGTGTGGCAGGGTTCAGCGGCGGCATGGGCTTGTTCACCATATCAGCCTGTATGTTATACCACTGCGTTGGAATCTCGCTTTCCTGCAAGATGAATTTCTTTTGCTTTGACATTGTTGTTATATTTATTTGTTTCTGTTCTTTATTTCTTATCTATGGAGTTTAGGAATACGAGAGTTTAGAAATGCGCTCCTAAACTTCTTAAACTTCTACTCACAAATTTCTCTTTCAACTGCAAATGTAATTATTTTATATGAAAACACGAACTATTTGACTGAAAAAGTGTAATTTTGCAGTCAATATGATAATTTTATTTACTATTCTTGCATATTTCGGGGCGCTAATGCTGTTCAGCAAGCTCACATCAAGGCGTGCCGACAACGATACATTCTTTCGAGGCAACCGCCGCTCGCCTTGGTATATGGTGGCGTTCGGCATGATTGGCGCCAGCATCTCGGGCATCACGTTCGTCTCGGTGCCAGGAATGGTAATGACGATGCAGATGACCTATCTGCAGACGTGCCTCGGCTTCATCCTCGGCTACATTGCCGTAGCGTTCATCCTTTTGCCCGTTTATTACCGACTTAACCTCACCACGATATACACCTACCTTGACCGGCGACTGGGAAAAGGCGCTTACAAGACAGGATCCTGGTTCTTCTTGCTGTCGAAGATGACTGGTGCAGCGGTCCGTTTCTATGTCGTATGCATCATTCTCCACCGCTTTGTGCTCTCCCCTCTACACCTCCCGTTCGCCTTCACGGTAATTGCGATGGTCTCGCTAATATGGTTCTACACCCGTCGCGGCGGCATCAAGACTCTCGTTTGGACAGACACATTCCAGACACTATGCATGTTCACCGCCCTACTCCTTATTATATATAATGTAATGGGAGAACTTGGCTTTGGCTTCAGCGATGCTGTCAAAGCGATATCAGCCGACGAACACTCGCGCATGTTTGTCTTCGACGACTGGGTGTCGCGGCAAAACTTCTGGAAACAGTTCTTTAGCGGCATCTTCATTGTTATCGTAATGACAGGACTCGACCAAGACATGATGCAGAAAAACCTCACTTGCAAGACATTGCGCGAGGCTCAGAAAGACATGTGCACCTATGGACTTGCCTTCGTGCCTGCCAACCTTCTCTTCATGTCTCTTGGTGTGTTGCTCGTTCTGCTGGCACAACAAAGAGGCGTGGCTCTGCCCCAAACGGGCGACGAACTACTGCCTATGTTTGCTGCTTCGGGCAGTCTCGGAAGCACGGTTGTGGTGCTTTTCACCATCGGAATAGTGGCTGCATCGTTTAGTTCGGCAGACTCGGCGCTAACAGCAATGACGACAAGCTACTGCGTGGACATTCGCGAGCGTAAAGATGATGAAATGTTGCGGCGCAAGGTACATCTCCTGATGGCGGCAATCTTCGCCGTTATCATCCTCGCTGTTGACAGCGTGGGCAGCTCGTCGGTAATAGACGCCATCTACGTGCTATGTTCCTACACCTACGGACCTCTGCTCGGACTTTTCGCTTTCGGGCTTCTCACGCGCCGCATGCCCGCAAACCGCGCCGTGCCTTATATCGCCGTAGCCTCTCCCCTCCTCTGCTTTGCCATCGACAAAGTGGTTGGTGCCGCCACAGGTTACCATTTCGGCTACGAACTGCTGATGCTAAACGGCATGCTGACATTCGCTGGTTTATGGCTAAGTTCTATGCTCAAAAAACGTCATTCGTAACTCCTTAGTTTCCAATATGTAGCAAACGGGCGAACAAAGTTAATAACATTGTTCAACAAAGTTAATAACTTTGTTCTAAAATACGCTAACTTGTTAATACTCAATCACTTAATAAGATTTTTTAGTAGGGGTTATTTTTATTGTTCTTTTTACAAAGATAACTCAATTAAAAACACCCTCCAAATCTTTAACCTGTCTTAACACACAAAAAAGGAGTGAGATAAACAACTCTCACCCCTTTTTTCCTCTCTCTCAACACACTAAAAATCAAAAAACTCTCTGCCTTTTAAGTCTCTTTCTATTATTTTGTCCTTGTCAATATTGTTTCTTATTATGGTGCCGTCCTGTTTTATGATATAATCAACTTCACCCCTAAACATATAAGTTAGTGTCATATTGTCTGTTTTTTTACTTTATTATTCTGAGATAACACCTACCTTAACAAAGTTAGGGTTAAGGTTAGCAAAGTCAAAGTAACAATCAATATATATAATTATTTCTCCCTCTTTTGCCCTTGACATATTGTCAATGGTGATGCTCCCGCAAGCCCACTGACCAACTGCAACATAGTCAAGTGGTAAATAACCCACTAAACCATCCTGCGCCTTACTTGAACAAATAGCGGGGTTGTTAAGTAGTTCACCGTTATTAATAAGCGGGTAGGATGCCATTTTATTAATGGCTTGTTTTGCCTTTGGACTAATAACCCATACGTTATTAGTCATCTGCTTGTCACCCTCATATTGTAAATCTGTCAAGTCCTCAAGGCTTGAGATACTCACTTGCTCCAAGTCACCAAAAAGACCGCGCGGATTTATTGATGTTCCAACGCTTGCGGAAAACATAGAAGCAACAAGTTTGCCATAAACAGCGTTAGCAAGCAACTGCAAAAGCATATCATTGTACTGCTCAACGTTATTGAGGTATTCCCGTGAAATTGTCACACTTGTTGCAAGGCGGTGGGGTTTAAGCACGGTGTTAATAACCTCATTGTCATCTGTCACGGGCATATTATCACACCACTCAACACCGTTAATGTCAATAAACGGCAACTTTGCGCTACACATCAAGTTGTCAAGGAAAAGCACCTTGTCCAAAACGTCACCCTCTGCACCTTTGCCGTAAAAACCCATTGTGTGAGTGCCAACAATGTTTTCATTAGGCATCACCGCGCGCATTTCAAAGTTAAACGCGCCTGCGTTACTTATTCCCATTTCCTTGAATTTTCTCAGTGCCTTGTCATTTGCCTGCTTCTGTCTTAGGTTAAAATCTTCTTTGTTTGCCAAACGCTTAACAGCGTCCAACAGGTTTAATTTGTCATCTGTTTTAATCATTTTTCAATTGTTTTTTGTCTTAGTTATTTTTTTTCTCCCGTAAGGCTCATAATGTACTCATCCACTTCTTCCCCGTTATCTTTGCCCCTTATCTTTGCAAATGCCTTTGGTGTTATCCCAAGTTCCCCCATAAGGCTTGCATATTTGGGGTATAGTTCCGCAAAGGTCTTTAACGCGGGGTTAACCTTTTTTTGGTGGTATCTGTCAAGGGTAAAAATACCGTTGTCCTTTATGTCCTTTTTTAACTCACTCATCACCTGTTCCATATATAAAAACTCATTTAGCGGTATGTCCCAAGCGTCTTGTTTTTCCCCGTACAGAGTCATAAGATAGTTATTTATTTTTCTCTTCAAGTTCCTCATATTGCAATAATGTGTGTGTCCTGTTTCATTAGTTTTTTAAGATTATTATACGTCTCTTTGTTAATATAAGTCCAAGTAAAGCCGTATGCCCTGCCGCCATTGTTTGCCGCCACTGACAACGCGGAAGGCTTAAACCCCAAGCGGGTGCAGTCTGTAAGTGAAGGCAACGCTATAATAACATCATACTTAACCCCCATTATGGGTTTTGCGCTGCTGTACCTCTTATTATAACTTGCCGTGCACCACTCCAAGTTATTGACGTTGTTGTTTGTCTTTACTTCATCCTTGTGGTTAATCTGCGGCAACTCCTTATTGTTTGGGATAAATGCCTTTGCCACCAATCTATGCACCAAGTGCGTTTGCGGTTGTCCCTGTTTACACAGTTGCACAACGTTGTAACCGTAGTCATTTATGCAAGTCTTTAGCTCCTTGTTTGTGCTGTTGTTCCTTATTCTACCCAAGTTACTCACTGAGTACTTACCCCCGTACTCTTTAATCTTTTTCCAAGTCTCTGTTTGTCTTTTCATTGTCATTAATGTTTTTGTCTAAGTTATTTTCTGTGTTGTTAGTGTCCTCCCTTTCATTGTTAATTGTACTCTCTATGCACTGCGCCGTTATCCTGACGGCATTTAAAATGCACTCACATAAAATGTAAGAGTACGCGCAGACAAATAATGCTGTTATTAGTTCCATTGTTCCGTGTGTTTTTTAAAATGTTATTTTTATCTTCTAATTATAAATATACCTAACTTTCAAAAAGTATCAGATTTTTGAAATTTTTTTTAAAGTATCAGACTATTTATATATAGATAAATGCAAAAAACTACGGTTTGACTGCGTGCTCATTCAGCAACAAACAACTACACCAAGCGGGTACGCAGTCATTTTAAAAAATGCCTTAGTCTAAGTTTATATATATATGGGCTGTTATTTCCGTGTGGGTAACAGCGGCATCAGTCAACACCTTATATATGGGGTGTTGGCTTTTTTATTTGCCTGTTACCTCAACCGTCCACACTCTACAACACTCCCCCCCTATGTCATTAAAAAAATGAAACACAGGAAACCCCAACGCCACCCCTTTTCACACAAAAAGTGATTTTTCAATGGATAGTTGAGGGGTTAATTAATGCCTTATAATGACAATTTAAAACGCACTCTGACAACCCAAATTTTACCCGTTCTCATCTATGCCATTTAACAAGGTTTTTCCTTCCGGGTATCCTCATAACAAAAAAGTGCCTTTGAAAACTATAATGTTTTTCTCTCTCTTTATAATTCTCTATGGCACTTTTTATCCTGTTACCTGTCATCTCATTATCTTATTACTCTTACCCTGTTATCTCATTATCTTATTACTCTTACATCATTACCTCAATACTGCATTATCTCAACATCTCATTATCTTATTACTCTTACCCTGTTATCTCATTATCTTATTACTCTTACATCATTACCTCAATACTGCATTATCTCAACATCTCATTACCTTGTTATCTCTGTTTCTTATAAAAAAGTATCACAAAGAACTATAATGTTTTTCTCTTCTTTATAATTCTCTATGATACTTTTTTCCCTGTCCCCTGTTAACTCTTTATCTCATTATCCTGTTATCTTCTCATTATTCCGTTTTTCCCTTATTCTGCAACACTTTCAATTAATATCATTACAAGTGTTAATAAATGCTAAACTAATGCCGTTCAAGGTGTCTTAAACGCTCCCTGTTGCATTATCTCTTTTTGGCTGACAAGTAACAAGACAATGACAATAAAACGCTCTGTGTGTCTTATATAATGTCATCCCCGTTATTCATTATTCCGTTATCCGTTACATCATCATCTTATTATTTATTATCTCAATACTCTGTTACTTGTTTTTTTCTGCCGGCCATCCTCATAACAAAAAAGTGCCTTTGAGAACTATAATGTTTTTTTTTCTCTTTATAATTCTCTATGGCACTTTTTTCCCTGTTCCCTGTTAACTCTATATCTCATTATCCCGTTATCCTATTATCTTTTTTACTCATTATCCTGTTACCTGTTATCTCATTATCTTATTAACTCTTACCCTGTTAACTCATTATTTTATTATTCCGTTTCTTTGTTATCCCGTTTCTTTCTTTCCACCTTTTTAGTGTCCTTGGAGATATATTAATGCCGTTGTCCCGCAATATCTGCAAATTCTCTTTTTCTGTTTTCAAAAAATCATAACATTCTCCTATCCTTGCATCATTCATCTGCATTATGGCAATGCGCTTTGCCGCGTTCTTTGAGATGCCGTACTTTATGCAATATGCGGGGTTAACAATAAACTTGTGTTTCTTCTGTTTTTCTCTCAATTCCTCATACATTGACAAGTCCGCTTTATATGCTCTCAGTGCTATATTATAAATGTCTTTCCGCGTTATTGTGTTGCCGTCATTAATCATATAATGATGAAACTCATATAAGAGATTAAAAAGGAGGTGATTAAAACTAATTGTGGGCATAATTAAGCGTCTTATAATGGCATTTATAAACAACTTCTTGCGCCTGTGCTCTCCGTCTCTTATCTTCCTTATTTCTGTGTATGTGCTGCCCCTTAAAACGTCCTCTGTCTGATACCAATATCTCTTTATCTGCATATAATCATCAGGAATTAATATAAATGCCTGTTCCTCATCTGCCTGTGTTAACGGAGTGCTCTCAACGCTTGGATATATGCCAATATACTTCTCAATAACCTCAATAACATTTAACTTAAAAAAGTCATTTAAAAACGGTGTCCTCTCAATATCTGCGCGCGCGCGCTCAACGCTCTGCCTGTGTTCCTCACCGTCCCCCAATAAGTCTTTAACGTCATAGGTGACACCATAATAAATAACTTTGTCCTTTGCACCCGCAAAACTTTGAGTGACAACACCCCCGCAATTGTCTTTGTTTTTCTCTCCCGTTACTCTCTCCCAATGGCTCACTATTTTATCATAACAGCGTTTATATGTTTCAACCTCTGTAACGGGTGCGTTCAATATATATAATGCCCTGTACCTGTTGCCCTTTACCCCGTCATTCTGAGTGTTATATATAATGGTAGGCTTTAGCCGTTCCGCTGTCTCTGTCATCTTTGCAAATTCATCAAACGTCATTTTCCTGTTGTCAAAGTCCACGGGTATGATGTTAGTTTGCTTCCAATTCTCAATGCGCTTGTTCTTCTGCGTGAATTCTCTCTTATTGAATACTCCCGCAAATGCGCGTTTGTCCTTAATAGCCCGCATAAGTTCACTTGTAGTTATTTCCCGCGTCTCATACCGCAAATAACCCCAAATGCTTGTGTCTTTGTCCTCAATGCTCTCCGTTGAGAGTGAGCAAAAAAAAGTGTTTTCCATTATCCCAAATGTTTATAAAAATTATTACAAATCCCAAACGTTTTTATTGTTAAAAAGAAAAGTGAGACGGGCAAATGATGCCTGAAAACATTTAGGGGAAAACAAGTACCAACCGCCTTGCAATGCGTCCCGTCTCACATAATAATAATATGAAATTTTAACTTAGTTACTTACTCATATATTTCTCATATAGAGTCTTCTCAATAAACTTTCTCTGCTTTAGCTTGCTTATTCTTAACTCCCGCTGATAGGGTGTTTCATTCTCATAATACTTTTTTACCCCCTTACTTATTTTATGGAGTGTTTCTGCGTTATGCCTTGTACCTTTTACCATATATCTTATTAGTTAGAATTCTTATTTATTAATAAATATACCTAACTTTCAAAAAGTATCACTTTTTAATAAAAAAAATCTCAATGACACTTTTTTCTCCCCGTGAAACACCCCATAAAATGCCCCCTGTTGAGTTATTGAAAATCTGAAATAAAAATATAAGGCACTGAGTTTTTAATGTCCCCAATGCCCTTAAAATGGTGTTGTCAAAGTCCTTGTTAAGTCCCTTAGATACTTGCGTTTTCCATTTCCTTTTTCAGAGCGTCCAACACCTTTTTTTTGTCCTTAACGGTTCCAGTACCGTTATATATCTCTTTTATCTTTTCCACGGGCACACCTTGCGCAAATAGTCTTTTCTCATACTTGCGGAAAATGAGGTTATCCAAGGTGTCAATATCTTCACAGTCTATAAACTCATCAGCGGGCGCGCCAAGAAATGCCAACACGCTTTTTTTCTCCTTTATCATATCCGTTGCGCCCTGTGCGCTCTGTTCCTGTGTTGCCACACCTTGCACGCGCTTGTACTCTTCTACTACTTGTTTCCTGTTCTTGTCATCATTCTCAGCCTTTGACAAGTGTGAGTATATCTCAGTTATCATTTTGTCACTTGTGTGGCCTGTGCAGAACTTCAGTTTGACAGCACTCCACCCCTCACGGCATTTCTGCGTTATAAATGTGTGACGGGCAAAGTGTGATGTTATGAGGTTGCATAATTTACCCGTTACCTCTATAACCTTTTTCCCCTGTTGCTGTTTATATGTTATTTCCCTCTCAATGCCACACTTTGCAAACAACGCTCTCAATACCCTGTTATATCTGTCCTCAAATGACTTTGCATCTTTTGGCTGCAAGTGCTTAAAACGTTTACCCTCATACTTCTGCATAAGAGTTTCTATTTTCTCATTTACTACAATATACGCGCTTATTTCATTTTTCTTTGTTTCAATTGTCAGTGTCTTAACTCCGTCCTCTGTTCCCTCTGTAAAGTCCTTAGAAAAGAGTTTGGGCAGGTCTGAGACGCGCACACCCGTAAGGCACTGCATCATAAATAAATCCTTTGCCTCCGTTTCCTTAACATTGAGGTCTTGCGCCATTTCAAGCGTCTGCAATTCCTCTACTGTTACCTCAGTGCGTTTGCCTCCATCTACCTTGTGGGAGATATTTTTATAAACCACGCGCCCCAAGTCATATTTGATGCTAAGGTAGTCATTAATGAGTTTTGTTATAAGTTTACAATTCTCATCAATGGTGCGTGCGGCAGTGCCTTGCTCACACATCATATCCGCCCACTCTTTGATTGCCTTTGAGGTTAGATAATTGCGTGCGCTGTCTGCCTTTTTGCCCTCTGAAATATATCTGCAAAACTTGCTAACGGTGGTTTTGTTCTGATTTACGGTGCTCTCCTTTGCCGTTCCTCTGTCTTTCCACTCTGCAAAGGCTTCTTTAATGAGTGTTGTTGCTGCCTTAGGTCTTCCCATAGAGTTAGTTTCATTGTTATGCGGGGTTGCCGTCTCAATGTAGTTTTTTATCTGTTCCACGCAATCCCCTATATTGCAAAGGTACAAAAAATTTTTGTAAAAACAAAATTTAACATTACTTATTTTCTCATTAACTGCCAAGTTGCGGGCATTTTCTGCCTGTGTGAGCGCGGGCAAATAGTTGCATTCCTGTTTCTTTGCATTCCAAGCACAAGTTAGAATTTTCTCCCTCAGCGGGATTTTAACTTGCTTTTGTCCCACCTTGACAACGGCATAAATAACGCTTGCCTTCTTCTTTGGCTCTCTAAGGTTGAAATTTAGGGAAGTGTTAAAAACTCCTAATTGATTTACTGCTTTTGCTTCCATTTTACGGTTCTTTTTTGAGGTTCTTTTTTGACCTACTTTTAAACCTTAAAATGATGTAAGTATCACAATATCAATATTTTATATTGTTTTTACACAAAGTTAATAACATTGTTCCGTCACTTGATATGTTTTACATCCTCATTAGATACCTCTTACACCCTCACTCATGACTTCTGAGCCACTCACTAATCATTTATGAACACACATCCAAACACAACTGACATCGCGGAAGCAAAAGAAAAACTGTTAAGAAACGATAAATGGCATTGTTGAAAGATAATTTTTTGTATCTTTGTAACCTAAACCAATCACACATTTCACAAAACTCTTAAAACTTAAAGACTATGAACATTTTAAAGAATCGCAAGACATTGGTAGTCATGATGCTGACAGCATTATTGGCTCTGGCAGGTATCAACGAGGCAAAGGCACAGGTGCCGTCAATCCCTCGCAAGACACAGAAGGCACGTCCAAACAACTATTACTACAACAGCAACGTGGCTTGGGGGACTCAGTACGACTGGCTGTCAACACGCTATGCATCTTATAGCGATATTCAATACATGGACAGAGGTCAGATTCGCGTGCTGAAGAACTCTATCTACGCACGTCACGGCCGCCGTTTCCAGGACTCTCAGCTCCGCTCTTACTTCAACTCGCAGTCGTGGTACAGACCTACTCGCAACGAGGTTCCTGCAAGGGAGTTCAACAAATACGAGAACTACAACATCACGTTCTTACATAAGTACGAGTAACAAGAATTTAAAGGCGTGCAGGAGTTTTTATCCTGCACTTCTATACTTTATCATAAGATAATACAAACATCGTGAAAAAGATATTATCTCTTATGGCAGCAACGCTGGTGATGGCATCGGTGTTTGCTGTCGGTTTGGGCTGTAAGGACAACAAACCAGACACTCAAGAGCCGCAAAAGGCAGCAAATGACGCTCAGGAGAACGTGAAACAGGAGGCTGCAACACCCGAAATAAAGGCAGAGGAGGCACAGCAGGCAAACATTCCTGCTGGTGCACAGGCTCTGATTGATGCCTATCCAGACTTCATCAAAGGGTATAGCAACAATAAAATCCTTTTCAAGGACGGAACCGAAATGACCTATGACGACGGTCGCCAGAAGTCTTTCGTGCAGAAGCTCGACGATTCTGACATCGAGGATATGTTCGCTTTCAAGTACGACCTCAACTCCTGGACACCAGGATTCCAGCAAGATGCGGGGCGCAGTCGTAACGAGGCGCTTTTCAAGAAGATGTATGGCAACTCGGCAGCAGCCGTGCGCAAGCATCTCGTAAGCGTGCCTTGGTTCGGGCAGAGCGTGCTGTTCACCACCGTAAACGGTGCCGCAGAACACCTGAAGGCGGTGCGCGACGAGTTGGCAAAGCACCCAGAGTTCAAGGCATATTTCAAATCTGAAGGCTCGTTCTACTGGCGTCAGGTGCGCGGTGCAAACCGTCTGAGCGCCCACTCCTATGGAATGACCATCGACATCGGCGGCAACTACAAGACCTATTGGCTGTGGGCAAAGCCCGGTGCGAAAGAAACCGACAACGTGCCTTACAAGAACAAGATGCCGCACGAGATTGTGGAAATCTTCGAGAAGCACGGTTTCATCTGGGGCGGACGCTGGTATCACTACGACACTATGCACTTCGAGTATCGCCCGGAGATACTGTTGATGGAAAAATACAGGGAGTAATGGAGTCAAGGAGTTATGGAGTTAAGACGACACCGCAATGGAACCAGCAAACAATGCTGTTGTCTTAACTCCACAACTCCATTGACTCCTTAACTCCATTTAAACAATAAAAAAGTAATGGAATATATCGTTTCGGCAAGAAAATACCGTCCGATGTCGTTCGACACGGTGGTAGGCCAGCAGGCACTCACGACAACGCTGAAGAATGCTGTGAAGAGTGGCAAACTGGCTCATGCCTATCTCTTCTGCGGACCGCGAGGAGTGGGAAAGACAACATGCGCCCGCATCTTCGCGAAAGCTATCAACTGCGAGAACCCTACGGCCGAAGGTGAGGCATGTGGGGAATGCGAGAGCTGCAAGGCTTTCATTGAACAGCGCTCCTACAACATCTTTGAACTCGACGCCGCAAGCAACAACTCAGTGGAGAACATCAAGGCTCTGATGGAGCAGACACGCATTCCGCCGCAGGTGGGAAAGTACAAAGTGTTTATAATCGACGAGGTGCACATGCTCTCAACGCAAGCATTCAATGCCTTCCTCAAGACTCTCGAGGAACCGCCTGCACATGTGATATTCATCCTCGCCACAACTGAGAAACACAAGATTCTGCCCACTATCATCTCGCGTTGCCAGATATACGACTTCGAACGCATGACGGTGAAGAACACCATCGACCACCTTAAGATGGTGGCCGACAAGGAGGGAATCACCTACGAGGAAGAAGCGTTGGCCGTGATTGCCGAGAAAGCAGACGGAGGAATGCGCGATGCGCTGAGCATCTTCGACCAAGCGGCGTCGTTCTGTCAAGGGAATATCACCTACCAGAAGGTAATTGAGGACCTCAATGTGCTAGACAGCGACAACTATTTCCGCATCATCGACCTTGCCTTAGAGAACAAGGCGGCGGACATTATGGTGCTGTTGAACAACGCTTTGGCAAAGGGTTTCGACGGCGGCAATCTCATTACAGGACTCGCAAAGCACGTTCGCAATGTGCTGATGGCTAAAGACCCGCAGACAGTAGGATTGCTCGAGACGAGCCAGCGACTGGAAGAGCGGTACAAAGAACAGGCGCAGCGATGCCCTGTTAAGTTCCTCTATCAGGCTCTGAAGATAATGAACCAATGTGATGTCACCTACAAGCAGAGTTCAAACAAGCGTCTGCTGGTGGAACTCACGCTGATAGAGGTGGCGCAGATAACGCAAGAGGAGGATGTGCCTGGTGCGGGGCGCCAGCCCCGAAGATTAAAATCCCTGTTCCAGAAAATAATGAAGCAAAGCCAGCCCAAGCAAGCGGCAGCGCAGGTGGCCGCGGCTGGTGAGACGAGAAAAGAGACATCCGAGAGCGGCGTGCCTCAAGATTTGCATGCTCCTAAACCGCAAAAGACGGTGCCTTCTACAAGCACCGAGACGCCTAAAACACCCGAACCGCGCAAGACTATAAAGCTAAGCGGCATCGGAAACTCCTTCAAGAAACTTAGCAAAGGGCCGGAAGGAAACTCTTACCTCGTAGAAGAGGTGAAGATAGAAGATACTGGTGAGCACAAGAATTTCAACGAAGAAGACCTCCACAGGGTGTGGTTGGCTATGTGCAAACGCATGCCTGCGAAGCTGGCAGGCGTCTCCGCACGCATAAAGAACTTGATACCACGCATCACAGAGTTCCCCAACGTCGAGGTTGTCGTTGACAACGAACTGCTCCTCGAAGACATAAACAAGATTAAGGGAAGCATTAAGGCAACGCTCATCCGTGACCTTCAGAACGACGACATCACGCTAACGCTACGCAAGGCGAAAGATGAAGAAATCGGGAAAGCGCTCACCCGACGCGAACTATACAAGGAAATGCTCGATAAGAACACAGCAATTTCCAAGTTGCAAAAGCTATTAAACCTTGAGTTGGTGTGATTTGTTCACACCAACTCAATTCTTTTTATTCCTCTTTTACCACTATTTCGGTTACCTCTTCTTTCACTTCAGCGGCTTCATCGGCTGCGTCTTTAACCTCTTCGGTCACTACTTCAGCCTCCTCAATCACCTCTTCAGCATCAGCAATCTTCTTGCTGGCTGCATAGTCTTTAATTGCGGTGATGCACTCAACCACTCCGAGCACCAGCAAACACCATCCGATAGCATACATCGTGGTATCGAGAACCTCGAAAGGCTTGACTATCAGCCAAACGCCGACGATGAGAAGAATGGTCGGAAGAACCCAAAACAGCCAATGAACACGCACGACGCGGTTGATGAGAGCGAGCTTCACGAACTGGTTGATGGCGCCAACGATGATAAAAGCGCCAAGGATATACATCAGAATCTCATCGAAAAGGTCGGGACGAAGGATAAGGACAAGACCGAAAAGAACGCTGCCCACACTAGACATCGGGAACGACGAACGGCCCTTTCCGAAAGCACTACGGCGCACGGGACGCCCTTTTTCGTCAATCTCTACTGCCTCCTTGCGCTCCTGGAAGATGCGAACGAAATAGTTGATGCACGACATCACACCCATCACAAGGAACAAAACGCCCAGCAGAATGGTAATCCATCTAAGCGTGCCCGAAGGATCTTTCACTAACAACACACCCATAGCAATAGCTACGATGGCGCGAAAAATACTGCTCTGAATAATCTTCATATCGTTAATGTTTTAGGTTTCTCTTCTGCAAAAGTAATACTTTTTTTATTATTTGATAAGAATATACCAAGAAAAAACACTTACACAAGGAATAAAATGCTCGCGTTTTTTAGTAATTTTGCACGCAGAACAATAAAAACGACTATAATGACGACACTTCTACTGGTGAGACACGGCGAGACTTTCGACAACGAGAACCAGATTATGCAGGGACAAACGCAGGGACAACTGAACCCTCGCGGCATCGAGCAGGCACAACGCCTAGCAGGCGAAATGGCACAACGCCGCATCGATGCCTTCGTGGCGAGCGACCTGAACCGCTCCATCGAGACATGCAGGATTATCGCCGAACCGCATCATGCAGAAGTAATCACCACCCCACTGCTGCGCGAACGTGACTGGGGAGCATTCACCGGACGATACATTCCCGGCCTTAAAGGCGTGCCGTTCCCTGATGATGTGGAGAGTCTTGATGCACTTTTGCAACGCGCCCAGCGTTTCATCGACTTCATAAATGAACATTTCAAAGGGCAGACTGTTCTCGCCGTAGGTCACGGAATAATAAACAAGGCAATACAGGCACAGTTCTTCGGCAAGCAGATGCGCGAGGTGGAGCGCATGAGCAACGCTGAAGTGCGCACCCTAATGATACCATAACAAAACACGCCCCGCGATTTCACATCGCGAGGCGCTCAGATTATTTAAAATGACTGTCGTGTTATCCTTTTATTATGAGTTCCTTGTTATCAAATCACTTTTACCTTTATGTTTCACCTATAGAGATCTTTTATGAATGCGATCTTTAAATATTGTAGTTTTTTTATTATTATCTACGTCCTCCGAAGTGACCGCCACCGCCGTGTGAACCGTGACTACCGCCTCCGCGTGAACCGCCTCCGAACGAGCCAGAGCTGTGAGAACCTCCGCGTGAACCACCTCCGAACGAGCCAGAGCTGTGAGAACCTCCGCGTGAGCCACCTCCGAACGAACCGCTGCTACTGCTGCGATTAGAGCTTGGTGATGAGCTGCGGCTTGGTGAGAAGGTTCCTGATGGACGGTTCTGCATTGAAGAGCTGCCGCTATTTCTGCGCTCGAAGCTTCCGCGTGCTGTAGAGCGGGTGCTGCTCTCGCGAGAAGTGTTGGCGCGGTCGAATACGCGCTCCTGTCTTACTGACGAGTTCCTGTCAATCGAACCTCTCTTTTCCATGCGCTCACCAGCATTTATGGTGCCGCGACGTGTTGTGATTGAACCAGAGCGAGAGTTGTCGAAGCGACGGTTGTTGTTGTCGAAATTGCCGCTGCGATTATTGTCACGACCGCGTCCGTTGTCAATATTGCCGTTACGGTTGTTGTCGCGCACACGTCCGCTTTCTATGTTTCCACGATTGCGGTTGTTGTCACGCATACGGGCGTTGTCCATGTTGCCACGACTGCGGTTGTTGTCGTGTCCGCGTCTGTTATCGAAGTTGCCGTGATTGCGGTTGTTATCATGCCCACGTCTGTTGTCGAAGTTGCCGTGATTGTTGTTGTGATCACGTCCGCGTCCACTATATCCGCCTGGCTTATGGTTGCGATAGTCACCGCGATCGTATCCGTTGCGCATTCCGTGTCCACGTCCTCCGTGACTGTTTCTGTGGCTCATACCCCAGTTACGTCCGTGATACCAGCTTCTGCCTCCGTTGTGATGCCAGCTGTGGCCGCCACGATAGGTGTACCAGAAGTGCGGGTATCCGAAGTAGAAATATGAGCGGTGCGGATAGCGTGCATAGATTCCGAAGTGCCAGTAACCTGCGCTCCAATACAATGGACGATAGAAGTAAGACGCTGCTACATAAGCGTTGTACTGCCAGTCGAGGAGTATGTAGCTCAGGTCGAGGTTACGGCGTGTCCAATATGTGCCGTAGAGATCGTCGCGAGTGTCAACACTCATGAGATAGTCGAGGTTGATCTCATACGCTGCTTCGTACTGATCCTCGGTCAGGTTCAGTTCGTAAGCCATCTTGTCTGTCAAGAACAACGCTTCCTGGCGAGCCTGCTCGTAGCTCATAGCGTTGGCATTTACTGCCATTGTCAACAGTGCTGTAAGAGCGATGATTATCTTTTTCATATCTGTAAGTTTTTAATTGTTCGTAATGTTTTACGTTGCAAAGAAACAACAAATTATCAACCCCCGCAAAGGATTTTCCCTACTCCGCGCGGGATTTTCCCTAAAGGTTATTCTTGTTGCCGTTTTTGAGGATTAGAGACCATTGAAATTGACTTGAAACTGGCGGTTCTGACGATTTAAAAATAAGAAACAACAAATCGACACTTCTTTCTTTTTTCACTCTAAAAGGGGATATCTTGAATGTCATTTGTGTATCATTGGGATTGTAAAAGGACATCAATGAGAATGCAAAAGGCCATCAATGAGGATGTGAAAGACCATCAATGGGAATGCAAATAAATATGAGTGGAATAATACTAAAAACGCCTTGCGTGCGTTATTTATTAATAAGGTGTAAACCTGCAACACGGAATTTATGATGAAAAAGATATTTACCCTCATGCTGGCGGCATTCACCGCCACCGCCATCTGGGCGCAAGAGGAAGAAAGGAAAGAACCTCTGAAACCGCTGCACGGACTAGGATATATGGTGGAAGCGCAAGGCTCGTTCTCGCGCGGCACCACTCCGTTGTGGCTCAATGCCAACAAACACGGCTTGAGCAGTTTGGAGAAGAACAACGGATACCTGCGCGCGGCTGTGGAAAGACCGTTGCGTGTGGACTCAGGCAGACGCTGGGGCATAGGCTACGGCGTTGACCTTGTGGTGCCGTTCAACTACACCAGCAAGTTCGTTGTGCAACAAGCATACGGCGAACTGCGTTGGCTGAGCGGAGCACTTACAATAGGAAGCAAGCACTATCCTATGCAGATGAAGGACAATCTGTTGTCGAGCGGTTCGCAGACTTTTGGCATCAATGCCCGTCCTGTGCCACAAGTGAGACTGGCGCTGCCCGAATATTGGACAGTCCCTCTTACCCGAGGATGGCTCCACCTGAAAGGACACATCGCATACGGAAAGTACACCGACAACAACTGGCAGCACGACTTCACCAAACGCCAGCAACGATATACTGACGGAGTGCTGTATCACAGCAAAGCGGGTTACCTGAAAGTGGGCAACGAGGACGCATTCTTCCCGCTCTCCGTAGAGGCAGGACTGGAGATGGCAACGCAGTTCGGAGGCACGCGATACAAGCCGAATGCCGAC
The DNA here is from genome assembly GCA_900315095.1 of uncultured Prevotellaceae bacterium. GTDB lineage: Bacteria > Bacteroidota > Bacteroidia > Bacteroidales > Bacteroidaceae > Prevotella. Next base: position 10,568 of record OMXS01000003.1, on the reverse strand, counting down.
GGAACTTTCGACGTTCTAGAGAACGCTACAGGCCTTAGCGCCTATTGGCACGCACTCTTTCCTAACGGAAGCGGTGATGCCAGCGAGACAACATATAAGAACGAAGAGGGCAACATACTTGGTTCCTGGATGCTGCGCATCAACTATGACGCTGATGCCTGGCGACTTGGAGTGTATGCCGACAAGTTCTTTGAGGATCATTCTGCTATGCTTCAAGCAAATGCAGGATACAAGGAGGGCGAAGAATGGAACAAGAGAGACAATCACAAATGGTTCATCTACGACTTCAAAGACTGGCTTTTGGGTATCGACTTCCACTACAAATACAACAACTGGCTTAACGGTCTGGTGTTCGAGTACATATATTCGAGATACCAAAGCGGCCCCACCTATCACGACCATACTCCGAATATCATAGACCAAGTGACAGGACGCGACAACTACTACAACCACCATATTTATCCAGGATGGCAGCATTGGGGGCAGGTAATGGGCAACCCGCTATACCGCTCGCCTATCTATAACGAAGACGGAAAGGTGGAAGTGAAAAATAACCGCTTTATGGCGTTCCACTTAGGAATAAGCGGCGAGCCTAACGAAAACCTCTCATACCGCATTCTGGGAACCTATCAGGAGGGCTTCGGAACCTACGACGACCCATACACCAAGCGTCACCACAACGTCAGCGTGCTGGCTGAGGCTGCCTATAAGTTCGACAACCGTCTGCAGGGATGGACTGTCAGCGGTGCCTTCGGTGCCGATATGGGCGGAATATTAGGGCACAACTACGGTGTGCAGGTAACTATAAGAAAGTCGGGACTTTTTAAACTATAACGATGAAGATGAAAAGAAGCAACATATATTTAACTCTTGCGGCACTCTTGATGTGCCTGACGGGAGTGCTGACAAGCTGCGACATAGAAACATCAGGCAACGGGAAACTCGACGGATACTGGCACATGACCGCCGTTGACACCATAGCCACAGGCGGCACAGCAGACCTCTCGCAGAAGCGGTTGTTCTGGGGAGTACAGCATAAACTCATCAATCTGAGCGACCGCGACAACCTCGCATACAATATTTGGATGAGATTTGAGCACTCAGCATCGATACTGCGCCTTTATGAACCATATTACAACAACCGCAACGAGGGCGACCCTGTACTCGAGGATGCCGAGAAACTTGAGCCTTTCGGACTGGAAGGATTGGAACAGTCGTTTAAAGTCGAGGAACTGAAGGGCAAGAAGATGACACTTTCTACAGACAAACTGAGAATCCACTTTGAAAAACTGTAAACATCAGAGTATGAAAAAGATAGCTGTTGCCGGCACAGGATATGTCGGACTTTCTATAGCGACGTTGCTCTCACAGCGCAACCAGGTGACGGCAGTTGACGTCATCAAGGAGAAGGTGGATATGGTGAACCGCCGCCAGTCGCCCATCGTCGACCGCGAACTGGAGGAATATCTCACTACGAAAGACCTTAACCTCAAAGCGACTCTCGATGCAGAAGAGGCATATAGGGATGTTGATTTCGTGGTGATTGCAACGCCAACAAACTACGACTCGCGCATGAACTTCTTCGACACCTCGGCTGTAGAGGCGGTCATTAAGTTGGTGCTGAAGGTGAACCCCGATGCAATAATGGTGATTAAGAGCACCATCCCCGTGGGATTCACAGAAAACGTGCGACGCAAGTACAACTCAGAGAATATCATCTTTGCACCCGAATTCCTGCGCGAGAGCTGTGCCTTATATGATAACCTCTATCCTTCGCGAATCATCGTAGGCACCGTTATGGACGACGAACGTCTCGTTGCTGCCGCTCATGAGTTCGCATCGCTGCTGCGCGAGGCGGCGCTGAAGCCCAACGTTGAGACGCTCTTCATGGGACTTACCGAAGCAGAAGCGGTGAAACTCTTCGCCAACACCTATCTGGCTCTGCGCGTGAGTTACTTCAACGAACTGGACACTTACGCCGAGATGAAAGGACTCGACACCCAGTCTATTATAAAAGGTGTGTGTCTCGACCCCCGCATCGGCGACCAGTATAACAATCCGTCGTTCGGATATGGCGGCTATTGTCTGCCGAAAGACACCAAGCAACTGCTTGCCAACTATCGTGATGTACCAGAAAACCTCATCGAGGCGATTGTGGAAAGCAACCGCACGCGTAAGGATTTCATTGCAGACCGCGTGCTGAAGATGGCTGGCTACTACGACTATTATAACCGCGGCGACTACAGTCCGCAAGAAGAGAGGTCGGTTACGGTGGGCGTTTATCGTCTCACGATGAAGAGCAACTCAGATAATTTCCGCCAGTCGAGCATTCAAGGCGTGATGAAACGCATCAAGGCAAAGGGCGCACAGGTTATCATCTACGAGCCTACGCTAGAGGACGGCAGCACATTCTTCGGCAGCAAAGTGGTGAACGACCTTGCGAAATTCAAGCAGATGAGCAACGCAATCATAGCCAACCGCTACGACACCTCACTCGATGACGTAAAAGAAAAAGTATATACCCGCGACATATTCCGCCGCGACTAACATCTAAAAACCAACAATTATGAAAACAACAGGAAAACTTTTCATCGCTATGTCAATAGCATTTGGGTTGTCATTAAGCAGCGCTAATGCCGCCAACACAACCGAGACAGCACCGAAAGTGGAGGCTGTGAACGGTGGAGTGATTGTATATTCTGGTTCCATAGGACAATATGGTGTGGAGTTCACCTACACCAACCTTCACGTATCGCCCGACGAGCCGTTCTTCTCTTACCGTTACACCACCGTAAACACCAACAACGGCAAGAGCATCGATCTGGAATATTCAGGCGAGAAGAACGGATACGCCATCTGGAAAGAGTACATCAAGGGAAAGAACACAGGAACATTCTACATCCAAAGGACAACAAACAGCATCACAGGAACCTTCGTCAACTCTAAAGGACAAAAGTTCAACGTCAACGCGAAGAAAGTAGAGGGCGAGAGCAACTGGGCAGATGAATAACATACCCCTGAAACAATAACGGCACGGAACATACATCCCGTGCCGATTTTGTTATTAATACGTTAGTGAAACTATTTTTATTCAGCCGCTTGCTTCTTTGCAAAAGCACCCTTGCTTGAGAACTTAACCGTCTCCGATGGAGCGATATCATTCTCTGATGGTGCCTCTTTGGCTGCTGCCATCCTGCGAGGAGCGAGATAGAATCCATCATAATAACTATAATTATTATAATAATCCCAGTTGAAATCTTTAATCATATAGAGGCTGAACTTTATCTCACTATTTGTACCATCATCCATGTAACCCTCAAAACGATTGTTTGTAAGATAATAATCGGAGATGTAAACAGGCTTGTAATCTGTGTCAGCATAGCGCAGAGTGATAACCTTGTGGTCAACCCTCCAGTCGAACTCGCTGTACCAATAGCTGCCATACGGGTCGTTCAAATCGTAATCCACCTCATAGCCTGTGCCTTTTGTCCAGTGCCAAGGATCACCAACAAACTCAATCACCGTACGATAGTGGTCGCCAGAAAGACCCCAGCGGTCATTGTAATACTTGCTTATCGTGCCTTGCCATATTCTTCCTTCGCTGCCTGCAAGATCCTGTGCTATTTCTTCATCCTCGCAAGAAGTGAATGTAAAAGCCATCATTGCGAGCAGAATCATCGTGATTGTAGATGTAAACTTTTTCATATTCGTATTTGTTTTATTGGTTTTCTGGTGCAAAGATAAGCATTTTACATACTAAACACAAACTTTTTCCCGAAAAAGGAATAGGAATAACCATATTTGAGCGGGAGAAAACCCTATTGGAAGAGTTAGGAGGTTATGGGTTATAGTGGTCCTGTGCATGTTATGTGTTTCATAGCCTCCCCTATTGGGGGGAGGTGTGGTGGGGGCTTTTCTTTGGGGAGAGGCTTTTAGTATCGAGTTTGGAATTAGGAATTGTCTCTTAAAAAAACCTAAACTGATTAGTAAATGTTGAGAATACTGATTTTTTTCTTATCTTTGCATTGTAATTCTTATTGCAATCAATTACATTTAGAAAATGAAGACAATCTATGATTTCTCTGTCAAAGACAGAAAGGGCGGCATCGTGTCGCTGAAAGAGTATGCAAACGAAGTGCTGCTCATCGTTAACACTGCAACAAAGTGCGGATTCACACCGCAGTATGAAGAACTGGAAAAACTCTATGAGAAATACCACAGTCAGGGATTCGCTATCCTCGACTTCCCCTGCAACCAGTTTGGACAGCAGGCTCCCGGAACCGACGAGAGCATCCACAGTTTCTGCAAGCTGACCTACGGCACCGAGTTCCCACGTTTCAAGAAGGTTAAGGTGAACGGAGACGATGCCGATCCTTTGTTCAAGTTCCTCAAGGAACAGAAGGGCTTTGCTGGTTGGGATATGTCACATCCTATCGCTCCCGTACTCGACAAGATGCTCAGCGAGGCAGACCCCGACTACAAGGAAAAGGCGGACATCAAATGGAACTTCACTAAATTCCTTATTAATAAGAAAGGACAGGTAGTGGCTCGCTTCGAACCTACCGAGAGTATCGAAAACATCGACAAACAGATTTCAGAACTTCTTTAAAATCATACATGCCCCCTGCCCTTCTGAAGGGAAAGAGTTTTCGGCACAAACGGCCGTCAAGACTCGTTCCGCTCAAGAACGCAGGGGGATTACATTTATATCATGAACAAAACAAAGTGCTTAATAATAGGCAGCGGGCCAGCAGGATACACCGCTGCCATTTATGCAGGCAGGGCTAACCTTAGCCCCATCGTAGTGTGCGGTCCGCAAATGGGTGGACAGTTGACACAGACAACAATCGTTGAGAATTTCCCCGGTTATCCCGACGGAGTGGATGCTAACCAGATGATGATGGAGATGCAGCAGCAGGCAGAACGTTTCGGAGCGCAAGTCATTCCGGGCATCGTCACCGACGTGGACTTCAGCACCCGTCCTGCAATAATCACCCTTGATGAGGGCGACAAGATTGAGGCCGACACCGTAATCATAGCCACAGGAGCATCGGCAAAGTATCTCGGACTTCCCGACGAGCAGAAATACAACGGACAGGGAGTGTCTGCCTGCGCCACATGCGACGGTTTCTTCTACCGCAAGAAGGTTACAGCCGTTGTGGGAGGCGGCGACACCGCGTGCGAGGATGCACTCTATCTGTCGCAACTATGCCGTAAGGTTTACCTCGTTGTTCGCAAGCCATTCCTCCGCGCTTCCAAGATAATGCAGGAGCGAGTGATGGCTGCCGAGAACATCGAGATACTCTTCGAGCACAACGCCACAGGGCTTTACGGCGAGAACGGCGTTGAAGGTATGCATGTAGTAAAGCGTAAAGGTGAGGCCGACGAGCAGCATTATGACGTTGCCATCGACGGTTTCTTCCTCGCTATAGGCCACAAACCTAACAGCGATGTGTTCCGCAAGTGGGTTGACACCGATGAGGTGGGATATATCAAGACCATCGGCACAACACAACAGACGCGCACCCCAGGACTCTTTGCAGCAGGTGACGTGTGCGACCCCACCTACCGTCAGGCTGTAGTCGCTGCCGGAACAGGCTGCAAGGCGGCACTCGAGGCAGAACGCTATCTGCAGACACTTTAATTCACAATAAGGCTTTTCAAGAAAGGACATAGAACATGAAAAAGCGGTTGATTTTTTGTGTGGCAATGCTCAGTCTTGTCACAGCAGCATTTGCACAGAACGCCAAGGCAGTGCTCATCGCAGACAGTCTGACAAGTGTCTCGCTTTATGACAATAACGGCTGGGGCGGCACGCCTAGGGCATGGAGACTGCAGGAACATCTTGATAGTGTGTCCTCCAATGACGACCTCGTGGCACTGGCCCGCAGTCATCGCAACGGTGCCGCGCGTGCCGCGGCGTTCAGACTGTTGGTGGCTCGCGGTGACAGTCGATACCGCGATATCCTTTACAGCTCACTTCGAGACACGACGAGATTCCGCATGCAGTCCTGCGACGTCATTTACCGCAGCAACGTTGCCAACTATATGGTAGATGTTCTGACTGAGCATTGGGATTTCCAGAGTCTCAGGGACAGTATTATGATTGACAGCCTTCTCCGCAGCCAGCCCGAACTGATGAAGGCGTATCCGCATCTCTATGAAACCTTCGTAAAAAAAAACACCGTAACTGATTTTCGCAGAATCTTTTCGCAGAAAGACAGTGTCACCCTTGACAGTGTGCTCTTCTTTACTCCCAACTTGCTGCATATTGACCGGTTGAATACGATTCTCAAGAATCTGCCCGCAGAAGAACGCTACTACGACCGTCTGCACCAAATGTATTATGACGAAGGTTATGCAGATGCCCTGCCGAACCTATGCCGCTATCGACGCGAGGCTGATAAAGCGGCTGTCATCGAGTGTTTGTTAGAATACTCCAAGGGACTTGACAAAGAACATGTGAGAAGTGGTCCCAAGGGCAGAACCAACGAAGGTCTTGAAGCGGTAGCCATATGGCCCGACCCCGCATTTCTCCCTGCGCTCCGTAAAGTGCGCGACTACGAGGTGTCACGCATCCATTATGACTACTATCGCATACGCCTCTTCTACCTTGCACTTATGGCCTATGACGATGAAAACTCGTATAACTTCATCGACGAAACGCTCCGCATGACCGGCAGGGACAAAACTACCAGGCAATATCATCTCGATTTTTTCCGTGAAGCCTACGACTCGAGCCCCCGCGCCCGATATGAATCCCTCCTGAATAAATACGGCGAAGTCCAAAAGTGATTCATTGGCCAATGATAACCTTTCTATAACACCTATATTATTGACGAGCATATGGAAAATGCTCGTCAATTCTTTTCTTTTTTATCTTTTAAGTTTCAGTATCTTGATATTTTCCATTAACTTTGCACCGACATTGATACAATGGAGATAAAAGACTTATTGGGTGAATATGCCAAGTCGAAGCAAGTGGCTGCGCTGGCACACATACTGGAAGACAAATCCTCGGAGACCGTTTTCCTGCAAGGACTATTGGCTTCTGCCGCGCCGATGATGTTCGCCGCTGCGGCGTTGAAGTCGCCAAAGACAATACTTTTCATACTGCAAGATGCCGACGAGGCGGCATATTTCTACAACGACCTGAAGCAGATGATGGGCACCGAGACGGTGTTCTATTTCCCCTCTTCCTACCGCCGTCAGGTGAAATACGGACAGAAGGACGCAGCAAACGAGATTCTCCGCACAGAGGTGCTCACACGGCTGCAGAACCCGTCGAGTCCCCTATACATCGTGAGCGAGCCCTCGGCAATCGCTGAACTGGTGGTCTCGAAGAAGGTTCTCGACGAGAGGAGCATCTCGCTGAAGGTGGGGCAGACAATAGATGTGACGCTGTTGCGCCACGAGATGCGCGACTTCGGCTTCACCGAGGTGGACTATGTCTATGAGCCAGGACAGTATGCTGCGCGCGGAAGCATCGTGGACGTGTTCAGTTACAGCAGCGAATATCCTTACCGCATCGACTTCTTCGGCGACGAGATAGACTCCATACGCACCTTTGAGGTGCAGAGCCAGTTGTCGCGCGACCGCAAGCAGAACATACGCATAGTGCCAGAGGTGGCAACGCTGAGCAGCGAGAAGACACCTTTCCTGCAGTTCCTGCCACAAGACACCATCATTGCGATGAAGGACTTCCTCTTCGTTCGCGAGGTAATCGACCGCATTTACCGCGAGGGATTCTCCTCTCAGGCGCTGACAGAGCGTATGGAGGGACTCACCGAGATGGAGCAGCAGACGCTGATGCAGCAGATGAAGGCAGATCAGATGCTGTGTCCCGGCACGCTGTTCACCGAGGATGCACTGCAGTTTCGACGCATAGAGTTCGGCACGAAGCCCACAGGCGTTCCTGCGGCAACGCTGAAGTTCGACTTTTCGCCGCAGCCGCTGTTGCACAAGAACTTCGACCTGCTGAAGCAAACGCTCGAGGACTACACGCTGAAAGGGTATCGGATATTCATCCTCGCGGACAGCAAGAAACAGCAGGAGCGACTCAAGGAGATTGTCAGCGACCCCTTCACACCCGTAAGTCCCACCATTCACGAGGGTTTCGCAGACAACACCCTGCGTCTGTGCATGTTCACCGACCATCAGATTTTCGACCGTTTCCACCGCTACAGCCTAAAGTCAGACGCTGCACGCGCAGGCAAGATGGCTCTCACCATGAAAGAGCTGCAGGAGATGGAGATCGGCGACTATGTGGTGCATGTTGACTTCGGCGTGGGCAAGTTCGCAGGACTGGTGCGCACACCTACAGGCGACAGTTATCAGGAGGCCATCCGCATAGTATACCAGAACAACGACAAGGTGGACGTGTCCATTCACTCGCTATACAAGATAAGCAAATACCGCCGCAGCGACACCGACAAGCCGCCACGCCTCTCCACTCTAGGAACGGGAGCGTGGGACCGACTGAAGGAGCGCACCAAGAAGAAGATAAAGGACATCGCACGCGACCTTATAAAACTGTATGCCGCCCGACGACGCGAGCGGGGATTCGCGTTCTCTGCCGACTCGTTCATGCAGAACGAGCTGGAGGCAAGCTTCCTCTATGAGGACACTCCCGACCAACTGAAAGCCACCAATGATGTGAAGGCCGACATGGAGGCACCGCGCCCTATGGACCGTCTCGTCTGCGGCGACGTGGGATTCGGTAAGACCGAGGTGGCGGTGCGCGCCGCCTTCAAGGCAGCATGCGACTCGAAGCAGGTGGCGGTGATGGTGCCCACAACGGTGCTGGCATATCAGCATTTCCAGACATTCAAGAGCCGTCTGCAGGGGATGCCCGTAAGGGTGGACTACCTGTCGCGCGCACGCTCGGCAAAGCAGACCAGGCAGGTGCTCGACGACCTTGAGAACGGCCGCATCGACATCATCATAGGCACGCATAAACTCATAGGGAAGTCGGTGAAGTTCAAGGACCTCGGTCTGCTCATCATCGACGAGGAGCAGAAGTTTGGAGTGGCGGTGAAAGAACGGCTGCGCAAGATGAAGACCAACGTGGACACACTAACGATGAGCGCAACGCCCATACCACGAACGCTGCAGTTCTCGCTGATGGGAGCGCGCGACATGAGCATCATACAAACACCGCCCCCAAACCGATTCCCCGTGCAGACGGAGGTGCACACCTTCGACAAGGAGGTGATTATCGACGCAATAAACTTCGAGATGAGCCGCAACGGACAGGTGTTCTTCGTCAACGACCGCATCAACGGTCTCACAGAGATAGCACATCTCATAAACAAATACATCCCCGACGCACGCATCGCCATAGGTCACGGACAGATGAAGCCGGAGGAACTGGAGAAGACCGTGATGGGATTTATGAACTACGACTACGACGTGCTGCTGTCAACGACAATCGTGGAGAACGGCATCGACATCTCGAACGCCAACACCATAATCATCAACGACGCCCACCGCTTCGGACTCTCCGACCTGCACCAGATGCGCGGACGCGTGGGGCGCAGCAACAAGAAGGCGTTCTGCTACCTCCTCGCTCCGCCGCTCTCGGCGCTCACACAGGATGCACGACGCCGACTCGAGGCTCTCGAGACATTCTCAGAACTGGGCAGCGGCTTCAATCTCTCAATGCAAGACCTCGACATCCGCGGTGCAGGCAACCTTCTCGGTGCCGAGCAAAGCGGATTTATGGAGGACCTGGGCTACGAGACTTACCAGAAGATTCTCACCGAGGCGATGGTGGAACTGAGGAATGAGGAGGAGCAGACTCTCCCCCGTCCCCTCCCTGAGAGGGAAGGGGGTAATCGCTCTCAAGAAAACGGAACACAAAAGAATCAGAACTCGAAACATTCTGCGCCCCTCCCTAGCAGGGAGGGGACGGGGGAGAGTCTTGGGGGACTTTCATACTGGGTTGCCGACTGCAGCATCGAGAGCGACCTCGAGATGTATTTCCCCGACCCTTATGTGCCATCATCATCAGAACGCATGCTGCTCTATCGCGAACTAGACCTTATAAAGAACGACGACGACCTGAAACGCTACCGCGCCAACCTCATCGACCGCTTCGGTCCTGTGCCCCGCGAGGGTGAGGAACTGCTACAGGTGGTGGCGTTGCGAAGAATCGGCAGACGACTGGGCTGTGAGAAGATAATGCTGAAGCAAGGACAGATGATTCTCTATTATCCCACCAACACCATGAGCCCTTACTTCCAGAGTCGCACGTTCGAGAAGATGCTCAACTTTATGACCGCTAACCTGCGTCGCTGCCGTCTGCGCGAGACACCCAAGCGCTCGATGGTCATCAGCAGCGTCACCTCAGTCACCCAGGCCGTCACCATTCTCCGCGAGATAGAGAAACTCTGAAACGGCATGACTTAATATCCCCAAAGACTCGCATAAGTCGAGTTTTTATCTACTTTTGCAGAAATTAATAGATAGATAAATCGGAATTTATGGTAAAGCAGTTTATACAAAATTTCAGGGAAGCATTCGGACAGAAGGCAACCTTACCTCTGTTGTTTGGCTATAGTAATCAA